>CBFGIT010000009.1:0-108089 GCA_965648905.1 Caldifarciminota bacterium
GGCTCAGCCCAATCCGTTCAACCGGGCCACGACCATCAGGTATCAGACCGGGAGCGCAGGCCGAGTGCTCTTGCGGGTGTTTGATGCGTCGGGTCGGGTGGTCAGGACGCTCGACAACAGCACCCGCAAGCCGGGCCGGTACACTGCGACCTGGGACGGAACCGACACAAGAGGCCGCAGAGTGGCCAACGGCATCTACTTCTACCGGCTGGATGTGCCCGAGTTCCAGAGCGTGAAGAAAGCGGTGATGATGAGATAGCCGGCAGTAGACGGAAGACAGTGGACAGCATACAGGATACAGGGCAAGGCGGCGCGGCAGAACTCGCCGCCCTGTTCATGCTCGACGGGTCTGCGGCAGCGGAATCGGGCCGGCCCCTGACGGGAGTTGCCTCTGTGGCTTGTGGCGCGGTTTGAAGGGCGGCTTGCCGAGCGGCCCCTGAAGCGGAGTGGTGAGCGACTTACGAAGCGACTTTGACTGCGTCCCTGAGAGCGCAGCGCCGAGCCACAGGGAGAGCCAGAAGGACTGGGCCTCTGGTCGCGGCAAACACAGGGCCTCGGGCCACGCCGGCCTGAGCCGCGGCCAAAGCCGCAGGGAGAGTCACAAAGATAGTGCCGAAGGATGCGCAGGCGATAGCGCTTTCCTGAGTGACTTGGGGAACCGCTCCCTCTGGGGGTTCAGAATACCGGCCCGTTTTCGGCTAACTCCGTGATACTTTGAGGGTTGAGTCTCGAAACCGGCCAAATCGCCATTATACAATTTTGCTAGGTGCCCTTGAGTCGCTGTCTGTAGTGTTGTCCGCACAGGTTGCGCGGCCGTGGTCTGCCGGTTACACTATCACTTCATGGAAAAGACCGCGTTCCTTCAGCCCGAGGTCGTGGCCCGGCTCAAGTCGATTGACCTGAAGGCGCGGCTGGTGGTCGAAGGGTTTCTCGCCGGGCTTCACCGTTCACCGTACAAGGGGTTCTCGGTCGAGTTTACCGAACACCGCCAGTACATGCCGGGCGACGAGCTGAAGCGGGTCGACTGGAAGGTCTATGCCAAGACCGACCGGTTCTTCGTCCGCGAGTACGAGGAGGAAACAAACCTGCGCGCGTACCTTGTGCTCGATGCTTCGGGTTCGATGTCGTACACGACCGGCAAGGTAACCAAGCTGACCTATGCAACGCTGCTGGCCGCGAGTCTCTCCTACCTGCTGCTCCACCAGAAGGATTCGGCCGGACTGGTCACGTTCTCGGACCGGATTGAGCAGTACGTGCCGCCGCGCAGCTCGCCCGCCCACCTGAACGTGCTGCTCAAACAACTGGCGACGCTCAAGCCGGGCGGCGATACGAATGTTGCCGGGACACTGCATCAGTTGGCCGAACGCGTCCGCCGCCGGGGACTGGTTATCGTCATGTCGGACCTCTGGGACGAGTCCGCCGCGGTCCTCTCAGCGCTGCGTCACTTCCGGTATCGTAAGCACGAGGTACTCGTGTTCCACATCATGGACCCGAACGAGCGGGCTTTCGGGTTCCGAAACCCGGTCGTGCTCAAGGACATCGAGACCGGACAGGAGATGACCATTGACCCGCGTCTGATTCGGAACGAATACCAGCAGAGCTTCGACAGTCACTTCGGCAGGTTCGAACGCGGCTGCCAAGAGGCGTTGATTGACTACCACCGGATAACAACCGATACACCATTTGACCGGGCGTTGTTCTCGTACCTCGAACGAAGGAGCAGGCTCAAGTAGCAGTGAGAGAAGACAAGACCGGAGATTGGACATGGGCTTTGTAGCGCCAGGCCTGCTGTGGCTTGTCGGCCTGGCCGCGATACCGGTCGTGATTCACCTGCTCAGCCGGCTGAGGCTGCAGCGGGCACCGTTTCCTTCGCTCGCGCTGCTCGCAACCGTACGCCGCGAGCGGTTCTCGTGGCTGCGACTCAAGGAATTGCTCCTCTTGGCTTTCCGTACCCTGGCGCTCCTCGCTCTGCTGTTGGCCCTGGCGCGGCCGTTTCTCCGGCATCGGCTGAGCGGGTTGGGACGGGCCGCTGACCTGGTCATCGTTCTGGACGACTCGTACAGCATGGGCTACTCCGACCGATGGCAGAAGGCGCAGGCCGCAGCACGCGAGCTGCTCAAAGGACTTGGCTCAGGCCGACGTGCCATGGTGCTGCTCGCGTCCGAGTGGAACAGAACTGAGGAATTCCTGCCGGCCGGCAGACTCATCAGGCGGATTGACTCGCTTGCGCCCTCATTCTCAGCGGCAACGCTCGATTCGGTCATGAGTCGGGCCTTGCGCGAGGCACGGCCGACTCGCTCGGACGTGGTTCTAATAACCGACCTTCAGCAACACTCAGTTGGTGGTCTGATTCCGGTCGGCCGCGACAGCCTGAGCGCGACTTTCATCAACGTGGCTGACGCCCGATTCGACAACGCGAGCGTGGTCCGGCTCTACCCGATCGACCGGTACCCGGCCGCAGGCCGGCCGGCCCGGCTGAAGGCAGACCTCAGGAACCACGGTCGCACCCCGGTCACGCGCACGCTTGTCTTGACTGTTGGTGCGCAGCAGGAAGAGAAAGTCGTCGAACTGAAGCCCCACGAGTTGACGACCGTGGAGTTTGAGACGACGTTACCGGACTCAGGCCCACAAACTGCCCGGGTCGAGTTGCGCACCGACTCGCTGGCTGCTGACAACGTGCGCTGGTTCGCCGCGGCACGGCCGCCAGGTTCTGACGTGCTCATCGTCGAGTCGCCCGCGGTCCCGGCACGCTACCTTGTTGACGCGCTCGGCCCGGACTCGGTCTCAGGACTACGCGTCACGGTCATCGGCCTGGCCGCGCTCGGCCGGCACGAAACCCGCAAGTACGGTGTCGTCGTAGTAACCGACGCGGCAGCGCTTTCCCGGTCCGACCGGTCGAGGCTCGACTTCCACGTCCAGTCAGGCAGAGCGGCCCTGGTCATGGCCGGAACCGAGCCGCCGGACACCGCGACGATTCACGGCGCGACGTTCCGTGCCGGTACGCAGGGATCAGGATTTGTCTCGGTCTCGGGCATCGACTCAGGCCATCCGATCCTGGAGCCGCTCCGTACTGCGGACCTGACCACGGCCCGCTTCTTCCGGCGCACGCGGGTCGACCTGCCGGGCGCCGGCGTGCTCGTGCGCGGTTCAGACAACACGCCGCTGGTAGCCGAGACCGATGACGGACGAATGGTCGTCTGGGCATTCGCGCCAGCGCCTGAGTTCACCGACCTTGTGTACAAGGCGGCCTTTGTGCCGCTGCTCCACCGCACCCTGCGCTACCTGCTCGCCGCACCGCTCAAGACCGAGTTCAACGTACAGGATACAATCCGAATCGGGGTTGATGGAAGCGGGCCTGCCCGCGCGTCGCACGCAGGTGGGCCGGTCGCGGTGAGCTGGCCCGGCGGCCAGACAAACATTGAACCGGTTATCACCCAGGGGCGCACGATGGCAGTCATCACCGACACGCGGCTGCCCGGGGTCTATGAAATCGGCTCACACACCGTCGTGGTCAACATCGACCCGGCCGAAGGCGACCTGAC
The DNA here is from genome assembly GCA_965648905.1 of Caldifarciminota bacterium. Classification (GTDB taxonomy): domain Bacteria; phylum Hydrothermota; class Tepidihabitantia; order Tepidihabitantales; family Tepidihabitantaceae; genus CAZQFS01. The sequence goes on from CBFGIT010000009.1 coordinate 3,543, forward strand.
CCAGGCCGGGGTCGAGGCCCGGCGCTTTGGTCAGCAGGCCGGCTCAGACCTTGTTCCGGTCCTGCTGCTCGTTGCTGCCTGCGCCTTGCTCGCTGAACTCCTGCTGCTGCTCTAGAGCGGCAATCAGGAGTGCAGCCCGGTATGGAGATACCGGACGTAGCGCCGGAAGATGGTCTCGTCTTCGAGAATCGCCACGCGCGAGATGATGACAAAGCCGGCCTCGGTATTCACCTTCAGACCATAGGCCTGGTGCCCGGGTTCGCGCACCGTGAAGCCGACTTCATAGACCTCCTCGGCCTTCTGATAGCCTCGGCCGGTCACGGTTTCCATGAACCAGGCCAGGTTATCAGCCACAGCCGCAAGAATCTGAATCGGCAACAACTGCGCGCGAATCGGTATCCGGATGACCTCGCCGCCGGTCGTGCGGGCGTCAATCACCTCAGCCCGGTCGGTGTCAACCAGTTGGCGGAGCTGGCTCAGGGGCTGGAGTTCCATTGTGAAATCACTCTACCCCGGCTCGGGCTGGTGTCAAGAACCGCCGCTGCCCCTGGCACCGGTATTGACGCCGGGCCTTTCGGCGGCTCGGACGGGCCTGTATCTTCAGTATTCTGCTCTCTGCCCGGCAAGATGGGCATAGACCAGGGCGTTGCTGAGCATTCGGGCGATGACGCAGTACTCATCCGGGTTGTGCGCGGTCCCGTCGTTGCAGCCCCAGACCACGGCCGGAATCCCCCGCCGCCGGAACAGAGCCGCAACTGTCCCGCCGCCGATGCCTCTTGTGTACGGCTCGCCCGGATACACCGCACGGATGGCAGCCGACAGCAACCTGACAACCGGTGCATCAACTGCGGTCGGCGGCGCAGCCGGAGCGAACTGCTCGGTTTCCAGTTTCACCTCGACCTTGAACTCAGCCGCCACCTCGTCGGCAATCCGGCGCATGTCGGCCAGCAGGTCATCGAGTTCGTACTGAGGCAACATCCGGCAGTCGAAGTAAAACACGTCCTCGCCCGGAATCGTATTGACATTGGGCACGTTGGCGAGCTTCTTGGTCGGCTCGAGCGTCGAGGACGGCGGCGAGAACAACCGGTCCTGAGCTGAGTACTTCTGGTGCAGACGCTCATCAATCCGCAAGAGCAGATGGGCGCCGGCACGGTGGGCATTGGTGCCGTGATGCGGCGCTGAGGCATGTGCCTGATGCCCGCGGGTGGTGAACTTCACCCAGGCAATCGACTTCTCAGCGACCTCAAGCATCAGACCGGTCGAGTCCCCGGCGTCGGGAACGACAAGCAGGTCGTCTGGTCGGCACAGGACATGATTCTCCAGCAGCCAGTTGGCCCCATAGTCCGAGCCGGTCTCCTCATCGGCAACAAGCAGCAAGCAGAGGTCCATCTCCGGCACAAGGCCCAGGTCGACGAGCGCCCGGGCAGCGAACAACGAAGCAACCAGCTCCTGTTGATTGTCCTCGGTACCCCGGCCGAACACCTTGCCATTCTCGACCGTGGCGACGAATGGCTCATGGTGCCAGAGTTCGCGCGGCCCGGACGGCACCACGTCCATATGGCTCATGATCCAGAGCGCCGGGTGGCGCCGTCTTCCTTCGAGACGCGCAACCAGGCTGGGCCGATACCCGCAGGGAACGCGGGTATCAGGCGCACGGAACTCCTCAACCTGCAGGCCCCACGATTCAAGCACGGGACGCAGGAAATCAGCCCGAACCTGCTCTCCCTCGCCACCTGACACCGGGCTGATTGCAGGCCGCCGGACAAGCTCGGTCTGCATGGCGACCATCTCGGGCTCGAGCTCGCCAATCCGCTGCCTGATTCGGTCAAACGTAATGCTGTCCCACATTTGGGCTCCTTTCTGGCGACGGGCAGTGGGCGGAAATCATGCTCCAGCAGTATTGCGAACTTCGGGCCTCAGTCAAGCCATTCCGGAAATCCGAGACTGAACCACCAATGGTTTCATTCGACGCTCGGACGTCGACCTTCGAACTTTTCCAGGCGACCGCGGTGGCTGAGCCGATGTCGGTTCCAGGGTCATTGCGCGGTCTTGACCGGGGCGCATCCGGCAATATCATTGGCTGATGCTGGAACTGCTTCGTGCGGCCTTTGCCAATCTGCCGCTCAAAATCACGGCCGGGATTGTCGCGCTCGCGGTCTGGGCGTTCGCCGTGCTCGACCGGTCATACACCAGAACGTTGACCGTTCCCGTGGTTGTTGCTCAGGCCGGGGCGAAGCGGACCCTGCTTGACATCGATACCACCGAGGCTCAGGTGACAATCCAGGCCAAAGGCAAGGACCTCCTGGGCGTGCACTTCCGCCAACTGGAGTTCAACATCCCCTTGACCGAGACCCGCAGCGGCACCCGTCAGGTGCGGCTCTCGGCCGACGACCTGAAGCTGCCGGCAAGCGTCGTGGTCCGGTCAATCAAGCCGGAGTTCATCGAGTTGCGACAAAGTGAAGCCGCAGGCAAACTGGTACCCATTCGTGTACCGACTACCGGACAGGCGGCCAGCGGACTGGCTGTGACCGTCAGGCCGCCCGAAATCCAGGCTCGGTTGTTCGGTTCGGCCGAGGAACTGAAGCTGGTCAATATCGTGGCGACCGAGACACTGAATATGGCAACCGTGGATCGACCAGGCGTGCGGCGGCTGGCAATTACCCTGCCTGAAGGCCGGTTCACCGGGGTGGAGCCTGATTCGGTGGACGTGGCGATTGAGCTGGAGAAAGAAGGCGCCCGCATCTTTCTGGGTGTGCCGGTCAAGGTAACAGCTCCGACCGGACGCAGCGTTGAACTGGACCCCGAGGAGGCACAGATTGCTGTTGCCGGACCGGCCAGCAAGATTGACCGGCTAACCAAGTCGGACATCTCGGCCGAGGTGAAAGTATCAGGGCTGCCGCCAGGTGAGTATCGGCTGGCTGCCGAGATAACGCTGCCGCCCGATTTTCACATGGTGAAGTGCGAGCCGCAGTTCTTCGACGTGCTGGTCAAATAGCCCCCGGGTCTTCGAGGCCCCATGCTGATTCTCGGCATCGAAACTTCGTGCGACGAAACCGCTGCTGCGGTCGTTGCCGCGCCGGCCCGGGTTCTCGCCAACGTGGTATCGTCTCAGTATGTCCATGCCCGCTACGGTGGCGTGGTCCCGGAGCTGGCAGCCCGCGAACACATTCGGTTAGTCGTGCCGGTCACCAGCGCTGCCCTGGCCTTGGCCGGACAGCAGAAACACGACCTCGACCTTGTCGCCGTAACCTACACGCCCGGCTTGATGGGTGCGCTCTTGGTCGGACTGCCGTTTGCCAAGGCGCTTGCCCGCGGCCTGGGCATTCCATTCGTCGGCGTCAACCATCTCGAAGGCCACATCTTCGCAGTTCGGCTTGAGTATCCGGAGCTTAGGCCGCCTTTCCTCGCTGCGATTCTCTCCGGCGGTCACACCGAGATGGTCGTCACCGAGGACTGGTGTCGCTACCGCCTGCTTGGCGCGACTCTTGACGATGCCTGCGGCGAGGCGTTCGACAAAGTTGCCAAGCTGCTCGGGCTTGGGTATCCGGGTGGCGCAGCGCTCGAACAACTGGCCCGGGAAGGAAGCAGCTCAATCGACTTCCCGGTAGCAGAACCCGGCGGGCTTGACTTCAGCTTCTCGGGCTTGAAGACTGCGGTGCTCTACTACCTGCTGCGTAACAACCCTGGAGCGAATCGGGCCGACGTCGCGGCCTCGTTCCAGCGTGCCGCAGTTGCCGCAGTGGTCAAGCGTGTTGTCCAGGCAGTTGATCAGACCGGAATCAAGGTCGTGGGGGTATCAGGCGGAGTCGCGGCCAACGGTCATCTGCGTCAGCAACTGGCCGATGCCGCGCTTCAACGCGGATTCCGGCTGCTCTTCCCCAGACTCGAGTACTGCGTCGACAACGCCGCCATGGTCGCGGCCGCGGGATTCGAGCGCTACATCCGCTGGGGACCATCCGCTTGGACATTGGCTGCGGCAGCCCGCACTCCGCTCGAGCATACAGGCAATCGCAGCCACTCAATTGCAGGATAAGGAGTTCAGCATATGACAACCGTCCTAACCCTCCTTCTTGCTCTCGCTCCACCGGCTCCGAGCATGAGTCTAGTCCGTATCCCTTTGAGCAACGCGGCACTGACCGCGCTTCGGACCACGGACGCCACCCCGGTCGTACTGCTCAATGATGCCGTCATCATCGAGGCGACCCGACCTGCACTTGATGCCCTGGCCCGCCAAGGCATAGTTTACCGCGTGCTGCTCGATGAAGAGGTCTATTCCCAGGCGCGGGCGAATGATATCTGCTACCTGGTCATCCCTCCACCCGGCGAGAAGTCCGAGGCCGACCGCGACTTGCTTGAACGCCACGGCCGGATTCTCGCTGAGGATGAGTGCTCGTTTCTGTTCCTGACCGATTCCTTCTTTCTTCGGTCGCCGGCCAGCGCCCGCTACGAGCTGGCCGCAGTTGAGTTCACTCCCCTTGTTCTGCCCGGTGAGCTCGGCCTTGAGCCGCAACCGCGGCTGCCGCTCCTAGCCCGCCACTTCGTGGTTGACACGATCCTCGGCCGCATCACGATGACTGAGGTGATGCGCCTGATGCGCCAATTCACCGGTGAGGAAACAACCACGGTACGCGGTCTAGTCGACACAATCACCTCGCGCTGGACAATCGGCCGGAAGAATTCGTCCGCCGTCTGGTGGCTCTACGAGAAATGCCAGAACCTGGGGCTTGACTCAGTGCGGATGGACTCTTTCACGTTCCGGTACCCGAGTAACGGCCCGTACTATACCGACAGCAACGTCATTGCGACCCGACTCGGCCGAGTGTACCCGACCCGCTACTGGATTATCGGTGGACACCTCGACTCGCGCGGCGACTCCTCGGTGCAACAGCCGGACTTTCCGGCTCCGGGTGCAGACGACAACGCCAGCGGTGCAATCGCCGCCTTGATTGCGGCCAAGTACATGCAGCCATTCCCCTTTCGCTACACGGTCCGCTACATCGGCTGGAACGCCGAAGAGCAGGGTCTGTACGGCAGCAACCGCCATGCTACCCGGGCCCGGGCGCGGTCCGACACCATCATGGGCGTGCTCAATGCCGATATGATCGCGACCGACACTGCCGGCTACGACTCAATCGTCATCTACCGTGGGACCCGGCCGGGCGCCATCGCCATGGCCGATACTTTCATTGCCTGCAACCGAGTCTACGGTACCGGTCTGAACATCCGGAGTTCATCACAGATGGTCGCGAACTCAGACCACTATTCCTATCACGCCCAGAACTACGACGCTGTGCTTGTAATCGAGGACGGTTTGACACCCTATTACCATACCCGCAACGACCGGGTCACTGCACCGACTTTCGACTCCGTTTACTTTGTCAAGGCGATAAGGGCGCTTGTCGCCACGATTGCGACCCTGGCTGAGCCCGATACGATGGTGTATGACATTGCGTTGAATCGGATTGTCGCGCCGCTCGGCGATGTCGATTCCGGAGAGAGCGTTATGCCGGTCGCCGAAGTCGAGAACCTCGGCCCGACATCGGCAGCGTTCACAGTGACTATGCGCATCGGCAGCAGCTACATCCAGACCCGGGGCAAGGTACTGGCACCCGGCCAGTCAGACACGGTTGGCTTTCCGGTCTGGACCGCACTGTTGCGGGGCAGACTGCCGGTTGTCTGTACGGTTGCCATGACTGGCGACGTCCGCCCCGAGAACAATAGAGTGACAGACTCGGTGAACGCGCTTGTGCGCGACGTCGGCTGCGCGCGGATTGTCAGGCCGGCAGCAACGGTCGATTCAGGAACGTCAGTTGTGCCGGCGTGCACGGTTCGAAACTACGGTAACACCACCGAGAGCTACAGCGTCCGCATGAAGGTCGGCTCGACCTACGATCAGGCCGTGGCAGTCAATGGTCATGCCCCGGGCACCGCGGTCTACGTTACGTTCCCGACCTGGGATATCCGCGTGCCGCGCGGCCGCTATGCCGTGTCCTGCACAACCGAACTAACGACGGACATGGTGCGCACGAACGACGGACAGAGCGATACCGTCACAGTTGAAATCGGGGACGCCGCAGTTGTCGCCATTGTCACGCCGGTCGAGACCATTCTGCCCGGACAAGTCGTGCCGCAGGCTATTCTGCACAACTACGGCACTAGGCGGCTGCCGGTCAGCGCGACCTTCACAATTGTGGGCGCAACACCGCCATACCAGACGACTGTCTTGTTGCCCAGTCTGCCTCCAGGCGATGACACCACGGTCAGCTTCTCTCCCTGGAATGCGCGGCCCGGAACGTACGTTGCCCGCTGCTCAGTTCAGCAGACAGGCGATGTCGTGCCGGCCAACGACACAATCAGTACCACTTTCGCAGTCAAATCGCTCGTAATCGCGGGCTGGGTAGAAAAACGTTCCCTGCCTCTGCTGCCATCTTCCAAGCATGTGAAAGACGGCGCCTGGCTGGTCAGCCATGGCAACTACGTCTACGCGGCCAAGGGCAACAAGACTTCGGACTTCTACCGGTATGACATCGAGAACGACACCTGGACCATGCTCGCCTCGATTCCAGACGGCCGTGAAGGCAGAAAGCCTGGCAAAGGCGCGGTCGGCGCCGCCGGTGGCAGTCATCTATACGCGGTCAAAGGCAATAACACCCAAGGGTTCTGGCGCTATTCCCCAAGCCAAGACTCTTGGCAACAGATGGCCGATATCCCACTCGGCAGAACCGGCAAGAAAGTCAAGGGCGGAACCGACATCGTCTATGTCAGCAACCTGGGCCAGCACCCGGACCGGTTGTATCTCCTGAAAGGCGGCAAGAACGAGTTCTGGCGGTACGACATCGACCGCGACTCCTGGCGCGAAACATCTGAAGCCCCGATTGGCGCCAACGGCAGAGTGAAGTATGACAAGGGGTCGTGGCTGACCTATGCACCGGCCGGAACGGTTCCGGCTGAGTTCGGTATCGTCTACTGCCACAAGGCAAAGTACCACGAGCTGCACGCCTTTGAGCCCGTGCTTGAGGTCTGGTCGCCTCGTCCGCTGAGTGGCATGCCGTTTGTCGGCGGTTCAGGTCGGAGCAAGAAGTCAAAGGACGGCGGCAGCGGGGCCTGGTTCAACGGCCACGTCTATGCCCTGAAGGGCGGGAACACAGATGAGTTCTGGCGCTATCACCCTGAGCAGGACTCATGGTACGAGGCCGAGCCGATGCCGGTTTGGGGCAGCTCAGGTAAGAACAAGAAGGTCAAGGCCGGAGCCGACATGGTCAGCACCCGTGACTATCTCTATGCACTCAAAGGCAATAAGACACTTGAGTTCTGGCGCTACGCGCCGGTCCAAATGCCAACGTCAGCCACGCGGCCGCGGGCAGTCCGGACATCGGGCGCGGAGACACCCTGCCAAGGCGACAGGATGGCCACCAGTTCGTCTTTCCGTCATTCCGTCGCGGTCTTCGACCCTGCCGGCCGGGTGCTGTACCAAGCTGCGGGAAACAGCGTGGCTGATATTGCCCGACGTCTGCCTTCCGGAGTGTACTTCGTCCGACAACAGCCAACTGCTGATAATGGCGACCGGACCGGCGTCATCAAACTCGTGCTGCTGCGTTGAACAGAGGACCAACTAATGAGACATGCACTGTTAGTGTTCGCGACTGTCCTTACCGCGACCGCGTTCGCCGCGGATGTAGACACGGTAATCAGCTATGACGATGGCATCCACCGGACCTGGTGGTGTTCCGACCGCGATTCGTTCGGAGCCGCAGTCAGGTTCACCCCGAGCGAGTATCCGTGTGAAGTCATCGGCGCCCGGGCCGAGGTCGGCTACGACGAAGGGTGTACCATTTACCTGCGCGTCTACGACGACGACAGCACTGGCGGCCTGCCCAATACGATTCTCTACAACCAGTTGCGTACCGACATCCCGCGCGGCCAGAATCTCGGATTCCGCGACTATGACCTGACGGTGCCGGTGGTGATAGACTCCGGCGACTTCTACCTGTGCTTTTTCCAGAAGCACTGGTTCCACCTGCTCTTCGGCACCGACACGCACTTCGACTATCCGGCCCGGCAGTGGTGGTACTTTCCCGACTGGGGCTGGGTCACGCCCATGGGCATGGATGCAGCCGACCACCTGCTCCGCGCCAAAGTCCGCTACGGCACCGGAGTCGAGGAAGTGCTGGGCGAGCCAACTATGCAGCGCATTACGGTCAGCCCGAACCCGGTACGCGACCGGACTGTTGTTCGCATCAACTCCTCATATCTCACTCCTGCCCCCTCGGTACTGACTGTCTTCAACTCTTCTGGCCGTCAGGTTCTACAATCTACATTCTGCAGTCAGCAATCTGAACTCGTCCTCAGCCTACGCTCTCTGGCTGCCGGCGTGTATCAGGTCCGGGTCCTTCAGGCGGGACGGGTAGTGACTCAGCCGTTCACCGTAGTCAGGTGAGCACCGGCTCGGCGTGTCATCACCACTATAAGCAGAGTCAGCACCAGGTTCAGCCCGAAGAAGTGCCAGAGCCAGGTCGGCAGGCCCAGGAGCAGCGGGCCGGTACGGCCCCAGTTCCAGAAGTCGTTCGCGGCGAGAAACAGCAGCCCGAACAACGCGGTCCAGCGCCAGGCGCGGGCCGGCATCCAGGCCAGCGGCTCAAGGTTTCGAGTCGGAGCGACGAGGCTGCCGACGACCAGGACAAGCGTCGCAACCAGAACAACCGGAATCACCGGCAGCAGGCCAAAGGTTGGCAGAAGCCTGAAATGATACAGCACGACCAGGACCTCGCCAGCAAGGATTGAGGCAAAGGCGGCCCAGGGGTTAGTCCGACGCCAGTAGACCATTGCCAGGGTCGTGGGAAAGAGCACAGCCAGACCGGTGAAAGTCTGGGTTGCAATCACTCGGATGGTCGCCCAGGGCCGGAGCGCCAGCCCAAGACCGGCGCACGCAAGGACGATGATAACCACGCGGTTCCAGGGAAACCGGCTCTCTGCTTCCCGGTTGCAGAGCTGGCGCACGTCCCGCACAAGCATTGAGCTCAGAGTCAGCAACTGCGAGTCCATTGTTGACATGAGCGCCGCCATCGCGCCGGCAATCGCCACCGCGCCAGCCCAGCCGGGTAGCAGCCTGCCAACCGCCAGCGGCAGGATTCCATCGGCTGCCTTTCCGACCAGCCCGGGTTCAACCAGCCGACCCATCACGCCGACCGCAACCGGGATGAAGAAAAGCACCCCGGTGACAACCGGATAGAGCGTTGCGGTCGTTGCCAGCGCCCGTTCATCACGCGCGGCAAGGAAGCGCTGGAACAACTGCGGGAACATCGGGTCACAGAACAACCAGAGCGCAAGATATGAGAACCAGACGCCAGGCAGGAATTCGCCTCCGCCACCGGGTCGGCTGAAGAGCGCTGGGTAAGCTGCCGAAACCCGTGCATTCGCTGTCTCCAGGCCGCCCAGCGCGCGCGCCAGGCCGACCACGACCAAGACCATTGCTCCAAGCATCACGCCGCCTTGCAGCGCATCAGTCCAGGCATCGCCCCGCATTCCGCCCAGCAGCAGATAAGCTGTGCCGACAGCAGTAACCGCGACCGCACCCCACACATACGGTATGCCGAGCAGGCCCTCGAGCGCATAGCCTGCGCCCATCGGCTGCAACGCAAGATAGGGAAGCGTGAAGATGACCATAACCAGCAGGTAGACAAGTCTCAACGGTCGGTTGTGAAAACGGTGCCAGACTACCTCTGGTGGTGTAACCGCGCCTGACATGCGGGCTGCGCGGGCCAGTGGAATGCCCAGGAAGATGAACGACAGCGCCATGAACCCGGTTCCGAAAGCCATAATCGGATACCAGGCATATCCGACCCGGTAGCCGTCACCGGCGAAACCGAGCACAGTGAACGCCGAGAAGTTGGTCGCCGCCATGGTCAGCAAGAGCAGGACCGGCCCGAGACTGCGGCCCGCAAGGTAGAAGTCCTCGTGGCCTCGCCTTGCCCGGCGCCGCGCCAGCAGGCCAAGAACCGCAAGGACGGCAAGATAGCCGGCGATGATTACCGTTTTCAGCAACGCTGCTCCTTTCGTGTCGTGAACAGGACCGTACCGGGCGACGCAGCGTCCTCTTGAAGACGCGAAGAGCCACCCCGGGCCGACCGGGATGGCTCACGCCTGGCATAGCCGGCAGGTAACAATAGCCGACCGTGAGCGTAAGTCAAGAGCGCAGCGGCCTTGCGGGCAGCACTGGTCAACTGCGCCGCAGGCCACGGCGCTTACTTACTGACTGAGGACCTCGATGAGTGCCTTGATGAAAAGCTTGTTCTGGGGCGGGGTGCCAACCGAGACCCGCAGGCCATTGGGCAGGCCGTACTCCTTGACCGTGCGCGTGATGACCCCGCGGCGCTGAAGTCCTTCGAAGACCTCCTGCGAGTCCACCGCGAAGTTGACAAAGACGAAATTGGCGTAGCTCTTCAGGTAGAAGCGATTGAGCTTCTTCAGTTCGCGATAGAACAGCTCTTTGCCCGCGTCGTTCATCTGGCGGCTCCGCAGGATATGGCGTTTGTCGTCGAGGGCGGCAATTGCCGCCACCTGAGCGGCGCGCGAAGCATTGAACGGCAGGCGGACTTTTGAGAGCGTGGCGAGTATTTCCTGCCGGGCGATGCCGTAGCCGATGCGCAGCCCGGCCAGACCATGGACCTTGGAAAACGTGTGCAGTATCAGGACATTCCGGTTCTGGTTGTAGTAGTCCAGGCTCTTCGGGTAGTCGCGGCTGGTGATGTACTCGGAGTAAGCCTCGTCGATTATCACCAGCACATGGTCCGGGACTTTCTCCATGAACTCGTTGAGCGCCTCGCGCGTGATCATCGTGCCGAGTGGGTTTATCGGATTGTCGAGATAGACAATTCTCGTGCGCGGTGTGATGTTTTCGAGAATGCGCTCGAGGTCGTGGCAGTACTCGCGAGTCGGGACCTCGACCACCCGGGCGTTCATCACCCGCGTGCCAATCTTGGCCATGATAAACGAGTGCTCGGACATCACCAGCTCGCAGCCCGGGTCGAGATAGGCCAGGCAGGCAAGGAGGATGAGCTCGACCGAGCCATTGCCGACGATGATTGAGTCGAAATCAACTTTCCAGTACTGGGCCAGGCGCTCCTTGAGGTAGAAACAGGAGTCCTCAGGATAATAGTGCATGTCGGGCAGGTGCTTGCGCAAGGCGGCCAGAGCCCGAGGCGAGGGGCCGAGTGGGTTCTCGTTCGAGGCGAGCTTGACGATCGGCCCTTTCAGGCCAAGCTCGCGCGCAACCTGTTCAACCGGCTTGCCCGGCTTGTAGGGCCGGATACTCTCAAGGTTCGGTCTGGGAGTGGGTAACATTGCCGTCCTCCTTTGGGATTGGGTCGGGCTCAGCAGGCCCCGACAGGTCAAAGGTCCGTCGTCTGGTAACAGCGAACAACAGTCCGCCGGCCAGGGCAAACACGAGGTCAAGCGCCAGAAAGAGCAGGGCCGTAGCCAGGGCCAGCTCCTGGGTCAGGTGGCCGGTCAGCCATTGGGGAGTGAAGAAGAGCACGAACGCCCACTCTCTGACTCCGAGTCCGCCGATAGTGGGAATGTTGACCACGATGTTAAGCAGCGGAATGAATATCAGATAGTAAACAGCCGGCACTGTGCCGCCGATCGCCGCGGCCACGCTGTACCACGACAGCGCAAGGGTTGCCTGTACGCCGATGCCGGATAGAAAACTTGTCACCAGGGCCAGACGATGATGTCGGAACTGCTTCACCGCGTCGTAGGCCCGGTCGAGCCGCTCACCGAGCCTGAACAACCGCACCCGGCCGAACACCCGGTTGACCAGCCGGTGGACTCGGTCGCTGAAGAAAGCCAAAGTGATGAATACGAGTGCAAGCAACCCGGCACAGAGCAGCAGCAGAATGCCCGGGCCGGCAAACCTGATGCCGAGCACCACGAGTTCCAGACTGCGCGACTGGGCGCTGCTGACGAACAGGCCGATTGAGACCACGACCGCCAGAAAGAGCAGACTCGTGAACCCAATCAGCCGGTCAAGCAATGTCGCAGAGAATGCATCGGCAACCCGGTCGCGCGGCGCGGTGTAAGCGATTCTCATTACGTCACCGCCAATCGACGTCGGCAGGAGCTTGCAGAAGAACAGCGAAATCGTGAAGACCCGGGCCAGATAGAACGTATTGAACCTTAGCTGCCGGGCGGAAAGCAGCACCTGCCATCGCCAAGACGAGATGAAGATGAAGACCACGTACCAGAACGCGGCCCAGACCAGCGCCACGACCCGAGCCTGGCCAATCAAGGCGAACGACTGGCTCAGTTTGTCGCGAAACAGCCAGGCCAGCGCCCCAAGCAGAGCGGCCGACAGAAGCACCCGACCGAGCGTCGCCGCTGTGCTCTTCAGCCGGGGAGTCAACCAACGCCCTCCGCATCCTCCTCCTGAGACGCGCCGCGGCGTGCACTGGCGTGAAGCAACCGCTCCACGCGGTCGAGTCGGTCGTTGATTCCGGCCAGTGACTCGCCGAGGAAGCCGGCGGCAAAAAGGACCACCCCGGCCAGAATCAGCAGCACAACAAGATAGAGCATGGGCCGGAACCCGTGCCCGAGAATCCGCAGCACGACCGCGACAATGCCGACAATGAACCCGCACCCGAGCGCGACAGCGCCAAGAAAGCCGAAATAGAGCATCGGCTTGCGCATGAACGTCAGTTGGAACGCGACCGCAACCAGGTCAAACAGACCGATGAGAATCCGGAGCTTGCCCGAGTACTTGGGCGTGCCATGAAGCCTGGGCCGCAGAGCCACCGGTACTTCGGCGACTCTGAACCCGCGTGCCGCAGCAAGCGGAACAATGTAACGATGCCAGTCCCGGCGCAGACTGACGCCGTCCAATACCTCGCGCCGGAACGTCTTCAGCGCATTGATATCATGTACCTTCAGGCCGAACATCACCCGGGCCAGCCAGTTGTACACGCCCGAGACAAACCGTTTCTCGTACTTCCCCTGCTTCCAGCCGGTCACGATGTCAAACCCTTCGTGCAACTTCCTGACCTGGGCGACAACGTCTTCGGGCATGAATTGCATGTCCGCGTCCAACACCGATATGATGTCACCGCGGGCTGCAGCCAGACCGGTTACAATCGCCGCGGTCTTTCCCTGGTTGGTATTGTGACGAACAACCCGCACAAACGAATGCGTCCCGCGCGCTCGGACAGCAGTCTCGTAAGTCTGGTCAGTGGAGCCATCGTCAACCACGATGACCTCATACGAGCTGTCCAACCTGGCCGCCAGCTCATCCAGCAGAGGGATGATGTTGTCGGCCTCGTTGAACGCCGGGACGATTACGGACACATCGGGGCGTCTGGAGAACCCCATAGACACCTGAATATACCGAATCCATCAGACTTGTCAAGGGGTTTCTTGGACTCGATTAAGACCGCGGCCCAGACAAGTCAGGGCCGGGCCGGGCGTTGCCCGTATTGCTAAGTGTCCTATAGTTCTCGCGTTATGCTGTTCGATGTTGACACCAACCAACTCCGGAGTACGATTTGCTCACCTTGGACCGCACTGCCTACGACCGGTTCTTCGAACTGGAGCAGAAGCACTTCTGGCGTATCGCCAAACGCCGACTGGTCCTCGACTGGCTTAGCCGATACGGCCCGGCTCCAGGCGGGTTGCGGATACTCGACATTGGTGGCGCTGCCTCGCTCATCCCTAAGGAACTCGAGCGTTGGGGCACGGTCCTGGTTGTCGAAGCTGATGCTGACACTGCCCGATTCGCTCACGAGCAGCTCGGACTGGACGCGAGGCCGGGCGTTTTTCCAACCAACCTACCCTCAACCGGGCCGTTCGACATCATCACCATGTGTGACGTTCTGGAGCACATCGAAGACGACTCTGCCAGCCTGCGCGCAGCTTGTGACCTGCTCAAACCCGGCGGCCTGTTGCTCTGCACCGTGCCGGCTCTGCCGTGGCTTTGGAGCGACCATGACCGCATCCTCCGCCACTTCCGACGCTACACACGCCAGGCCCTAAGGGAGAGAATCGAAAAGGCAGGCTTCAGTATGGTCCGAGTCTCCTACTACACCAGTCTGCTGCTTCCGGTCATAGCTCTCCAGCGCAGTGCTGGCCGGATTAGAGCGGCACTCACCGGCAGACCGAAGACCAGCTATGACGTGAAACCTCCACTAGGCGTGCTCAACCCACTCTTCGGCGCAATCATGTCTCTTGAGCGTCAACTGCTTGCGGGCATGGACTGCTGGCTTGGCTCCTCCCTCATCGCCGTGGCCCGCCGCCCTGCTCGACCGGCTTCTGGCTAGCTGAGTTTCCGAGGCGCCGCGCCAGCACAGTCGGGTTCACTCTATCGCGCTGTATCTGTGGTCTGCAACTGCCTACTGGCAGTCGCTGACGTCCTTGACGCATTCCAGGATAGCAAGGGAATAGGGAACGCGAAACAGGTCATGGCGAATAGAAAGCCGGACAGGCCCAAACACAGCCTCAGCCAGGGCCCGGTATTCGGGTCCGGTGCGGACGTGCCTGCCGCGGTCACGGGAAATCAGGAAGCGGGCGATACCAGGCTGTCCGGAAACAAAGACCCCATCCAGGGTAACCAGCCTGCCTTGGGGCTTCAATGCAGCCCTTCCCACCCGGAAGAGATGGACCGCCTCACGGTCATCAAGGTGATGAACCAGCCCTTGAGCCAGGATGATGTCAAATCCGGCCAGTTGCCCGACACTGGTCTCATCGACCTTCATCCGAAGAAACGTACCTCGAGTGCCGAGCCGCTTCCGAGCCGCAGCCAGGTACGGCTCACTCATGTCAACACCAACATACTCCACTGCCGGCAGGTACCTCAATATGTCGGCCGGCCCGCAACCGATGTCCAGCACGCGCTGTCCAGGCCGGGCACGAATGTACTCACGGACAAACGAGGAGTAGAAACGTCGGCCCCTTACCAGACCTTGGTACAGGCTGTACAGGGCCGGCGCGGCAAGCAAAGACCGCAGGTCAGCCATGCCCGCTAGCGCCGCCGCGCGACCGCAAGCAATGAAAGACCGAAAGGAAGCCGGATATGCGGAACCAAGAAGCGTTCGAGCCCAAAAGAGCACCGCAGCACAGCATTGACCGGCGCACACGGTATCGCCACATCAGGCTCGGCCCGGTCAAGTCCCAAGAGCTTCTTCGTCATCCGCTCAACCATCGCAGGCACAAAGAGCAAGGTGTTGAAGTGGGTGAACACTTCGATCGATAGTCCGGCTGCCTTCAGCAACTGCCGGAAACGAGCACCACTGTAACGCCTCTTGTGTTCGTGGTACTCGTCCCGCCTGGTCCAGAGCCACTGGTATGCCGGTACGGTTGCGAGCAGGATACCACCCGGCTTGAGCAGACACGCCAGCGCTGATACTGCGGCCTGGTCGTCAGCAACGTGCTCAATGACATCAAGTGCGAGTACGGCGTCAAACTGCCCGGGACCAAACGGCACGGCATCAGGGAGACTTCCCTGCACCACGGTACTACCACGGTTCCGGGCAAATGTGACCGCCTCGTCCGACGCGTCCATGCCCACCGCCTGATAGCGCTGACTCAGCTCAGCCAGGGTCGCGCCGCACCCGGTTCCGATGTCGGCAACGGTCAGCGTCCTGGCATCCTTTCCCCCCGATTCCACTAGCCTCTTCAGCACCGCGAGGACGATCTCCCGGCGTGCTACAAACCACCAGTGAGTCTTCTCAACCCGGTAGAAAACCTGATGGACGCTCTCAGAGATTCTGCCCGCCTTCCTCCTTCACGACGTAGAGCGGCCGCCCCTGGACCTGACGATAGGTTTTGGCCACGTACTCGCCCAGGACGCCCAGCGAGAGCAGAATCACCCCGCCGAGAAAGAACAAGCCGCTGGCCAGCATCGAGAAACCCTCGACCGGGATGCCATAGAAGACCTTCTTGACCAAGACAACCAGCAGAAGGATGAAGCTAATCAGACTGCTGCAGAAACCCAGCACACTCGACAGCCTGAGCAGAGCCGTCGAGAATCCGGTCAGCGCGTCAATGGCAAGGTACAAGCTCTTCAAATAGTTGTACTTGGGTTTCCCCCGGAACCGGACCGGACGGTCGTAGCTTACCCCGACCTGACTGAACCCCAGCCAGGCGACCATGCCCCGGGTGAACCGGTTGCGCTCGGGTAATGCCCGATAGGCTTCGACCGCTTTCCGGTCCATCAGACGGAAGTTGCCGACGTCGCGCGGAACCGGAACCTCGGCCATGGCATTCAGCAGCCGATAGAAAAGCCAGGCCGAGCCACGTTTCAGCAGCGACTCGCCGATGCGACGCGAGCGCCGAGCGTAGACGACATCAAACCCCGCGCGCCATTTTTCAAGAAAGACAGGAATCAACTCAGGCGGGTCCTGCAGGTCCGCGTCCATCAGAACTACTACATCGCCGCGGCAACGCTCCAGCCCTGCGGTACAGGCAGCCTCATGACCGAAGTTGCGCGAGAACGTAACGTACCTAACGTGGCTATCGGTCTGCGCCAGCTCTCGGACTATTTCTGCTGAGCGGTCGATGCTGCCGTCATTGACCAGAACAAGCTCGTAGTTGTCCCCGAGCTGGCCAAGCACGCCGGTGACCCGACGATGCAGCTCAAGCAGATTCTCTTCCTCATTTAGAAGCGGAATGACCACTGACACAAACGGATAATCCGGCCGGCGAGTACCATCTGGTGTCATGACTGAGTGCAAGTATAGACCAAGGGCGGCATCCGAGTCAAACTCGGCGCTCTACTGCTGGGATCAGTCTTCCTCCTCTATCAGGTATGCGCCGATAGAGGTGTCGCGAGCCAAGGCGAGCAAACTGAACCGCAGGCCGCCGGCGCGGTAGTCACTACCCCCGTCCATCAGGCGCATGTAGACCGGATGCCGCTCTTCGTCACCTAGAATCCAGAACGCAACTGCCGGCAGGTAATCGAGCATCGTCTGTTGTCCGGTTGCGAGGGTGCGGTACAACTCAGCATAGGTCAGGCTCACCGCGGGAAAGCTTCGCCATTCTGGCGAAGAGAATTCGGGACGGTAGTGTCCGGGCCAGAGTCCAAACCGGAAGCAGCCAGCCCAGCGCGACCGGACAAAGTCGGCGAGCAGCGCCAGCGTCTGCCTGATGCTGTCTGCCCTGGCCTTGTCAGCCTCGGTCTGGAATGTCTCGGCGACAACGACCGAAAACACTGCCACGTTGTTGTGGACAATCCTGGCCCCGGGTACGGCAATGCCGAGTTCGCTGTCGAGCCGCGCAGCCATGTTACGTCCCCAGCCGGCCGATAAGACCCAGACCGTGTCCCGGCGCCGCAGCCCGTAGACCCGCTGCATACGCCGGCATTCTTTCACAAAGCTGTCCGGTGTGGGTCCCCACGCTCCCATGCCAACGAACATCACCTCGTTAGACGAACACTCGGTGAAGCCGTTCGGGCTCGCTTCGGGCAGCCCTACCTGGGACGAACAGAGGTATCGACGCAGCAACAGGTGAGACTGCTGGTCGGAAAAGACAACACTGCCCGGCCGAGCCACGTTCCGCAGGATTCTTACACCTTCGAGCAGATACTCCCGACGCAGGTTGTGCCGGTTGGCAAACCAGTTACGGTCTGGTCGTCCTCCCCACTTCCACAGCGGCAGCAAGACCAAGAGCAGCGGAACAAGCACGCGCAGCCGATGTCCGGCAACCGAGGACAGCGCAAACCCGATTCCGGCAACCACTGGCAGCAAGAGGAACAAGCTATGGCGTGTACCTCCGAAAGGATAAACCCGCGCTGCGGCAGCGCCGGCAGCAAGAACAAGAGGCGCTCCTAAAAACAGGGCAAAGGCCCTCAGCCGCCGGCCACCCACCCCACGCAGCGCAAGCAGGAGGATGCCCGCGGCAAACAGCGCGAAGCCAATCCAGCCGCCGGCTCGAGTTGAAATCAGATAGTGAAAGAAAGAACCGGTTGTCTTGACAACGAAAGCGAGCAGGTTCTCACCTGGCTGGCGGTAGGAATCCTTGAGCATTACCTCGCGGACCCAGCGCTCAAAATCAGTGCCGCGCAGCAAGGCGGCTGAAGCACGGTAGAGCAGCAGGACAACCGCAGCGCATGCTGCCTGACCGCCCAGCCACACCCCGACAACTCGGGCTGGCATCCGCGCTCGGACCAACCGGAGGAGCACGTATGCTCCTGCCGCCACTGCAGCCCAGGCAGCCGAGTAGTCATCAAGTATCGCCAGAGCCAGGGCGATGCTGAAGAACAGCATCATCACCGCGGACTTCTCTGTCAGCGCCCGCTCCAGAAAGTAGAACGCGGCTGCGAGCAACAGCAGCAGCACGGTATAGGCACGCAGCTCGGCCGACAGGTTGATGTGCTGGGTGGCAAAGGTGACGAGAAACGCAGCCGCGATTGCGGTTGTTCGATTGACCGCCCGGGCAAGCCACTGATAGATAACCCAGATGCTCACTGTGCCGGCCAAAAGGGAAAGCAGGCGGAGCCAAAGGTCAGAATCGCCGAGCTGACGCCAGAGGTAGAGAAAAACGTAGTAGAGCGGCGGATGCGGGTTGTCGGTCATGGCCGAACGCAGCGCTGCGCTCAAGGTCGCTTCGCGGACTGCCAGGTAATTGTATGCCTCATCGGCGTTGAGGCTCATCTGGAGTGCCGGCTGCAGCCGGGCCACAACCCCAGCTATCACGCAGGCAAGCACCACCAGCCATACGTGCTTCTCTAACCACTGCTCGACTCTGTCCGCCCGAGCAAGCGGAACAGGCCGCAGCGGCTCAGTCGCCGGCGTCTCAACCGGAGCCGCAACCGGCTCAGGCAGCAGCGGCTCGACTGGTAGCTCAGACTTCATGGCTAGAGTCCGCGCAGGTACTCAGGCTTGAAACGGTGGTGCGCTATCGCCGAGTCGAGCTCGGCAGTAAGCCGGGCCTTGTCTTTGGGCAGACGGCCAGCCAGGGGCACGTAGTTCGAAGCATGGTTCGACCGAAAGACCGTGGCCTTTACGTCCACGTGCTGGAGAAAGAGTCTGAGTTCAGCCGCGAACTCCTCCGGCGACGGCAGCTCGAACTCACCCGCCTTCATCTCCTGCTCAAGTGGCGTGCCGGGTATGACCGTAACCGTAAGTGCAGACAGAAAGTTCGGGCTCATCGCCGACACGACACGGGCCGACTCAAGCGCATTCTCCTGCCAGAGCTTCCTGCCGCCCATACCCAGCAGGTAGATGACCGACGACTTCATGCCTGCTGCCATCGCCTTCTGAACCGCTTGAACCATCTCGTCTGCCGTCGCGCCCTTATCAATCAGCCGGAGAATCCGGTCTGAGCCAGACTCAAGACCAAGGTAGAAGATGGTCAGCCGGTGCTCGACCAGGGCCCCTAGTTCAGCCTCAGACTTGTGCAGGATATCACGCGCGTTGGCATAGACCCCGACCCGCTGCAGCTCCGGGAAGTGCTCCTCAAGGCTTGAGAGCAGCTTGAGCAGGTAGTTCGTCGGCAGGACGAACGCGTTGCCGTCGCAGAGGAAGACGCGGCGCACTTCCGGACCGTAGTAGTCCCGCGCCCGCCTGACGTCTTCAAGCACGTCCTCAACTGGTCGGACGCGAAACTGCTTGTCCCGGTACATGGCGCAGAACGAGCAGCGGTTGTGCGAGCAGCCGATGGTTGCCTGGACAAGCAGCGAGTCTGCCTCAGACGGCGGCCGGAAGATGTTACCTTCGTAGCGCATCAGCACCAGCGTTGTAGTCGATTGCCAAGTCGCCTAGCGAATGAGAAAATGGTGCCGCCGGGATGAGGCGGTAATCATCTCGCCAATCAGGCCGGTGGCAATGAGCTGGATGCCGACAACAATCAACAGCACCCCGACAATCAGGGCCGCAAGGTGGTTGCGAAACTCGTCGCCCATGAGTTTGCGCACAAGCACATAGACCTCAAGCCCGAACCCGACAAGCAGCGGAAAAAGGCCGAGCGTGCCGAAGAAATGGAGCGGCTTCTGGGTAAACCCGGTGATGAACCGCACGGTCAAGAGGTCCAGCACACCGGTCCAGAACCTGGTGACCCCGTACTTGCTCCGACCGTACTTGCGCCGGCGGTGCTGCACTCCCACCTCGGCCACACGGAAGCCCTTGAGGAAAGCAAGCTCAGGAATGAAGCGATACAGGTCACCATACAGCTCGAGGCTTGCGGCCACAGCCCGACGCATGACCCGAAACCCGGAGTTGGAATCGTGCAGGCGCAGACCGAAGAACAGGTGCGCAAGCCAGTTGAACAGCCTCGAGGGCACGGTCTTGGTCGGTTCATTCTCCAGTCGTCCCTGTTTCCAGCCGACAACCAGGTCAACCGAGCCAGCCTGGTCCAGTCGCGCCAGCAGTCTGGGCAGCTCAGCCGGGTCGTCCTGCAGGTCCGCGTCCATCGTGACGACAACTTCGCCCTGTGCTGCATCGAACCCGGCCATGTAGGCCGACGACTTGCCGAAGTTCCGCCGGAACGAAATCACCCGAACCCGCTGGTCCTGGGCCGCGAGCGCCGCGAGCCGAGCCGGGGTTTCGTCAAACGAACCGTCGTCCACGAACAGCACCTCAAACCCGCGGCCAAGCTGCTCAAGCACCGGCACCAGCTCGGCACAAAGTTCCGCCACCGACTCTGCCTCGTTGTAGACCGGAATCACGACGCTGTAGCGGATGCTCATCAGACTGCGAGTCTAGGTTGACCTCTTCGGTCTGTCAAGGCTGAACCAGAAGTCGGAAGACTCCAAAGCGACCGATTTGCCGGTCACGGCCATAGCAGGTCGGGATGAAGTCGCGCAGTTCAGGAAACTCCATCAACGACTCGAACGAGTCCTGGTTGTGGCCGGTCGCCCAGGGTACTGCGTCGCCGTGCTCGGCCACAAACACTTCGGCCGGGTCCTGGTAATAGACCTGAATCAGCTCAGCGCGGAACCGCTCCTTTTGCCAGTCAGCAACCATCGGGAAGTTGTAGATGAATCTGGAAACCGTGCCGCGGCGGCAGAGGAAGTTGACGCCCGGCTCAAAACCCCAGATGAACACCCGATCGGTCGGCTCGGTTGTCGCCCGCAGATATTCGGCCAGTTCGAGGTTGTCCTTGAGCACATAGTCTGAGCCCATGTTGTGGCGCGGACTCACCCAGTACTCACGCAGAGTCTCTCGGCCCGACACGACGTTGCCCAGGTTGCTGAACAGGCTTCCGTATCCTGCCAGAAGCGCCAGCAGGAACAGGGCTGCAACCGCAGTGACTCCGGCAAGCGTACGCACCCGCGCCAATGGCCGAAGCAACACAAACAACCCAAGCGCACCCAGAGCAGCAAAGGCTGGAAACATCGGCAGGTAATGATAGACAAAGAACTTGCCCTGGGAGAAGGCCGAAGCAAACCCGGTTACGAGCAACACCCCAAGCACACCCAGACCCGCCCGCCACGGCTTGAGCAGGAAGTACGAAGCCAGAGCAGCCGCCAACCCGGCCGCAGCCAGCACGGCGGGCAGACGCAGTGCTGGTTCCTCTGCCATCTTGCTGACCAGTGCACCAAACCGACCCAATAGCCCGACTCCTGGACTGAGCCGGGCATAAGCTGGTACCAGGCCGAACTGACTCTCGATGAACGCGGGCAATGCCCCGGACACCACAAGCCAGGCTGCAGCAACAGCCAGGGTGACGAGGAATCCAGTCGCTATCCACAGGCAGGCCCGGGCTGCTCCAGCGATGTGTTTTCGTTGCCCGTAGAGCAAGACGAGAGCAACGAATGGCAACATGACCACAGCCGTGTACTTGAGCAACGTGGCAAGGCCAATGAGCAACCCGGCAAAGACGCATGAGAGCCAGCGCCTAACACCGGCAGCGTCTTGGGCGACGAGCAGCAGCGCGCCAAGCAGGGGCAGATTGAGCCAGCCATCGGTCTGGGCTGTGTACCAGAACCCGAGCGGATAGTAGATGAGCGGGTAGAGCGCGCCGGCCAAAGCACCGAGCCACGGCTCACCGAACAACCTCCGAACAAGCAGATAGAGGAGCAGGGCCGTGGCCAGGGTCCAGAAAAGGTCGAGCAGTCTGATAGCGGTCATCGTGTGACCGAACAGGAGCAAGGACAGCGCATGGACAAACGTGGTCAGGGGTGGCTTGATATTGAACACGTCGCGGTACACAACCTTGCCCGAAAGCGCCCAATCCGCAATGAATGCGTGGATGCCCTGGTCCCGGCCGTGCGGATAGATGAGCGAAACCGAGCCGAACACCAAGCTGGCGACAACCACGAACAGCAGCGGCCAAAGCCTGCTCTTCATTCCTTGGTGATGTGGTCGGCGCGGAAGAAGACGTCCACGGTCGAAGTGTTCCAGGCGGGCTGAGGCAGGTCAAACATCCTGACCTTGACGTACGACCGGCGGTACCAGGGGTCATCATACAGGCTGATGCCGGCAAACGTGCCCATGGTCACGACCACATCCGGGTACAGGCTGCGCACCAGCTCGACTGATATGGCGCCGCAGTCTGCGCTGAACCGCTCCGCCATTGGCACCGGCAGAAAAGACAGCGCCTCAGGACTGACCAGGCCGCAGGCGTCCACCAATGGCCCGTGGTAGTAGTAGCCGAGCGAGCCGACCTCAGGCCCGACAATCACCACGCCCTCAGGCAAGACCTGATTCAGCCATTCCGCAGCATTGCGGTAGGCAACGATGCGCGTGCGTACCGGGTCACCAGCCACGCCGATGTCAGTCAGGCCATGGCCGGTCAGTACCCGTGCCGCGGGCTGGCGCAGGAACGTAACGCCGAAAAAGAGCACAAGCAGAGCAGGGACAACTCCACCCAAGACTCTTGACCCAGGACGCTCGACCGTGGCCAGCCCATTGACACCGGTGACGACCGCGAGATAGAACAGTACGACTATCGGCGGGTAGTACCACGGAAACATCAGCGGATTGGTCACAAGATAGAGCAACAGGAACAGCCCCAGCAGGACAAGTACCCACCTCTGCATTCTGTTTCCTCGGCCGCGCACATGACCCCACGCTGCCAGCCCGATAAGAAGAAGCAGCACCGCAGTAGCAGCCGAGAACTGCCACTTCACCGGGTCGCCAGTTGCCGGCCAGGGCGCGAGATTGCCGAGCATCCGGCCGTCGAGCTCTCTGAGGATGCGCACCACCGCATCGCCGAATCCCAGGGGATAGACCGGTCTTGACTTGGCGGTAATCGAGTGATACACCGGCGTGCCGTAGTAGGCGAATCCAAACACAATCCACGCCAGCCCGGGCAAGAACAGACCCGAGAGCACCGACAGCACCCGTGTGCGGCTCGCGGCCAGCCAGACAACGAACACAACCAGGCACAGAAACACCCCTTCAATACGGGCAAGGACCGATAGGCCGGCCAGAATCGCTGCCGGGACGAACCGGCGCTCGGTAATCTGCCACAGGCTGAAGACCATGAGTGCGCAGAAGAGAAATGTCTCCATGCCGCCGGTCGAAACCCGCAGCATGTCATCGCGCACGAGAAAACCGGCGGCAAGCAAGGCCGCCATGCCGGTACGGTCGAGCAGCCGGCGCAGCAGCAGAAAGAGACCGATGCCGAACGCAAGATAGTGGACGAAGTTCAGCCGAACTGCGAGGTCAGGCGTTGGGACCGAACGGAACAGAGTCTTGAGCGCTGCCAGATGCACGATGTACAGTGGCGTGGACGCACCGAAGACCCTCTGCCCCTGGTTGTATACCAGCCCCCTGCCTGCGACCAGGTTGTCAGCGTAGCGGTAGATGATAAAGGCATCGTCCTCGGGATAGACCGGCACCGCGAAGTGAACGACCACTGAGTAGATCAGGACCGGCCCGAGCACGACAAGCGCAAGTCCGACGCGACCGCGGCGCCCGGGCTGCACGATTGAGGCAGACATGACTGTCTATACTCTCCCTGCGCATAGCCGGATTGTCAAGTCCGGTGTTGCTGCAATTGTCGGACAGCGACGCACGCCCGGCTGCTCCAGTTCATCAACGAGACAGGAATTAGACTGCCGGGCAAAGGCCGGTGCTCGCCCGGTCTCGTCAGACCCTGGTCTCGACGTGCTTCTTCGGTAGCAGCTAGCGCAGCAGCACCAGCCGGCTGACCTGGCCGGCAGCCGCCGTCTCGGGCCGGACAAAGTAAATGCCCGGAGCGAGCTGACTCAGGTCGTTGCGCCCCGGACGCAGCACCATGACGCTTCTGCCGTCAGGGGTAATGAGCGATGCCGGGTAGGGAATGTGCGGCTCAAGGTCGAGGCTGCCCCGGGCGACAGTCGCCGATAGCTTCGCGCGCGGGTTTTGCGGCGACTGTCTCTCCTCAAGCCAGGTCCAGCCGTAGACCAGGCCACGTTCGACCGCACCCAGAAAAGGACGCGCGCCGGCATACCCAGTCAAAGCGTAGAGAGAACATGGTTCAATGACCGCTCCCGCATGTGAGCGCCGCGGCCGCCGCATCGGCGTCTCTGCGGTCCAGGTGTTGGTCGCCACGCTGTAACGGTGCACCAGGTTGTAGGCCACGCCTGCACTCTCGCCCCCGCAGACGTAGATGAACGTACCCGAATCCGGGTGGGTGATGGCATGGGCTGTTGCCCAGCCGCGCGGACGCGGCAGGTTGGCGAGCGTACGCCACGTATTCGCCACTGTGTTGTAGGCATAGCAGTTGGGTATGCCGGTGGTACCTGAGGTGAAGCCGCCGAACAGGTAGATGGTGTCTCCGACTGCACAGGCAGCCGGGTCGCGCACTGCAACCGGGATGTTGGCCAGCGATGACCACTGATTGGTCAACGGGTTGTAGACCCGCGCGGCATTGGTTGCCGTGCCACCCGCGGGCGCGCCGCCGAACAGGTACAGTTTGCCGTTGCAGGCGACCATTTCGTAGTAGAGCAGTTGCGCAACCGGGGCCGCGCCGACCACGGTCCAGGTCCCGGCGACAAGGTCAATGCGGGTAAGGTTATCGTAGTAACCGGCCTTGAGGCTGCCCCAGCCGACGTAGATTGAGTCGCCGATGATCTCGACGTCGTGGTTGTGGACCCCGCCACCCGGATGCCCCAGCGTGGTATCGACCTCCCACGTATTGGTCATCGGGTCGTATATCTGCTGGTACTTGTAGCTCGTGTCATTGAGCATTGTGTTGCCGCAGATAACACGGATTCTCCCCTCCGGGTCAACGACTCCGGCAGTGCGCGTGAGCGGAACCGGGATACTCTCGCAGAACACCCACGCGATTGAGTCCGTCTCCCCGACCGGAGACCGCCCGGTCCAGTTGAACGGATCAAACTCAGGGTTGCCGTTGTCGCAGGTCGGCAGCGCTGCCTGAGCAACGGCAACGATGACGAAAACGAACACGGATGCAAGCACGGTCCTGCACATAGTGCCTCCTTTGGTGATTGGCTGTCTTCATGATAAGACCCCATGCCCTGTTGTCAACAGCAGTCGAGCCCAAACCAACGTCTCGATTCCAGCCTTGACTTGCCCCGTGACTGCTCGATAATCCTCGTGCTCATGACCCGACGTTCCCGCACCATGACGCCTCTGCCACCGGCCAAAGTCAGGCTGCTGGACACCGTGCTGCTGGCCGCGCTTGTCGCTGCGGTCTTCGGCATCTACCTTGCGGCCGAACTCTACCGTAACTTCACGCCCGGCTTTCCACTTGACGACCCGTGGATCCACCTGACCTTTGCCCGCAATATTGCCCAAGGCCGAGGTTTCTCGTTCAACCCCGGTGAACCGGTTGCCGGCTCGACCGCACCGCTCTGGACCCTGCTTCTGGCGCTGGCCCATGTCTTCCTGAGGAATGCAGCCGCGATGGTCATCGCGGCAAAGGTCCTCGGTGCGGTCTTCCTTGTTCTGGCAAGCGTCTATGGGTTCCGCCTCGGAACGCTGCTCACCGGCAACCGGCGAGCTGGACTCGCCTCCGGCATCGCGGTCGCCACGCTCGGGCCGATGGGCTGGGCAATGATGTCCGGCATGGAAGTGACTCTATCCGCAACCCTGACTCTGGCTGGCATCTACCACTACCTGAGCCGGCCGCGCGGGCCGGGCTGGTTTGTCGCCTGGGTGTTTTTCGGTCTGGCTGCGCTGGCCCGGCCTGAAACACTGGTCCTGCCCGGGTTCGTTGCTATCGACGCCCTGCTGCGCCGATATTGGCTCAAGGAAAAAGTCCTGTTCTGGCGCGGTGTTGCGGTCTGGCTGGCAGTGCTTGTTCCCTACTTCGTGTTCAACCTCGTCCTTTCTGGCTCGCCTTTTCCCCAGACTTTTGCTGCCAAAGCCGGCCCGACAAGCATCCTTGCCGTGTTCGCTCAGGGCGACCTCAGCCTGCTCCGACGACTGCTCACTTCCGCACTGCCACTCTACGTCGGTGAGTATGCCGCGTTCCTCTGGCGTGTCAACCCGGTGCTGGCCCTGCTCGTCCCGGTCGGTCTCATCGGTCTCGTGCACCAAACGCTCCGAGCCAATCAAGCACTCGGTTTCTTGGTGCCGCTGTTCGGGCTCGGGTTTGTGCCGGTCATGGGACTAACTGCTCCGGTATTCGGGCCGGCATTCCAAAGCGGCCGCTACGTCGGCAACATCACGGTCCTGCTTGCGGTGGTCGCAGTTGCTGGTGTCTACCTGCTCAGCCGAACGTTGCGCACGCGGACACTCAAGCTGGGCGTGATTGGGGTCTTGTCGGTACTGGCGCTGTTCAACACGGTGACGGTCGGGCTGGCAACAGCCCGCAACACCGCGCAGGCCGCGAAGTCAATCAACCAGATGCAGGTGCAGCTCGGGCTCTGGTTGCGCGATAACACGCCTGCAGGCGCAACTCTGGGATGCAACGACATCGGAGCAATCGGCTACCTGTCCGGTCGCAAGGTCATTGACCTCTCCGGTCTCGTGACCAAGGAGATACTTGCGTACCGCAAAGTCGAGAACGGCCGCGAGCAGTTCATCATGGACGTCCGGCCCGACTACCTGGTCATCTTCCCGGTCTCATTCCCGGGCTTCAGGAACGCCGACTTCCTCGAACCTCTCACCTACGCTGACCCTGAGGACAACACTGCCAGCCTCTACGACCTGCCGGTTCAGGTGAAAGCTCTGGCCGCCATACTGATACTGGACCTTGTGGTTGAACCGGCCCGCGCCCCGCTCGTCGTGTTCCGATGTCACTGGGCTGGGACCGCCAACCAGCTTCCGGCGGGTCTGGCATCCCATTTCCTTTCGGGAAATGGGTGCCTGTACCTTGGTCGAGCCGAAGACGGTAGTTCTCCCTAAGCCGGCCAGGATACCAGGGCTTCCGACACGGGCGCTGCCTGCAATGCTGCTCACCGCGGCATCGGCAGCAGGCTGTCAATGGGCCAGTCGTTACGACGGGCACGGAGAAAGTGCTAGACTTGCGGGAGATTAGGACTAGCATTGTAGTGAGGTCTTGGTCATGAACCCGCAATTCGGCGCGGTCGTTCTTGCTTGCGCCCTGTTCCTGGCGGGCGCGGGCTCAAGTAGCGCGCAATTCCTGGAGGCAGTTGTCCCTACGGGCGACACGCCGGGCGAGATTGTCTGGAGCCCGACGGTCAATAAGGTCTACTGCACCAACGAGCAGGATGCGAGCATCACGGTCATCAGCGGCGAGTCGAATCAGGTCGTGGCCACGATTCCGGTCTTTGACTACCCCATTTTCCTCTGCCTCAACGGTGACGGTACCAAGCTCTACTGCACGGGCGGCGAGAACGACGACCAGTTGGCGGTCATTGACGCAGTCGCCGACACTGTCATCAAGACCGTGACCATCCCCAACCGCCCCGGCCACATGGTCTACAACGAGCAGATGGACAAGTTGTACATCTCCTGCAACGACGACCCGGTCTATCGCATCGCCGTTCTCGATGCCCTGGCTGACACCCTGTTGCGCTACATTGCCGTGCGCGGCGTCGGGCGGTTGCTCTGGCACGCAGTTTCTAACAGGGTATTCTGCTACACCGAGTGGGACGCTGATACTGCGAAGGTCATAGACTGCGTCGGAGACTCAGTTGTTGAGCGCGTCCCAGTGGACGGAGGTGGGTACGCTCTGGGTGTCTGGTGCAGCGACCCGGCCAACAGCCTGGTGTATCTCGCCACGCGACCCGGGTTGTGCGTCTTCTCCTCGCTTGGGGATTCGCTGCTCGTGACGGTGCCAGTGTACGGACGAGACTTGGCGTTCGCGCCCGTTCCCGGCAAAGTGTACGCCGTCTCAGGAGCGACCTACGCCGTAGACGGCAGCACAAATACCGTGATTGACACCATCCCGGTCTCAGGCAGCCGATTGGCGTACGACCCAGCGCACTGGAAGCTCCACTGCATGCACACCAACGGAAGGCAACTCCACATCATTGATGCACGGGCCGATACGCTCATCAAGACGATTCCGCTGGGGCACTCGCCCAGGGCGCTGTGCCACAATGCAACGAACAGCCGCATCTACATCACCGACCAGTCGGATAACGTGGTGTTCGTCGTGAGAGACACCACGACTGGAATTTCCGAGGCGGACCCGGCTGTCTCGGCGCGGCTTCGACGCTCCTCGGTCGTCAGCCGGGCGTTGTGCTGGACGGAACGAACGCCTGGGACGCTGATGGACCTGACTGGGCGTATCGTACTCGCGCTTAATCCGGGAGGAAACGACCTGTCTCGCCTCGCGCCGGGTGTCTACATGACAAGAGCGCCAGGCAGCGGGGAAGTGGGGAGGGTCGTCAAAGTCGAATAGCGCGGCGGTCCGATAGCTCGGTCTGCCGCAGAACTTGGCACTAAGGAGGCCAAGATGGATAGGGTTATCACAAGAGCACTGCTCGTGATGCTGCTGGTCGCGGCGTCCGCAGCAGGCTACCAGTGGGCCAGTCGCTACGACGGGCACGGGCACGGGCCGGACACAACAGTCGGTCTCGTTCTCAAGAACGGTCTGCTCCACGCGGCGGGCACGAGCGTCAACTCCGACCACTCGCGGGGCTTCCAGGTCCTGAAGCTCGGCCCCGCGGCCGAGGGACACGAAGCGTCAGCCGCCAATCGGGCGTAACTTGCCGAAGCTCAAAGGGTTAAGTGACATCAAGGCCGAGCTTGACACGGGGTGAGTTCTGACCACGATGTTATTGAGGACAACGTGAAGAACTGCCTCCTCCGTGCAGCGCTGCTCGCCGGTGCTCTGGCGGGCGCGGGGCCAAGTAGTGCGCAGTTTTTGGAGGCAGTCCTACCGTGCGGCGACTCGCCGATAGACATCGTCTGGAGTCCGGGCGTGAACAAGATATTCTGCGCCAACTCCCAGGACGCGAGTATTACGGTCATAGACGGCGACTCGAACTTCGTTCGCAGCACCATTTTCGTCGGCGATTACCCGTCCTTCCTATGTCTCAACGGAGATGGAACGAAGCTCTACTGCGCGCGTGGCGAGGAAAACACGCTCACGGTAATAGATGCTGTCGCAGAGACTGTTCTAAAGCAGGTTAGCATCCCCAACTATCCGGGACCGATGTGCTTCAACACGACGATGAACAAGCTGTACGTCGCATGTAACGACGACCCGGTCTATCGCATCGCGGTGCTCGACGCCAGTGCGGACACGGTGCTGCGCTACATACCCGTGCGAGGAGTGGGCCGGCTGCTCTGGCATCCTGCGACGAACCGGGTCTTCACGTGTGGGGCAGACACCATCAGGGTGATAGACTGCGTCACGGACCAGATTATTGTGAGGATGCGGGGGGGGGACGACTTGGTGCTACAATCCGGTGAACGGACTGGCCTACCTGGCTGCGAGATATGACGTCTATGTTCTGTCGCCAACCGGAGACTCGGTTGTTGCCATGATAGCTGGTTGGGCCGGCGACATGACCGCGGTCCCCTTTCCGAACAAGCTCTACCTGTCCGGTGTGCCTGGCACGACCATTGTGGACTGCGGTCGTCACGTGGTGGTTGACACGCTACCGCTAATCTGGGGCACATTGCTCTGCGACACCGCCGGAGCAAAGGTGTATTGCGTGGACATCAGCCCGGGGGTCGCGCACGTCATCGACGCGCGCGCCGATACCCTCGGGAAGACGATCGCCTTGGGCAGGTCACCCGAGGCCATGTGCATCAACTACTCCCGTAATCGGGTGTACGTTGCCGATTTCATGGACAACACGGTGTCGGTCATCAGGGACACGAGCACCGGCATAGCTGAGGTACGTTCGGTAATGCCGGAGCGCTCCGAGCTGCTTGAGGCGCGACCCAATCCATTCAGATACGCTACTATTGTCCGCAGCCTGCAACGAGCAAGCGCCGACGCGCCCCTGCGCATCTACGCGCAGACCGGTGCGCTCGTGCGCACGCTCGCAGGCCGCGGTGCCTGGCATTGGGACGGCCGAGACGACCACGGCCGTCCGGTCCCGGCCGGGGTGTACGTGCTTCGTTGCCCAGGGAAGGCCGGGGCCACACTGGTCGTAAAGACCGAACGAGGCTATTGACTTGAGTCCGGTCTGGACTGGCCTTGTAGCAGCAAGGACAGCGCCGTGAAGCTACGTTTCAGCGCAGTCGTTCTCGCCTGCGGCCTGATGTGGATGGGCGCAGGTCAGGCTCAGTATCTTGAGGCTATCGTGCCTTGCGGGGTCTCGCCGCTAGAGGTCATCTGGGTCCCGACGGTGAACAAGGTGTACGTCGCCAACTCGCAAGACGCGAGCATTACCGTCATCTCAGGTTCCAGCAATGAGGTCATCGCCACGATACCGGTGGCCGACTATACTGGCGGGTTCGCGTGGAATCCCAACGGCAACAAGCTCTACGCCATGTCGGGCGAGGGCGGGCTGCTTCAGGTTATAGACTGCACCAGCGACCAGGTCATTCGCACCCTGCCCCTCATGGGCTACCCGGCAAACCCGGTCGTGAACATATCAATGAACAAGCTCTATGTCGCGAGCTTGGATGACCCGATCTACCGTATACTAGTGCTGGACGCTGATCCCGACACCGTGCTGCGTACTATCGCAGTGCTGGGAGTCGGCCCGCTCCTGTGGAACCCAGCGACGAATCGTGTATTCTCGAGTGGCGCTGATTCGATAAGAGTCATCGACTGCGCAACCGACGTGATATCATCGCGCCTCCCGGGCGGCGGAACCAAGTGGTGCTACAACCCCGCGAACGACTTGGTCTATTTGGCCGGAGCTCACTCAGTCGCTGCGATATCACCCGATGGGGATTCAGTGATTGCCACGATTCCCGGCTTCGCCAACTACATCGCAGCCATCCCCTACCCCAACAAGCTCTACATCGGCGGTGCGGGAGGGGGGACGCGGGTCGTGGACTGCGGCGGATCGCACGTCGTCACCGATACGATTCACGGGATAGCCGGTCCGATGCTCTGCGAGACGGTGCGGGGTAGGGTGTACTTCGCGGGTTCGGCCGCCTCGGTAGTAGACGCGCGGGCCGACACGCTCATTAAGACGATTCCGCTGGGCCGGTCGCCCGAGGTCCCGTGCTGGAATCGGACCAACAGCCGAGTCTATATCCCCGATTTCATGGATAACGTTGTCTACGTCATCCGAGACACGAGTACCGCCGTTGGCGAGCCCCCCGGCGACGCGGCGCTGAGCCGATGGCCGGGGGCGACGGTGACTCGATGCGCGTTCTTCTGGCCTCGACACGAGAGGGGAGCATTGCTGGATATGTGCGGCCGCGTGGTCGCACGACTAAGACCGGGGCACAACGACCTTCGTGCTCTGGCACCCGGCGTCTACGCAGCGGTAGTAGATGGCAGGTCCAGAATGAAGGTGGTCAAGACAAAGTAGCACAGAACTGCCTGCCACCGGAGGGCGGCGGGCAACAAGGAGGCTGATATGGGCAGAGCAGTTACACTGCTGATGCTCGCCGTCGCGCTGGCGACGGCAACAGGCTGGGTGAAGACGTACAATGGCGGCTATGGCGCAGACCTGGCCAACGCCATTGTGCTCACTCCAGCCGGGGTTCCCTACGTCACCGGTTCCATCACCGGCAGCGATTGGTCCGACGACCTGGTCACGGTTCGGTACAACCCGACCACGGGCGAATCGACCCTGGCCATCTGGTACTACCGGTCCGGGTTCAGCGAATTCGCCGACGAAGGCAAGGCCGTTGCAGTCGGCACCGGGGATACCGTCTTCGTCACAGGCCTCTCGACGGACAGTATCATCGAGGGCGACACGGAAGACGCAGACACATTCTACTTCGCAGGTGTCACGACCCTGAAGTACAACAGCAACCTTAACCTGCAGGCATCTGATCGTATCGTCCCGTACAGCGACGAAGATGAAGAGCCGTCGCCCTCTGGCCGGGCGGTCGCGACTCGCGGCAACCGCGCCTACGTGGCAGCCGAGGGGTACTGGAGCTACAACCGGGCCGAGGACGTGCTTGCAGTGCGCTATGGCCCTTCCGGCCGGGATACTGCGTGGTGCAACGGCGCCGTGGGCGGCAGCGATGCCGGCAACGCCGTCGCCGTCGACGCGGACGGCAACTGCTTCATCGCCGGCAGCGTCCGCATGGTCGCGGCCCACGGGCTGGACTTCATCGTCCTGAAGTACAAGTATGACTCGACGTTCGACCGCGAGTGGGTCGCCTACTACAATTGGGCCGACAGCGCAGACGAAGCTCGGGCGCTCGCGCTCGGAGCCGGCGGCCGAGTGTTCGCGACCGGTCCCAGCAAAGGCCTGGGCACGGGCTACGACTATGCGACCGTCTGCTTCACCAGCGACGGCGTACAGAGCTGGGCCAGGCGCTATGCGACCGACAGCGCAGACGTGCCGGTAGCGATGGCCGTTAGCCCGCAGGGCTATCTGTACGTCACTGGCACCAGCAAGTCGGCCAGCACCGGCAACGACTTTCTGACCATCCGCTACAACCCGGCGGACGGAAGCGAAGTCTGGGTGCGGCGGTTCGACGCAAACGGCGGCAGCGACGAGGCCGCAGCAATTGCCGTAGACTTCGAGGGCAGTGTCTACGTCGCCGGCTATGCCACCCGCTCGGGTACAGGACAGGACTTTTGCATCGTGAAGTACACACAGAGTGGAGCTCTCGACACCACCTGGTATTGGAACGATGCGTCCAACGGCACAGACGTGGCTACGAGTATCGCCGTAGACTCGGCCCGGAACGTCTACGTGACCGGGTATGGCCAGGGAACGAACGGCTTTGACATCGTGACCATGCGCATCGAACAGCCGGTGTACACAGACGTTGGCATTGAGGGGATTATCTCTCCTGGTGATACCGAAGACTATGGGGAACTCGTGGTTCCATCCGCGACTGTGTTCGCAGACGACTCCACCAATCTGGATGACTCAGTTTGGGTCGTCATGCGAATCGGGACTTTCTACTCCAGCACTCGGAGAGCGAAGCCGGCCGCGGGCCAATCGGTGACCGTGGTCTTTGACACTTGGCCGGTCCAACAGCCGGGCTACCACTATGCGGTCTGCTCGCTGGACTTCGACGATGACAACGAAGCCAACAACCGGGCCGAGAAGCTCGTGACAGTGCCGCCAGGCTGGAAAGAAGTCGCGCACATGCCCGCAGGGCCACAATCCCCGCCGAAGCTAATCAAGGCCGGCGGTTGGCTCACCTACAATGCTGGGGATAGCCTGCTCTACGGAGCAAAGGGCAACAAGACCAACGAATTCTATGCATACGTCCCCAATCTGAACAAGTGGAGCTCTGAAGACACCCTTGCCGCGCTGGAGACGATACCGCACGGAGCCGAGGGCAAGCTGCCCTCGAAGGGAGCGGCCGCCTGCTCCGACGGCGACGGCCACATCTATGCGACCAAGGGCAACAACACGCAGGGTTTCTGGTGCTATCACGTCGCCGAGGATTCTTGGGAGCAACTCGAGAACGTCCCTCTGGGCACGAGCGGCAAGAAGGTCAAAGGCGGCACCGACGTGGCGTTTGTGTCCAGGGGCGACACCGATTTCGTCTACCTGCTCAAGGGGTACAAGAACGAGTTCTACCGCTACAACGTGCCGAACGACACATGGCAGACCCTGACGTCGGCACCGGCGGGCAGCCCCAAGTACGACAAGGGCTCGTGGCTGGTCTTTGACGGCGACAGCCTGCTCTACTGCCACCAGGCCAAATACCACGCGTACCATCGCTACAACCTCAATTCTCAATCCTGGGGTTCGGCTCTGACCGGGATGCCCACCATCAACCGCTTCGGCAGGAAGAAGAAGTCCAAGGACGGTGGCAGCGCCGCCTGGCTCGGCAACTCCATCTACTCGCTGAAGGGCGGCAACACCCAGGAGTTCTGGAAGTACGTTCCGGCCTCCGATTCCTGGGCGGAACTCGACACGCTGCCGCAGTTCGGTTACTCGCAGCAGAAGAAGAGGGTGAAGGACGGTGGCGACATCACCACCGACGGCGCGGTGCTCTACGCCCTCAAGGGTAACAAGACGCTGGAACTCTGGCGGTACGTGCCGAGCGGTTCAGGCACGCCGCCGGGGACGGAGAACTCAACTCCGCCCGGCGAGTACGAACTCCAACTGGCCGAGTGCGAAAACGCAAGCTGGCCTTGCTTCAGCCAGGATGGGCTATGGGCTGCCTGGGTCGCCCCTGGGTCGAACGGCCACGACCAGCTCTTCCGCGTGCCGAGCGACGCAAGCAGCAGCGCCGAGGAGCTTACATCGTTCTCCGACGGCGATGCCACCGGCCCCATCGGCTACTCCAGCGACGACACCAAGATCGCCATCGTGTTCGAAGCGGACAACGGCGGGTCCAAGGTGATGACCGTGCCCAGCGGGGGCGGACAGCCGACGACTCTCGTTTCGGACAAGGGTGACATCGAAGACTTGGCCTGGTTCCCGGGAAACGCCCTCGTCTTCAGCCTCACTGACACCAGCGACTTCACCCAGCTCTGGAGCTACAACCTGACCACGAGCAGCCTGATGAGGTTGACGAGCAGTTGTTTCGACCACCACGAACCGCATCCGGTCACCGACACGCTCCTTGTGTTTCGGCTGGATTGCGAGCCGGCGCAGGTTGCCAAGCTGTACGCTCGGCCCGACACCAATCCGCTTGGCGGAACCGGCAACTTCGCCTATGTCTGGTGCGAGACGTGCCTGACGCAGTCGGCATACGAGCACGCCGTGCCCTGTCCTACTTCGACCGGGTCGGTGCTCTACGAAGTGGAGACCGAAGGCTACACTGCGATTGGGCAGGTCAGCATCGACGGAACCGGCGAGCAGACCATTCTGTCTGACCCGAGCTACGACCTTGTGATGCCGACCGTTGAGCCGATGGGCGATACTGCGTTCTGCATCCGGCTCTCGGGCCAGGCCAGCGCGGTCTGCGTGTTCGAGCCGGGCGGCAGCGGGTATGAACTCCTGACCGACGACAAGGCTGAGCGGGAAACGCCAAGCGCCCGGGCTGAACCGAGCTATCCCAGCAGCGCGGTCTACATGCGGGAAGACGGCATCTACCGCACGCGCGGCCAGGGCGAGGGCGGAGCACAGGGCAGCGGCCTGGGCGTCTTTGCCCTGGACCGCATCGCGCCCAATCCTAGCCGGGGTCGAGTAGGCATTTCCTGGCAGGTCCCGAGACTGGCCCAGGTATCGCTCAAGCTCTTTGACCCCACCGGCAGACTGGTCAGGACCTTGGAGAGCGGCGAGCGGAAGCCGGGTCGGTACGTCGCGGTCTGGGACGGGACTGATGCCAAGGGCCGCAGCGTGGCAACCGGACTCTACTTTGCACGGCTCCGTGCCGCAGGTCAGCAGTTGACAAGGAAGCTGGTACTGCAGCACTAGACAGGGCCTGCCGGCTTGCCCCGGCTGAGGAAACGGGCTGCTGCTGGCTCAGATTAGGGATTCGAGCCGGTCTGCGAGCCAGGCGGCCTGGACTCGACGGTTGAATCGGTTCTGACTGGTCAGAGCGAACTGACCGGGTCGGTTGACCATTTCGTCAATCGCGGCGAGGAGGCAAGCCGGGTCAAGACCACAGGCAGTGCCGGCACAGGCCTGCATGACCAGTTCTTCAGCTTCGGTCGCGCCTTCTCCCCAGACAATGATCGGCCGACCAGCACCGAAATACTCGTAGAGCTTGAGCCCGACCGGTTGGTGCGGTTTGCCGATGTAGACAAGGAGAGATGCGCCTTTCATCAGGCTGCAGGCCTGCTCGTGCGGGACCGGGCCGAGCATCTCTACCTGGGGGTCGTTAGCGAAAGCCTGCCGGGTCGCTGGGTCAACGCGGCCAGCAAGGTACAACTTCGCATCGGGCCGAGCGCGCAGGGCCTGGACCAGCGCGGCAACTTCGGCCTGGTTCTGCCAAAGGTTGCCGACATGAACAATGCTCGTGCCATCGAGCCGTGCAGCCGGAACCTCGAATTCGGTCGGGTCGAATCCATTGTCAAGTACCTCGGCCCGCGGTGAGACCGCGCGCGCTGTGCCTTGGTTGACCGCAAGGACAGCGTCGGCGTGCTCAACCAGGTAGCGGCGCAGCCGGCGCAAGGCAGCCCGCTGGTGCCGAGGCGGCAAAGCAAACCCGGTTGGCCAGGGGTCGCGGAAGTCGAGCACGAGCGGAACATGGGCATGGGCCTTGAGCCGCACGCCGAGGAGCAGCGAGGTGAACGGCGGGGAAGTGGCGAAGATAGCGGCCGGCTTCTCCGCGTCGATGATGTGTCGGCCTGCAACCGAACCGAATGGCAGCCAGCCTACCTTGGAGTCGGGAAACAGGAGGTAGTTAAGCAACCGTGCACCAGTGCTGAATCCGGTTCCCAGCACCGGCCGCAGCCGGCGAGTCTTGGAGCGCAGGACATTGAGCAGCCGGTTCGGGTCGATGGTCTCGGTACGAAACACCTTTGACCGGCTCAGGTCGTTCATTAGAGCCGGGTCATAGTGGTAGTAGGCAACCGGCTTGACTGTCAGGATAAGCGGTTGCCAGCCGAACTCGGGCAGGAACTTGCAGAGCTTGGTGACCCGCATGACACCGCTCATGCCCAGGGGCGGGGCATAGTAGGCGATGACGAGAAGGCGGCGCATCAGAAGAAGCTCGAAGGCCGAAGCCCGAAGGACGAATCAATGCCCGGGCAAGCTCGAAGGTCAGTGAGCATCACGTTCGCTGCTCTTCTTGTCGAGGGTGCGGAGTGCGGCTCCGAAGATGAGGTTCAACTCCTTGGCCTCCTGCCAGAGGTTTCGTGCGCCCGCCCTCTGGTCCGGCACCGCGACCGTGATGATGCGCAGCCAGTACATGCACTCCCGTGCCTCCTTGCGGCAGATTCCCAGCTTGTGCCTGAAGTCGCGCGGAGATTCTGCGTCGTTCGCTTCGCAGTAGTTGGCGCCAACGCTGGTGCCTGCACGCACCAGTTGAGCGATCAGCGGAGCATTGACAGGCGATGATGGCAAAGCTCGGCAGAAGCGCACGACCGCAACCGCGAAACGCGACGTGCGTTCTTCGAGGTCGAACTTCTGGGTCTTGTCCACTAGAATTGCTGGTCGATTCTAGTCATCGCCAGAGCGGAATCAAGCGCCTGGGCAAAGTGGCCGGCCGGCAACGTCATCCGTGCTTGATTCGGAATTCGAGCTTCGACCTTCGTGCTTGCGGGACAGGTGCTTCGCAATCTGTCCGGTCACTTCTTCGGCCGGTAGCTCGACCGGCTCCAGTCCCTTCAAGAATTCGAGCAGGCCGCTGATGTCGAGCGTGAGCATGTGGTCCTCGACTTGTAGCTCCGGCGGCAGAGAGCGAAAGAAAGCGCCCGAGCCGAGGTTGTCTTCGAGCCGGAGCAGGCTCGAGCTGATGACGTCACGAATGGCCGAGACCTCGGGAACCAGGAACGACTTGAGCCGACGCCGGATTGACGGGTCAGAGAAGACAAAGACCTTGCCGTCCATGTCACTTGCCGCGATACCCTGTTCGGCAAATGCCTCGGACAGGATGAAGCCGCAGGTTCCGCCCAATAGATGCACGAGATGCGTGAACTCGGCGTCGCAGAAATAGGGGAACTGATTCGGCCCTAGGTCAGGGAACAGCCGGGCCTTGAGCACCGGAGCAAGACGGTAGGAATAGCCGCCGGTGCCCGTGCCTTCAAAAACCTTGGTGTTGGACGAAACGGCGGCAAGCGGCCGTACCAGGAGCCGCTTCTCCTTCTCGCGGTACTCGACCAGCTCCCAGGACCGGCCCGCGAGTACGAAGTGATGGAACACAAAGAAGACCGTGCCGATGTGCTGGCCGGTCTCGACCTCGGTGACTTCGAAATTGCCAAAGGTCTTGTCCTGAATATTGGAGTGTATCTTCCCGGATTCAACCGTGCGCTCCAGACGAGGCCCGGTGAAGTAGATGCCGGAGCGCTGGGATTGGACCTCACCTGAGTCAATCATCTGCCGGAAAGTACGGTCAATCGGCTCGTCACTGCCGTACAAGGACCTCAGGATGCGACGGACCGAATCGAGCGTTGTGCCGATGCGACGGCGCTGAAACAGGTAAGAACCGACCTGCTGGGGAATCACTGCGAGCGACGGCGTGTAGCGCTTTTCGTAGAGCTTTCCGGCCCGGGCGCACTCAAAGAACGTCTCAAAGAGCATCTTCTCCCAAAGGTCCTGATACAGCCCGATGACGTGGAGATAGGACTGACGCCGCCGGTTGCCGCGGCCGATGCGCTGAAGCAGCGACGAGACGTTGAACGGCGGCCGGACCAGCACGACCGCATCAATGTCGCCGATGTCGATGCCCAGCTCAAGCGTCGAGGTGCAGCAGAGCAGACCGGTTCTTTCCCGGTTCATCCTCGCCTCAACGTTTTCCCTGACTTCCTTGGTCAGGCTGGCGTGATGAACCCAGACCCGGCCTGCGAACGGCGGCCGGTCGAGCAGTTTGGCCGATGCCTCGGCCGCAGAACGGGCATTGAAAAAGCAGAGCACCTTGCGGCTCTCGCGGCGGGCGAGTTCCGCCACCACATCGGCGTACCAAGTGTCATTCATGAACACGAGGGTCTCGTCAATCTCGCGCTGTGCCGAGACCTTGACCACAACCGAATCAGGGAAGTAGCGCTCGCCGATACTGAGGTCATCGATGGTGGCCGAAAGGGCATAGTAGTGCAGATTCGGGTTCATGAGCCGCAGCCGTTCGAGCAGCACGCGCAACTGGTCTCCGCGCGGCGTATTGTCCAGCAGATGCAGCTCGTCGAGGATGACGGCGGACAGCTCCTTGAAGATGCGCGTGTGGCGGCAGAGCAGCGAATCGAACGACTCCGGGGTAGTGATGAGCACAAACGGCAGGCGCGACTCGTCGATGGCCGGATGGTCCCCGGTCTTGCGGGCGAGTCGCAGCTCAAGCTGCTCAAGCGGCTCGCCCAGGCGCCGGTACAGGTCATTCACCAGTGCCCGGGTTGGCGAGACATAGAGAATCGAGAACCTTTCCCGCTTGTCGGGCAGGAGCCGCTCAATTGCCGGGGCAACTACGGCTTCGGTCTTGCCCGAAGCCGCCGGCGAGATGACCACAAGGTTATCGCCGGCAAGGATGCGCGGAATGGTCTCGGTCTGAACTTCGGTCAGTCGGCCGAACCGGGAGAAGAACGGCGTCCATGTGCGGCGCAGCGCCGCCTTCAGCTCGCGGCTGTCAATCACGGTCCTGCTCAGGAGCCGACCGCGCGGGCAGGCAGCGTCCCGGCAGCGCGCAGGCGGGCCACGTCGAGCGCTTCGACCGAGAACTTGATGAACGCTCTGACCCCTTCGATGTTCCGACGCGTGGCCTCCCGCAGCACCTTCTTCTGCTCCAGCTCGGTCAGTTCAAATCCGGGATAGGCCCGAGCATAGATCATCACCATCGTCGAGAAGGCGTCAATCAACGCCTGGTCCGACAACGGGTCAAGCTCGATGCGATGGCGGACACGGTTCGCCAGCTTGATGTAAGCGTAGTCGTACGGACTCGGTGTGGTGGCAAAGACCAGCAGCAGGGCCGGGTCGCGGTAGATGTAGGGGACCGGCCGTACCTTGTTGTGGATCATCCGGTCGCTCACCCGTTTCAGGTCCCGGTCGTTCTGGGACATCCGCACCAGTCCGTCCATGAAGTTGACGCTCTTGGTCAGGTAGATGACGTCCCAGAGCCGGGTCACGGTCTCGGCCTCGTCAATCAGGAGCACAAGCCCCTTCATGCCGAGCTGACGGCACATCCAGCTTATCCCCGAGATGATATTGCAGTAGAAGTCGGCCGCGGTCGAGAAGTCGTAGAGCGCCGGGATGCGCTGGCCGCCCTTCACCCGGTACGGCCCCTGCAGCTCGGTCGCATACTCCTTGGTACTCTCGCCCTCAATCCACTGCCAGAGCACCTCGCTCTGAACCTGGGCCGGGTCAATCCGTTTGAGCTTGGCCAGAACCGGACCGAAAAAGACGTGGTCGCTCATGTCCAGCTCGGTCGCCTTGAGCAGCAGGTCACGGAACCCGTGTTCACGGTCCTCGCTGATATAACGGAGGTTGTGAACGAGTTCCCGATAGACCCTCTTGGGTCGGTGAGGTGTGACCTCAAGCGGGTCAAACTGAACCAGACTCGTGGCCATGCCTCGGGCCAGGGCGCGATGATGAAAGTACTCAAGCAGGTGGGTCTTGCCCGTGCCGTACTCGCCCTCGGCCATGTAGACGTCACCCCTGCCCTTGGTGAGCTCACGCAGTGCAGCCTCAATGGTCTCGACCTGCTGCTCGCGGCCGAAAGTGAACGACTCGACGTCCTGATGCGGCACGATGCCGAGCCGGAACGCCTCAATCATCCGACGCGCCTGTATCCGGTCAATCGCGGCAAATCCGGGCTTGCCGCCCGAAGGCATCAGGTCGTCAATGCGCGCCAGCAGCCGAACCCGCTGGGTTGGAAGCCAGAGCCGCAGCCCGGTCTGAAACTGAACCAACAGCTCGGTGCCGCGCCAGCGGGTATCGAGAATCTCGCCCTCGCCGAACACCGGATGGGATACGAGACGAGGACGGTGCTGGTCAGAACTCTTCACTCTCGACCTCGGCCTTCTGCGCCTGCTCCAGCTTCTGGGTCGTCACGCGCAGGAGCTTCTCTGCCTCCTTGCGACCGAACTCGAGCGCAGGGTTGGCTCGGAGCTGATGCAGCGCCTCAACCGCGGCGACAACAAACAGGCGGCGATAGCCGACGTCGAACGCGAAAGCCGAAACCGCAAGCTGGGCGAGCTCCCGGATGGCTGCCTCGCTCCGGGCCGGCACCAGGGTGACTTCATAAGCGGCCTGGAACAACTCGGTCAGTCGGCTGCCCAGTTGTCTTAGCAGCTCGACCGGCTCGATACCAAGGTCTTCAAGGTTGATTCGCACGCCGACCGGGTTGGTTTCAGACAGGGCGCTGCGCAGCCGCTGCTTCAGAGCTTCGTACACCCCGCTCGAACCCTCGAGCAGCAGATTCTCATCGGGGACGGCGTAAAAGAACATCGCACCGGGCAGGCGTGAGTTGCCGCATTCGTCCACGAGTTGACGCAGATTGTCGAGTGCCCGACGCTTGTCGCGCGACGAGGCGATCGACATGCCGCGCTCAGCCTCATCGAAGAGCAGGACCAGCCCGGAATAGCCGATGCCGTGCACCCACTGAATCAGTGAACGAAGCATCCGGAACGCGGTCGCCTTGTCAATTCGCTCTGATATCCGATGCTGGGCGCGG
Organism: Caldifarciminota bacterium; assembly: GCA_965648905.1. GTDB lineage: Bacteria > Hydrothermota > Tepidihabitantia > Tepidihabitantales > Tepidihabitantaceae > CAZQFS01. Next base: position 45,095 of record CBFGIT010000009.1, read on the forward strand.
ATGTCCTTGGATACGTCCTCACCCTTCAACCACTGGCAGACCTCGCTGAATCCGGCTCCGTCCTCGGCCAAGAGGCACGAGAACGCGCCCCGCACCGCGTTGACAAAGCTCGTGCTCTCGGTCGTCGGCAGAGTCTCAAGGTAGCGGTGCAGGTTCTCAACCCGGTCATGCCGGCCACGCTGTTCTGCGACCCACTTCTTCACCAGTGACTCGATGCCCTTGTCCCAGACCGCGGACGGCTGGTCCGTGGCAACCGGCGCGGTGACATTGGCTGCAATGCCCTTGTACACGAGTTCGAGCTTGTCGAACGGGCATTCGGTCGGATTCAGGCTGACATAGGCCACGCAGTAGTTGTGCCGAAACGCCAGGTTGCGCACCGAGTAGAGGAAATGGGTCTTGCCGCCGCCATAGTTGCCGGTAATCAGCTTGAAGCTTGAGAGGTTCGACTTCAGGATGCCGTCAAGGTACTCCTCCTCGATGACCTTCAAGTAAGTGTCAAGCCCGACCGTGAACGCCTCGATGCCAAACTCGGGCGGAGTCCCGGTCGAACCCAGCTTGTTCACGATCGCCTTGGCAAGCTGCTTATCCATCGGTGCGGGTCGCGGCTGACTGCTGTTGGCTGACGGCTGACGTGAACGAAACGTATGAGTAATGCGTGCCTTCCCCTTCTTCGTTGTCCGGCACCCACAGCGCCCTTGCCTTCTCAGTGGTCGCGTCGAAATTCGCGACATGCAGCTTCATCCGGTCCTCACCGGTCTGGAAGTGCCCGGCCTGTCGCAGCCGGAACAGGTCAAAGCTGAATCGCACCCGGGGATACTCGACGAACTTGTCCTGCACCGGGTTGAGCCGAAAAGCCGGTGGCTGAATCAGCATCGTGATTTCAGCCAGCAGGTCAAGCAGAAAGACACGCGTACCCGGGACCAGGTTGTTGAATGCCACGACCCGCCGGTATGCCGAGTGCATCAGCTCGGCAAGCCGGGCCGGCTCGACCGACTTGTCCTTGAGCGCGTCCTGGTAAGCTCGGAGCGTACGCGCCAGTTCAGCCGGGACCAGCTTGAGTCCGGACTTCAGCTTCTCGACCTCCGGACCCCAGAACACGGTTGCGGTCCCGGCATCGAAGTCAGTGCGCAGCGTGAAACACCCGATTCTGAGCATCGGCAACTGACCCCGAACCGTAAGCCCCGAACCGTCGAGACCGGCCACGAGTTTCCGGCCGAACTCAAACCTGAACTCATCGCGGCTCTTCTCCACGGCTGCAGACTCTTCCTTCAGCCAATCCAGCACTCGGTTCCTTGCCTCGGACTCAGGGAACGCCTGCACCAGTCGACCGATCTCCTCCACGGCCTTGGCACGGACGCTGGCGTTACTGACCGGGTCGGAGAGCAGCGGACGATAGGCGCTGAGCCGCTTGACCAGCTTCTCGGCCTGGCGCGAGAGGCTCTCGAGCAATTCGACAAGCCCTTCCATAATCAATGAGTATAAGCGTGAGGAGATAGAAGTCAATCAGGCTGGAACCGACCATGACCCGGCTCGGGTTCAGGCGCTACGAATGAACTAGGCAGGTACTGGTCTGCGAGCACCCGACCAAGCCGGGCCGGTGATGTGCGAAACTACCGGTTCGGCGCAGAGGTCAGGGCGCGGTGGACTGCGGCCATCAGACACCGGCTGCTTCCGGTCGCACCGGTAACAACCTCCACGTCCGGACTCTGGGCTGCGACGATGCGGGCCAGGACTTCTTTGGCTTCATAGCCGGGCCCGGCATGCTGGTCGAGCACCTCAACCGACGTGATGCGGCCGCCGGCGACCGACACTCTCACCTTGGCCGATACCAGAAAATCGCCGAACATTCCGGTGTATGTTCCATCGGCGAGCTTCGACACATCAACGCCCGCCTTGGGCGCACTGAGCATGACTCTCCGCATTCGGTTGAATCTCACGACGAACCATCCGGCAAAGCCGAGGACGATAACGATAAGCACCAACAGGACAACAAGCAGTCTCTTCTTCACGACGCAGTCTATCGAGTGCCAGGACGTGGGTCAAGCCGACGGTGTTCGTGACCTGGTACTGACTGGTGGAACCGTTCGAGGAGAAACCAGCCGGTCGGGCTACACCAGCCTGATACGGTGTCGCGCCAGTGCTCGGCCTTTCCAAGTAGTCTGGCCCAAGACCGTCAGCACGATTGAGCGCAGGCCAATGTAGGCGCATACAAGAATCGTCAACGGATAGAGCAGGGCCAGGCGTCTGGGCAGGCTGTACTTGAGTGCAAGAAGCAGCCAGAGCAGCCCGGCAAGGAGCACAGTCGCAATCGCGGCTGCGAATTGACCATCGTACTGTGCCAGCGCGATACTTGCGCCAACTGCCAAGAGCGGGTGCCAGGTGATTAGCAGCATCCAGAACCAGACAAACAAGGCGGGCAAGAGCCGGTACCCGAACAAGGCAAAGAAGTTCTTGCTGAACCCCTCGATTGCCTCGCTGAAACCAGAGTACATTCGTGCCGACACCTCGCCCGACGCGTCGAGCAGACGCCAGCGCAGGCCGTGCCGCTTTACCCGGCGGCACAGGGCCAGGTCTTCGGTCGCGTCGTCCCGCACCGCAGCGTGGCCGCCGATGTGGTCGTAGGCCGCGCGCCGGAAGAGCATGAACTTGCCGTTGGCCGCAGAAAGAAAGCTCGACCTACGCAGTAGATAGGCAATGCCGAGCGGCAGGATGGTGCCGATGCTCCAGACCAGGAACGGAACCGTCATTTGTTCGCCCAGTGTGAGCACCTGGTTACGCGTGACCGCGGTGAGGAAATCGGCCCGGGTGGCTCCAAACGCGTCTACGGCATGCCGCAGGGCTTCAGGGGAGAACACCGTATCTGCGTCGGTGAAGAGCAGTAGCTCGCCGGTCGCGGCATCGGCAAGCTGCTGGCAGGCCCAGCTCTTGCCGACCCATCCTTCGGGCAGGGGCTGGCCCGAAAGCACACGCAGGCGTGCGTCAGCCATGCGAGTGAGAATCGCAGCAGTGTTGTCGGTCGAGCCATCATCGAGCACAAGCAGTTCGAAGTTTTCGTAGTCCTGCGCCAAGAGCGAGGAGATACAGGCTTCGATATGCTCTGCCTCGTTTCGTACTGGCACCAGTACTGAGACGCGGGGATGGTATTGCGATGGGCCAAAGGCGGAGAGCCGTTTCATCAGCAGCGCATTGGTCACTGCTATTACGGCCTGCACCCCGACAAAGATAAGGACGCGGTAGGAGTCAATGAACACAGTCCAGCCGTTCACGCTAGCGGGGCCTCAGTTTCCGACCATGGGTCCAGGCGAGCACGAGGATATTGAGCAGGCACAGGACAACGGCCGGCGACTGGCGCAGCCGCAGCACGACATAAGCGAACAGCGCTGTCATTCCGAGAATCACGACCCAGGCGTCGTTTCTGATACGCAGCAGGAACTTCCCGACCAAGAATGCCGCACCGAGCAGGCAGGGCGCTTCCCAGAGCGTGATACCAGACCATACGCCAAAGGTCACGGCAATCGCCTTGCCCCCACGGAACTCAAGGAACGGTGAGAAGGCATGACCCAGCACCGGTGCAATGGCAACCGGTACCAAGGCCCAACTGCTGACTTGGAGAAACCAGACCGCACAGGCGACCGGGACCGCACCTTTGAGAAAGTCGAACAGGAGCGCCGGGATGCCGATTGCTGGTCCGGCTGCCTTGAACGCGTTGACTGCACCGGGATTGCCGTCACCAACCTGCTGTATGTCCTTGCCGGCCAGGCGCGCAAGCCAGCAGGAGAACGGCAGTGCGCCGGAAACAAAGGACACGAGAGTCAGGCCAGCCACGGTCATGGTGGCAGCACAATCCTCTCTCGAAAAAGGGAATCGTCAAACCCGGAGTTCAACCTGTAGTTGGAGTACCGGTCTTCGATTTCGATGTGACGGTCGAGCATAGTGAGGATGACCTTGAACCTCAGGTCCAGCATCATCCTGAATCGCACCGGCAGCCAGACGTTCTGCACACGTTCGTAGTCCAGGGTCATGCCAATGTCGCGGACAACAAAGGGCACCCGGGCCGGTGCGAACTGCATGCCGACAATGTCGAAGCTGTCCTTGAGCACAAGCGCCCGGCCGCGCACATGGCGGCTGGACTTCTGCCGCGGCTCAAAACCCAGTACCCAAACCGGCATGTCGGGAAACGAGTCGGTTCCCAGAAGAGAGTACCGATACTCGTCCTTGGTCTCAAGCATCAGGGGCATCCGTGTGTTGCCTGCCACCAGTCCCTTTGACCTGAGATCGTTCACCTCGCGCTCCAGTTGCCGGCCGAGAAGCTTGTGTCCATCAACTTTCACAGAAAGAATGTCGTGGCGCTGCCGTTCATAGCCTTTCATCGAGACGCGACGGAGGCAGTTCACCTGCCGCGAGCGGCCCTGCCGCAGGTCGGTCTCAGTGTAGCGGTAGTCAGCGTTATAGCTTATATCCCGGATGCGCTCGCTGAGCACCTGCTGACGGCAAGACACGGCCTGGCTGACCGATTCAGCAGTGACCGGCAACTGACCGCGGACCGCGCCGGCTAATAGCAACATGCTGAGCAGTCTGCGTGGTGTGTAGAACGTACTCCACTATGCACCAGGAAACTCCAGATGTCAACTGGGCCGTGATAGATGACGCAGAAGACGTCATGATAGTAATTACTATCATGGGCGATGTGGGACGGCAGCGTGCTAACTAACAATCAGTCAGTAAGTTATGCGGCTGGGACTTCGTCTACCTCCCCGGTCTCCCAAGCCGTATTGTCAGCCATGTTTCAATGAGCATGTGGCAGAGTGTTGCCCGGCGTAGCTCTGCATCTCTGTTGCGTGGCCGCACCTCAGGTCTAACCCTGAGCAGTGCCGCACGTAGTTTCACACGCAGCAGCTCCAGCCCAAACTAGAGCAGAAGCCTATGCTGTTCTGCCCGCAGTTGGGCGTGCACTCAGGTGTCCGTCTGCGTTGGCGGCAAACACGGCTGTTGTGGCGGTGCTGGTTGCGGCAAGGGCTGTCGCGATGTCGGCAGCGAAGGTCATGCGAAGTGACAGCAGCCGCACGCGCTTGACTCACCTTGCTCGATTCCTATACTAGCTCCGTGCCTGCTCCCACTCGGCCGGTTGGCTCGTCCCAGACGCCGGACGGCATGTGGCTGCGCTGCAACGGCTGCGGCGAGATTCTTTATCGCAAGACCCTCGAGTCGAACTCGTTTGTCTGTAACCGCTGTAACTACCACTTCCGAATCACGCCCGAGCGCTACATCAAGATACTGCTCGACAACGGCCAGTTGGGCGAGCTTGACTCTGACCTCGCGCCGGCTGACCCGCTTGGTTTCCCGGACTATCCCAAGAAGCTGAAAGAGGCCCGGGAGAAACTCGGCCGTCCAGACGGGTTTGTCTACGGCCGCGGTACGATTGGCGGCTGTCCGGTCGTTTTCGGTGCGATGGACTTCAACTTTATCGGCGGCAGCATGGGCTCGGTCGTGGGCGAGAAGGTGGCGCGCGCCATCCGCCTGGCCCGCACCGAGCGAAGGCCTCTGGTGATTGTCGCCACCTCGGGCGGTGCCCGCATGCACGAAGGTATCTTCTCACTCATGCAGATGGCCAAGACCTCAGCCGAGCTCGGCCTATTGCGCCAGGCCCGGGTTCCTTTTATCTCTTTGCCGGTTGACCCGTGTACCGGCGGCGTATCGGCATCGTTTGCCATGCTCGGGGATATCAACATATCAGAACCGGGCGCACTCATCGGCTTTGCCGGACGCAGGACCATCGAGGGCACGATCGGCGAGAAGCTGCCTGAGGGGTTCCAGACCGCGGAGTTCTGCCTGAAGCACGGTGTGCTCGACCTGGTTGTCCACCGGCGCGACCTGCGCGACGCGATTATCAGGCTGCTCGCGCTGCTCTGGCCCTGGTCCTGACCGCATCCTGCCATGAGCCGCATCCGACTTGAGGGTCTGACCAAGGTCTTTGACAAAGGCATGGTTGCCGTTGACCACGTCACGCTCGAGGTCGCAGACCAGGAATTTTTCGTGCTGGTCGGCCCTTCAGGCTGCGGCAAGACAACGGTGCTGCGCCTGGTGGCCGGGCTGGAAGAACCGACCTCAGGCAGCATCCATATCGGCGACCAACTGGTCAACAACGTCGAGCCCAAGGACCGCGACATCGCGATGGTCTTCCAGAACTATGCGCTGTACCCGCACATGACGGTCTTCGATAACATGGCCTTTGCCCTGAAGCTGCGCCGCGTGAACCGGTCGGAAATCCGGCAGCGGGTCGAGGCTGCGGCCCGGATTCTCGGTATCACCGAGCTACTGGACCGCAAGCCGGCCGCGCTTTCCGGTGGCCAGCGCCAGCGAGTTGCGGTTGGCCGGGCGATTGTCCGGCATCCCCGGGTTTTCCTGTTCGACGAGCCGCTTTCCAATCTCGATGCCAAACTGCGCGTCGGGATGCGGGCCGAGCTGGCCCGGCTGCATCGGCGGCTTGAGACCACGGTCTTCTATGTCACCCACGACCAGGTTGAGGCAATGACTCTGGGCCAGCGCATCGGCGTGATGAAAGACGGCCGACTGCTCCAGACCGCAGACCCGATGACCCTGTACAACCGGCCGGCCAACCGATTTGTTGCCGGCTTCATCGGCTCGCCGCCGATGAACTTTCTCACCGGCCGCATCGAATCAGGGCCGGTCTTCCGGCACGACTCCCTCGCCATACCAGTCAGTCCGGCTGCCTTGCCCGACCGGTCTATCGGCAGCACAGTGGTTCTTGGGGTCCGGCCCGAGGATGTGGTCTTGACCGGCGCTGACGGTCTGCGCGCTGGCGTTGACGTGGTCGAGCAGATGGGCAACGAAGTGATTGTCTATCTCCGGCTCAGCGAAGAGACGCTCGTGGCACGAGCTGCTCCGCACGATGCTCCGCGTTCCGGCCAGGTGGTTAACGTGGGCCTGCGACCGAACCGGCTCCACTTCTTCGACAGCGCATCAGGCGAACGGCTGTCATGAGCGTGCCGAAGAACGCCAGCCCGCGGCCTCAGCCGAAGTTCTACCTGTAGTGAACGACCAGCCCCGCAATATCATCCTGACCGGGCAGAATTCCCTGCGTGCCGACGCCGCGAATTCGCTGGTTGCCCGGCCGGGCCGGTGTCTGTGCGTGTCGGCTGAAGACTTCGAAACCTGTCAGCGTCTGCTCAGCGCCTTCGAGCGGCTGGCCGAAGCCCAACGACCACAGCCGCGGCCGAGGCGGACCGGCCGCGTCATCCGGGTGAGAGCCGACGAGCGGCCAGCCTAGCATGGAAGAACGCGTCATTCAAGTATTCTGCGACATCTGCTCGCGCGGCGTGCTGGTCTGGCGCGAGTCGATGTACAAGTGCCCGGACTGCGGCAAGCAGGTCTGTTCGACCTGCTTTGACAGCGCTCATCGTCAGTGCATGGACTGCAGCCGCCCGAAGCGCGAGGCCGAGGAACTGAATCGCATCCTGGTTCGTCAGGCTGCTGAAGAGCAGGAACGGGAAGCAGAGCGAATTCGTCGGGCCAATCGGCTCTGGATCGGCATCCTATCGGTTGTTGCCCTGGTTGCGGCCGCCAGTATCGTCACTTACTTCCTGCTGACCAGCAACTTTCGCCTGAGCGTGCCCGATATCGTGCCGAAGAAGTCGGCTGAGGTCGAGGCCCCCTAGGACCCGAAACCCGCGCGCCCGCCGACCCGGACAAGAAACGTCAGGTACGAGCCGAACGCGGTCATCAGCACCTGTATTGCCGGGCCGGTGAACACCATGAGCATGAGCCAGCCCACCAGGCTCCAGCGGGTATCGTAGAGATTGAGCGGCAGGCCCAGGCTGCCTGGATTGACGCGCGGATTGAGTAGAATCGGCACGAGCCTAGCCCAGATTATGGCCATCAGGACCATGGTCACAGCCGAGGTCAGGAACGCATAGCGCAGCGCCCGTTTCATTGCGCCCTGGACACTGGGAGCAAAGAACTCGGCCCGGCGGGCAGAAAACCACCCAACCCCGAACCCGAACACGATGCAGAAGACCGGTGTGCCCAACCCGAGCCCGGCAAGCAGCAGGTCCATAACGATGTAGGCAATGAACGCACCGGCCCAGTGCTGGCCGAACGTCTTTGCCAAGCTGACCGTGGGCGGGTACGGACGTATCATCCGCATACCCAGATACTAGCCGGGCCAGCCCGGCTGCGCAACAAACTCCTGACCTGGTGCCGGTCCGGTCGAATCGCGCGCGAAGACTAGAAGGGCGACTGACTAATGCGCTACGACCACCTTCTGTTTAAGCACACCTTCTTTGGTCTGGGCACGCAGGACGTACGTCCCGGCTGCCAGACCGGCCAGTCTTACCTCACCGGAAACCAGGCCACTCCACACGGTCTTGCCCAGAACATCGAATACTTCCACCCGTGCCTCGTTGCTGCCCGAGAGCCGGACACGGAACGTGCCGCGGTTCAGGCTGGGCGCGACCGCGAGCTGCGCTGACCGGACCTTCTGTTCGGCGACTCCGACCGGACTGAGATAGTACTCGCTGACCCGCAGGCAATTGGTGTCAGAATTCTGGCGACCGCCAAACACCCAGATGCCAGGCACGCCTGTACCGCCAGCCTCAGCCGGAATGTAGACGCCGGCGTGGTTGCGCCGCCGCTGGTTCAGTTGTGGGAACTGGGCCCACGAGTCGCGTGCCACGTCGTAGATGTAGCAGTGGGCCGACTCACTCGACCAGGTTCCCCGGCCCGCGATGATCACCTTGCCGGCGAACTCGCCCGGGTAGTCGCTGTCAAACCCAAACCCGCGCGACTCGCCGTTCGCCCCAGGCATACTGGCAACCGTGGTCCAGCCTGCGGCAGTATCCGCCAGGTTCAGGCGGAAACACTGGGCCTTGGCGGTAAGGGCGCTCGCCGAATATGTGTCGCCACCGCAGGCAAACAGGAACGAATCAACGATAGCAAGGATGGGATAGGCACGAGCCAGCGGCATGTCCGCCAGTCTGGACCAGCGTGAGCCGGCTGGAGCCAGTGGGTCAAAGCTCCAGACTTCCCGGGTCGTGACGCTTGAGACCTGGCTGAATCCGCCCATTGCGAATATCAGGTTCCGGAAAACGATTGAGGACTGCGCCACGGTAATCTGACCGCCAGAGCGGCCGGGAAACGGGTCGGTCGGCAGCGTTATCGCAGTATTGCTTATCGGATAGTAGACCTGAAGCGAGTCGGTGTAGTTAGGCGATATGTCGTACCGGCCGCCAACGACGTAGAGCCCGAATGTATCGCCGACCGGCAGGTTGTGGTCGTCCTCAAGCAGACAGACATCGTAGTTAGACACGGCCCGAGCCATCGTAACGCCGACGTCGGCATACGTGCCGGTCGCGGGCGTGTAGCTGTAGATGTTGCCGAGGGTTGTTGAATTACCGATGCGGCCGCCGAGGAAATAGACCTTGGCGGTCGGTGGAAAGTACTCCCCGTCAAAACGGGTGTAGCCGAACGGGGACTGGGGACCGGTCACCCATGCCTGTCCGGCCGCGATGCCGACCAGCAAGAAAATGCTGGCCAGCGCGAACACGGTGCTGCGCACGTCATCCTCCTTGGTTGTTTCTGCCCGCACAGTACAGTTCGCGGGCCGGCGCGGTTGACCAAGAGTCGGGCCCGAGAAAGCCCTGTGCGCGGCATCTAGTTCTACCCGGCGCAGGCCAGTTTGTCAAGCCAAAAAAAGTACGACCCGGACGTGCGGGTCTTACGAACGGTCTATCTAAGGATGAAGGGTGTCGGCGTTCTGAGTTCTGAGTTCGACGATAACCTTACTCGCCCGGCCGCCCTGCTCTGCCCTGAAGAAGTAGACGCCCGGGTTCAGCCTGTCGCCCGCGGTCATCACCCTCCGACCCATGACGTCAAAGACTGCGGTCCTGACCGGCGGAACCGAAGTCCGCGTGAATACGGCGGACAGGCCTGATGGCTCCGCTCTGGTCAGATTCCGCTCTGGGACTGCATCAGAACCGGGATTCCCGGGCCTGATACTCTTGTTCGCAAGACCGCCCGCGTCAAAGCACCAGAACTCGCTGCTGCCCCCACCCTTCAACGCATACACCCGGTTGCCGAGACAGGCAAGCGAACCGCCGTCGTGGACTCGCTTTCGGCTGTTGCTTGCCGGAATGTCCTCAAGCTGAATCCATGTATCGCGAGCAACCTCATAGCGCCAGAACTCACTGGTTCGACCGCCCTTGAACGCGTAGATTCCACCGGTGGCGTCCGCGGCCAGCGCTGCACCCTTGCGGCAGCGCGTCAGCCGTCCGCCACTGCCTGACAGGAGTAGCGGATGGCGCGCCAGCCACGAGTCGCCGCCTGCGACGTACTCATAGAACTCATCGGTTCCGCCCTTGATGCAGAACATCCTGCTGCCCGAGGCAGCAAGACCAGTGCCGTGTCGCGCCTTGCGGTCCCAGGGCCCGGGTGGCAGGAACCGACGCGCATGCCATTGCTTGGTGACAATCTCATAGACCAGGAAGTCGAGCGTACCGCTTGCCTTGACCATGTAGACCCTGTCGCCCTTGCGGTCGGGCCAGAAGACTAGCCCGGTGCCGTGCCTGGGCTTCGGCGTATGCTCAGGAAGCGACACCATCTCCTGCCAGGAATCTCCGGCAATATCGTAGCAGTAAAACTCACGAGTCTTGCTCCCTTTCAGCGCATACACCCGGTTGACTCCATCCCAGCAGAGCGCCGACCCACCCCAGACGCGACGACGCGAGGGCCCGCGCGGCATGTCCGCGCATCGGTGCCAGGACGAATCAGCCGGGCCGTAACTGAACCACTCGGCCGAGCCGCCTCCCTTCAACGCCATCACCCGGTCCGCAACCGAAACCAGCCGTGCTCCGGCTCGCGGTTTTCGCCCCTGTTCGCCGGCCGGCACCGGAGCAAGCTCAATCCAGCGTCGGCTTGCGAGCGATTCGACCGTCACAACCAGACTAAGAGTGTCATTGGTCGGATTTTCATCATCAACCAGGAACGCCCGCGCACCCAGCAGAAACATCCCTGCCGCGGCATTCCACTGGCGCAGCGTCACGACAGTGCTGCACATCGGTTCAAGCGCCGGCGCGAGCACGGAATCAGCGTACACAACGGTCGAGTCCGAACGTCTGACCACGACCCTGACCGGAATCTGTGCCGCCTCCTCACCCAGATTCGCGACCCGCACCTGTGGACTTACCCAGCCCGCCTGAATCACGCTGCGCGGAGACACGATTGCCCGGACTGCGGCGTCAGTCCGGGATACGACAAACGATGCACGCGCCGTGTCGTTCTCGTGGCGCATGTCACCGGCGAGCACAACCCAGCACTGCTCATCATACCTGCCGCCTACCGCCTCCCACACACGGAACGTAACTGACCTGGTCTGCCCGGGCTCAAGCTCAACCTCCTCGGAGTCAACGTATACCCTGGCGTCGCATCCGCTCATGGAGACCTCAAACCACACCCAAGCACTGTCCTTCACATTGCCAGGATTCGCCACTTCTGCGAGCGGCTCAATCCTGCCCCGACCGATAACCTCCAGCGGTGCCAGTATCCTTGTCACCGCACCATCGCACACGCTGACAAACACCGACTCCCGCTGGCAGTCATTCCCCGGATTCCGGTCGCCCTCAACCAGAGTCGAACACGACACAGACTGGACACCACGCACAAGCAAGGTGCAGCAGGCAAACACAACCGCGACGCTCTCCCCCGAGGCTAACATCGGGACCTCAACCGTATCATCGTAGAACGTACCGACTCTGAATCGGACTCGGAAGGTCTCAGGTCCGCTGCCCAGATTCACAGCCATCGCGCACGGCAGACCGACACTACCCGAATCCAGGACCCCGGTCGGCCAGCCGATAGACACTACCCCAACATCGGTACGGACCACGCGAAAACTCCGGCGCCGCGCGTTGTTCTCAAGATGCATGTCGCCTTCGAGCACAAGCGAGCAGCAGGAGCTAAACCGACCAACTGTCGTGGGCCACGGCCGGAAACCAAGCACCGTATCCTGTCCGGGCCCTAGCTCCGTGCGCAGCGAATCAAAGTAGACCCGTGACTCACCTGCAATCCAGAACTGCGCCTCCACACGGGCCGGAACATTGCCACGATTCCGCACCTGAGCACTGGGCCGGACTGAATCTGTCCGCACAACCGAGTCCGGTTCCAGAATCGAATCAACGCACACGTCGGCAAGACGCACGAACGCACTGCCGACCCAGACGTCGTTGCGAACGTTCATATCCTCGGCGGTGTAGACAGAGCATCTGACTGCGTTCCAGCCCGGCGGTCCGGCAGACCACGGTGCGAACTGGAGCAGAGTGTCATGGCCCGGCTCAAGTCCTAGGACCCGCAGTGAGTCGCAATAGTCCGCAACACGCAGCCAGACATCAACGTTTGCAGTCCGACTGCCGTGGTTCTGGATAGCAGCCTCGGGGATGACAACGAATCCGGAATCCAAAGTGTCTCGCGGAGCCACAATTGACTCAGCCGCCACGTCTATCCAGTACAACTCGAACGACGACGATGCAGTATCGTCCTCAGGATGCATGTCACCCGGGCAGGCGACCGAACATCGCGCCTTGTAGCAGCCGGGAGCACCAAGCCAGGCCCTGAATGTCACGGTCACGCTCGATTCCGGGAGCAGCGACACAAAGATGCTGTCCCGGTACACGGTCGCTGAGTCAGACTCGATGGTCAGGGTCGCCTTTGTCGTGCATCGAGCATTCCCCCTATTGCTTAGCACAACCCTCGGCCTTACCGTATCCCAGAGCATCAAGCCGGACGGTTCGAGAATAGTGTCAACAGCAGCGTCCCGTATGCAGACCAAGAAAGAATCCCTCAGCACATCGTTTTCCGGCCACTCGTCCTGAGCCACGCTGGTCGAACACGAGACAGCGTGCCAGCCCGGCTCGCAGGCAATCCAGGGGTCAAAGCGAACCTCGGTCTGCTGACTCGGCTCGAGCTCAGCCAGTATTCGCGTCTGCACGGCACTGTCAATCCTCAACTGCACAACCACATCGTGCTCAGTCCACATACCGCAGTTCGCCACTCGGACGACTGGTTCAATTACCGAGCCCGAATCAATCGAACCCGCCGGTTGCACGATTCTGATCACGCCGACATCGTGCAGTCGTTCGTAGCGACGGAGACGGACCGCAGGATGTTGGCCGTAGGGGTCTTCAGTCCATGCCACCTGCACCCTGCCCGAACCAGAAGACACTGAGACGCGCCCCTTGTCCCGAGTGCCCACCGAGACCATCGTCTCCGGCTTCCAGATGTTGCCCCGAACTCGACAGCGGTAGAACAACTGGCGTTGCTGCGACACCGGTTCGTCCCCAGCCCACGCCACGTGAACGTCACCGGCTTCGTCCACAGCGACAGCCGGAGATACCCGCGGGCGGTAACGCGGTGCGACGCGGGTGGTCTCACCCCAGCCTGCCTCAGTCAACTCGCGGTGAAGAACCCACTGCCCGGATGACGACAACCCACCTACCCAGACAACGTTAAAAGAACCATTCGGCCCCGATGCCACGCATGGGCTGCTGCACTCGGTGCGGTTGTACACGGTGTCAACGCGTTGCCAGATGCCGAGTCTTCGCGTCCGCGCCAGTATGCACGACGACGGGATTGACTGCTGCCACACGACCATCACGTCCCCGTCCGGACTTGCGGCAACAGCCGGCCGAGTCAGGTTGCCATCAGCTTGAGCGAACGACGTATCGTTCAGCCACCTCGCGCCGTCATGCTGGATGTAGCGTACCTGATGGAATGATTGCGGTTGGTACTGCCACACAAGGTGCACCAAGCCAGCCCGGTCAACCGACATCGAAAGAAGACTCTCCGCGGATACACCGCGGAGACTGTCAACTTCAAACCACAGACCCGAACTCGGACTCCGGCGGCACAGCTTCAACATGCGGGGTGTCTTGAGAAACCGCGCAACAAGCAGTTCGCCGCCTGAATCCAGAGCAAGCACGGGGTCCATCGTGCCGCGCGGGTCGGGAAAGAGCACCGTGTCCTCGGACCACTGCCTGGTCACTGCGTCGAAGCGTGAATACCACAACTGGGCAACGCCATCGACGCTGCCCCGCCAGACGACGTGAATGTTACCGGCAGCGTCCGCCACTACCGCACGGGCGTTGTTCTCGCAGGTGAGGTCGTGGTCATTCGGTCGGTTGGTAACAGTATCAATCGGCAGCCAGCCAGCCGCAACCGGCCGGGCCCATGCCAGCAACAGCACCACCAAGAGAAGGAGGAAAGGTCGCACGGCATGTGACTCCTCCGTCCTCAGGTCTGCGGCCACATGGTCCGGCCGAGGCGGCTCCATCCGTCGCAGTCCTGTTGACTGGTTTGTGACGGCGCTGACTCCGGACACAGCAGCATGATGACGCAATACGCCGCTGGTGTCAAGGGAAGAATCGGACGGCATCGCTGCCAGCCAACGCAACCGACGCTGACCGCAAGAAGAGAGCCGACCCGGACTCGGCCGGGTCGGCCCTTGACATGCTCTCACAAGAGAGCTGGAGCGCGGCTATTCGACCTTCAATACCTTCAGAGTCTCCTGACCGTGGAGACCGACGATTCGACAGATGTAAGTGCCCGGCCCGACCTGACGCCCAGTCCGGTCGTGACCGTCCCAGACCGGCCGTCCCGGAGCAAGCTCGCGAATCAGACGCCCGTCAGCGGTGTAGACTGAAACGGCTCGGACCGGTCCGAGCGTTGTCGCAGGCAGGAATAGAACCCGGTCTGAGAACAGGCTGGGAAACACACTGGATGCTGTTCGAGTCCCCTCCGGCAGTGCGATGACGCCCGCGTCTTCGACCGCGGGCAGGTCGCGCACCGAGACCGCCCACATCGGCGCAAACCAGTCGCTCGTATCCTCGGCCTCGATGCGGCAGGTCCAGGTGTAACCAATGCCCGGCTCAAGCTCGATCGGCGTGCGCCAGGTCGGAAGGTCGGACCGACCATCTGCAACCAGCGTCTTGCCGTCCCAGACCTGGAAGTGGCAAGTGGCCCGGAGCGAGGTTGGCGCGACCACGAAGACCGGCCTCCGGTTCGCTAGTACTGCGCCGTTGGCTGGCAGCTTCGGGTCTGGCGGATTGATTGCTGAACCAACCGTGAAGTACCAGTCCGGGCTGAACCACGGACTCCACCCGTTCTGGTTCCATGCCCGGCAGGACCAGTGGTAGACATGGCCGCGCTGCAAAGCCCGGCCGGCCGCGGCCACGCTCCACATCGGAACGAGGCTGTACCCCTCGGCCGCAACGCTGGCCTCCTCCATGACCCGGAACTGATACCAGTGACCCGGCTCGCCTGTGTCCACGACAAGTGTCGGGAAAAACGTCAGCACGGTATCACCGTCAAGGGGCGACAGCGGAGTCGGCGGATGCACGGCCTGACCCGTCGCGTCCAGACTCGGGTCGACGCCAGCCCCCGGCGCAAGAGCCGCCGGACCAGCAACTGGAATGAACCCGATGACGCCGAAACCGACAAGCAGAGCTTGTAACATGGTAACCCCTTATTGACTCGGAATCTTTCCCCCGGCTCCACCACCCCCAAAATGTCGGGCCATCAGGCGCTCGCGTGCAGCTTCCTGGGTCAGGATTGCAGGTTAGTAGTCTTGAGCAACCTGATAGCCCAAACCCGACAATACGGAAATTGTATATAGTTGGTGCGTGGCCACCCAGACCACGCGCACCCCTGCCTTGCTGTTGCAGAGACTGTGCCAAGGCACGACCCGCGCCTCCCCATCGGCTAACCAACGCACACTGCGCACCTTGCCCGGCAGATAGCTCGCTCTCAACCGAGCCATAGCCCTGACCGCGAGCAACCAACTTCCGGTCGTCATCAGGCTAACCCGCTGAGCCAGGTTGGCTTGTACCCGTGCGACAGACGCCCGCACCGGACGCGCAAGTCGAAGTCATGACTCACGTATTCGAGACTGAGACGCTGGGCAGCGTCAGGTGGGAGGCGAATGACCGTCGTCCTGCCAAGCCTCTGGAGAGACAACTCCCGGTTCAGGACGCAACTTTCCACTTGACCGACTCGTCTAATAGGCTATAATGACTGACCGGTCAGTATATTCACTATCTTAACATTGTGAAAGCCAAGTCAGAAGAGAAGCGTCGGGCCCTGCTTGAGGCGGCGTTCGCCGAGGTCTCGGAACACGGCTACTTCGAGACCACGGTCGACGACATCGCCCGGCGGGCCGGTGTGGCCAAGGGCACGCTGTACCTGTACTTCCGAGACAAGCCCGACATCTACATCGGCCTCGTGGGCTGGCTGTTGGAACAGGCGCTGGCCGTGCTCCGTACGACCGCGGCCCGCCCGATTCCAGCGCGGCAGAAGCTGGTCGAGGTCTTCGAGTCCTGGAGTCATACCGTGCTCTCGCAGCCGGCTGTCTCCGGACTGCTTTCGGTCGACAGCCTCGAAGCCACATCGCGCATGAAGGAACGGGTCATGCACGATGTCGTCCCACGCGTCCAGGAGATGGTGGATGAAATCGCAAAGATTATCGAGCAGGGAATGAGAGACGGTGAGTTCCGCCGGGTCGACGCACGGCTGGCCGCACTCACTTACCTGAGCGGGTTTCGTTCGACGATGTTTGTTGTTGCGCATCAGTGGCCGGTTCAGAACCCGGCCCGGAAGGCGCAGGAGCTTTTCTTTGAGGGTATTCTGGCCCGCTCCGGGACAGAACGCCCGGTCGGTTCACGCAAGAAGGAGACACAGTAATGAGGTTTGCTCCAGAGGTCGCGATGGTGCTGCTGCTGGCCGCGGTTGGCCGCGCCGATACGCTGCACCTGAATGCTGACCGTGCGGTTGAGCTCGCCCTGACCAACAACCGTACCTTACAACTGGCCCGGGAGAAAGTGGTCGAAGCCGCGGCCGGCCGTGACGCCGCGTTCGGCTCATTCCTGCCCCAGGTCTCGGCCACCGGCACCTACACGCGGCTGGGCAATGTCAGCGAGTTTGCCATGGGGTCGCCGGTGATGGGTAAGTTCCCCATCCCGGTTCGCGACCTTCAAGGCAACATTATCGGGTTCACCGATTCCATCCCGATGATTTCGGGCTACCGATTCGATACGATGCAGTTGGGCAGCGCGAACAACTACGCTTTGACCGGCACGGTTCAACAGACAGTTTTCACCTGGGGCAAGCTGATCAACGCCTATCGCATTGCCGGACTAAGCCTTGACATGCAGAAGGCGGCCGCTGCCCAGGCGCAGGCCCAGGTGCGCGTGGACGCAACCCAGGCATTTTACCAGGCCCTGCTTGCCCGCAAGACCGCAGCGGTGATGACCGACGCCTGCCGCCAGCTTGAACGGCATGTCGGCCAGGTACAGGCACTCTACGACAACGGCCTGGCCGCAAGGCTCGACGTGATGAAGGCGACGCTCGGGTTGCAGCAGATGAAGGCCCAGCTTTCTCAGATTGAGAACGGCGCCGAGCTCGCCCTAGCTGCGCTGCTGAACGTCCTAGGCGTGCCGACCGAGACCCCGGTCGTGCTCGACGAGGACTTGCCGGCTGAGACAACGTTGGTTGAGCTGGCACCAGTGGTCGATTCGGCACTGGCACAACGACCAGAGCTTGCCCAGTTGCGCGACGCGGTACGGATGGCCGACCTTGCCGAGCGCATCGCCCGCACCGCCAACCTGCCGAACGTCTTCGTTCAGGCCAACGGCAGCTACCGCAAGCCGGTGGGATTCAGCGACGAATGGGGAAAGGACTGGAACGCGACCGTCGGAGTCTCAATGCCGCTGTTCACCGGTGGAGCCAATCTGAGCAAGCTGAAGCAGGCCCAGTCACGGAGACGGCAGGCCCAGGTTGGGTTGGCTCTGGCCGAAGAAGGAATCAGACTCGAAGTCCAGGCACAGGTCGCGGCACTGAACCAGGAAGCAAAGAACATCAGCTATCAGGCCAGGAACGTCGAAGTTGCCGACGAAGCCCTGAAGCTGGCCGAGACCCGCTATCAGAACGGCTTACTCACGAATCTTGAGTACATGGACACGCAGTTGGCTCTGACCCAGGCGCGGGTCTCGTACCTGAGCGCGCTGGCCAACTACCAGATTGCCAAAGCCAGACTGCGCAAGGCTAGCGGAGCGAACTGAGGAAGAAATGAACTACGATAAGAGAACATCGGAGACGAACACAGCTACTTTCAGCAGACTGACAGTCCTGGTAGCGTTGTTGGCGGTCGTTGCCGGTTGCGGGCCGCGGCGGGAAGCACGCGCCCGGTCGCTGCAGACCGTTGCCTACGAGACTGTGAAGCAACAGACCATGACCCGGACGGTCAAACTTCTCGGCACGGTCCAGGGCGAACAGCAGGCAACCGCCTTGTCGAAGATTGCCGGTCGAGTGACCGAAGTGGTCAAGCCCGAGGGGTCGTACGTGAATGAGGGCGAGCCGATTGCCTTTGTAGTAAACGATGTCCCGGGCATGGACTACAAGCCTGGGCCGGTGACTGCGCCGGTGTCAGGTTATGTTGGTAAGGTGTACGTTGAACCGGGCCAGTCGGTCGGACCGGGCGTACCGGTCGCAACTGTCGCCAGTTACACTGACCGGGTGCGCGTCAGAGTGAACGCGAGTGACCAGGACCTGCGGTTCATCCGTCCGGGTGCACGGGGTGAAGTGAGCGTCGCCGCTTTCCCGGACACACTCTTCATCGGTACGGTAAGCAGGATTACGCCGGTCCTCGACCAGGTCTCCCGCACCGCAACGGTCGAGCTGAGCGTCGACAACCGTCGCCGGCAACTGCTGCCGGGCATGGCGTGTGCAGTTCGGCTGGTACTGGAGCAACGCGACTCGGCTCTCGTCGTTCCCCTGACCGCCCTGTTCACCAACGGCCTTTCCAAGATCGCGGTACTCGATGGGAACAGAGCTCGGTTCCGGGAGATTCGGGTCGGTCTGGTCGGCGACCGCTCGGCCGAGGTCATCTCCGGCGTTGCGCCGGGCGAGAAGGTAATTACCACCGGCAAGGAGCGCATCAAGGACGGCGATGAAGTGAAGCCGGTGGAGTCGGACAAACAATGAAGCTCACCGATTCCGCGATTCGCCGGCCGGTAACGACTGCGATGGTCGTGCTCGCCTTGGTCGTATTCGGCATCATCAGCGTCACCCGGATGCAGGTAGACTTCTACCCTGACGTCACCTTCCCGATGGTAGTTGTGGCCACGCTCTATCCCGGGGCCGGGCCGCTCGAGGTCGAATCCGAAGTCACCGACCCGATGGAAGAAAGGCTGGGCACGATTGCCGGCTTGACCGACATCACCTCCCGTTCGACCGAGAACGTCTCGGCCATCACCCTGATGTTCGACTGGGGCACGAACCTCGACGCGGCCGCGTCCGATATCCGCGACCGGCTCGACATGGTCCAGGCCTCTCTGCCGGAAGGAGCGCAGAAACCGTTTGTCTTCAAGTTCGACCCTTCGATGATGCCGGTGCTGAACATGGCGCTGTCGGGCAGCATCGACGAGGCAGAGCTGGCCGACATCGCCGAGGATGTTGCCCAGCAGCTCCAGCGTGTACCCGGAGTTGCTGCGGCCAATTTCGGCGGCCAGTTGACCAAACAGGTACACATCGAACTTGACCTGCGCGAGCTGGCAGCAAGCGGCGTCACCACCGAGCAGCTCGCCGGAGCACTCAAGGCCCAGAACCTCAACTTCCCGATCGGCTCGGTCTCTACCGAAGAGCAACGGTTCCTTATCCGTCTGGTCGGTCAGTACGACGACCTCGATGGCATCCGCAACACTGTGGTCGGCGCCCGCCGGGATGGTACGCCGGTGCTTGTCCGCCAGATCGCCGACGTCCGATGGGCACCAATGGAGCGCACGGCGATGGTCCGGATGGACGGCGCGAACGCCATCTACCTCTGGATTCAGCGCCGGCCCGATGCCAATACGATTCAGGTCTCCGACGCCTTGCAAAAGGAGATTGAACGCATTCGGCAGAACCTGCCGCCGGCGGTCGACCTGAAGGTTTTCTGGGACAGTGCCCAGCCGGTAAGGAACTCGGTCAAGAGCGTCGCCACCAACCTTGTCCTGGGCGGCATCCTCGCCTCGCTCGTGCTGTTTCTTTTCCTGCGCCGGTTCCGGGCCACGATGTTCGTCGCGTTCGCGATTCCGGTCTCGGTCTTCTTTGCTCTGCTCGGCATGTACCTCTCCGGGTTCACTCTCAACGTTCTATCCATGGCCGGACTGGCGATTGCGGTCGGCATGGTTGTCGACAACGGCATCGTGGTGTTTGAGAATATCTTCCGTCGTCGCGAGCACGGCGAAGAACCCTTCAGCGCGGCCAGCCAGGGGACGACGACGGTTGCGATGGCGATTACTGCTTCCACCCTGACGACGATCGCGGTCTTTCTACCCCTGTTGATGCTGCGCGGTATCCTCCAGGTCTTTTTCAAAGAGCTGGCCTTTGCCATTATCTTCGCGCTTCTGGCTTCGCTCGGCATCGCGCTCACCCTTATCCCGATGCTTGCCAGCCGATTCCTGAAGATGCCTGCGCCCGGCTCCCAGGAAAAGGGTCTGCGCGGGTGGAGCGAGCGTCTCTACAAGAACATCGAGAACAGCTACAGCCGCCTTATCGGCTGGGCCATCTGCCGCCGCAAACTCATCATCGTGGCGACGGTCCTGGTGCTTATCGCCAGCCTCGGCCTAATCCCGATTCTCGGCACTGAGTTCATGCCTAAACAGTTCACTCAGTTCTCAGAAATCCAGGCCGAGATGCCGGTTGGGACCAGCCTGGAGAAAACGAACGAAGCGCTTGCGCGGATTGAGCGGTATGTCGTCGACAAGTGGGGAGGTGAGCTGAACGCGGTCCTCGTCCAGGTCGGGGGTGGTTCGAGCGTGTTCTCGGCGATTTTCGGCGGCGCGCGCGCGAGCAGCGGTGAGGTCAGTATGGTGGTGAAGCGCGGGTCAAAGTATTCAGCCCTTGAAATCGAGAACGACATCCGGCAGTTCGCCAGCTCGATTCCGGGGATGAGAATCCGGTCTCGCACCGAACCCGGGGTTGCCCGGGTGATGGGCGGCGGCGCTGCGCTCCAGGTCGAGATCATCGGCCACGACATCGAAGTCGCCGACTCGCTCACCCGCCTGGTCATCGCTGCGGTCGAGACTCTACCCGGGGTGGTCGACGTCAAAGCAAGCCGGGAAGAAGGCGACCCGGAAATCCAGTTACTCGTGGATCGGGAGAAAGCTGCGCTCTACGGCCTGACGCCCTACCAGGTCGGCAGCGCACTCCGAACCCAACTGGAAGGCAACGTTGCCACCCGCTACCGGCTGGGCGGCAGGGAGTATGACATCATCGTCCGGCTCAGAAAAGACCAGCGCACCGAGGTCAGTGACATCCTCGCGACGTCAGTTAACAGCCCTACCGGCCCGGTGCTGCTCAAGAACTTAGTCGTCACGCGGCCGGGAACTAGCCCGCTGACCATCGAGCACAAGAACACCGAGCGCATCGTCAAGGTCGAAGGCAATGTCATCGGCCAGGCCGCGGGTCGGGTCGGCGGGCTTGCCAAACAGGCCGTATCGAAAATCGTTTCGCCGCCCGGGTTCACCATCAAGGTTGCCGGCTCGTTCGAAGACATGATGAAGTCATTCCGTGACCTGGGCTTTGCTGCGCTGCTTGCCATTCTGCTCGTGTTCATGGTCATGGCCGCGCAGTTCGAGAGCTTCCGCGACCCGTTCGTTATCCTGTTCACGATTCCCTTTGCGCTCATCGGCGTAGTCTGGGCCCTGGCCCTTACCGGCACAACGCTCTCAATCGTCTCTGGTGTTGGCGTGCTCGTCCTGGTCGGCGTCGTCGTGAACAACGGGATTGTCTATGTCGACTATGTCAACCAGTTGCGGCGCAACCAGGGCATGGGGCTCGAAGAAGCGGTGTGCGAAGGCGGCCGAGTCCGGCTCCGGCCGATTCTGATGACCGCGTTCACGACGATTTTCGGGTTGCTGCCCCTGGCCTTGCAGATTGGCGAAGGCTCGGAGTTCTGGTCGCCGCTGGGCCGGGCCGTTATCGGTGGCATGGTCGTGTCGACATTCCTGACCCTGATCTTCATCCCGGTGCTCTACACCTCGTTCGAAAGAGGTGCTGAGCGCCGCCGCCAGGCCCGGGCTGGCCGAACCGTCGAATAGATTCTGCTGCCTCCTCGCCGCCGGGGCAGGTGCTCTGCCCGCCCCGGCGGCTGCCTTTCTCGCTAGGCGTACGCCGGCAGCGTCAGCCTGACCCAGTCGTCGTCATGATACCCGAACAGGCTCGTCATCGTCTGGTCGGTCAGATTGCAGAGCGTGACGCTGCCCTCGACCACCGGGTTATCACCGTAGTATGCCTTGTGCTTACCCTTCGGTGACAGGAAGTTTATCAGTTCCCGCGCCTTAGTTTCGTCGATGCTGCCGTAGGCAGCAAGGCACTGGCTGACAAGTTCGTCGTAGCGCCAGAGGATATCAGCCATCTTAGTTGTGCCGACGATATTGGTCCATTCCCTCATCGCGCAGAGTCGCATCTCGGGCACAAGCGCGTGGTTGCCGACAACAACAAGGTCCGGCCTGGCTTCGCGCTGCGGGGCAAAGAAGTAGCTCTGGTTCGGCCCGCTCTTCCAGTCCGGGTTCAGATACCCGCGCTCGCCGAACTGGGCCGGGTCATACGTGTACCCCATCTTCTGAAACAGACGCTGGTTGTACTGCTGATACTCGACCGGGTACTGCCAGTCGGTTCCGCGCACGAACAGGCCACGGCGCGAGGGCTGGAAAGGCCCGGTCGGCAAGAGCGGCCTGAGCCAGGCCGGTGGGTAAGAAAGGTAGTCCAGGTTGTCGGTCGTCATGCCGCTTTCGACAATCATCGCCCGATTGTCCTTGCCGTCAGCCAGCGGGTAAATCCATGACGCACCGCGCTGAGCCGCGACCATTGCATCAACCGCCTTGTCGGCGCCGTGGCCGGCCCCGGCTGCATGGCGCACCATCAGAAGCGAATTGAGCCCGGGCCGGAGCGGGTTGCAGTTGGCTGACGGCAGCATGTCCACACCGATGCCGACACCGGCGCGGTTCATGGCGGTCACGCTGCCGACAAACCCGGGCGCGGTCTGACTGACCAGCGGCAAAGCCGGTCGGCCGTCGTCCAGGGTGTAGCTCGGGTTGTAGACCACCAGACCGGCCGTGTCCTGGAACACTCCGGCCGCAGGAAACTGGAAGTCGCGCCCGAAGTAGCATTTCCGGTCTCGGGTCGCGTTGCCGAACGCGGCGAAAGCATTACACGCCAGGGGCACGCGAAAGAACTCCGGCTTCAAACTGGGCAAGAACGACTTGGCCAGAGGAATCAACCATTTGTACTTTGCCAGAAACGCGAACTTGCCGCCGAGCCGGTCGAGAATCGGCTCAATCCGCTCGTGCAGCCCGAGTCCGGTGTAGATTGCCGCGACCAGTGCATCCACGCCGACGTTCAGAGTCAAGAGGTTCTCATAGGTCACGGTCGTATTCGGGTCTTGCGCCTTGCACCCGGCCACCAGTCCGAGCATCTCCTGCTTCAGCGGCTCAGGAATGTCGTTCGGGTGAGCAGCGTACACACCCTGGCACCAGACCTTGACGATGTAGAGAAGAATCTGGAACGCGAGCTGCCGGCTCAGGCCGGCAAGTTCCGGCGCGATGAACGCCGGAATGACATTGTTGACGTAGTCGACCGTCATCCGTCGCACATCCTTCTCGGCCAACAGCCCGAGCAGGTAGCCCATCTGGTATCCGCTGCCTTCGACATAGTACGCCCGCTTCGGGACGCCGGTTCGGCTGTTCCGCGCGGTCCGGTGCTCGGCAAGCATCCCCCGCATGTTCTGAAAGGTCACGGCCTGTTTGACCTCAAAGCCATCAGCGGCAAAGGCCTGGGTCAGTTGCGCCGTGGTCTTGACATTCATCATTCCTCCCTAAGACTGGTTTTCACGGACTATCTGATTCTGACGATTCTCGTGCAGCGCTCCTGCCCGCGGGCGAGCGTGAGCCGCACAAAGTAAACACCCGGCCCAAGGCGCGAAACGTCGTTCTCACCCGACGCAAGCGTCAGCACCCGACGGCCGGAAATGTCAAGCAGAACGCCCTTCGCCTCCCGCCCTTCGCCGCTCGCATCGAGCAAGAGCACGTTACGCACGATGCCCGGCCCGATTGCCGGAGTGGGAGCAATCTCGGTTCCGGATTGGGCGAGACCGGTCACAAACTGCCAGCCAAAGCACGCGCTGTTCGTGGTTCCGGCAACAAGGAACGGGCCGCCCCGCTCGGCAAACCCGACCAGCGTAACCGAACGGCCCTCAAGACCAGAGTTCATACTGGTCCAGCTTGCGCCCCGGTCGCGCGAAATCATGACCCCAAAGTCACCACCGGTAACAACCGTGTCCTCTCCGCCCGGATAGAAAACGACCGACCTGCTGCCTGAAGTTCCGGTCAGAACTGTCCAGCTCGTGCCGCCATTGGTCGTAAGAAAGATACCGGCTCCAGTCGCGGCCAGGACCCGGTCCGGGTCGAGCGGGTGAACCGCAAGGCTCTGGACCGTGCCGCCCGGCGACCCGGCAGTGCGATTCCACGTTGCACCGAAGTCGGTCGAGCGATACACCGCGCCCGCATTCGAAACCTCGCCCCCGGCATAGATTATGCTCCGCTCGGACGGCGCAACTGCCAGAGAGTAGCAGTATCCTGACGCCGTACCGGAGAGAACGTGTCTGGTCCAGGTTGCGCCCGAGTTGCGCGAACGCGACACCACGAACGACCAGTTGGTCTGGGTAATCGGCCCTTTGCCCCCGGTCAGGATGATATGCGCTGAATCCGGATGGACGATGCAGCAGCCGCCATCGTCGTAGTAAGAGTCTTTCTGTTCCCAGACGGCCCCGCCGTCTGTGCTCAAAAAGAGCTCGGCTGAACCTCAGCCGCGGCCCTCAAGCGCCCAGACCATATCCTCAGAAGGCCCGCGTGCCAGCCCGATGCCGCAGATATTGCCGCAGGAAAGAAAGTAGGAACAACTCTGCCAGCTCGCGCCGGCGTCGAGCGTCCGATACACTCCTGCCCCTTCAGCCGCAACATAGACCCGGGTTCGGTCCCAGTCTGCCACGCTCATTGCCGCAATCGCCGCGGTCCGGATGCCGGAGCTGGCCTGGGCCCAGTGCTGACCGCAGTCGGTCGAGAACATCATCCCGGACGCAGTCGCACACCAGACCCCGTTGTCAAGTCCCCGGTCGGCAACAATCGCACCCAGACGTGCCGAAGGCTGAACCGGTGCAGTCGTCTGCCAGGTCAAACCGGTGTCGGTCGAATAGTAGCAGACCGGCTCAGCCTCATAGCCATAGGCATACGCCTTGGCCGGGTCAGCCGGACTGAAGTCAACGCTCATCACCGACTGGGCCGTGCCGGCTCGGTGCCATGACTCACCGGCATCGGTCGAGCGAAACAGACCATAGATGCCGCAGCAGAGCAGCACCCGCGAATCGGCGCAGTTGGCCGCGATGCCGAACAACAAGTCGTCCGGTGACAGACCGTTCGACCGCTCGTGCCAGGTCTGTCCGGCATCAGTCGAACGGAAAACCGTGCCGTAATCGCCGGCAAGATAGATTACCCCCGAGTCAAGCGGACTCGGTGCGATACCGTAGATGCTGCCGGTATCATCCTTGACCAGCCGGCCCGACCAGGTCGCGCCGTGGTCGGTTGAGACAGCAAACCAGGGCCGGCTCATAGTGTCGTAGTACATCCCGGCCGCGTACGCGCGGCCCGGCACAAACTGGTCCCACGCCGCAGCCGACGCATAGAACGGCAGACCGACCTGACGCCAGCTCGCGCCATGGTCGGTTGAACGCTGAATGAAAGTATTGCCGGTCGGTCCGAGAATCGTGTTCGGCAGAAAAGGGTCAATAACCAGACTCATTGCCCCATCGCGGCTCAGAAAGCCGGCCAGCGACCAGTTTGTACCGTGGTCGGTCGTGCGATAGACCCCGAACGAGTCAGTTGAGTTAACCAGACAATAGAGCGTATCTGGTCGAACCGGGTCCAGACCCAGGGCGGAAACATAACCGCCGTCCGGGCCGATTGGCTGCCATTCGGCACGAACCACGGTGAAAAGGACCAGCAGCAGAACGACTCTCTTCATCTTTGCTCCTTTGAGGACACAACAGTCTACTGTCAAGTATCCGGTGATGTCAAACCGTGTGGCGCGCTGCGCGCAGGTCAAAAGTCAAACTGCAAAGTGCAAAGGTCAAAGTGTCGGACAGCCCGACATTCTGACTTCTGCATTCTGCAATCTGCCTTCTGCCTTCGCGCCGTCAGGCGCGGCAAATCCCTTTTTCATCAGGACGAGGACTGTGGCGCGCTGCGCGCGCAGGTCAAAGGTCAAGTCGTCGGACAGCCCGACATTCTGACTTCTGCATTCTGCAATCTGCCTTCTGCCTTCGCGCCGTCAGGCGCGGCAGAATCACTCCTGTCGTGGTCACGACTCCGGCAGCGGGCACAGCCGTCGCACGTCTTCACTCACCACTGCCGACGCAAACACTGCCGGACGCGGCTTCGGCTCCGGCCTTGTGCGCGGGAACCAGCCTGCCCCAAGGCCAGCCTTGGCGCCCGCAACTGCAACCGGCAGGACCGATGTTACCCATCGTGCAACCACACACGCAACCACAACCGGCATCGCACCTTACTCCAGCTTCGACCCGGCAACTGCCGGCACAGCCGGCTTCTCGCCTGACTTTGGGTTCGGCAAGGGGAGCCACTCCCCCACTCGCCCCCAGAGCCACCCGAAAGACCCGGCGCGAAACTAGAAACTAAGCTCCAAGCCTCGCAAATGCGAAACTTATCTCCATAGGCCGTTCTCACGCAAGACATGGCCCGAGTCCACGTCGGCCTGACTCCGTTCCGCCTGCGGTCTACCCTCTCGCCTCTGCCTTGCGCGCCCTGCGCGCCGCCCTGGCGTCTCGATGGTCCATCCTCGTGCCGCTCCGCCTCAGGAACTTCGTGCTCTTGGTGAGCTTGGTGGTTAGGTTCCGGACAATAGAGTCGAAATGCCCGGACCG
This sequence comes from Caldifarciminota bacterium, assembly GCA_965648905.1. Lineage (GTDB taxonomy): Bacteria > Hydrothermota > Tepidihabitantia > Tepidihabitantales > Tepidihabitantaceae > CAZQFS01. The sequence goes on from CBFGIT010000009.1 coordinate 72,126, forward strand.
CCCCACGCTTTGATCTTCAACTTCTGCACTTTGACCTTTGCCCTTTTCCCACTTCCCGTGCTCTTGGTGAGCTTGGTGGTTAGACCTCGGACTCTCAGAGTCTTCAGGTGATGCTTGACGAAAGACGCAGAACAGCGAAGATTAGTCTATCGTCAGGTCTCGACTTCTCTTCTTGTTCGCCCTGGTCGCACTGACCAGGGCCGGGTTTCTTGCTCCGCCGTATCTTCAGAATCTCACCGACAGCTCGGTGGTTGTGCGCTGGGTAACCGCGAGCGCAGAGTCAGGCCGGGTCGATTACGGACTGACGAGCGGCTATGGTCTGAGCGTGGCTCAGCCAGGGCCGTCTCTCGACCACGAGCTTGAACTGCCCGGGCTCGAACCGGACACGGTCTACCATTACCGTGTGCGGTCCGGGCCGGATTCAACTTCGGATGCTCTGTTCCCGAGTGCGGTGCGTGACCGGCCGGGTTTCCGCCTGCTGGTCTGTGGCGACACGCACGGTGACAGTGCCGCGAACCAGGCGGTGGTCAACCGGATGGAGCAGGTCGAACCCCGCCCCGGCCTGTTCATTCACACCGGCGATGTCAGCGCGGCCGGACAGGCGGCTCAGCTCTGCGCGTTCTTCAGACAGGAACGGAACATCCTGAACCGGACATGTCTTTTCCCGGCAATCGGCAACCACGATGCCGACAGCATGAACAACTGGTACCGTTTCTTTGCCCTGCCGGGCAACGAGCGCTACTACTCCTTTCGTTGCGGGAGTGTCTCTTGCTACATGCTGAATTCCTACGAGTCGGTCGGCCCGGGCACAAGTCAGTACGAATGGCTGCTCGCCGGGCTCAGGCAGGACAGTGCCAATCCGTCAGTCCGGCACATCATGGTCGTGCTGCACACGCCGCCCTATACGACCAACACGAGCTACTCAGGCAACGCCGAGGTCCGGCAGTACCTCTGTCCGCTGTTTGAGCGGTTCCGGGTTGCCGTCGTCTTCTGCGGTCATGTTCATGCCTACGAGCACAGCCTTGTGAACGGCGTGCACTACATCACGACCGGCGGCGGCGGTGCGTCGCTCTCGCGGAACTGGAACTCGGCCCAGCCTTACACCGTGTTTCGCGAGGCGAGCTACGGATTCGTGCTCGTGGACGTGTACGGCGACACCTTGCGCACGCGCGGGGTCAGGCTCGACGGAACCGAATACGACCCGCTGGTGATTGTCGCCGGCACGGTCGGAACAACCGAGGACTGTCCGACGTTCCGCACCGGCAGTCAACTGCGGCCAACCGGCCGGGCCGGAGTCAGGTTCAGCCTGAAAGAACCCGGGCTGGTCCGTGCCGCGCTGTTCGACGTCTCAGGCCGGAAGCGTGCTTCGACCCCGGCCCGGATGCTCGGCCCGGGTGAGCATGTGCTCACTTGGGACACAGCCCGGCTTGCGGCCGGAGTCTACGTCTGTCTGATTCAGGCCGGAGAGGAGTCCCTGACGGTGCGGCTCGCCATCGCCCGCTGACCAGCGGGGTTCGAGTCCAAGAGCCGGCGCCACGCCGACCAGCCGAAACCGTTCCGAATTCAAGAAAGAAGGCCGCGATGCGACACACGGCCGGGTGTTGCTAGTATGCAGGTCAACTTGGCGCCTTGGGTCCGGCACCCGGGGCGCCGCTGTCGACCCGGCAGAACGTAATACGCTCGCGGCTGGGGGGACAGCGCCGAATGCGCAAGGCACGGCGAGGGAAACTGCCGGAAACAAAGTTCTCTGAGACCGACAGAGAGGAGTGGCCGCATGAACAGGACCGTAATTCTGCTAGTGGGTTTGACGACTGCGCTCTTCGCGCAGGTTGACACGACGCGCGTGGACACTGCGTGGGTCAGAAGCTGGCCCCGGAGCGGCAACGACAATGACTATCTGGTGGACATGGTGCTAGATTCGTCCGGCACCGTCTACGCCACTGGTCACCACTATGACAACTCCCAGATTGTCACCTTGAGCTACAACTCCGCGGGCACGCGGCGATGGGTGCAGACCTTCGACAGTATGCCCACCGGAGAGGATATCGCCAACGCGATAGCTATTGACCGTCGGACCGGCAGCGTATACGTCACCGGCAAGACCTACAGTCCTGTCCATACCAGTAAGGATCTTCTGCTGGTCAAATACAGCAACGACGGCGTGCGGCAGTGGGCGGTGCTGCATGACAACATCACAGGCGACGATGAGGGCTACGACGTCGAGGTCGACCAGTCTGGGTACATCTACATCGCCGGTGGCCTGGGCTGCAACAGACCAGACCTGGAGTGGAGGATGGATGGCGGGGTCGTGAAGTACGACTCGATGGGGAATTTGGTTTGGGCTCGACACCACGAAGCACCGTTTGCCGGCTTCTTCTACGGGCTTGTGCTCGACGCGAACTCGAACATCTACGTCTGCGGTATCGCCACACAACGCGGTTATCAAGAAGTACAACGCCAACGGTGACTCGCTCTGGTGCCAGGTCTACGATGGTGGGTACGGTGACGACTTGTTCAACAACATCAAGTTCGACCGGGCCGGCAACCTGCTCGTCACCGGTGCCAGCGTGGGCAGTGGGTCGGGCTTCGATATCGTGACCGCGAAGTACGACACTGCGGGCAACCGACTATGGCTCACGCGCTGGAACGGGTCGGCAAGCACCGAGGATTGGCCCTACGGTATGGCGGTGGACTCGGACAACAACGTCATCGTCGCCGGCTACTACAACAACGGGGCAGGCTGGGTGATACTGAAGTACGACTCCGGCGGCACACGCAAGTGGGACCGGTACCCATCAAGCAATACGGCTCGGGCCGTTGCGGTTGACCTCGCTGGCAACATCTATGCGACCGGGTCCACCTGGCGCCCCTACTACGGCTGGGAGGTACTGACTCTGAAATACACGGCTTCGGGCGTACCGGTCTGGCGTCACACCTACAACGCGGCTGGCAATGGCGGCGACGGCGGTAGGGCGATTGCGGTGGACAACTCAGGCTTCGTCTACGTTGCCGGAGTAGACGTACCGGACAACCGCGCTGACTGCGTAGTCCTGAAGTACGTGCAGAAGACCGACGTCGAGCTGAAGCGACTGCTTGCGCCGCTGGGACGCATCGCGCCCGGAACGGTCGTGACGCCTGCCTGTTCGGTGAGTAACAACGGCGGTTCGGCCGTGACCTATCAGGTGCGGATGCGGATAGGCTCGTCTTATGACCAGACCGTGACCGTAACGGCGCAGCCGCCGATTTCAACCCGGCGGGTGACGTTCCCGAACTGGACCGCAAACCCGCCCGGGAGCTGGGCAGTAAGCTGCAGCACGGTGCTCGCTGCGGACTACAACCACGCCAATGATAAGGCCACCGGCCGCGTTGCGGTGGCCAGCGGGTCCGGCCCGGCAGTGACCGAGGTTTGGCCGGACAATGGCGGCAACAATGGCTCGATACAGGTCGGCATCGCGGGCGAGAACTTCGACCCGGACACTCGGGGCTGCGTTGAAGTACGCCTGCGCAAGTCTGGGGTTCCGGACCTCTCGTTTGTCGCGGCCGTGGTCAACAGCCGCTATGCCGTTGGCACACTGAACCTGCGCGATGCCGAGACCGGGCTCTATGACCTGGTGCTGCGGGATGGAACCGGCGATTCAACTGTCGCCAACAGCGCGTTCTTGGTTCAGTCGGTGAGACGCAGCGCGGTCTGTCAGGTCGTCGGGCAGCCCACAATACGTCGGGGCCGGGTGGTGACCTACCGCCTGACGTTTGTAAACGCTGGGAACGTGGACTACGAAGACCCGTGCATGTTGCTGATATGCCCGGCGTTTCTCCATATCCTAGCGCTGACCGACGAAGCGGGCAACAACATATCATGGGACCGCCTGAATATCGGCAACAACCTCGCCAATGGCCTTGCGAACTATCCGCAGTTCTGGCAGGGCGCAGACTCCGGACTCTGCACGCTGGCCCTGAAGCCGCCGGTGCTGACGCGGGGCAAGCTGCTGCGCGGGTGCAAGGTGATAGTCGACATGACAGTCGAGGCGGTGTTCGACGGCATCGGCTGGATTGGGTTCCGCGCGCTGGTGCGCGAGGCAGCAGCGCCGCCCAGCCCGGACGGCGGCACTACCGTGCTGCACGCCCTGCATCACCGGGCGTTCGGCAACGAACCGTGGTGCCCGCGCTCGAATGACTCGCTCGACGTGCTCTGGCGTCAGGCCTATGACGGCGCGGTCTGGATGATGGGTGATTCCACTTCGGTCATGATGCCGCCGAACCGCGGTGGCCGCGAGCCGGTCTCCGTACCACTCCGGCCGGCTTCGGACTTCATGGGTCAGTTCTACAGCCGACTGATGCAACCCGACTCCGGTCGTTTCCGGGGCTTCTTCAACGCCCATACCGGCGGCCGCGCTCTGCCCGGCAGGCCAGACCCGGTGACAGGAACCCGGCGGCAGGTCGAAGGCAATGGACTGCCCGCAATGGTGCCGCACTGGCCCATGACCAGCGCGTTCTACAACCTCGGACACCAGATGGTGCAGATTGCCAAAGAGCACTGCGACACGCTGCCCAACCCCGAGCTCGACCTGGGCGAGGTCGTGCTGCTGCAGGACCCGCCCGGCGCAATCGAGCACATCGCCGTGGTCAGTTCGTGGGACCCCAACGACAAGTACGGTGCATCGGGCAGCGACACGCTGCGGCACTATGTGCCCGTGACCGAACGGCTGGACTACACGATTCACTTCGAGAACCTCGACTCGGCAACCGCGCCGGCCGAGACAGTGGTGGTAACAGACCAGATAGATTCGGACCTCAACTGGGAAACGCTCGTGCTCGACTCGGTGAGCCATCCGTTGGTCTGCCACGCGGTCGCGGACTCAAACACCAACACCATCACGTGGCACTTCGACGACATCAATCTACCGCCGAACCGCAACCCACCTGAAGGCGAAGGCTGGGTCAAGTTCCATATCTGGCCCAAGTCGTGGCGCGCGTCCGGCACCGAGGTGAAGAACGCGGCGACCATAGTGTTTGACAATAACGCGCCGATGACGACCGACACGGTCTTGAACACGCTCGATGCCGGCTGGCCTTCGAGTTCGGTGCGGCCGATGCCCGACACCACCGCCAGCGCCCAAGTAACCGTCCGCTGGAACGGCAGCGACGAGGCCCAGGGTTCGGGCATCGGGTACTACAACGTCTACGCCCGAACCGGCAGTACGCCCTGGCGCCTGGTCTTCGGCCCGACGCGGGACACAATGGGCCAGTTCACTGCCGAGAACGAAACCCGCTACTACTTCTACTCGGTCGCGGTTGACCGGGTCGGCCATGTCGAGGCCGCCCCAAGCCTGCCCGACGACTCAACGTTTGTCATCGGCATCGCCCCACCGGTCCTCATCACGCCGCCGGACACGCTCTATGCGCCGGGCGGGGTGCTTGCCGACTCTACGCCCCAGTTTGTCTGGACATCGACCGCGGGCAATGACGGCACCTATACGCTCCAGTACTCCGCAGACAGCGCCTTTGTCTCCGGCGTGGTGACACGCTCCGGTCTTGCTGCGACAACCTACACTGTGCCGGATACATCTGCCCTGCGCGATACGACCTGGTTCTGGCGGGTAGAGGCAGTGGGCCCGCGCGGTGCGCACAGCGGCTATGCTGCCCCGCGGCGGTTCCGCGTCGACGTCCGGCCTCCGGCTGCGCCGCGACTGCTCTTACCCTCGGACGGCGCGGTCATTGACTCCACTTTCACATTCTACTGGTCCGCGATTCGGGGCGAAGCGGTCGACTACCTGCTCTGCTTCAGTGCCGACAGCATCTTCGACCCGAACATCAGCCACGGCGTCCGCACCGGCGACACCAGCTATCGGGTGCCGGACTGGGTCGCGTTCAACGATACAACCTACTACTGGGTCGTCCGCGCCCGGGACCGCGGCGGCAACTACAGCCCGCTTCAGGTACGTCCGTTCCGCTTCACCGTGGACCGCCAGCCGGCGATATCCGGCGTGGCACGGTACTATGCCGGCACGAATCCGCCAGTGCCGAACGCGAAGCTGGTCATGACCGGCGCACGCAATGACACCGTACTCAGCGATGTGCGGGGCAGCTACGCTTTCACCGGTCTCACGCGCGGCCAGAACTACTCGACGCGGCCCGAACGGGTCAGCCCGTCGCGCGAGCCCGCGGTCTCCTCGTTCGATGCGGCCATGGCCCTGCAGCACTCGGTGCGGCGCGACACGCTTGACTCGCTCCAGTTCCGCGCTGCGGACGTAAGCGGCGACAGCACGGTCTCGTCCTTTGACGCCGGGCTGATACTGCAGTACGCGGTCAGCCGCATCCGCCACTTCCCGGTCGGACGCCGGCCCGGGCTTGATACGGTCGACTGGGCGTTCCGCCCGCCGCTGCGCAGCTACAGCTCGCTGCCCGGACACCAGATCGGCCAGGACTTCCGCTCGATTCTGTACGGCGACCCGTCCGGCAACTGGCCCGCGGCCGAGTTCTTCTGCGCATGGGAGGACCCGTCCGCGGACAAACGCTTCTTCAGCGCCAACCTGCCCGACGAACAGACGGTGAGCCTGCCGGCCGGCGCAGTCAACGCACCCCCGGCCCTCAACGCCCAGGATGACGTCGATGCGCGAGGTGAAGTCGTGTTCCCGGTTGTTGTACCGGACGCACGCGGCGCGGTGTCGGCCGACATGCTGGTCCGCTACGATGCCGAGGCGCTGACTCTCACCGGTGTGCGTACGACCAAAGCAACAACCGGCTTCCTCGTTGCCGCGGTAGAGCAGAACGGCCTTGTCCGAGTAGGCATGGCCGGAACGTCTCCGCTCCGTGGTGAAGTGCCGCTCGTCGAGCTCCACTTCGCCGCACGCATCGTGGAGAACGAATACAACCGGGCGTCTCGCCCGACCGAGGTCATCTGGCTCGTTCTCGACGAAGGCCGACTGCCCGAGAGCGAATCCGAAGGCGCGATGGGTGGCAGGAGTCGGCTGCCGGCCGCCTTCTTCCTGAGTCAGCCGGTTCCCAATCCGTTCCAGCACGGCGCACGCATCAACTTCGGCCTGCCCCGCTCAGCACGGGTGCAACTGGCGGTCTTTGATGCGGTCGGCCGTCAGGTTCGTACGCTCGCCTCAGGCCCGCGTGCAGCCGGCTATCACACGGTAACATGGGATGGCCGGGACCAGCGCGGCCGACAACTTGCCAACGGCGTCTACTTCGTGCGCCTGACCGCAGATAAACAGCGGTTCGGACGCCGCGTAACCCTGCTGCACCAGTAAGAAAGGAACCGCCATGCAAATGACAACACAGGCCACCACGGACAAGAAGGCCGGGCTCGCGATGCTCGCTCTGCTGCTCGCCATCGGGTTCGCTCAGGCAGTGCAGGTCTGGATTCCGGACTCGGTGCCCGGCGCTTCCGGCGACACGGTCGCCGTGCCCCTGCTCGTGTCCGGCTACCAGGGGATGAACGTCATCTCCGCGGACATCACCGTGCTGTTCGGCGACAACGTGTTGACCGCCACCGGCTCCTACCGACTGGGCAACGCGACCAGCGGCTGGATGGTAGCTACCAACCCGTTCCCTTGCAGCCTGCTCGTGGGCATGGCCAGCGCCGACCCGCTGGCCTCAGGTGATACGCTCATCTTCCTCGACTTCGCGGTCGACGCGGCCGACACAACAACCATCACCCTGCTGCGCTGCCGGCTCAACGAAGGACAGGTGCCGTGCACGACCCGGGCCGGCAGGTTCTTCGGATATGTGCCGGGTGTCGAAGAAGCGCACCGCCGGCAGGTCGCGGCCGAGTTCGCACTCGCCCCTAACCCGGCGCACGGAGCGGTCTGCCTGCGCGCTGCCCAGACCGGTCGCATCGAAATCACCGACGCGGCCGGGAACCTGGTACGGCAGTTCACGAGTCAACCTGCGGTCACGTGGGACGGCTGCGACGAATCGGGCCGGCCCGTGCCCGACGGCATATACTTCTGCACCCTGCAGAGCGGCAGAGTATCAACCTGCCGCAAGCTCGTCTTGGCACGATAGCGCAACGCTGCAACTGGGGCCTGCCGGCGACAGATGCGCCCGGCAGGCCCCAGGCTTTGTCAGGAGAAGCACCTGCCGGAAGTGAAGACCCTGTTCGCCGGTTGCATTCGGTCAGGCGCGTTTCTATACTGATTCATGCCCAACTGGAACGGACCGCTGGAGAAGCTGGACGACAACCGGCTGAGAATTCCGAAGAGCTACCACCCGAAGATGCGGGTGGACGGAATCATCTATGCTGACGCGAACCTGATTGACGACATCAAGGCTGACCAAGCACCGGAGCAGGTCGCAAACGTCGCAACCCTGCCCGGCATCGTCGGCCATTCCATGGCCATGCCTGATATCCACTGGGGCTACGGGTTTCCCATTGGCGGCGTGGCCGCATTCACCGTCTCTGAAGGCGTAGTCTCACCCGGCGGCGTAGGCTATGACATCAACTGCGGCGTGCGCCTGCTGCGTACCAAGCTTGGACGTGAGGATTTGAAACCGCAGCTACTCGAACGTCTGGTCCGCGCCATCTACGACAACGTGCCTTCAGGCGTTGGCTCCAAGGGCAAGATTCGCATCTCCCAGTCCGAGGTGGCTCAGGTGCTGACCCGTGGTGCACGCTGGGCTGTTGACTCAGGCTACGGCACTGAAGAGGACCTTGAGTACACCGAGGAACACGGCCAGATGGCCGGCGCTGACCTGGCCGGTGTGTCCGAGCGGGCGTTGGAGCGCGGTATGCCGCAACTCGGCACGCTCGGCGCGGGCAACCATTTTCTTGAAATCCAGGAAGTGGCCGAGGTGTTCGACCCCAAGGCAGCCGAGACCCTAGGTATCAGCCTGGGCCAGATTACCGTGATGATTCACACCGGCTCGCGCGGACTCGGGTATCAGATATGCGACGACAACGTCAAAGTACTCGGCGCAGTATCGAAGAAGTACGGCATCGAGCTGGTGGACCGGCAGCTTGCCTGTGCGCCGATTGAGTCGCCCGAAGGCCGGAGGTACTTCGGGGCCATGGTCTGCGCGGCCAATTACGCTTGGGCAAACCGGCAGGCGATTGCCCACTGGGTGCGCGAGGCATTCAGTCAGGTGCTCGGGCTGTCGATGGAGCAACTCGGCATGGGCCAGGTCTACGACGTCGCGCACAACATCGCCAAGTTCGAGCAGCACACCGTGCTCAAGACGAACGGCGAGAGGCGAACGGCGAATCTCTGCGTGCACCGTAAGGGTGCGACCCGCGCGTTCGGCCCGGGCGACCCAACAATCCCCGCGCGCTACCGGCATCTTGGCCAGCCGGTGCTGATTCCCGGCGACATGGGCACAAGCTCGTATCTCCTGCTCGGCACGGCCCAGGCTGAGCAGGAGACATTCGGCTCAGCCTGTCACGGCGCGGGCCGGGTCTGGTCACGCACCCGGGCGCTGAAAGAGACCGAACGCCGCAACGTCGCAACTGAACTGCGTTCCAAGGGCATCATGGTTATGGCAGCAAGCCGCGAGGTTCTGCGCGAAGAAGTGCCGGACGCGTACAAGGACGTGGACAAGGTCGTCGACGTCTGCCATCGTGCCGGCATCGCGAGAAAGGTAGCGAGGATGAGGCCGCTCGGGGTGGTTAAAGGATGAGCCGCGCCCGGGGCGCAGAATGATGAATCCTCGGATTGTTTGCCATGACCTTCGCCGATAGGGTAGCGGCCGCGCCCGAGTCACCCGGCGTCTACCTGCTCAAGGACGCGCGCGGCCGCGTGCTATATGTCGGCAAAGCGCGCGTCCTGCGCGAGCGACTGAAGAGCTACATCCAGCCCCAGGATGACCCACGCCTGCGCGCGCTCGTGAGCCGGGTCAAGGACCTGGAGACAATCGTCACGCGCACCGAAGTCGAGGCGCTGATTCTTGAAGAGAATCTGGTCAAGTTCAAGAAGCCGCGGTATAACGTGCGGATGCGGGACGACAAGAAGTACCCCTACTTGAAGATAACCACGGCCGAGCCGTTTCCCCGTATCTTCGTGACCCGAAATCTGAAACAGGACGGCTCGGTCTTTTTCGGGCCGTACACTTCGGCCCGCGAGCTGCGCAAGGCGCTGCGGGCGGTGAAGCGCATCTTCAGGCTGAGAACCTGCAAACGCGAACTGCCTGATGCTCGGCTTGGGACACGATCCGAAACGTCGGACGTTTCGGTCATGTCCCGCGCGGCCCGGCCATGCCTCAACTTCGAGCTGAACCGCTGCACCGGGCCATGTGCTGGCCGGCTCACTCAGGAGCAGTACGGCGAGCAGGTCAAGTATGTGATTGCGTTTCTTTCCGGCCGCTCTGACGAGCTGACCGAGCAGGTCGAGCAGCGGATGTGGGCCGCCTCCAAAGCGCAGGAGTTCGAGGTCGCGGCGTGCCTGCGCGACCAGCTCATGGCCTTGCGCGAAATCCGCAAGGACCAGCAGGCCGTGCTTCAGGACAAGACCAGCCGGGACGTCATCGGCCTGGCCCGGGGCGACAAGGCTGCGGTTGCCGTCCTGTTCCGCGTCCGCGAGGGCAAGATTGTCGCCCGCGAGGAGTATCCGCTCACTGCCGGCAGAGACGTGCCTGATGCCGAGGTACTTTCGACCGTGGTCCGGTCGGTGCACACGCATACGCACGACATCCCTGAGGAGATTGTCCTGCCCGCTGTCATCGATGACGCGGACGTGCTCGAGGCGCTGTTTGCCGAACGCCGGGGCAGGAAGGTAGTTATCCGCGTACCCGAGCGCGGGGAAAAGGTGCGGCTCGTCGAGCTGGCTCGTGCCAATGCCGAGAAGGCGCTTGTCGAACTTGCGCCTGAGGAGAAGGTGCCGCAGGCCAACCGCGAACTGGCCAAGATTCTCGGGCTTGCTACTGTGCCGAGGCTGATTGAAGGTGTGGACATCTCAAACACACAGGGCACGAACGCGGTCGGCTCTATCGTCGTGTTCCGCGACGACCGGCCCACCAGGCAGCAGTACCGGCTGTTCAAGATTCGCGGCGCGAGACCACGCCGCGAAAACGGGGACTGTACCGGATTGCGGCCGCGTCCTCGCGGCCGGGGACTGTCCCCGTTTTCGTCAAGTCCGGACGATTGCGCGATGATTGAAGAAGTGCTCATGCGGCGCGTGCGCGGTCTGCTGGAGAAGAATCGGCCTCTGCCTGACCTCGTACTTGTCGACGGAGGCAAAGGCCAGCTCTCCTCTGCAGTCAAGGCCTACGGCCGGTTTGATGCCGACATCCCGATTCTTGGGCTGGCCAAGCGCACTGACACGCTCTACTACGTTGACGGCCGCGAGATAGCCATCCCTGCTACGTCGCCGGCGCTCAAGCTCCTGAAGCGCATCCGCGACGAGTCGCACCGCTTCGCCATCACCTTTCACCGCAAGCTGCGCGGCAAGAAGATGGTTGAATCCGAACTTGACACGATTCCCGGACTCGGGCCCGTGCGCAGGAAAGCGCTCATCCAGCACTTCGGTTCGCTTGACAAGGTACGCCTTGCCTCAGCCGCAGAGATTGCCCGGGTCAAAGGCTTTGGCCCGGCCCTGGCCGATAAGGTATTTCGCGGGTTGCACCCCGGATAACCTTGACTTGTGGGCCTCGTGTGGTTAAATCGAGTTATGACTGCCGCAAAGAAGCTTGACCGCGCCGCAATCGAACCGGTGCTGACCGAGTTTCGCCGCCGCGCCGAGGAGATGTACGGAACACGGCTCAGAGGCATAGTGCTGTACGGTTCGTGGTCGAGAGACGAGGCGCGTCCTGATTCCGACATCGACCTTGCGGTTATCCTTTCCGGGCCGGTCTCACCAGGGGTTGAGATCGACCGTATGCTTGACCTGACCGTAGAACTGGACCTTAAGTACGGAGTACTGCTCTCCGTCTATCCGGTTTCCGACAGCGATTACAATACCCGGCGAAGCCCGCTTCTGCTCAACCTGAAGCGCGAGGGTTTGCCGACATGAGCGAAGTCGCGTCCCTGATTGAGCGAGCGCGAAAGTACCTCTCAAGCGCCGAGACTCTCCTCGGCGTTCAGGACTTCGAGTCGAGCGTTTCCCGGACCTACTACGCCATGTTCTACGTTGCTGAGGCGCTGCTACTGACCAAAGGGCTGTCGTTCTCATCACACCAAGGTGTGCTGACTGCGTTCGGCCGGGAGTTCGTGAAGACGGGACTGCTGCCGGGCGAGCTGGGGCGAGAGCTGAAGCGAGCTTTCTCCAAGCGGCAACTGGGTGACTACGAGTACACCTTTGTCGTCTCGCGGGCAGACGCCGAGCAGCTTCTTGAGGCCGGCCGCAAGTTCGTGGCGATTGCCGCCGACTACCTTAGACGGAACAACTTCCTGTAGGGAGGCTCGACCAACTCTGGTCTGATGGCGGCCGGGAAGTGTGCCTTGTTTCATTTGGTATTTCGGCGAATTCATTCATAGAGCGGCAGAACCGACCGGCCAGACTGGCAGTCCGGATTTGGTCGGAATGCTCTGGCTGCGGCGCGGGTAGGTGTTCTTTGACAGAGCCGGAAATCAGGCTAACTTCAGAGGCAACATCAAAGGAGCAACCATGAGAAAGCACTTGTCGCAGGTCGTTCTAGCGTCTGTGATACTTGCCGGCTGGGTCGTGGCCTCGGCCCAGCAACAGCCGGTGATGAAGTCGGAACTGGTGTCGGCTCAGAACCGGTTTGGCCTGAACCTTCTGTCCCGACTCACCGAGGCCGACTACGGCAAGAACGTCTTCATCTCGCCTGTGAGTGTCGCGATGTGCCTTTCCATGGTCTACAACGGTGCGTCGGGCAAGACCCAGACCGACATGGCCCGCGCGCTTGAGCTTTCCGGCATAAGCCTGGGAACGCTCAACCAGACCAGTGCAGCACTGATGCAGGACCTGCTCGCCGCCGACCCCAAAGTCAAGCTGCAGATTGCCAATTCGCTCTGGGCAAGGAAGGGTATCGAGTTTCAGAAGCCGTTCCTGAGCGCGAACCAGCAGTACTTCAAGGCGAAAGCGACAACCCTCGACTTTGCTTCACCAGATGCGGCCAGGACCATCAACACCTGGGTCAGCGACAATACCAAAGGTCTTATCCGCTCGATTGTCGACCGCATCGACCCTCTGGATATCCTGTTTCTTATCAACGCCATCTACTTCAAAGGCACCTGGACCGAGCAGTTCGACAAGGCCCTGACCTATGAGCGGGACTTCCACCGACTGGACGGCTCCACGGTGAAGCGTTGGATGATGAACCAGGACGGCAAGTACAACTACCTTGCTGCTGAAGGGTTTCAGGCAGTCAGCCTGCCTTATGGCTCAGGACGGCTGAGCATGTACCTGTTCGTGCCGGAGAAGAAAGACGGCCTGCCCCAACTGCTTGAGCAGTTGACTGCCTCGAACTGGGAAAAGTGGCTTTCTGGGTTCTATCGGATGAGCGGCGATGTGGTTCTGCCGCGCTTCAAGCTCGAATACGAGGCGTCGCTGAATCAGGCGCTCAAGGCACTGGGTATGGCCGATGCGTTCAACCCGAGTCAGGCCGACTTCTCGAAGATGGTGAAGCCGCCGATTCAGGCCTACATCAGCGAAGTGAAGCACAAGACGTTCGTCGAGGTCAACGAAGAAGGCACTGAGGCGGCGGCTGTGACCTCGACCCGAGTTGCCATGACCGCCATGCCCCCACGGCAGGAGAGGTTCTCGCTCGTCGCGGACCGGCCTTTCCTCTGTGCCATCAGAGACAACACCACTGGCGCGATTCTTTTCATCGGCGCTATCTACGACCCGGAGCAGTAGGCCGGTACTGCGGCGCGGCTGCGCGCGTCAGCAGCGCGCCAGCAGCCCGGCCCGGCGCAGAATCTCGGCATTCATCCGGTACGAATCAGCGTGCCGTGTGTGTCCAAACCAGGCGGCTGGAGACGCGCGCACCTAGCTGTCAGGACATGGTTCGTTCCTGTTCCGATTGGCGCAGCGCAGGTTCCTGGGGTTGTTGTTCCGGGAACCGCGGCGCAGACACCGGCCGACGCCACTGTTCGATTGGCTGTCCTGACTGCTGCTTGCACGACTGTTTGAGTTTCGGCGCACGACATCGCACGCGGCACGACTCGAAACAAGACTCCGGGTGGTTCGTGAACAGACACGTGCGACACCATGTCAAGCAAGGCCACATGGCACGCCTGCTCAACATCATCCCCAAGTGGGCGTCCGACTACTGCCTGGGAAGCCGGGGAGTCTTGCCGCCATCGTTATTTCTATCGCTTTGACCTGCCGTCACTTAGTTCGATTTCAGCGTATCTGGAGCGTGATAGTTATTACTGTCATGGGCCCAGTCACCGACCAAAAGCTGCAGGCTGGCGGCTGTCGGCTGCAGGCTGCCCGCCGTTTTTGCGGCCGAGCGGCGGCTTCGCCGCCGCTAGAGGAAGACCAGATACTCAGATTTCCAGATTACCAGATTCACAGATAAGACTACTGACGCAAGGAACAACGGAAGCCCAGACCGCCGTCCCGGTACGAAGGGCCGCCCCCGGCCCGATTAGCGCAGCGCAGGTACCTGGCACCGTAGTACCAGGAACCGCCACGGTTGACGCGGAACGAGCCAGACGACGGCCCTTCCGGGTTGTTGCTCGGGCTTGTGCTGTAGTAGTTCTCGCCATACCAGTCATTGCACCACTCCCAGACATTGCCTGCCATGTCCAGACAGCCATAGGGCGAAGCACCGGCAGGATACGTGCCAACCGGCGCAGTGTACAGATAGCCGTCATCATAGCCACTGATAACCGTCCAGTTCGGAAACTGCCGTTTTGCCGCTTCGTCGACAAAGTTGCCGTTGCGGCTGGAACCGGGCGCGCTGTTGCCCCAAGGATACTGCCGAGCGTCAGTGCCACGGGCTGCTTTCTCCCATTCGGCCTCGGTCGGCAGCCGCTTGCCCGCCCAGTCACAGTAGGCCTTGGCATCGTTCCACGACACGAGCACAACCGGGTGGTTTCTCGTGGCGTAACTGTAGTAAGTGCGCCAGCTCACTCCTTTCTTGTCTATCCACTTTGATGAATCCTTGTCGCAGACATAGCCTGAGCCGAGCCGCTCAGCATCAGTCTGGTGGCCGGTCGCCTTCACAAACCGCTCGAACTGCTCGTTCGTCACCTCGTACTTGTCGATGTAGTACTCGCTCAAGTAGACCTTGTGTTGCGGCCGCTCGTCGTTATCGCCCTCGCCCTCCGGACTGCCCATCCAGAATTCACCGGCCGGGATTCGTATCATCATCGACGAGTCTCTGAGCCAGAGGATTTCGTCATAGCCCTGGGCGTTGCGGCCCCGCGAGACATACTTTGCCCCGGCCAGAGCTGCTGGCTGTGAGCTCGTGGCTGTTGGCGCCTTGGGTTTGGGCTTGGGCTTCTCGACCGGCTTGAGCCGGACCGGGCCGCCCGCGGAGTCCTCGCACTCGGCGCAGAAGTTCTGGTCGTCGTCGTACTCCCTGCCGCACTTCGGACACTTCTTCGCGCCAAGGAACACGAGGGCAAGAGCGAAGAGGAGAATGACGAACGCCAACCGCTGCCCGGCCGTCAAGATAACTCTTTGCCTCGGCATGCACCAAATCTAGCTGGCGGGCGGGATTTGTCAATACACTTAGGCAGCTTCGTCTTGCGGACAGAAATCATACGGGGCAGCGCAGATGCGCTGCCCCGTAGAGTGAACGTCACAATTAGTCGGACAGAACCACTTTGCCCCAGGCCTCGGCTCCGGCTGAGCGAACCCGGTAGAAGTAGATACCGGGCGCAACACTCCGGCCTGAGCCGTCACGGCCATCCCAGGGGAAACTGGCCTGTGCCGAAACCTGCCGTGCCGAAGCCAGCTCGCGCACTGCCCGACCGTTGTTGTCAAAGACCTTCAGGTCAACATTGCCCGGCTGCGCCAGCCTGACCGAGAGCACTGTGCCGCGCGTGAACGGGTTGGGCCACGCGCTGACAATGATTCGGCTGTTCTCGCTTCGGGGCGCGGGTCGGCTCTCCTCGATGCCGACACCGTAGTTGAACCCGACGACCTTGAAGATGCGGTTGTTGCCGCCGGTCTGGTCCTCCATGATCGATATCCAGTAGGAACCGTCGCGCGGGTCGTATTCGATGCCGCGCACGTTCCAGGAGCTGTTGGAGAACTTGAACCGGTTACGCAGGGTGAAGCTGACCCGGTCAATCTCAAGCATTCCGATTGAGTCAATCGCGGTGCCGCCGGTGTTGAACCACGTGAAGATGTTCAGCACCGAAGGTGTGTTGACCGGGCAGCGGTCGTCAAGCGCGAGGCAGCGTGAGCCGTAGTAGCCGCTGACCGGGTGGATTATGGTATCCAGAATCGCGCCGGTCGTATCGTAGACAAAGACGCGCTGCTGGGTCTGACCCGACAGGCGCCGGTCGGTGAGGTAGATGAGATGCTCGTCGTCGTGCTCGACGATGCCGCAAGGGTAATCGGCCTGCGGCACGTTGAACTGACGCACGACCGAGCCGGTCGGTGTTATCTTGTAGACCCGCTTGCTTGAGTTCGCCACCACCCAGAAAGTATTGTCATACGCGCAGTAGTCGAGGTCGGTACAGGAGTCCTCAGGCAAGGTCACCGTGCCCTGCGGGGTCAGCAGGCTGTCGGACGAGTACTTGTAGATGGTCGGCTGCATGAAGTACATCGCATAGAGCAGGTTGTCGTTCGTGTTGTACGCCATGCCATAAAGACCCCAGTCGGTCGGCATGTTCGAACAGACCCGCGGACCCCAGATAATCTCGCCGGGCTGGGGCGGGGGCGTACCGACGCGCAGCGCAATCGGCAGCCGGGCAGTGTAGTCGGCGCTGTCGCCGGTGACAACCAGAGTACAGGAGATGACCGTACCCGGTGGAATCGTGCCGCCAGCCCGGACCTCAAGCCGGTCCAGCGTGTTTGTCGCCTCACCGCCTGAGGCGATGTTGCCCCAGGTACCGGTCGAGTCGGTCACGGTCAGGCGTGCATCGGTTGAACGGAATACGCCGGTGACGTTGTTGCATGCCGAGCCGCCTGAGTTGCGCAGGGTCATCTGCAGCCGGGCAACTTCACCCGGGTCAACCTGGCCGTTGTTGTTGCCGCCGGGCGGCGAGTCGAGGACCGTGGTCGCCCGGAGAATCAGCATCGGCCCGCCCGAGCCGGTCACGTAGTTCACCGCCGCAAGCGCATCAATCCGGCCCGCGCCGTAGTCGTTGTCCTTGCCCGACGGCCCACGGTCAACCGCGGTAATCTCAAGGATTGAGTCAACCACTGCCGGGGTCAGGGCCGGGTTCTTAGACAGCATCAAGCAGACCGCACCGGCAACGTGCGGGGTTGCCATCGAGGTTCCGGACATGGTCGTGTAGCCGCCGGTTCGCGCACAAGACTTAATGTTATCACCCGGTGCTGAGACATCAGGCCGGGTCAAGCCGGGTGGATAAGGATAGTCGTTATACGGCGGGACGTTCGCCCAAGTAACTGGTCCGCGGCTCGAAAACGACGCATAGTTGTCGCTCGCATCGGTCGCACCGATCGACATAATGCCGGACAGGGTGCCGGTACCTGTGTTCTGGGGATTCCACCATGGCGGCGGCACGTTGCCCGGACACCGGCATGAGTTCGGCGGCGACAACGAACGCTCGTTGCCCGCGGCGACAATCTGGCACAGACCCGCAGCATTGACGTTGTCTGCGGTCTGACGCCAGGTTGCCTGGTGCGGGTTCCAGGAAATCTGCCAGCCGAGCGACATCGTGTACAGGTCAGCACCGTTTGCCGGCGAAAGCGGCGGCGCAACACAGAACTGCATCGCCTGCCAGCACTGGCTCTCAGCCACTGAGTCCGCAGTCGTCCGCACCCGGCAAACCATGATCTGGGCGTCGGGCGCAACACCACACTGGCTGCCCGATGTCCCGTCGCTTGCCACGCTGCCGGCTGTGTGCGTACCATGGCCCTGGGCGTCGTTCGGGTCGTTGTTGTTGTTCTCGAAGTTCCACCCGTGGTTCGGATAGTTCGGGTCGGTCCACATGTGGTCGGCCAGGTCAGGATGGGTGTAGTTGCAGCCGGTGTCAATGTGGCCGCAGATGATTCCCTGGCCGGTGTAGCCCTGAGACCAGACCGCGGGCGCGTTCACCCGCTCCACACCCCAGGCAATTTCGTCCTGTCCGTCGGTCGGCTCTTCCGGTTCCAATAGGTCGGGCGCATATGCCAGGTCGTAGTTGACGTAGTTCACCTCGGCCCGTTGAGAAAGAGCCTCGATGACCTCTGGTGTCGCCTCGCAGTAGACCGCATTGATAATCCAGAGCGGCCGCACGTCCGCAACCGTTCCCTGTGCCTGCTCCGCCTCAAGCCAGGCAAGCAGCGCCTGCTGTTGCCCGGCCGAGAAGTCCTGCAGGATACGCGCCACTTCGACCCGGCGTTGAGCACGGGGCATGCCGTCAACCAGTTGGTTGAGCAGTCCGGCATCAAACTGCTCTTTCAATACAACGTGCACCGGCAAACGGGCGCCGGTCTGCGCCGTTGCCATGTGCCGCTCAAGCTCGGGCGTGATGGTCGCAAAACCCGCCGCCACGAGCAGCAGTAAGAGCATCAGTCTCTTCACTATGGTCCTCCATCAGGCTTTCTCACGGCTGGCATCCGGGCCAACGTCCGCCCGCGGCCGTCGTCCAGCCGGGTAGCTCGACAACGATTGTAGCCATACCGGGCCTCTAGTCAAACCGGCGCGCCGGTTGCTCGGCGCGCGCCTGCCGGTCAGGTCGCTTCGAAGTCGAGCGCGATGTCCACGGCCGGCGCTGAGTGGGTGACGGCCCCGACCGAAATGAAGTCAACGCCGGTCTCGGCAATCCTTCTGACCCGCTCCAGCGTCACGCCACCGGAAGCCTCGGTCCGGGCACGACCTCGACAGAGCTGAACTGCCCGCCGCAACTGAGCAAGGCTCATATTGTCCAGCAGCAGCCGTCTCGCACCAGCAGCAAGAGCTTCCTTCACCTGGTCGATGTTCGTGACTTCAACCTCAACTTCCAGCCTGGAACGGCGACACGCGGCCAGCGCCGAGCTGACCGAACCGGCAACGGCGATGTGATTGTCTTTGATGAGCACCATGTCGTAGAGCCCCATTCGGTGATTGCCGCCACCGCCGCACCGAACCGCGTACTTCTCAAGCGCGCGCCAGCCTGGCGTTGTCTTGCGGGTATCGAGGATGACCGCACCGGTTCCAAGTACCGCTCGGACGTAGCGGTGCGTCAGAGTCGCGATGCCGGACAGACGCTGGACGAAGTTGAGCGCGGTCCGCTCCGCGGACAGGAGCGAGCGGGCGCGGCCCCGAACCTCGGCCAGCACGGTGCCCGGCCCAAACACCGTGCCGTCCTTGAGCCGACGACAAAACCGGACCGATGGGTCAATTGCTGAGAAGACCTGGCGACAGATGTCCATGCCGCAGAGCACACCCGGCTCCCGGGCCACGATGCGCGCCCGCGCGCTCCGCTGGGCCGGCACGACCAATCGGGAAGTGACGTCACCCGGGCCCAGGTCCTCAGCCAGCGCGCTCTGGATCAGGCGTCGGACAGCTCTGCTGGCTGGCGGCCGACCGCCGACAGTCATGCGGCTTTAGGCAGGTTTGGCTTCTGGAGCGGCAGGCTCGGGCGGAGACGTGGCAGCCGGTTGCTTGGGGCCGAGCAGTTCGTTGATCTTGGCCTGAAGCACTTCTGGCTCAAACGGCTTGGTGACATAAGCATCGGCGCCCATGTCCACGCCTCGGCGCATGTCATCGGGTGACGAACGGGCACTGAAGATGATTATCGGAATCTCGGCCATGCCGCTCGACTTGAGCAGCCGGCAGACCGTGTAGCCGTCCATTTTCGGTATCATCAGGTCAAGGATAATAAGTTCCGGATGAAACGCCCGCGCCTTGGCCACCGCGGTGAACCCGTCTGCCGCAGTCTCAATCTTGTGCCCCCATTGCTCGAGCCGGCCCGAAACCAGCTCGCGCAGGTTGGCTTCGTCCTCAACCAGCAGAATCCTGGCCATCGACTCTACAGGTTCTCCTTGATTGGCAGGATGAAACTGAAGCTGGCACCCTCACCCAGTTTGCTGTGCGCCCAGACCCGACCATGGTGCAGCTCAACAATCGAGCGGACAATCGCCAGGCCGAGCCCGATGCCCGGGCCGTGCGGGTCCACCCGCTCGAACTTGCCGAATATCCGGTCGAGGAACTCGGCGGGAATGCCCGGGCCCGAGTCGGATATCGTGACCTGAACGTAGCCGGTGTTGGTCAGCGTGCCGCTGTGGGCAAGGAGGGGCGAAGTGGGGTCAACGAAACTGATGTCCACCTTGATTGTGCCGCCGACCGGCGAGTACTTGATCGCGTTGTCCAGCAGATTGTTGAACACCCGCAGCAGCCGGTCGCGGTCGCCGAGTATCGGCGGCATGCGCGGCGGGATCGTGCGTTCGATGCTCAGATTGCGCTTGTTGATGAGCAGCGACATGCTCTCGATCGCGGTCGAGAGCAGCTCGGCCAGGTCGACGCCGTCGAGCCGGAGCACGGTCTTGCCTGCCTCCATGCGTGAGACCTCAATCAGATTATCAATCATCCGGTTGAGTCGGTCAATCTCCTCGCGGGCAATGGTCAGGTATCGGCGCTGCCGCTCCTCAAGCCGCATCGCCGCGGTCTCGGACAGAAGCGACATCGCTTCCTTGATGGCGGCCAAGGGCGTCCTCAGGTCATGCGACAGCATCGCGATGAAATCGGTTCGGGCACGCTCGGCCTGCTTCAGGGCCGATACGTCGCGCAGGAAACAAAGCAGAATCGGCTTGCCGTCGGACTTGATCGGTACAATCCGCAGCTCACACTCAATCTCGTGTCCGGTGCGGTTGACCAGCCGCACCTCGTGGTGAACCGGCATCAGCACGCTGCCCGGTTCGGCAACGATCTGAGCAACGTTCTTTCGGTCTCGGGCCGATATCAGTCGGTCCAAGCCGAGCCGTGCAACCTGGGACGAGGAGTAACCGGCCAGCTCCTCAAAACGACGGTTGACGTAGACGATACGACCATTCTCAACAATGCAGATGCCGTCCACCGAGTTCTCCATCACCTCTCGACTGGTCGCATCGGCCACGTTTGTACTGGTACGCGTGCCCACGGCCCGGATTGCGGTCCCGACGAACCAGGCAGAGTCTCCGGTCTTACGGCGGGCAATGGCAACGCTGACCGGGACATGCTCGTTGTTTCGGTTGACAATGAAGGAATCGCCCAAGCCGCGCATCTCGGCATCGAACTTCGTACGGGTCAGTCGGGCAACCTCGCCCGCAGGAAACAGCTCACGCCAGCTCTTGCCGACGAGAATGTCGGCACTCTCAAAGCCGGCAAGCCGGGCGAGCGCCCGGTTGGCAAAGACAATCCGGCCGTTTCCGTCTGCGACCCAGATACCCTCCTGGAGGTCGTTCAAGAACTCGCGACCGCCAGTGAGCGCATCAAGGTTCAATTTTTCAGGCACTTATGCGTCTCCTGGTAGCTTTCATGAGTTTTGAGCGCGACCCAATGGTATCGCGCTGTCCTGTAACTCGAGGACAGAGAGACTGCCACGAACATCACAGTTTACCGCGCTCAGACGGCAAGTCAACCACGAGTGTTGCCCGTACTCATAACGACTGAGTTCCCAGGTCAGCGCCTTGGATTGTTTGACGGAACCCGGCTCGGCGCTTAGAATCACCCTCCATGAAGCTCGACGTCGGCGCGACGCGCATGAACCTGATGCGGCTGAAGAAGCGGCTCCTCTTGGCTCGCCGTGGGCACAAGCTGCTCAAGGACAAGCAGGAAGAACTGATGCGCCAGATTCTCGCTCTGATTGAAGAAACCCGGACTCATCGTGCCCGGGTCGAACAGGAGATGCGGCGTATCCTCGGACGTTTTGCCGTGGCCCGCAGCGCGTTCCCAACCGAGTACCTGGACGAGGCCGTGATGCTGCCGTCAAAGCGGGTGTCAGTCACGGTAACAACCCGCAATATCATGAACGTCAAGGTGCCGGTGTTTCACAAAGAGGTATCAGGCCGGACCCGCTGCTACGGCATGGCGACGACCTCCAGCGAACTCGACTTCGCCCTGCTTGCGCTCGATGACCTGCTCGACCCGCTCCTGACCCTTGCTGAACAGGAAAAGGCGCTCGAGCTCCTGGCTGACGAAATGGAGAAAACTCGGCGCCGGGTGAACGCCTTGGAGTTCGTCCTCATCCCGAGCATCGAAGAGACGGTCAAGTTCATCAACCTCAAACTGGCCGAGACCGAGCGCGGCGAGCTGACCCGGCTGATGCGGGTCAAGGAAATCATCCGGGGGGAAGAGAGATGAGAAAGCCGCGTCACGGCCGGGCCTGGGTGTTTCTGGTCTGCTGGATACTGCTCACCTCGGTCGTGCTGACGATTCCGGTTCGGCGCCAGCCACGCATTGTCGAACGGGGCTATGACAAAGTCGTCCACACCGCGCTCTTCACGGTCATGGGCATTGCCGCGCAGGCCGCCGCACCTTGGGTATCGCTGCTCGTCACGACACCGGTTGCCGTCGGCCTGGAGCTCGTTCAGCAGCGCCTTCCCTATCGCACCTACAGCGTCGTTGACCTGCTGGCCAACCTGACCGGCATCCTGCTTGGTCTTGGGGCATTCGAGCTTTCGACCCGCCTGATGACATGAACGAAACCGACCCCGGCCCGCGTGGCCGACAGTCCCGGCCCAAAGGAACCAACGACCTGCTCCCGCCTGAGTCCGGTCGCTTGCGTCAGGTCGAAGCGACTTTCCGCGCGCTGGTCGAGTCGTTCGGATTTGACGAGGTAATCACGCCGGTGTTCGAGCATACCGAGGTTTTTGTCAAATCCGCGGGCGCGGTCTCAGACATCGTCACCAAAGAGATGTACCGCTTCACCGACCGGTCCGAACGGGACCTAACCCTGCGGCCTGAGGGCA
The DNA here is from genome assembly GCA_965648905.1 of Caldifarciminota bacterium. Classification (GTDB taxonomy): domain Bacteria; phylum Hydrothermota; class Tepidihabitantia; order Tepidihabitantales; family Tepidihabitantaceae; genus CAZQFS01. The sequence goes on from CBFGIT010000009.1 coordinate 95,027, forward strand.
CACCGGGTGTGGTTCGGGCCGTGCTCGAAAACCGATTCCGAATTCCCTGCCGGCTCTACTACGTCGGCCCGTTCTTCCGCTACAGCCGGCCGCAGAAAGGCCGCTACCGCGAGTTCCGCCAGGTCGGCATCGAGGCCTTGGGCGAGGCCGCATCTGAGACCGATGCCGAGGTCATCTTCATCGGTGCCGAGTTCTTTCGGCGGGTGGGCATTGCCGACTGTACGGTCCAACTCAACACCATCGGCTGCCGCACCTGTCGGCCCGAGTTCCGGACTCTGCTGGTCGAGTTCCTCGCTGCCAAGCAGGACCGGCTCTGCGCCGAGTGCCAGACCCGGGCCGACATCAATCCCCTCCGGGTCTTCGACTGCAAGAACGAAAGCTGTCAGGCCGTGCTCGCCCTTGCCCCGAAGCCGCGCGAACACGTCTGCACCCGGTGTGCCGGCCATTTCATCGGCGTGCAACAGGGTCTGGAGCGCCGCGGCCTTGCCTTCAAGCTCAATGACCGGCTGGTGCGCGGGCTTGACTACTACAACCGAACCACGTTTGAATATACCTCGACCGCGCTCGGTGCGCAGGACAGCCTTGGCGGCGGCGGCCGCTACGACTATCTGGTCGCCGAGTTCGGCGGCCCGGACACAGCCGCGGTCGGATTTGCGCTCGGCCTGGAGCGCACCATGCTCGCCCTGCCGCCGGCCGAAGACCGGCCGCGTCGCGCGCTGGTCTTCATTGTCTGGCTCGGTGCGACTGAGTTTCCGGCCGCGCTCAAGGTCGCGAGTGACCTGCGCGCCGCGGGCATTGCCGCCCAGATTGACTACAGCGGGCGCCGCGCCAAGGCTCAGTTCAAGGCGGCAGACGCAGCCGGTGCCGCGGCCTGCGTCATAATCGGCCCGGACGAACTGGCAAAAGGAGTCTGCGCAGTCAAGAACCTTGCCGACGGCGCCCAGACCGAAGTCCCGGCCGACCGTCTTATTGACGAGCTCCGTCCGCTGCTCCAGCCGGCTGACAGCCCACCACCAACTCACTAATGACTTGGCGCGACTCGCCGGCAAGAAGCCAACGTCGTGCTAGAACGAGAACCGGACTCCTGCGGAAACCGCCCGGCCGCGCGATGGGCCCCAGAGCGGCACGTCCTCGACAAACCAGCCGGACTGGACATAGTTGAAGATGTTGTCGATCCCGGCCGAGAGTTCAAGCGCTGTCCCAATCTGCTTTGTCGCCTTGACGTTCCAGAGCGTGTAGTTCGGCGAACGGGGCCCGGACACAAGTTCGCCTGCCTCGCGCTGCTGCGTCGGCATGCTGCCGACCAGTTCACCGACCAGCACCAGCCGAGCAGCAAGCAGCGCATGGTCATACGCCAACAGCCAGTTGGCCGTGTGCCGCGACCGGTAGACAAGCTCTTCACCGGTCGCGCGGTCGCGGGCATCGGTGAACGTGTAGCCGGTCCGGAATGAGAAGCCGGCCCAGGGCCGCGTCTGGGCGTTCAGTTCAAACCCCTGGCTCGCAATCGCGCCGATGTTGCGGTACTGGTACGTGCGCAGGCGCTGCAGCGTGTCGTAGCTGATTAGCCGTTCCTCAATCATGTCTTCTAGGTCGGTTCGGAACAGACCGGCAGTCAGGACGATGTCGCCCGGGTGATACTCGGCAATCAGGTTACTGCTTACCGAACGCTCGGGCCGCAGGTCCGGGTTCTGGGTGAAGTCGTACATGCCCGAACCAGGGCAGAAGTGGACCAGTTTCGAGAAGGTCGGCGGGGTCTTGTTTCCCAGCCCGGCTGAAGCGCGGATTGTTGCCTGGTGAAGCGGTCGCCACTGGACAGCAAGTCCCGGCGTCAGGGAAGACCCGTAGTCCGAATGCCGCTCAAAGCGCAGGTGGGGCGCAAGCGTCACCGGACCAAACGCGATGTCGTCCTGGAGCGTTGCGCCGCTGACCCGGACCGTGCGAGTGCTGGTGCGCACGTTCTCGACCAGACGCTCGGCCCGGTGCGAAAGCGACGCCTGCACCTGCTGGCGCGAGCCAATCCGGGCGCGACCGACCGCCTCGACGAAGACCGCGTCCTCGAACGCAGTGAACCAGGTTTCAGCAACAAACACCCGCTGGCGGTAATCCGAGTAGTTACCGCGTAGTGCCACGCTCGCAGCCTCTGATGGCTGCCACTCCAGCACCGCACTCGGCCCCCACTGCAGGATATTCGGGTTCTGGTACAGGCCTTCGCCCGAACGGCCCGCAATCCGCTCCAGCGAGCCGCCGTGTCGTTCCTCCACGCCGACGCTTGCGCCCGCGACCAGCGTCAGTCGGTCCGCCAGCTTCTGGTCGAGCTTGAGCGCCAGTGAGGTCCGGTCGGCCTTGACATAGTCGGAGTTGCCGTCGCCGTCGAGGTCAACCGGGTCAGTGCTGCTGTGACTCAGGCTCGCGGTCGCGCCGGTGTTCTCCGACCGGATACTCGTTGTTGCTGCCAGTGCCAGAGCTCCGAAACTTCCGGCACTGAGGCTTACCGTGCCGCCGGTGCGGTCGGCCGACTTAGTGACGATGTTTATCGCGCCGGCGATGGCGTCACCCGAGTACTGCAACCCACCCGCACCCTTCACGACCTCCAGCCGCTCGACATTCTCCGACGCGAACGCGGTCAGGCCATAGGTGCTGCCGACGTCGGTGACGGTCGGTGCGCCGTCAACCAGAACCTGGGTGTACTTGCCGGCCATTCCCTGGATTTGGACCTCGGCAGCATGACTGCACGGGCATTTGGTCTTGACACTCACGCCCGGCTGCCAGCGCAGCGCCTCCTGGACATTCGCCGCCCCCTTCTCAGCAATCGCAGCGCTCGAGACTACTTCCTTTGCCACCGGCCCGGATTCGAGAATATGCTCCGGCGCCCGGATTTCAACCGGCGCAATCTCGACCGGCCGCATGACCAGCCGGAAACTGAGCTCGGCCTGAGCGAACGTCGGCACGACCACGGACCGCGTCAGCGGATCGTGCCCGACCGCGGATGCGGTTACCTCCTGCATCCCGGTCGGCACATTCCGGATCATAAACCGGCCCGACTCATCGGTCGCCGCGCCCAGCTTCGTCCCTTCGACCACGACATGTGCGCCGGCCATCGGCTCGCCGCTTGCATCACAAACCACCGTGCCGGTGATAGCACCGACCTGACCTGCGGCCGTTGCGGTCATGACCAGCAGCAGAGCCGCCATTTGTAACTTCAGAAAAGACCACATTGACAACCTCCATCTAGTCTAGATTCAGACCCGACAACCATTGCCCGCAGTACGCGGGCCCTGACCGAATGTGGGTTGCTAACTGAGGGGCGGGCTGCGCGGGCCGAGCGTCGTCACACCGGACAGACGCAGCAGGCGCTCGGTGGGACCGGCCGGCAACTGAGGCGTGGCCTCAAGGACCGGGCCGGTGATGCTGACTGGCGGCAGAAGCAGCAGCAGGCGCGGTTCAGGCTGGCGTCTGGGCTCAGGCCGAATCGGCTTGCCGATGCAGGTGCATGCGTCGGACGAATACTGCGGCTCGGAGGAGAAGCGGCAAGAGGCATGCTCGTCAGTCTCAGGCACAGGTGCGCAGCAACAGCATACTGGTGCGGACAACTCGGTCGCGCGGCAGCCGCAGACCTGCGCCTGCAGGGGCTGCCACACGACCAGCAGCACGAACAGCAGGATGCGGGTGCGCCTGAGACTGCGAGTCATCGCTTCAATTCTACCTCAGCCTGCTCTCAGGGTCAACGCCTGGCCGCCTGTCCCTTGAAGGACGTACTGGTCAGGCCAGGGGCTGGTGATTGTCTTGTGGGTTGTGTTTCAGCAGGTCGAGCGAGTCGAGCAGCTCCTGCACCTGACGGCGGATCAGGTCGCGCACACGACGATACTCGTGGATGCCCTTGCCAAAGGGGTCAGGGACCTGCCACGGCACAACCTTTGCTCCGGGCAGAAACGGGCAGTCAACCTCACAGCCCATGGTGACAAGATAGTCGAACTTCAGACTCGGCAGATCAGAGAATCCCTTGGGCCGAGCCGAGGAGATGTCGATGCCGATTTCCTTCATTACGGCAATCGTGTCGGGCTGGACGTGCGCAGCCGGTGCCGACCCGGCGCTGGCACAATCGACCTCGCGGCCGAGCTCGCGGCAGAACGCCTCGGCCATCTGGCTGCGGCACGAGTTGCCGACGCAGGCGAAGAGGATTCGGGTCAAAACGCTGCCTCCATCGACACTCCCGGCAGGCGCGTCCTGGTGGTCATCTAGACTACTCTACTGATCTCGTCGGTCTGGTCAAGGCGCGTGACGAATCAGCGGAATGCCGAGCCGGCGGAACATCGCGGCGAGCCAGATGATTGAGGCTGCGGCCGACAGGAGGTCGGCTACCGGCAGGGCGAACCAGAAGCCTTCGGCGCCGAAGAGCCGCGCCAGCAGGAGCAACGCCGGCAAGTAGAAGATGAACTGCCGGGCAAGAGAAAGGAACATCGCCGGCAGGGCACGGCCGACCGCCTGGAAGAAAGAGAAGGAGACGACCGCGACGCCAACTAAGGAGAAGGCGAGGGCGGCGATGCGCAGGCCGTGCGCGGTCAGCCGGAGAAATTCGGGTTCCCGGTTGAAGACCGCGGCGAAGGACGCCGGGAACGCGATGAAGAGAAGACCGAGGCTGGTGGTGATGACAGTGGCGGCAAGCATCCCTTCGAGCACAACTTCGCGTACCCGGTCAAGCCGGCTCGCGCCATAGTTGTACGCGGCGAGCGGAAGCACGCCCTGGCCGATACCAAGGCAGGGCATCACTCCGAGCGCAAAGAGCCGGAACGCCACACCGTAAGCCGCAAGCGGGAGCGAGCCGAACCGGGCGATGACATTGTTGGCGACGAGCGATGCGACGCTGCCCGAGAGCTGGATTGCCATCGACGGCGCGCCGACAGCGTAGATTCGGCCCCAGACCCGCGGCCAGGGAAGGAAGTCGCGCAGCCGGAAGTGGAAGCCGCTTCTTGGCCCGGCAAAGTAGGCGACGTAGAGGACGAAGGCGACCCCACTGGCAAGAACCGTGGCGATGGCAGCGCCGCGCACGCCCATGGCCGGGAAAGGCCCGATGCCGTAGATGAGCAGCGGGTCAAGCACGATGTTGGTCAGAGCCGATACTATCATCACGACCATTGACTGCACCGGGTTGCCTTCGGCACGGATGAGGTTGTTGGCGACCATCGGGAAGAAGACAACCGGCGCAAACCAGACGATGACGCGGAAGTAGGCCCGGGCGAGCGGCAGAGTGTCGGGCCGGGCCCCCAGCAGTTTCAGCACCGGGTCGGTCCAGAGCAGGAGCACGACCATTATCACCACCGCGGACAGGAACGCGAGGAGCAGGGCCTGGGCGCCGGCGTGGTTCGCCTCGCTTTCGTCTCCGGCGCCGAGCAGACGGGCAATAAGCGAGTTCGCGCCCACACCGACCCCGACCGAGAGCGAAAGCATCACGAGCTGCACCGGCCAGACTAGGGTGAGTGCGGCGATCGCCTCGTGCCCGAGCCGACCGACGAACGCGGCGTCGACCACGTTGTAGGTTGCCTGGACGACCATGCCCACAAGCGCGGGCAGGGAGAACGAGAGCAGCAGCCGGCCGACCGGCTGCTCGCCCATCCGGGCCGAACGGATGAAGTGGTTCCTGTTAGGCGGGAAGGGCGGCTGCGCCGGAACCGGCTGCTGGGCATCGGGATTGGGACCGGGGCTGCTCAAGCGAACATACTACTATGTGAACCGCGAGTTTCAATCGGCACAGACGCCCAGTCCTGCCGGGTCAACCCCGCGTCGGTGCCGGAGGCGTCAGTCTCAGTCCAGTGCCGCGGGCCACTCGGCGATGCGGACCTCAAGTTCGTCGCGCACGCGGCGGAAGGCTGCAAGACGCTGCTCTTCCGTACCCTCAACAGTTGCTGGGTCGTCAAGCGGCCAGTAGAGTCGTTCCGACAGGTCGGGCCAGGCAACCGGACAGGCCTCAGCCGCGCGCGAGCAGACGAATACTGCCCAGCGGACACGGACAAACCCGAGGAACTCGCGCACGGTCTTGGGCCTGAGTCCGGCGGTACTCACGCCCTTCTCTTCCAGGACACGCAGTGCGAACGGATGCACTTCTGGGCCGGGTTCAAGCCCGGCGCTGGCCGCCTCGAATCGGTCGCCGGCGCGATGGCGGAGCAACGCCTCGGCCATCTGGCTGCGACAGGTATTTGCCGTGCAGAGGAACAGAACAACCGGTCTGGTATCAGACATTGGCTCTCCAGTTATGAACCAAACGTTAACACGCGACTGCTAGGCGCATATGAAGAGCGGGTTAGGCCTCGGTCAACGCTCGGCCGAACACCGTTTTGCCATGCGAGGAAGTTGAGCGTAGTCTGACGAACCCGTGTCCTGCGCCCCACTTGACTTGTTATGAGCATATGCTTATAATGGACTGATGCCCAGACCGCCGAACTGCCGCCGTGTCGCCGGCGTGCCCGGCGTGACCGTGTTCAAGCCGGCCAGCGTCCGTGCCTGCGGCCTGGAGTGGGTGACGCTGACGGTTGACGAGTTCGAAGCACTCCGGCTCGCCGACCTCGAGGGTCTATACCAGGAAGCCGCGGCCGAGCAAATGCACGTGTCGCGCGCGACTTTCGGTCGAATCGTCGAGAGCGCACGGCGCAAAGTCGCCCGGGCTCTGTCAGAAGGCCTGGCGCTTGCCATCACCGGCGGTAACATCCATGTCTGCCCGGGTCGGCGCTGTCGCCATGGTCGCGCCTGGCAGCGGGTCGGGCGACCGACCGCGCCACCTCCAGCTGAGCTGAATGGGACCGTGGGCCGCGGCGCGAACAGACGTCCAGAGCGGTCTGGCATGCAATACAGCGATAATACGAGAGTAGACGAAAGGAGTACGAAATGCCAAGAGGAGACGGGACCGGACCGACCGGAATGGGCCCGATGACCGGACAGGCCGCCGGGTTCTGCGCCGGATACGGAATGCCCGGTTATGCGAACCCGGCTTTCAGACGCGGCTTGGGCCGAAACCGTAGTTTCCGGGCTGGTGGCCGCGGCTGGCGCAACTGCTACTATGCAACCGGGATGCCGGGCTGGATGAGGTTCGGCGGCTGTGCCGCCCCCTCTGCCAGGCCTGACCCTGATGCCGAGAAGCAGGCGCTGAAGAGTCGCCGACGCGATCCGCTCAGAACTCGAAGCCATCGAAAGGAGGCTTGCAGAACTCGAGGCCGGTTCTGCGTCTAAGTAGAAGACAAGCGACCGCGCTGCCGGCCTCAGGCGGGAGCGGTCGTCGTCTGACAGACCATAGACCAAGAGGAGACATACGATGGAACAGACCACAAGACTGCCGCTGATCGGCGAGAAGGCCCCGTCCTTCAGAGCCGAAACCACCCAGTGTCCGGTGAACTTCCCGGACGACTACAAAGGCAAGTGGGTCGTCTTCTTCTCGCACCCGGCCGACTTCACGCCGGTGTGCACCACCGAGTTCATGACCTTTGCCACGATGGCGCCCGAGTTCGAGAAGCTCAACTGCAAGCTGCTCGGGCTTTCAATTGACAGCACCTACAGCCATATCGCCTGGCTGCGAACTATCAAAGAGAAGATCGAGTACAAAGGGATGAAGTCGGTCGAGGTGAACTTCCCGGTCATCAGCGACCTGACCATGGAAGTATCCAGGGCGTTCGGCATGCTTCAGCCGGCAGCGAGCACGACCCAGGCAGTACGGGCCGTGTTCATCATCGACCCCGAGTCCAAGGTTCGGGCCATCCTCTACTACCCGATGAGCAACGGCCGGAACATGGAGGAGGTGAAACGTCTCCTCATCGCTATGCAGCTTTCGGACAAGCACAAGGTCGCTACCCCGGCCAATTGGCAGCCGAGCGAGGATGTCATCGTTCCGCCGCCCGGTTCCTGCGGTGCGGCCAAGGAGCGGATGGAAAAGCCGGGCGAGGACGTCCGCTGCCTCGACTGGTTCCTGTGTCTGAAGAAGTGCCCAAAGTAACGGCAGGCAGAAGGAGAGCCATTTGAAGGTAGCTTTCACGGCATCGGGCAAGAACCTGGACTCGCCGCTTGATACCCGGTTCGGCCGGGCACCGGGGTTTCTCGTCTACGACACCGACAGCGGTGCGGCGGAGTTCATTGATAACCAGCAAAGCCTGAACGCGGCACAGGGCGCAGGCATTCAGGCAGCGGAAACTGTGATTCGGACCGGTGCCAGGGCGCTCGTGACTGGCCATTGTGGACCCAAAGCCTTCCGTGTACTCTCTGCGGCCGGTGTCAAGGTGTACAACACCGACCAGACCACGGTCGCGGCCGCGCTCGAGGCGTTCAAGGCCGGCAGGCTCAAGCCTGCACAATCAGCCGACGTCGAAGGCCATTGGGCGTGAGGCCGACTGGCGAACAGACAACAGACTGCTGGTCTTTCCGAGGGTACGCGATGCCTGGCAAGAGCACTTACCGAACCGGCGAAGAATGGGTCGCTGAGCTTCAGGACCGGATCATCCAGGACATGGAGAAGGTATACTCGCCTAAAGTAATGGAGCTCTGGAAAAGCCCGCAGAACGCCGGGTCGCTCGACCATCCAGACGGGTACGGCCAGGTGACTGGCCCGTGCGGCGACACGATGCAAATCTGGCTTAGAGTACTGAAAGACATGATTACCGAAGCAACCTTCTGGACCGACGGTTGCGGTACGTCGGTCGCCTGCGCGAGCATGGTGACCATCATGGCGAAGGGCAAGACCCTTGAACAGGCAGCCCGAATCGACCAGCAGTCGGTCATTGACGAGCTGGGAGGACTGCCTGAAGAGGACCGCCACTGCGCGTTGCTGGCCGCGACCACCCTTCGTGAGGCAATCGGCTGTGTCCGACCAGAGCTGACAAAGGACAGGACTGCCTCAGGCTCAGCTCTGCATGGGAATCAAGGATAGTGAGCTGCTGGCCGGGCAGGAAAGCTGGGCCGACGCTTGGTGGTCTTTTGGTCGGCAGCAGCCGAACCGCGGCGCGGCCGAACCGGTGCGGGTTCCGCGGCAAGGGCAGAACATGACCGTTGCCATCGCCTCGGGCAAAGGCGGAACCGGTAAGACCACGGTCGCGGTCAACCTTGCCCGCGTGCTCGACGCGCCGGTGCAACTGCTTGACTGCGATGTCGAGGAGCCGAATGCCCACCTGTTCCTGAACGGGTCAGCGCAGACTCAGGAGGTCGTGACGATTCCGGTGCCGGTAGTGGACGAGAGCATCTGTGACGCCTGCGGCGAGTGCAGCCGATTCTGCCCGTACCACGCCATCGTCGCGTTCGGCACCAAGCCGCTTGTTTTCCCCGAGATGTGCCACGGGTGCGGCGGGTGCGTGAGGGTCTGTCCGCGCCGGGCAATCACCGAGCAGGGACGCCGGATTGGGGTGGTTGAAACATCGCGGGTCGGCCGCATCACGCTCGTAACCGGCCGGCTCGATGTCGGTGCGGCGATGGCGCCCCCGCTTATTCGAGCCGTGAAGTCCTGCCGGCACGGCGATTTAGACATGATACTCGACGCCCCACCCGGAACCTCGTGTCCGGTCATCACCACCCTGGCCGGCGCTGATGCGGTTGTGCTGGTCACGGAGCCGACACCGTTCGGCTTGAATGACCTCGTGCTGGCTGTTGACATGGTGCGAGAGCTCAGGATTCGGTTCGGCGTGGTGGTCAACCGGGTCGGTATCGGCGACGACCGGGTGCACCGGTTCTGCCGCGAACAAGACATTCCAATCCTGCTCGAACTGCCGGATGACCGGCGCATCGCCGAAGCCTATTCGCGCGGCGAGCTTGCGGTCGGAGCCCTGCCCGAGTATCGCGAGCACTTCTTGAAGCTATGGAGCAGCGTATTAACAACCAGGGAGGCGATTGGTGCCCACGTATGAGTACGAATGTAAGGCCTGTGGCCGGCGGTTCGAACTGGAGCAGACCATGAAAGACGCTCCGGCCGGGACGTGTCCGCACTGCGGCGGCAGAGTCCGGCGTCTGATAAGCGGCGGCTCAGGCTTTGTCATCAAAGGCGGCTCGGGCCGGCTCGGACGCACCGGTGGCTGCTCGCTCGAATCCGAAGGACACACCTGCTGCGGCCGGAACGAACGGTGCGGCAAGCCGGAGTGTGGCGGCAGCAGAGAGTGAGCACAGGCAGGACATGAAGGAACTGACCGTCATCAGCGGCAAGGGCGGAACCGGCAAGACCAGCATTGCCGCTTCGTTCGCGGTGCTGGCCCGGCCTGCGGTCATCGCCGACTGCGACGTGGACGCGGCCGACCTGCACCTAGTCTTGTCGCCCGAGGTTCTCGAACGACACCGGTTCCGGAGCGGGCACGAAGCGGTAATCCGTCAGCAGGATTGCATTCGCTGCGGTCTCTGCGCGACCTACTGTCGGTTCGACGCCGTGAAGACGACCGAAAAGGTGCCGGGCGAGCCCGGGTTTGCCATTGACCCGGTCGCGTGCGAAGGGTGCGGGGTGTGCGTGCGATTCTGCCCGGCAAAGGCGATTGACTTCCCGGAGCGGCTCTGCGGCGAGTGGATGGTGTCGAGGACCCGTTGCGGCCCGATGGTCCATGCCCGGCTCGGCGTGGCTGCCGAGAACTCAGGCAAGCTCGTATCGACGGTCCGGCGCGAAGCCAGACATATCGCCGAGAAAGAAGGATATTCGCTGGTCATTGTCGACGGCCCGCCCGGCATCGGCTGCCCGGTTATCGCCTCGGTGACCGGTGCCTCGCAGGTGCTCGTGGTCACCGAGCCGACCGTCTCGGGCGAGCACGACACGGAGCGGGTACTCGCCCTGGCCCGTCACTTCAACATCCCGGCCGCGTTGTGCGTCAACAAATGGGACATCAACCCGGCGATGACCGAACGAATCGAAGACCATGCCCGCGCGTCAGGAACTCGAACTACCGGCCGCATCCGCTACGACCGCGGTGTAACCACGGCGCAGCTTGAGCAGCGTGCCGTAGTCGAGACCGCGAGCTCGTCCGCCGAAGACATCAGGAACATCTGGTACCAACTCGAAGAACAGGAGCGGCAACATGCCAAGTCAAACTGAACCAGACCCGAAGACCTCCGAAACTCCAACTGCCTGCGACACCTGTGAGAACAAGGACTGCTCGACGGCCCAGCGCCGGGCCGGGGAAAGCGAGCAGGATTTCGAGGACCGACAGCAACTCGAGTCACGGCTCTGCCGCATCAAGCACCGGGTCGTCGTGCTGTCGGGCAAGGGCGGTGTCGGCAAGAGCACCATTGCCGTCAACCTCGCGGTCGCCCTGATGCTTGAAGGAAAGAAAGTAGGCCTGCTCGACGCCGATATTCACGGGCCGAGCATCCCTACCATGCTCGGACTCGAGGGCGCACAACTCGAAGGCAGCCCTGAGGGTCTGGTTCCGGCCCGGGTCGGCGGGCTCAAGGTCATGTCAATCGGTTTCTTCCTCGGCAACCCGGACGATGCGGTCATCTGGCGCGGGCCTCTGAAGATGGGCGTCATCCGGCAGTTCCTGAAAGACGTGGCCTGGAGTGACCTTGACTACCTGATAATCGACTCGCCGCCCGGCACCGGCGACGAGCCGCTTTCGGTCTGCCAACTGGTCGGCCGGCTCGACGGCGCAATCATCGTCACCACGCCCCAGAAAGTCGCGGCGGTCGACGTGCGCAAGTCCATCACCTTCTGCCGCAAGCTCGGGGTGCCGGTGCTCGGCGTGGTCGAGAACATGAGCGGCTTTGCCTGCCCGAAGTGCGGCACGGTCACGCCTGTCTTCCGCTCCGGGGCCGGAGCGCAAATCAGCCGGGACATGCTCGTGCCGTTCCTTGGTGCTGTCCCGCTGGACCCGAAGATTGCCGAAGCCTGCGACAAAGGTGAGGCCTTTCTGCACAACTACTCATCATCACCTGCTGCCCAGGCCATGCTGGCAGTGGTCCGGCCATTGCTCGAACTGGATGACAGACACGATACTGAAAGGAAGAACAGACCATGAGAATCGCCATTCCGCTTGCTGATGGAAAGCTGTGTCCCCACTTCGGCCACTGCCAGCAGTTTGCCCTGCTGGACATCGACGAGCAGACCGGCGCAGTCACACGCAAACAACTGCTTGTGCCCCCGCCGCACGAACCGGGCGTACTGCCGCGCTGGCTCCACGAGCAGGGCGCGAACGTGATTATTGCCGGCGGCATGGGCAACCGCGCCCAGCAGTTGTTTGTTCAGAACGGCATCAAGGTCGTGGTCGGCGCACCGGCCGAGCAACCTGAGAAGCTCGTTGCGGACTACGTTGCCGGGACCCTAAAGACCGGCTCCAACCTCTGCGACCACTGAACAGTGAACGAGCGACTTGCCCAACGCTGGCAAGGTCAGCGGAGGGAAGTAGCCAGACCGCAATCGCGGCTGCAAGCCGTCCCCACAGCGGACTCGTCGACGTCCGATGCCGGTTCTGCCTTCTGTATTCTGGCCTCTGACTTCTGAATTCGCCCGGCTGCTCAACCGGCCCGGGCATGTTCAGACGGTTCTAGGTCACGGCACTAGTCTACACATATTGTAACCCACTGGCAACCAGTCGCGTTGCCTCAGAAATAATCTACCCGAGACCGACCCGTTGCCTCAGGTCCCTAGTTCGTCACGGTCGCGCCAACAATAGCAGCTACCCAGGCGATTCATATACTATCTTCGTTACCGAAAGGAGAAGCGCCCGTGGTAGCTGCAATACCAGATGGAGTCTACTCGATGAAGACTAGAAAGTCCATCGTCCTGGCCAACGCCCCGAAGTTTCGGTCCGGTGACCGAAAGCTTAAGTCCCAGCTCCTCGATGAACTGACCTGCATCCTCAAGCTCAACCGGAAGTACCTCGCTCTGCTCCTCCGTAACGCCGGCCGCCGCATCTCCACACCCGATGGCACAACGGTCATCGCTGACCCCGACCTCTCGCTCACCTCACACCGGGGCCGCAAGAAGCGCTACTCGATGAACCTCGTCCCACCGCTGCTCGTACTCTGGAAGCTGGCCCGCTGCGTCTCTTCACGCCACCTCGTCGCCTTCGTCCGACTCCACCACCAGCAGCTCTTCCTCCACCCCAAGCTCCGTAACCTCCCACCC
>CBFGIT010000010.1:0-107913 GCA_965648905.1 Caldifarciminota bacterium
CATCGTGGCCAAACTGCCGCGGGACGCAGCGCCGGAGGTGCTTGCCGACATCTACACGATCCGGGACGCGGCGACCTATGAACAGGGCGAGGCGCGGCTGCGGGAAGTGCTGGCGCAGTACCGGGAGCTCTATCCGAGTGCGATGGCCTGTCTGGCCGACGATGGCGAGGCGTCATTGAACCACCTGAAGCTGCCGGTGCGACTGCGGCCGCTGGTGCGCTCGACGAATCTACTGGAGCGGACCTTTGAAGAAGGCCGGCGTCGGACCAAGGTGATACCGCGGTTCTTTGCCGAGAAGCCCTGCTTGAAGCTGGTGTTTGCGGCACTGATCCGAGCCTGTGAGAAGTGGGCGTGGGTGAAATTCAGCTTGGCCGAGCTCGAGCAGTTGGACACGCTGGGCCGGACGCTGGGGCTCGCCGTGGAATCGAAGACAGAGCCCAGCCCTCAGACAACCGGTCAGAAACCCGCTGCCTGAGATGGCATTTTACAGGAGATTCCGGACTTGACCCTGTTTTTCAGGCGGTCTTCAAGCCGCCGGCGGGACTGGGAGGCCGACCGGTAGCCCGACCGGTAGCAGGGCCGGTGAGCGGAGCGCGGGCCGGATTGGTGGCCGGATTCCTGACCCCAGTGTTGCCAGGACTGGTCGTAGAATTGGTGCGTGGTCTGGTCGCAGGATTGTTGCGGAGATTGGTCGCAGGATTGGTACGGGGGCTGGTCCCAGGGTTGTTGCACAGACTGTTCGCAGGATTGGTACGCGAACCGGTCGCAGGGTTGGTCCGGGAACTGGTGGCAGGACCGGTAGCAGGACCGGAGGGCCCAGGGGGCCGGGATTTTGGGTGGGTGAAGAAAGGGTGCAACGTTTTGGGCTGTTCTTGCAGACTAGGTATAGGAGCACAAGGGAACAGGCATGCACGACTCATCCGCAACCGCCTTTCTGGCCGAGGTCCGAACCAGCCGAAAGCCGGTGTGCAGTCGCTACGCTTCGCCCGCGGCCCTGCAGGCGGGGCTTGAGCGAGTGGTCCGATGATGATGAACCGGATGGGCGTGACCCGCCGGGTGGAGGCAGAAGACAGAATGCTGAATGCAGAGTGTAAGACAGCGGACAGCGGCAGGCGGACCGTGGTGCCTGGAACGGTCGAGCGCTTGACTGAGCGGTTGATGCTGGTAGACTGCTGAGTCAGCGCAGGACGCGCCAGTCAGAGTTCAGAATGCAAAGGCCAGAGGTCAAGACCACGAACGGCGAGCGAGAGATGTTCTCGAACAGTCGCAGATGAGCATGAACCGGTCGACACGAGCAGCGCAGGACGCAGCATCCGGGCATGACCTGCGTTATGATAACGGCGCAGCACTCGTCGTGCTGGAGCTGCTGTTTCTGCTGCTCGTCATCGCTTTGCTCAGGTCGTGGCTCGTTCCGGGCTCGATTTCGGTCACGTCGGTTGTGGCGGTCTGGGGAATCATGGCGACCGCGAGTTATCTGGTCGGCGAGTTCGAGTCGAACGCCCGGGCCAATTTCGGTCTGACCGTGCGGACTCAGGCCGCGTTCGGCATGAGCTATGCCGGGTACGGCATCCTGCGGGCGCTGTGGCCCTGGTGCGAGCCGATGACGATTCGGTTCTGGCTCGTGCTCTGGCTCTATCTGAGCGCGGCCGCGCCGTTCATCGGGCTGCTGCTGCGGTTCCTGATTCGCCAGCGGGTGCTGCTTGTCGCCGACCCGCACCAGCGGCGGCTCGGTCTGCTGCGCTGGTGGGGGTTCGAGTGCGTCGAGACGATCCTCTTGGAGGAGCTGGAAGAGTGGCTCAGGGCCAATTCCGACGACCGGGGACACGTGGCGCGATACAGCATGGTCGTGGTCGACACGAGCGACCCGCGGACCGAGCATGTCGTCGCCGGGCTTTCTGAGAAGTACTTTCTCGACTTCATCGGGATACCGTCATTCCGGATGGTGAGCTACCTGTTCGGTCCGCATCCGCGTCTGGTTGCATCTTATTCGCTGAACGGTATGGCCCGGCGTCTGAAGCGTATCGTCGACCTGGTTGTCTCGGGCCTCGCGCTGGTCGTGCTTGGGCCGCTGCTGCTGGTCGTCGCCCTGGTCATCAAGCTCGACAGCCCGGGACCGGTGTTCTACCGGCACCGGAGGCTGGGCCGAAACATGAGGCCCTTCAATCTACTGAAGTTCCGCACCATGCACCGTGATGCTGCCGAGCGGCTCAAGGAGCTGCTCGCCTCGAACCCGGAGCTGGCGCGGGAGTATGAGGCGACGTTCAAGCTGAAGAATGACCCCAGGGTGACGCGGGTCGGGAAAGTACTTAGAAGACTGAGCATCGACGAACTGCCCCAGTTCTTCAACATCCTGGTCGGCGAGATGAGTTTTGTCGGCCCCCGGCCGATCGTCGATGACGAGGTGAAGTACTATCGGAATTTCTCGCTGCTGCTGTTCCGGGTGCGACCCGGGGCGACCGGGCTGTGGCAGGTGTCCGGTCGGTCGGACACGACGTACGAGAGCCGGGTCCGGCTTGATACGCGTTACGTTCAGGAGTGGACCTTCTGGGATGACCTGCGGATCATCGTTCGGACACTGCCGGCAGTGCTGGCGCGTCGCGGAGCCTACTAGCGGATACAAGGAGTGCAAGGATGATTGTCGAGAAGGGTGATGTTGCCGCGGTGCGGCTGGCCGAGGTGCACGGGATGTTCCCGACCGAAGGCGAGCTGGCCGCAGTCGGACTCGGCGCCGCTGAGTTCCGAGAGCGGCTGGGACGGCTGGTGAGCGCGGGCGTTGTCAAGGGCGTGCGGGCGACCGTCTGCGTGCCGCCGCTGCTGGGCGGCGACTGGGTGTGGGCGATGGTGACCGGCACGAGCCCGCGGTCCCTGGGAGTGGCGAACGCGCTGGCGGCGAAGCTGCCGTTCGTGACCGAGGTGGTGCTGAACAGCGGCGTGCCTGAGGGGCTGGGACCGAACCTGGCCGTGCTGTTCTATTCGCGGGACTTTGAGAGCGAGGCCCGGTTCATTCAGAGCATGCCCGGGCTCGAGTATCGTGAGGTGCAGCGGGTAGCGGGGTACTCTTTCCCGATGGCGATGAAGCTCTCCCCGGATGAGCAGGAGCTGGTTCGGTTTCTCGTGCACCATCCGGGCGCGGATGCGGCCACGCTCGCGGCCGGTCTGGGAAAGGAAGAGCGCTGGGTGCGGGCCAAGCTGGAGCGGCTGGTCTGGCGGGAAGAGAACCGGTGCGGCGTGTTGCGGTTCCAGGTCGAGGTGGGCTGGGCAATGGTCGACAATTTCGGCCACTACCACTTTCTGCTCGAAACCGGGCACCGACCCGAGCAGTTGAAGCGGCTGGTCGGCGAAGAGGGATTCGAGCTGGTGCTGGGCGGGGCGTTGTACCGGGGTCGGTATGTGCAGGTTGAGGCTGATGTCTGGGGCATGGGGCGGTTGATGGATGCAGTTGCGTTTCTTGAGCAGATTGAGGGAATCAAGGTGGCCGGTATCGTCTGGAACCGGGAGGTGGTGGCGTACAATCGGTGGGTGGCGGGGTTGTTAGGCGGGTGAAAGCGGAAGGCAGAATGCAGAGTGCCGAGTGCAGAATCCAGAACGGCGATGAGGCGGATAGCGGAGAACGCGGGGCGAGAGAGTAATGGAACTGGTGTTGTGTCTTCTGTTGCTGAGTGCAGAGCCGAAGACCGAGACCGGGTCAGGAGAGGACACGGTCTCAGTCGGAGAGCAGATTCGACAGAGCGAGGCAAGACTGGAGCAGACCCGGCAGGAGTTGACGAAGGTGCGGGCCGAACTGGAAAAGCTGGGAGGGCAGGAGGCCGCGGTGCTGGCCAAGGTGAGTTCTTATGAGCAGGAGATTGGTCTGGTTCGGCGGTACCTGAGGGAGCTGGCCGTTCAATCACGGACTCGGACTGCCCAGGTCGCCACGCTTGCGACCGAGGCGCAGGGGCTGGCCGGTGAGATAGACGCGCGGCGTCGGGTGCTGGGTCGGCGGTTGGTGGCGATGTACAAGTACGGCCGGACCCTGCCGTTGGAGGCGTTGCTTTCGACCAGGAGTCTGCCCGAGGTGTATCGGCGGATGACGTATCTGCGTTGGTTCGTGCGTCAGGATGAGCAACTGGCGCGCGAGCTCGGACGGCTGGCCGAAGAACTGGAGAAGAAGCAGGTCGAGGTGACGGAAGCACGGGAGGAACTGGTCCGACTGGAGGAGGAGCAGCGGCAGCAGGAGGGCGTGCTGGAGACGGCCCGCCTGCGCGCGGCGGCGCTGCTCAAGGAGGTGAGAGCTCAGAAGTCCGAGCGCGAGCGGCTGGCCGCAGAGCTGGAGCGGTCGGCACAGGAGCTGAGGGCGCTGCTCGGCGAGCTGGAACGACGGCGCGAGCAGGCGCGGGTGCCGGCGGGTCAGCATCCTTTTGAGCTGAACAAGGGACGGTTGCCCTGGCCATTGGCCGGCCGGGTCGTGTGCGGATTTGGCGCAAAGGTGCATCCGCGCTACGGGACGCGGACGACGAGTCTCGGGATTGACATCGGTCCTGGGGCCGGGGCCGGAGCGGGTGTCGGGGTTGGCTCAATCGGGGTCGGTCGGGTGGTCTATGCTGACCAGTTCATGGGCTACGGGAATCTGGTCATCGTTGACCATGATGGCGGTTTCTTCACTCTGTACGCCAATCTGAGCGAGATGATAGTGAAAGTTGGCGACGGGGTTGTGCCGGGGACGGTGGTCGGGAAAGTTGATGACTATCTGCATTTTGAGCTGCGGCGTGATGGCAAGCCGCTGGACCCGGTTCCCTGGCTGGCACGGCGATGAAAGAGAGCCGAGCCGGCGTTAGAACAGGGCAGAGCGCGGGTGGTGCCGGGCTGGTCGGGCAGGAACATGCGCTCGGCGTGCTTGAGTCGTATCTGGTGCGGGAGCAGGTGCCGGCGTTATTGTTTGTCGGTCTGCCCGGTGTGGGCAAGCGGACGGCCGGGATTGGATTTGCTCAGGCCTTGAACTGCACAGCCCGGGTGCAGTCGTGGGGATGCGGCCAGTGCCGTTCGTGTCGGACGATCGCGCTGCTGCGCCATCCGGACGTGAAGGTGGTATTTCCGGTCGGGGCGCGGCGGTACCGCCCGGAACAGGATGACATGACCGATGACGCCGTTGCTGCGACCCTTGACCGTTACGGCGAGTACGCACTGGGACAGGCCCAGCCGGCGCTCGACCCGAAGCATCGAATCCGCATCGAGCTGGTCCGATGGCTGCGAGCCGAGATGGCCCGTCCGGCCGTGCTCGCCCGCCGGCGCGTGGTGCTGATACTTTCGGCCCACCGGATGACCGATGAGGCGGCCAATGCCCTGCTCAAGACACTGGAAGAACCGCACGAGCAGACGGCGTTCATCTTGACGTCGGATGTGCCGAGTGCTCTGCCCGATACGATTCGTTCACGCTGTCGCACGGTGAGATTCGCGGCGCTTTCGTCCCAGACCATTGCCGGGTGGCTGGAGCGGCACCACTCGTGCCCACCCGACCAGGCACAGGCAGCCGCGGCAGTGGCCCAGGGCTCGATGGCTCGCGCTCTGCGCTACATCGCAGAACCGGCCGAGCTGTTGCCCGAGCCGGTCCTTTCTTTTCTCTCAAAGCCCGGAACTGAGGCCGCGCTGCTTGCGGCCGTGGCAGAGCTGACCAACATGTCCCAGTCGTCGCTGACCGACGTCTTGCTAACGGTCTTCCGTGAGATGTTGCGGTCTCGACTGGGCTTTGACTCATTGCTGCTCCGGCAGAATCCGGACCTGGCCGCGCGCGCCGGCCGGTCCGAGCCTGACTATCTCAGACGGGCGGTCAAGTACCTGCTCGAGCGCGACGAGGAATCCTCGCTCTACACCAACCCCCGACTGGCGACCTACACCCTGTTGACTGCGCTGCGGTTCCCGCAAGCGGCGGCTACGGCTCGCCGACCGTCACGAGGTCCCTAAGCGCGGCCAGGCGCTTGGGCCCGATGCCCGGTACCCGGCGCAGTTCGTTCAGACTGCCGAACCGACCGTGCTGTTCCCGATACTCGACAATCCGCTGCGCCAGCTTGGGTCCGATGCCGGGAAGTGCTTCCAGTTCGTTGGTACTGGCGTGGTTGAGGTTGAGCGGCATATGGATTGAGTCGCGGACCGAAGGCAGGGGAGCAGGCTGGCGAGTTTCCAGCGCGGGCCGGCTGCGTACAAGCCGGGCATGGCGGAGCTGGCTCACGCCGGCTCCGACCAGGAACGTTGCGGTCAGGAATACCAGGACCACGACTTCGCGCCGGGACAGGCCCAGTTGCCGCATAACCTTGTCGGCTAGAACCGGAACAGAACCCAGACGTCCAGGTTGGCGCTCTCGGTTGTCGTCGGACTGAGCCCACGACTGCGGCTGTAGCCGGTGTTCAGCCCGGCTTCGATGCTGCGCGAGAAGCGGTATGAGGCAGCAAGCGTGGTGCCGAACGAGTTGTCACGTTGCAGGTCGGTCGTTCGACCCGGGCCGGTTGCG
The DNA here is from genome assembly GCA_965648905.1 of Caldifarciminota bacterium. GTDB lineage: Bacteria > Hydrothermota > Tepidihabitantia > Tepidihabitantales > Tepidihabitantaceae > CAZQFS01. The sequence goes on from CBFGIT010000010.1 coordinate 6,482, forward strand.
TCCCATGGGGTCTGGGCGCGCGTGGACTGGGAGAAACGGAGGGTCCAGGTCAGGGTCAGGTCTGACGAGAAACGGAGCCGGCGCAGGAACGGCAGTTTGACTCCCTGGGGCGCGGCAAAGGCATACGACAGACTTAAGTCGGCCGAGCGACTCTGCCCATCGGTGACGCTTCGGACCAAGCCGTCTTCACTCAGGTAGTTGACGCCGCGCGAGAAAGTGTAGTTCGCGGCCAGGGTAGTGGTGATGCGCCGTTTCCAAGTGGTCTGCCAGGAGAGCAGCGGCGAGAATTCATTGTTGGCGTTCGCGTTTCGGCCGAAGGTTCCGAGCCGTTCACCAGCGCTGTCACGCAGGAGCTCACCGGTCAGGGTCGAACGGCGGCGGAATCGGCTTGAGAGCCGGGAGTCGGTAGCGTAGTTCTTGAAGATGGTGTGGACGCGCGTCAGGCTCAGGTCGAGGTCAGGCCAGGTTATGTTCCGGTCGTAGGCAGCAGAACTGACCGCGCTGTTGTAGGTTCGACCGTCGGCCCAGTCGTAGCCGACCCGGACCGTCAGTTCTTTGACCCGTGCTCCGGACGAGAGACGGAGGGTCCGGTCCCGGTCGCGGACTGCGCTGGTCGGGAGCCGCGTCGAATCGCGCTTGAAGGTGAAGACGTCGGTGAACCCAAGTCGGTAGTACCAGGGTGAGACATCGTAGACCGAAACGAGATTGGAGGAGCGCGAAAACGAGTAGCTGAAGTCGACCGGTTCGATGATGCGACTGAGCGCACCCAGGTTGAGCCTGAGTCCGGGCCGGGGTGGAGGTTGTGCGGTTGTGTCCGAACCGGCTGAGTCCCGGGTCGTTGGACCGCGGCGGCTCGGTCGGCGCGGGGGCCGGGTCGGGTCGCGGTCGAATCGGCCAAGCAACTCGGGCAGGTCAAGGTTGACCGAGACGTCGATGTCGCCGGAGTTGTTCATGTTGCGGACGTCAGCATAGTCCGTCCCCTGTTTGGGCCGCTCGTCCGAGTAGTCGCCGGAGAAGTCGATTGAGGGCGAGAGCCAGTCACCCAGGTCGATGGAGTAGCCGGCATTGAAGCTGTGGTCGCGGCCGGACTCGTTGCCGAGCGCAAGGAAGAGGACGGTGTCGGGGCGGGCGACGAGAAGGTCCCGTTCGGTGTTGACCGAATAGTCGAAGTTGAGGTCGTCGAGCGGTGAGTATTCGATGCCTAAGTCGGTCGACAGTCCGTTGCCACGCAAAGTGTCGACCCTCATGGTGCTGTCCGGGTTGAGGCGTGAGCCACGGAAGTCGTTGCGTCGGGCGTTGGCGACGGCCAGTCGGATGCTCTGCGGGAAGTAGGAGAGTTCCTCTTCTCGGCCGACACGGAACTTGAGGTCGGGTGAGATGGCATATGACCAGGCTGCCGTGCTGGCCCAGGATGAGTCCTGGGCAAGGGCAGAGCGGGAGCGGGAGCGGCGCTGGCGCCACGAGGCTCCCATCGCTTCAAGAGTGTAGTTGAGCAGTCTGTTGTTCGAGCGGTTCTTGCGGATGTTGTCGAGCGCGATGTCCTCGCTGCGGCCGGCCGAAGCAGGGGCGGTGCCGCGCCCGATCCTGAGGTCAGGGTAGACCGGGTCGAACTTGGGCGACTCGCGTTGCTCAGCAACCGAGTACGAGAGGGGCAGATTGAGGCCCCAGCCATAGGGGAGGAGTCTGTCGAGATTGGCGCGGAACCCAAGCCCGTTGCTGGTGCCGAAGCCGCCGGCTTTGACGCCGCGACCTTCACTGAACCGGCGGAAGTTGGGGTCGGAGTACCCGAAGTTGAGGCCGATGGTGGCGAAGTCGGACAGAACGAGGTTGGTCCGGGCCTGGATACCGTAGCCCGGCTCCTTGCGTGGAGCAGTCAGGCGCAAGTCGTTGAACCAGATGCCGCCGGCTGGGAGCTTGCGGTCGGAGTGGTTTTCAATGCCGAGCGCGGTGTAGCGGACGTCGGCCAGTGATGGCCGGCCGAGGACCGTGTACGGCCCTGATGTCCAGGCGGTGTCCGGCGTGGTGGCTGAGTCGCGGCGGAGCTTGAGCAACGGCAGCGAGTCGAGAGGGATGATGAACTCGTACCACCGGCCGTCGCGACCGGGCACAAGCTGGCCCGAGGTGACCGGGGCGGAGTACTGGTAGTAGTTGGCTGAGTCCGAGCCGAGACGGAGGAGGAAGTTGAGTCCGGCACCGTCATCGTGGACGTAGATTCGGAGGGTCGCGTAGTCACGGTAGTCTTCGCGCTCGGGGGCGAGCTTGGATGCAACCGCCCGGCGCCGGGCATGGAGGTTGCGGTAGCCCATGAGCATGGCGGCCTCCTGTTCAAGTTGTCCTTGGGCGTTGCTCTTCAGCTCGAAGGGCGAGTTGTAGGCGGTGTCGGTACGCCGGGAAATCTGGGTGACCCAGACTTTCTCCGCGGTGTCGGCCGGGATTGTGTTGGTGTCACGGAGCATGGCGATGACCGGAGTGGTCCAACGGGAACCGGTAAACTCGATTGAGTACAGGTCGAGGGTCTCGATGGTGGTGAAATTGTCAAGCCAGATACGGAAAAGCCGGATGTCCTCCCATCTGGGCTTGCCGACCGTCCGAAGGAGTGAGGTGTCCTTGAGCGGGATGCGGAGGAGCTGCCAGTTGTTGTAGAGGGGCGAGAGGTGATGCGAGTCGCCGAGCGAGACTGAGGTCTCGAAATAGTGGTTGTACATCGAGAAGCCGTTGCGGTCGAGGTCCTCGCCGTCAAGGCGGCCGTTGCGCTCGGTGCCCATCGGGTTGGTCGTCGCGTTGTAGTCGTCGTTGAAGTCGTCGGCGGTGTCGAGGCGGCCGAACAGGGTGTCGTCGGCATAGATGCCGTCAAGGCCGGTGTCTTCGATTCCTTCATCGAGCTGACCGTTGAAATTGGCGTCTTCAGAATTGAGACGTCCGTCCCGACCGACGATCCTGCCCGAGCGGGTGCGGCGGGGCGCGTCTTCGTCAATCGAGGTGCCGATGGAGAAGTGAATCGTGCCGGCCGCTGCCGTGGTCTTGAAGACGACGCGCAGGTCTTCCATGTCGGCGAGGTTCATGCCGATCTGAGCCGGGCTGGTGGTGATTCCGGCCCAGGAAGATTCCGCGTCGTCGGCGTCAGGAGTGAAGATGACTCTTAAGTAATCGCGGCGCTCGCGCCCCTCGACCCCGAGCGAAGGCCCGAAGATGGTGTCGAGGCGGACGCGGACGAGCGGGTTGGTCCAGAACAAGGGGGCAAGGGCGAAGTTGTGGGTGTCTTTGCCCTGGGGCGGTGAGGACCAGAACCAGAGGATTGAAGTTGTCGAGACGTCGCGAGTTATCTGAGTGGCCTCGAAGTCATCAAGGTAGGCGACGCCGCGGGTATTCGGGTCGGGAAGGGAAACGGCCGCTTCGGCCGCCGCGGTCAGGGTAGTCGGGGCTTGGGCACGAATCACCGGCAGGCGGTCGAGAAACGCGGTGACCGCGTTCGAGGAGACGGCGTAAGACGCATCGGCCTCGCAGATCATCCGGCGGAAAGGCTCGGACCCGAGGCTGGGCTTCTCCTCGCGCAGGCCTTCGTTGCGGTAGAACAGGCTGGTACCGACTTTGCTCTGTTCGTTGAGCTTGTACTCGGCTCGGGTTCCGACGAGAGATTTGTCGGCCAAGGAGAAGAGCGGCCGGTATTCGTAAGTGACCTGGATATTGGCATTGACCGGCAAAGGCTTGAGGAACGTGACCACGCCGGTCTTGTAGTTGATTGAGTAGCCATCGTCTCTGGTCCATTGTTCGCCGTTGACCGTGACGCGCTCTGAGCCATCGGTGATGTCAGGCTGGCCGAGGTAGTACGATTCGGTTGCGCTTGAGTATTCGGCGACCATGTAGTACCGGCGGCCCTCGCCGGCCAGATACTCATAAGGGTCTTTGCGGTAGATGATCCGCTCGCGAACCGACAGAGCTGACGAGTCGAACGGCTTTGGGCCCGGGAAGATGATGAGCCCAGTCTTCTTCTCGAACTGAGGGTACTCGGGCCGGTCGTCGCCGTTAGGGTCGAGCCCGAGAATTTCGGTGAACTTGCGGCCCTGGTTGGCGCCGCCGGTTTCACGGTCCGGGTGCTGACCTTCGGGGTCATAGCGGAACAGGCGCAGGGAGTTGAGCGTCACCTCACCCTGGGGTAGCGAGTAGACGTTGCGCATCTGGTAGTCCCAGGTGAGCGAGGAAGTGTCATTGCGCTGGGGCTTGAGGAGCGCGAGGATAATGGTGTCGCCGTGCCAGTAATAACCGCCGAGCGAGTCGTTGTCGGTGGTGATAATGGAAAGCCCGACGACCTCGTTGGGATTGAGCGGGTTCGCGAACTCGAGCACGTTGTTCGGCCGGACGTAGTAGTCCTGGCCAAAGGTCTTCAGGTCGAAGTCACCGGGCTGGCGGTCCTCGTCAATTGTGCCGGGTATCGATTCGGGGAAATCGGGGAAGACCGTGGCGATGCCTTTGAGCGCCGACTGGTTGTTGTTCGGGTTGCGGTCGTCGACATAGACCCGGAGACTTCTGACCGCGCCGGTCGTGGGAATCCGGTAGAACCGACGGGGAACGTACTGGCCGCAGTAGATTGTGTCGATGCTGGTCTTACGCTGCCCCTGAAAGGTCTGGGTCTGGCTCTGTGACTGCTCGCGCGAGGCAACGGCGTAAAGGTCAACTCCGCCGAGTTTGCCCCGGGCCGATGCGCCGAACAGGCCGCGACGGGCAGGCAGGTCTCCGGTGTAGGCGGTGCCGGGAATCGCAAGCCTGGTGTCGCCCAATTCGACCGACTGCACGACCTCGTCCTCGGTGCCGGTGTAGGAGAGCATCACTTTGTTCTGGGCCTCGCTGCGCTCGGAGTCGTGGTCGATGTTTACTTTGGTGCGCTCGCCGACCGTGCCGTTGAGCACGACCGAAAGCTGCTGTTCCATCTTGAGCTCGGGGAACAGGCCACGTTGGCGGCCTGGAGTCTCGACGCCGCCGCGCACGACCGTCTGCCGACCGCCGAGGGTTATCCGGTCCCGGCCCGAGATGTCAATCTTGCTCCCTTCACCGAATATCGGCAGGCGCGGGAGTTCGATGTCCGGAATCAGTCCGCTCGCATCGGCAACCAGGTCGCGCTGCTGCTGGCTACGTCGCGCTTTCTCCTGCCACTTGTCGGTGACCGACTGGGCAAGCTGATAGTCGAGGTACTCGTCGAGCATCAGCACCCGGTCTACGCCGAGGAGCCGGTTGCCGCGCCATCGCTCCATGAAGACCATGCCCAGGGTGTAGTCCACCCGCGGGATGATGCGCTCGGGTTCGTAGAGCGAAGGAATCTGGGCCGAGGCAATCGAGGTCGCGATGAGGATGGTGATGACGCCGGGTTTCATGACTGCGAGGTCGAAGAATCGTGCGGGCCGAAGAACCGGCCGAGCTGCCGGACAAGTGCTTGGGGCGACAGCCCGACTGCTTCGAGCAACTGACTCCGGCTGCCATGCTCGATGAACTGGTCGGGCAGGCCAATGAGCAGGGTCTTTGGTCTTGGTTCAATTGCATCAAGGACAAGGCTGACTGCAGCGCCGAAGCCGCCGGCAATGACGTTCTCTTCTATGACCGCAAGCCGGGGATAGCGGCGGGCCGCGGCCAGGATTGCGGTCGTGTCAATGGGCTTGGCAAAGCGGGCGTTGATGACCGCGAGGTCGATTCCCTGGTCGGCCAGTTGCTGCGCTGCGAGGAGCGCGGTGTGCGCGGTCGGGCCCAGGGCAATAACACCGCCGTCCGTACCGTCGCGGAGAGGAGTCGAGCGGCCCGGCTCAATTGGAGGACGCTCGGCAAGGCCGAGCGGCGGGACCGAGCCGCGCGGATAGCGAAGCGCGGTCGGGCCGGTCGAGCTGGTCAGGGCGAACTGAAGCATCGCCTCGAGCTCGGGCAGGTCCATCGGCGCCATGACCGTCATCCCGGGCAGCATCGTGAGGTAGGAGATATCGAATGCGCCGTGGTGAGTCGGGCCATCCTCGCCGACCAGGCCGGCCCGGTCGACGGCGACGACGACCGGCAGGTTCTGAAGGCAGACGTCCTGCAGGAGCTGGTCCAGGGCCCGGGCGAGAAACGTCGAGTAGACTGCCACGACCGGCTTGAGTCCGGCAAGGGCCAGACCGGCAGCAAGAGTGACAGCATGTTGCTCGCAGATGCCGACATCAAAGAAGCGGTTCGGGAACTGGTCCCGGAACCGGGCCAGTCCGGTCCCAAGGCACATGCCGGCGGTAATTGCGACAATTCGGTCGTCCTGGGCCGCGAGTTCTGCCAGTCGAGTTCCAAAGCATGAAGTGAACGACGGCCCGTCCGCTCCGGTCACCCGGCCGGTCTCAGGGTCGAACGGGCCGGTGCCGTGGAACGTCTCGGGTCGTTCGACCGCAGGCCGATAGCCTTCGCCTTTGCGCGTGACAACGTGGACAAGCACCGGGCCGCGCAGTGTCCGGACGCGGCGCAGGGTGTCGACTAACTCGGGCAGGCTGTGGCCGTCAACCGGTCCGATGTAGCGGAAACCGAGTTCCTCAAACAGGATGCTCGGGACAACGAGGTTCTTAAGACCCTCTTCGAGCTTGCGGGCAGCAAGGCGCGACTTCTCGCTCAGGTCTTCAGGAAGGTGACCAAGCAGGTTCCAGACATCGGCGCGGAGCCGGTTGTACATCCGGCCGGTAATCATCCGGTTGAGATAGCCGGCCATCGCCCCAGTGCTGCGGGCGATGCTCATCTCGTTGTCGTTCAGAATCACTACCAGGTCCTGTCTGAGGCAGCCGCCGTGGTTCAGTGCCTCAAATGCCATGCCGGCGACGACCGAGCCATCACCAATCACCGCGATTGAGCGGCGGTCCTGACCTTGGAGCCGGTCGCCGACCGCAGCGCCGAGCGCGACCGATATCGAGTTACCCGAGTGGCCGGTGTCGAACACATCGTATTCGCTCTCGGCCCGCTTGGGGAAACCGGCAATCCCCTTGTACTGGCGGAGAGTATGGAATCGGGCGCGGCGGCCGGTGACGATCTTGTGGGCGTAGCACTGGTGTCCGACATCCCAGACAACCCGGTCCTTGGGCGTGTCGAACACATAGTGGATTGCCAGGGTCAGCTCGACCACGCCCAGGCTCGGGGCAAGGTGTCCGCCGGTCCGGGCCGTGGTCTCGATGATAAGTGCGCGAATCTCCTGTGCCAGAGTCCTGAGTTCGGCAAGCGTCATCTGCCGCAGGTCGAGCGGCGACGAGACCCGGTCAAGAAGCGCCATCAGCTATGAACTGCGGTGCAGGATAAGCCGGGGCAGGCCGGCGAGGAAGGAGTATCCTGGCCCAAGCCGGGAGAATGTCTTTTCGGCCAGCGTTGCTTTGGCCGTGGCGCGGTGCTGCATGGCTGCCCGTTGTCGAACGGAGAGCGGCTCTCTGTCCGGTGAGTCGGCGCGGACGTCAAGCAGGTCGTCAGTTATCTGGAACAACTCGCCCAGCTCCAGCCCGGCGCGTCGGAGCCGGGCACAGACCAGACGACCGGCACCGGCGAGCAACGCGCCTGACTCAAGCGCCGCGGCAATGAACTGAGCCGTCTTTTGCCGGTGGACGAGCGCGGTGCGCTGCCTGCTCGTCTGCTTTCGGCTTTTGTCGGCCATGTCCATTATCTGTCCGCCGGTCATGCCGGCCGGGCCCACGGCCCGACAGACCAGACCGATTGCGCTAAGAACGAATTCAGCCCTGACCTGTGTCTGGGTGAAAAGCTCGAAGGCTCGGGCAAAGAGCGCGTCGGCCGCCAGTATCGCAGTCGCCTCGTCGAAACGACGATGGAGACTAGGGCGGCCACGGCGGAAGTCGTCGTCGTCCATGCTCGGCAGGTCGTCATGCACCAGTGAAAAGGCATGGATGAACTCAATTCCACAGCAGAACGGCAGCACGGCGCGGTCCGGGTATCCGGCGGCAGCGCGAAACGCCTCAAGACACAATGTCGGCCTAAGCCGTTTGCCCGGGCCGAGCACGGCATAGCGCATGGCGTCGTTCAGCCGCCGGGGAACGCCAGGCGTGATTCGCAGAGCCTGCTGCAGGGCGCGGTCAATCAGGTTTCGGTCCTGAGCCAGCCTGGTTCGGAGTTGTGCTTCGTTCATCTTCCGGCGGCACGCTCGGCTGCCTTGACCACATTGGCCAGAAGCATCGCCACAGTCATCGGCCCGACACCACCGGGCACGGGCGTAATCGCTGCGGCTTTGGGTGCCACGGTGGCAAAGTCAACGTCGCCGACCAGCTTACCGCCGACGCTGTTCGTGCCCGCATCGACCACGACCACACCGTCACTCACCATGTCACCTTTGACCAGCCCGGGCCGGCCTACCGCCACAACAAGAATCTCAGCGTTCCGGCACGTCGCGGCCAGGTCGGTTGTTGCTGAGTGGCAGACCGTGACCGTTGCGTCCCCGCCGTCGCCGCGTAAGAGCAGCAGGTTGGCCAGGGGCTTACCGACCAGATTGCCTCGGCCGACAATTACAACCCGGCGGCCGGCAATCGCGATGCGGTTGCGACGGAGCAGCTCGATAATTCCCGAAGGAGTGGCAGGGGTAAGATATGGCCGGCCCGCCATCAACCTGCCCAGGCTCTCGGGGCTGAGACCATCGGCATCCTTGTCCGGCCGCAAGGACCCAAGCAGCTCAGCTTCGTCCAGGCCCGAGGGCAGAGGCAGTTGCAGGATGATGCCGTGTACGGCCGGGTCCTGGTTCCATTCGTCAACCCGATGGCGCAGTTCGTCCTGAGTCACGTCGGCCTTGACCCGGAGTACGGCAACGTCGATACCAACTTCCTGTCCGGCTCGTTCCTTGTTCCGGACGTACACCTGGGAAGGAGCGAAGTCTCCGGCCAGGAGGATGCGCAGTGACGGCACGATGCCGCGGTTACGCAGCGCCTGGACACGTCCGGCCAGCTCGGCCATTACCTGCCGACTGCAGGCCCGACCGTCGAGAATCAGGGGAGTAGTGCTCAAGAGAGTGCGAGCCGAAGCCCGGCGTCTCCTGAGGAGTACGCCGCCTGTTCTGTCCTGGTTCTTGACGCGGTCAGGGTAGAAGAAAAAAGTGCCTTGACTGCGCGGTCAGTTGATGTCGAAGACATTCAGCACAGAATGGACGCTACAGGGCTCCTTTCGCAAGCGCCTCATTCTCGCCAAAAAAAGGCTGCTGGTCAACATCGGAGCCACAGGCCGGCGATGGGTTGGATGACAATCGTACCTGCTGCCGAGCTTGATTGACCGCGAGTTTCTCTTACTGTTAGGTCGTGATTAGTTTGGCCGGAGTTGCGGTCGAATTCGGAACCCAGGAACTTTACAGCGACGTGAATCTGTTCGTGGGCCCGAATGACCGAATCGGGCTTGTCGGTGCAAACGGCAGCGGCAAGTCGACCATCCTGAAGATGATTGCCGGCATGCAGGAGCCGACCCGTGGGCAGATTGACATCCGCAAAGGCACACGCATCGCCTATCTTGCCCAGACTGGGGCCGTGGTCGGGGACCGGACCGTACTTGAGGAGGCTCTGTCCGCATTCTCTCATCTTGATGAGATTCACTCAGAGATGGTCGAGCTTGAACACCGGATGCACGATGCCAGCATGCCCGAGCAGGAGTTGAACGCGATTCTCGCCCGGTATGCCGTGCTGCAAGGGTATTACAGCGCCGATGCCTATGACCGTGAATCGCGGGCCGAGAAGACACTCATGAGCTTGGGCTTCGCCGAGGAGGACTTTGCCAAGCCGGTTCGCCAGCAGTCGGGCGGGTTCCAGGTGCGCCTGGCCCTGGCGCGCGAGTTGCTGGAAGAGCCGGACGTGCTGCTGCTGGACGAGCCGACCAACTACCTTGACATCCGCTCGATCGAGTGGCTCCAGAGCTATCTGGCCGAGTTCTCCGGCGCGGTAGTGATGATCGCCCATGACCGATATCTCCTGGACGCACTGGTCCAGAAGATCTGGGGCATCGAGTCGCGCAAGGTGCTCATCTACCCGGGCAACTACTCTGATTACCTGAAGGACAAAGAACTGCGCGACGAGCGTCAGGCCAAGGACTACGAAGAGCAGCAGCAGTTCATCAAGCGCACCGAGCACTTCATCGCCAAGTTCAAGGGACGAAAGGACACGGCCAAGCGGGCAATGAGCCGACAGAAGATGCTTGACCGGCTTGAGCTGGTTGAAGCGCCCCAGACCGCGCCCGTCATCAGGATTCGCTTCCCCGAGGCCGAAGAAGTCTACGGCAAGGCATTCGAACTGAAGGGCGTGTCCAAGTCCTTTGGCCCGAAGCAGGTGCTTTCTAACGTTGACCTGGTGGTGGGCGGGGGCGAAAGAATCGGCCTGTTCGGCGCAAACGGCCAGGGCAAAACGACCCTGCTCCGGATGATTGCCGGGCAGCTTGAGCCTGATTCGGGTTCGGTCTGGTTGAGCCAGAAGAGCCAGATTGCCTACTACGAGCAGGGCGCAGAAGAGAAGATTGCCCCGGACTTGACCGTGCTTCAGGCCGCGGCCCAGTCCGGAGCCGGATTCACCGAAAACGAGCTCAAAGGCATTCTCGGCACGTTCCTGTTCTCAGGCGATGCGGTGGAGAAGAAGGTCGGCGTGCTGTCGGGCGGTGAGCGGTCGCGCCTCGCGATTGTGCGGGCGCTGCTGACGCCGTCGAACCTGCTGATACTGGACGAGCCGACCAACCACTTGGACATCCAGTCGCGCGAGATTCTGTTCGAGGCGATGAGCCGTTACCAGCGGACCATCGTCTTCGCCGCGCACGACCGATACATGCTCGACAAACTCGCCGACAAGACCGTGCGCGTGGAAGGCGGGCAGGCAGTGCTTTTCCCGGGCAACTACGCCTACGCATCATCGAGGGCGAAGAGCGCGAAGTCAACAGCCAACAGCCAACAGGCAGCAGCCAAGAGCCAGAAGCCAGGGGCCAAAAGTCAGGGGCCAAGAGCCAAGAGCCAAGAGCCGGAAGCCAAGGGCCAAAAGCCAAGAGCCAAGACCCCAGGTGCCAAGTCCGTGGCCCATGGTCTGAAGTCCACCGCTTCGCCTGTTGACCGCGTGGCAGAAGCGAGGCGCAGACTGGCAGAGATAGAGCGGGAGCTGCTTCAGGCCAAGGCAGCGTTCGACCTGAACCGGGCCCGGGCCCTGAACCAGGAGCGCAAGGAGCTTGAGCAGGAACTCGAGGCCCGCAAAGCCGATGAGGTCGAGTCTGGCAGGATATCCCCATGAAGTTCGGGGTCAGCTCGGACAAAGAGGCGGCTCTGGCCGCGCGGCTTGCGGCACTGGGCGTTGATGAATCAGACATCATGGAGAAGTTCGTCCGGGCGCGCGGGCCGGGCGGACAGAACGTAAACAAGACCTCGACCGCGGTTTACCTGAAGCATCTCCCCTCAGGCATCGAAGTGAAGATGCAGCAGGAACGGTCTCAGGCATTGAACCGGTTCCTGGCCCGGCGTGTGCTGGCCGACAAACTCGAAGCTCTGACCAGGAAGCAGCAGACCGAAGAACAGGAACGCATCGCCCGAATCCGGCGTCAGAAGCGGAGGCGCTCAAGGCGCGCGCAGCAGAAAGTACTTGCGGCCAAACGCCACCGCAGCCAAGTCAAACACGCCCGCTCAGAACCCGAGCCGGACTAGCCCTTCCGCCAACTGCTTGGCGCCAGCCGCCTCGTTTCGTCTCTTGACTTCGCCCGGCGGTTGGGCATATTTACGATATGGTCAGACTACGGCTGGTCGCAGCTCAAGACCGCCTGACAGCGGAAGCACACGATGTCCGCGAATAGCGCCGAAGCCGACAAGAGCCAGGAGCGTTTCTATGACGCCCTGAAGGAGCTGTTCGTCGGCGCGAAGGTCGAGGGCGAGTCGGGCTTCATCAACCTGATGCGCATCAAGTCGCGCTACTACACCGACGGCGTGTTCCCCAGGCTCCAGAAGGACATCGAGGCCGCGCTCAAGTCGCTGGGACATGACCCGAATGTCCGACATTCGGGATCGTGTCCCGAAAGCGCCTCATTCCGGCAGGAGCTGTTCGACAAGCTCTACGACTTCTTCCACCGCTACTTCAGCCCGAGCGGGTCAATCTACTTCCAGCACACGCCGTCCCACAAGAACATCTACGAGAAGGTCTACACCGACGACCGGGACGTAGTGCTCTTCTGGAAGACCCACGAGCGAGACGCGAGGAGAGCCTCGGTCAGAGGGTAAGACCAAGTGATGAACCGTCGTTCGTTCAAGACCGACGAGAGTTTCCTGGAGAAACTGGTTATCGGTGCCACCGGAGCACGCGCGGTCAGGGAAGACCTTCGCCGTCAGGGTCACGATCCAATTGTGCTTGAGCGCGGCTCGATGGACTACAAGATCTGGAAAGACATCAAGATCAAGCGGGTCCGAGTACCCGACATCCTGTGCCTGCGTTGCGCGACCCGGTTCGAGGCAAGAGCCAAGACAAGGCTGGAGATCACCGCATCGCACTCAAAGGCCGACCCGGCGCGCGGCTGGGACCAGGGACTTTCCGACAACGACATGCTGGCTCTCGCTCTGTGCAGCAAGAGTGGCCCACGGCCGGTTGACTGCGTTGCCTCGGGGTCGGTGCAGTATGTCTCGGTGAAGGCGTTGCGCCGCGCCTACGCTGACGGGAAGGTCGTAGAAGAAAAACCCAAGGGCGCGGGAGAAGGATTCGAACTCCGCGTAACCTGGCCGAGCGCAGTCGCCAGCGCCGGTGGGAACGTCGTTGAGGTGTCATCGTCTCGATTGCAGTACCGGCGTTTGAGCGACGGTCGTACCATTTCACTCAAGCTCGCCCGAGACCCTATCCCCCTCAAGCCGCTGGTCAAGGTCGGTGACGATGTGCGGGCGAGCCAAGTCATTGCCTCGGTCGTTCCAGTGTCAACATCCTTTGTCTGCCCCGCGGGTGCAACTGCCGGCACCTTTGCGAAGATGCTCGCGTCGTCCTCTGTTGCCGAACGCTACGCCGCGGCAAAGGCACTCGGTCACTTCAAGGGCGACAAGACCATCGCCCTGCTCACCAGGCGCTTGAGCGACGACAAGGAACACATCTACGTCCGGCTAGAGGCTGCGGCCAGTCTTGTCGTACTCGGGCACGAGTCCGGGATGGACTTTATCCGCGCAGTCCTCCAGGGTGAGTACTTCGAGCACCGGCTTGAGGCCGTCATCATTCTTGGTGAGGTGAAGACCGAGCAGGCAAGAGCCTTGCTCGCTGACGTTCTATTGGATGCGGAACAGCCGCCGGAGATAAGAGCCGGCGCGGCTTGGGCGCTCGGGGAGTTGGGCCAGGCGAAAAGCACGGACGCTCTGGTGCAGGCGTTCACGGAAATCGCCGAACCCATCCGCATCGAGGCCGCCCGGGCACTGCGCAAGATAATCGCCGGCACGAAGCTGCAGGCGGCAGCCCTGCTGCCTGACAGCCTTGAGGACCAAAGGGCCGGAATCGCCTGGGCACTGAGCAGGTCGGGTCGAATTGACGTGGACGAACTCGTCGCCGCCCTGAAGAACGACGACACCCGCCGTTGGGTTGCCTACGTGCTCGGAACTCAGGACGAGAGAGCCTTCATCGGCAGGCTCGAACAACTGCGCCGAGTTGACCCGGAGGTCTACTTCGCGGTGACGGTTCTCTGGCGGGTGATGTCCAGTTGGGTGTACAAGCTTGAGGAGTACTGAGTCCGTGAGTCAATTGCCTGAGCCGCTCTATACAACTCAGTGGGGCAAGGCCTACGTCGGTGACTCCCTGGCTCTACTTCCGGAACTCCCCGCGGAATCGGTGGACCTCATCGTAACCTCGCCGCCTTTCGCCCTGCAGAGAAAGAAGGAGTACGGCAACGAAGACCAGGACGCCTACGTTGACTGGCTGCTTCAGTTCGCGGAACCTATCAAGCGCGTCCTGAAAACCACCGGCAGCTTCGTAATTGACTTGGGCGGCGCCTATCTCGCTGGACGCCCGACCCGGTCACTGCACAACTACCGTCTGCTGCTCCGATTCTGTGATGGGCATGACTTTCGCCTCGCCGAGGAGTTCTTCTGGCACAACCCGGCCAAGCTCCCGTCGCCCATCGAGTGGGTCAACAAACGCAAGCTGCGGGCCAAGGACTCAGTCGATACAATCTGGTGGCTGTCCAAGACCGACTACCCGAAGGCTGATGTCCGGAAAGTCCTTGCGCCCTATTCAGAGCGCATGAAACAACTGCTGGCCGACAGCGAGCGATTCTACACGCCCAAGAAACGTCCATCTGGGCATGACATCAGCAGCCGGTTTGCGGACAGCAACGGCGGTGCCATCCCGTCGAATCTTCTGCAGATTCCGAACACGGAAAGCAACTCTCCCTACCTGCGCCGTTGCGCTTCCGTGGGCGCAAAGGGTCACCCTGCCCGTTTTCCTGAGAAGCTGCCAGCCTTCTTCATACAGTTCTTGACCGACCCCGGCGACTTGGTCCTCGACATCTTCGCCGGCTCCAACACCACCGGCGCAGCGGCTGAGCACGCAGGCAGAAACTGGCTCGCCTTCGAGAAAGACCGGACGTACCTGGCAGCGTCTGCGTTCCGATTCCTCGACACCGACGATCCTGACGAGCTTGCCGACCTCTGGCGAACGACGACATCACTGGATGAGACGGTTGAGATACGTCCGCGGCAAGCCGAGCTGCTGATGCGAGACGCAGCCAGTGACGGCGCTGCAACGCACGGCGAACTGAAGATGGCGCGCCGGAAGTCGCGCCCTTCTCATGATAGGCGAAGGAGCGTGCGCTGAAGATCGACCTGCCCGAGACGCTCTCGAACCTGACCGGCAAGCGCATCCGCCGCATCCTGCCGGGATCGGTCGAGTTCGAAGACGGCACGGTCATCGACCTGACCAAACTAGGTTTCGAGTTCTTCAAGCTCATCAAGCCGATGGTGTGGTGGTGAAGGTGGTCGGCGCTGATCAGCCATCTAGCCCGCAGCACGGGCCATCGGTATCCCTGAAGGTTGACTGACAAAGGAGGAAGTGGCAATGCAGAAAGGCGAAAATGGCTTCGCGTGTTTCCTACTGAGCCTGCTGACGCTGGGAATAATCCGATTCTTCAGCGTCCCCCAAGGATACGTTAGATTCGTTACGGCCTTCGGCAAGTTTCGCAGGAAATGCGAACCCGGCCTAGGCCACTGTGTTTCATTCTTGGGTCTATACCAGAAGCCCACACGGCTCGTGCCCATCATGGAGCAGGTACGCGACTATCCCAAGGAAAGCGTATTCACTCGCGATGGCGTTAAGTGCAGGATTGACTCGGTTGTGTTCTTCACCATCAAAGACTCCTTCAAGGCTGTCTTCGAGGTTGAGGACCATGAGGCGGCGATCTTCAGCCTTGTACGCGCCACCCTGCGCAATGAGTGTGGGAACCTCGCGGCCCGTGAACTTCTGTCGGGTAGGGAGAGACTGGCAGATAGACTTCGGAGTCAGCTCGACAAAGACACTGAGCCGTGGGGCATTTCCGTCAGGCTGGTTGAGATTACCGACATAGCCATGACGGTCAACGACAAAGAGGAGGTGCTAACATGATGTCCGTGAAAGCTCTTGATGAGGATGTCCGTCCCGTAGTAGACGAACGCGAGCTGCTGCAGTTCGAGGCCGAGAACGTACGGACCTTCTATTCCTTGACGGCCCCGGCCCGCAAGGAGTACACGATCCAGATGGCCGAGGCGGAGGCGGAGAGAATACGTATCGTGCGGAAAGCGCAAGCCGAGGGCATACTCGCCATCCGCAAGGCGGAGGCAGAAGGCTACAAGCTAATGGGCGAGGCCCTCGCGCAGTGCGGACAGGCCGAACAAGTGCTTAAGCTCGCAGGGCTCGTGGCACTGCAGGACGTCGCGCGGTCGCTGGCAAACGGCACAGCGACGAAGATACTGCTTCCTCACGGTATGGGTGACATTTTCTCGCTTGTTGCAGGTTGGAAGGAAATCCTGGCGTCGGCCTCACCCACTGCGAGTCCGGACTGATGAGAACAGCGCCTCAACCCTGCGATAGCCCAGACCGGGGAGTTGTGCGTTTCACAGAGAGGAGGTGATCCCGATGGCCACCAAGAAGTGTCCGACATGCCCATTCAGCTACGACACTGACAAGAAGGACTCCTACCAAGAGTGCTCTGAGTGCGGGGCTCGTTTCTGCAACAGCTGCGCCGGCAGACACGGCTGGAAGTGCCCCGTATGCAAGAGCCCATTTGGTCGACTCGAGCACCCGCCAGGCTGCTCTCGAAGGACGAACCGACTGCGAGGGTTACCCGTCTCCTCCGCTGAGGGGATAGAAGCTCATGGCCCTAACGCTCCTCCAAGACATGGTCGAGGGCAGGCCCTATCAGTCCCTTCCGGCCAACTGGAGTTCGTTCGACCTGAAGAGCTTCTCGCGGCAGAAGCAGCTTTGGGGCTATCAGCAGCAGGCCGTCGCGTCGGCAGTGGTCGCGTTGTGGAAGTACTATGAGGACTTCGGCGACTACCAGCGCGGCGAGAGCTTGGACGTGAACCTGGAGCGGAAGCGGCGGTTCTGTCTGTGGTATCAGGATAACGAACTGCCGCAGGGGATAAACCTGACGCTGTCGCGGCTCGGGCGGCACGTGCGGATGCTCGACGACTACTACGACACGGCGGCGGGCCTGCCTGCCGCGACGCGGAATGCGGCGCAGGCAGGCGAGATTCCGTTTGAGAGCATCGTCAATCGGATGTGCTTCTGGATGGCAACCGGTTCCGGCAAGACGTTGGTGCTGGTCAAACTCGTCGAGGTTCTGCGCGGGTTGATTCTGGCCGGTGAGATTCCGCCGAATGACATCCTGGTGCTGACGCATCGGGAAGACCTGATTGAGCAGCTCAAGCGCCACGTTCAGGAGTTCAACTCCTCGCGCAATGACCTGTACATCCGACTGCGGGAACTGAAGGAATACGCCGAGGCGAAGTGGGAGAATCCAACCGCTTCGCGGCCAGGGCAAAGGTCAAGGCGAGAGGAATGACCAATGACCAAGTCCTAATGTCCCGGCAAGGCCCAGGCGCCAATAGCGAGCAGCGGGCTGCGCCGCGAATGGCCGGGTTGCGGTGCGTCGGTTGCAGGCGGTGTCTGCAGGGACGGTCACTTTGGCAGGCTTCGGGTTTGGCCACGAGCATGGCTCTTGCCTGGGCTCTGAGCAATGCCGGTGGTTGGGCCTCTGGAAATGCCTATGGTCATGCCCTTTGAAGTGCCGGCGGTCGTGCCGGGCAGCGTGACGCCTGAAATCACGGCTGTCGTGCCGGTTCGCGCGACGAGGGTTGTGCCAGCCGCAATTGAGAGCGAGTCGCCACCTGGTTGTACGTCAGCAATCCCGCCCGACATGTCTTGGAGATTGCCGAGACAGTCGAAGTCGCCAGTAACGCTGGTCGCGCCAACAGAAGTGACAATAGGAATGCATCGGGGGACGGTGTACCGGGCGTGCCAGAGTCAGGTTTGTCGGCGACGGGTTGTGCGTGCAACTCTCTAAGGACAATGGCGTTAGCCGCAGTCTGTTGACCGGCTGGCGCTGGGTCGCTTGATTAAGCGACATGTCGGCTTCTGGGTCTTGGGCTGTACGCGCGGCTTTCACTTAGGTCGAATATGCTTGTCAGTCTGAACTCGAGCGGCCGCTTGTTCTTGACTTCGGGCCAGGGGGGGGTATTATCGGGCAAGTTCCTCAAGTACAAAGAGTCTTAAAAGGAGACGCATAGATGTCGAGGAATGCAGTAGTTCTGGTCCTTGCCGTGGCTGCACTGGCAGTTATCGGGTGTGGTGGCCAGAAGCCGGCTGAGCCGCAGGTTCAGAAGCCTGCTGAGCCGGCGTTTGTTGCCGAGCTGGTGACGACCGATTCGATGGTCGTTGCCTCAATGTCCAAGATGGGACCGTATTCAGACGTGGGCAAGAGCGTTGCCGAGCTCCTGGCTTGGGCCGCCAGCGCCAAGGTTGGGCTGGCGCCAGGAGCAATGCCGTTCGGAGTGTATTTCGACAATCCAGCGAACGTGAAGCCGGAGAGCACGAGATACGAGGTCTGTGTTCCGGTTCCCAAGGGCACCAAGAGCGACAAGAAGGCAGGGGTCATCGTCAAGATGCTGCCGCCGATGCAGCTCGCTCAGACCAGCTATACCGGGTCTTATGAGAAGGTTGCGCCGGTGTATGCCGGGCTGTACAGGTGGATTGGCGAGAAGGGCTATACCCCGGGTGGACCGATGATTGAGTTCTACCTGAGTGACCCGGCCAAGGTCCCGGCAGAGTCGCTTCAGTCCAAGGTCTGCGTTGTGCTTGCGCCGGCTCCGCCGCCGGACACGACAAAGAAGCCTGTCCCGCCGGCAACCGAAACCGGTAAGCCGGACAAGACCGGGCGCTAGAAGTCTGCCAGATTGCTCAAGACCGGCCCTGCCAGTCAGGGCCGGTTGCTTTTGACTTGGCCGGCGTAAGCACCTATAATCCGCCCGTGCGCAGGCTTTTCCTCGTTCTGTCTGGCGTTCTGGCTGTGGTCCTGGTTTCGGGCTGTGCCGGACGTCAGGTGAAGCCTGTGGGGCAGACCCTGACCGTGTTTCTGTCCCGGGCTGAGCCGGCGACGCTCGCCGGTCTGGCTGCGGCAGTGCGCGAGGCGCGGCAGACCGGGCCCGTGGTCTGGGTCGTGCCCGTGGATGCGTTCGAGCCCGGCCCGGCAACTTACCTGACCGATGGCGAGAGCGCGGTGAGGCTGCTCAATTCGGCTGGTGTTGACGCGGTGCTCTTGACACCAGAGTGGCTTGAGTTTGGGCCAGCCCGGCTTGGACAACTGGTGGATATGGCCCGGTTCTATCTGCTCAGTGCCAATGTTCTGGACAGTACCGGGCAGCCGCTGGCACATCAGTTCATGGTCAGGCGCCAGGGTGACGTTGATGTTGGTCTGGCCGGGCTGTGGCTCGTTTCGCTTGGCCGCGGAGCGCAGGCGGGCGGTGTTCGGCTGGCTGAGCCGCGTCTTGCTGCGGCCAGGGTGGAGGCGTTGATGCGACAGCGGGCCGGTGTTGTGGGTGTTGTTGTCGGCGGGTCGGATTCTGCACCGGCGTGGGGTTTCGATTTTGTGGTCGGGGCTTCGGGCTCGGCCGCGGTTCGGCTTGTTCTGACCGGGGCGGTGGCGCGGTATGATCTGCAGATCAATGACGGTGTGATTGTCTCGGCCAGGCCGTTGCGGGTGGACCTGGAACGCATGAACCCGGATTCGATGGTCAAGGCGGTGTGCGATTCGATTGACCGGGAGGTAGAAGCAGTCGGCGCCATGACCGTGACCAAACAGCGCAGCCGGGCCTCGGCCGACGAGCTGGCCCGAAGGTTGGTCAGCGGGTTCCTTGCGACGAGAGAGGCAGAGGTGTGGCTTTCCGACGGGCCGTTGTTCCGGGCAGGGTGGGATGGAGCAGGCATCGTCCGGCGCGACCTGGTTACGTTGCTCTTTGAGCCTCAGCGTCCGGTTCTGTTCGAGCTATCCGGGGCAGAGCTCAAGCTGCTGGCGCGGCAGCAAGGGTTGAGACTGGCGTTTGGTTCCGGCATCACGGTCGGTCGCCTGGCTGACAGCAGGAGCTACCGGGTTGCAGCAACCGCCGGACTGCTGGACCGGCATCCACAGTTGCAGGTTAGGGGTCTGGCACGCGCGGTTCAGCCGCTCTGGACAATTGCGGCTGATGTCTTAGAATCGGCTGCGGCTGTAAGATGAGCACTCTTGTTACACGCTTTCGCCTCGGACGGTTCATCTGGACCGTGCTCGTGGCTTTCTATTTCCTGGTCTTCTTTCGCAACCTGCTTCAGGATGCGCTGCCCGGTGGTCAGGTTCTGCCGCTGGTTTTCGCCTGGTGTCTGGTCCTGTGGCTGGCCATCGAGTACTATTTCGGGTCGCCCTTTTTTCAGTCCGGAGTGGTCGAGCACTCGGCGTTCTGGCGCGGGGTCTTTGCTTTCTTTGCCTATCCGCTGCTCGGGTATGTGGCCGCGGATTTCATCTGGTGGCACTGGACCCAAATCCCGGTGCCGGCAGTGCTGGCCGGGGTTGTCGGACTGCTGGTGTTCGGGCTCGGTACTTACATAAGACTGGCAACGCTGTTTGACCTGCTTAGGATTGTTCGGGTCAAGCCGGGGTCCAAGGGCGGTGCGGTCGGGCAGGTGACGGTTCCGGAACGGCAGTTTGTTGCTCTTCGTTTTCAGCAACTGGTTCGACACCCACGCTATCTCGGGACTCTGGTGCAGTTGGTTGGTGCGGCCCTGGTATTCCGTTCCTGGGGAGGTCTGGTGCTGGTTCTGCTCCTGGGGCTGCCGATTGTCGTGCAGCAGGTACGCTACGAGGATGGGCAGCTTGAGCGTCTGCTCAAAGGCGAGGGCAAGGAGTACATGTCGAGGGTTGCCCGGCTCTGGCCCCAGGGGCTGGTCCGGGTGAGACGTACTTGATAAGCGGCTGACATTCCTGTATAATAGAGCCGGATGTCCCTTATCGCAGCACGTCCGGGGGACTGCGAAAGCCAGTCAGCGGTTTCCTTTGCCAATGCTTTGGCTCCGGCGCGGCAGCGACGAGGGCAGTCCACGCACAGAAACATGGAGGGATAAGTGCAGCAGTGTCAGAGCCTCAGTCTGAAGGACCGGGTCTATCTGCAGGTCCGGTACGGACTCGATTCAACTACTCTCAGAAACATCAGACGGCTCGGACTGAACCGCGATCAGGCAGTCCGATTCCTGGAAGAGCGAAGCAAGCGCGGTCTGCCGCCGGTTCCGGTCTGGTCGAGTTCGACGAATCCGGCCTAGGAGAGACGATCGAGCCGACGGAATAGTGCCGATGCCGGCCAAGAGATCACCAGGCAGGAAGACTTCAACCCGCAAGCGTCCGGCAGCCCGGCGCAGTGTTCCTCCTCGGCCGGTTGAATCGGCCCGCCATTACCTTGACCTGGCGACCGTCATGTTTGTTACGCTGGACAAGGACGGGCGGGTGGTGCTGGCGAATAAGAAGACCTGTCAGGTGCTCGGTCGTTCTGAGGAGTCAGTCGTCGGCCGCGACTGGCTCAAGACCTGCGTGCCGGCCCGGGTTCAGCAACAGGTCAGGGACAAACTGCGCCGGGTAGTTGCCGGCGACTCGTCGGCCGAGGAGTTCGAGCATGAGGTGGTCACAAGTGGCGGCGAGGAGCGGCTCGTTGCCTGGCACGCAGTTACCTTGCGTGATGCGTGGGGAGAGGCAACCGGGGCGCTGATTTCGGGTGAGGACGTCACCGAACGCCGTCAGGCCGAGGAACGGATACAGGGTCTGCTTCAGAGTCTGCCCGATGCGGTGTTGTACCAGACCGGCGGCGGAGTCGAGTACGTGTCGGAGAACATCGAAGCCATCCTTGGCATCCCGGCTCATGAGTTCATTCGCAACCGGGCCAGGTTTCCGGAGCTGATTCACCCGGATGACCGGCCGCGACTGGTCGCGGCGTTCAAGCAGTGGCTGCAGGCCGGTGCGTCCGGAGTTCACGAGGCTGAGTTTCGGGTTCGACGCAGTGACGGGACCTACATCTGGCTGCTGGACCGGGCCCGGGCCGCGTTCCGGACCGGAGACGGAAGATACTCGACCATCGGCGTGATGCTTGATATCACCGCGCGCAAGCAGACCGAGCAGGAGCTGGAACGCTACCGAGATGAGCTTGAGGAACTGGCCGAGGACCGGACGCGGGAGCTGAAGCGCACCCAGGTCGAGCTGCTGAAGCGCGAACGCCTGGCCACGCTGGGCCAGATTGCCGGGAGCATTGCTCATGAACTGCGGAATCCGCTGGGCGCGATTCGCAATGCGACCTATTTCCTGAACATGGTGCTTACCCGCGAACTGAAGGACAAGGCCAGCCGTCACCTGCAGATCATCAACGAGGAGATTGAACGATCGGACAAGATTATCACTTCGCTCCTGGATTATGCCCGGGGCCGGCCGACAAATCCGGTTGCCTCGTCGGTGAAGGACATTATCGAGGACGCACTGGGGATGGCGCGGTTGCCGCACGGGGTCAGAGTTCAGACCCAGTTTGCCGAGAATCTGCCGTTGCTTGAGGTGGATGATGCCCAACTGACGCAGGTCTTTGCCAACTTGTTCACGAACGCGTCGCAGGCGATGGCCGGTCGGGGTCTCGTCATCGTCGCGGCTGAGCCGGTCAACGGTGGAGTCAGAATCAGCGTGGCCGACAACGGGCCGGGCATTGCTCCTGAGCACATGCCGAGAATGTTCGAACCGCTCTTCTCGACCAAGACTTTCGGCGTGGGTCTGGGTCTGGCGGTGTGCAAGAGCTTTGTCGAGTCGAACCGGGGTGAGATTGCGGTTGAGTCGGCGCCGGGCAAAGGCGCGACCTTTGTCGTGACCCTGCCCGCGGTTCATTCCGAGGAAATCTAGCCGTTTCGTTCGAGACGAACCGGTGCTGCGTTTGCTTGACCGGTCTTGTTTTCGTGGTATATTGACCATGTTCGGCCGGCGTGATTCCATCGACCGGCAATGCCGACATAGCTCAGTTGGTAGAGCAGTGGTTTTGTAAACCTCAGGTCGGGGGTTCGAATCCCTCTGTCGGCTGAGTTGTTCACTGGTTCGGACGGGTGACCGAGTGGCCAAAGGTGGCAGACTGTAAATCTGCTGGCATATGCCTACGGAGGTTCAAATCCTTCCCCGTCCATCGTCCTCCGTAGATTCACCGGCACCCCACGGCGGGTCGCGGCCGGTGAGTTTCGGAGCCGCCCGTACGTTGTCCGGCGCGGGCGTGGTGTAGTGGTAGCACAACAGCCTTCCAAGCTGTTTGCGAGGGTTCGACTCCCTTCGCCCGCTCCTCGCCCTTGAGCCTGACCGGCAGCCGGTCAGGTCAAGTGCCGGTCAGTGCAGGAGTTGGACGGCGGCAGAGTCCGGCTGATTCTCGGCGTGCCTTTTCGGGCAGGCCGCCGCGTTCGTTTGTGTCGCAATTAGTCGTTGACATGGCGAGAGTTATTCCTATAATTCAGAGCGCCCGCCAACGCCCATGTAGCTCAGTCGGTAGAGCACTTCCTTGGTAAGGAAGTGGTCGCCGGTTCAATTCCGGCCGTGGGCTCTGTGCGTTTGGCCCGGAAAGAAGACAACCGACTTATTGACAACCCGCAGCCAGTTCTCTAAGGAGGAACGGTAAGATGGCGAAGCAGAAGTTCGAACGTACCAAGCCGCACGTCAACGTCGGAACGATTGGTCACGTAGACCACGGCAAGACGACGCTGACCGCAGCCATGACCAAGGTCCTGGAAGCGAGAGGCTTGGCCAAGTACAAGAGCTACGACGAGGTAGCCAAGGCGTCCGAGGCTCACGGCCGGCGTGATGAGACCAAGATTCTGACGATCGCGGTCTCGCACGTCGAGTACCAGTCAGAGAAGCGGCACTACGCGCATATCGACTGCCCGGGCCATGCCGACTACATCAAGAACATGATTACCGGTGCGGCTCAGATGGACGGTGCGATTCTCGTCGTGTCCGCGGCCGACGGCCCGATGCCTCAGACGACCGAGCACGTGCTGCTCGCCCGTCAGGTCAATGTGCCGGCGATGGTGGTCTATCTCAACAAGGTGGACCTGGTCGACGACCCGGAGTTGATTGATCTGGTTGAACTGGAGATTCGCGACATCCTGAACAAGTATGAGTTCCCGGGCGACAAGACGCCGATTATTCGGGGCAGCGCCCTGAAGGCGATTCAGGGTTCGGAGCCGGACGTCGAGTCGATTCTCAAGCTGGTTGACGCGCTGGACGCGTTCATCCCCGAGCCGGTGCGCGAGACCGACAAACCGTTCCTGATGCCGATCGAAGACATCTTCTCGATCACCGGTCGTGGCACGGTGGTGACGGGCCGGGTCGAGCGTGGGGTACTCAAGGCGGGCGAGGAGATCGAAATCATCGGTTTCGGCAAGCACGACAAGGTCGTGGTGACGTCGGTCGAAATGTTCCGGAAGATCCTTGAGGACGCGCGCGCCGGCGACAACGTCGGACTGCTGCTGCGCGGCGTGGCCAAGGATGACGTCGAGCGCGGCATGTGCATCGCCAAACCCGGCTCAATCAAGCCGCACAAGAAGTTCAAGGGCGAAGTCTACATTCTGACCAAGGACGAAGGCGGACGTCATACGCCGTTCTTCCCGGGTTACCGGCCGCAGTTTTACATCCGGACAACCGACGTGACCGGCAGCGTGACGCTGCCCGCGGGCGTCGAGATGGTGATGCCCGGAGACCACGTGACGATGGACATCGAGCTGATCAGCGAGGTCGCACTCGAACACAACTCGAAGTTCGCCATCCGTGAGGGCGGTCGGACGGTCGGTGCCGGAACCGTGGTTCAGATTGTCGACTGAGACCGACGATGCGCGTGTTCATTACCCTGGCATGCACGACGTGCAAGAACCGGAACTACCATGGGACCAAGAACAAGAAGCAGACTGAGCGCCTGGAACTCAAGAAGTTTTGCCCGGCGTGCCGTCGGCATACCGCGCACAAGGAGGTCAAGTAGGCCAGTAGCTCTAACGGCAGAGCGGCGGACTCCAAATCCGTAGGTTGGGGGTTCAAATCCCTCCTGGCCTGTTAATACTGTGAAGAAACTGCTGAAGCGCATCGCGGAATATTTGGCCGACGTCTGGGCCGAGCTCAAGAAGGTCTCCTGGGTCAGGCGTAAGGAACTGCTGACCACAACGGTCGTGGTGATTGTCTTCTCGACCGTAATGGCGTTGTTCATTGCCGTCTTCGACCTCATTTTCTCGCAACTGCTGCAGCTAGTGCTGCGGTAGTGCCGGACCGGCGCATGAAGTTCTTTGTCGTGCACACGATTACCGGACGCGAAAAGCGAGTCAAGGACCTGATTGAGAAGGCAATTGAGCGTCAGGGCTGCAAGGAGTTGTTCGGCCGGATAATCGTGCCGGCGGAGAAGGTCGCGCGGGTTCGGAAGTCGAAGATTGTCCCGGAAGAGCGGCAGTTGTATCCGGGCTACATCGTGGTTGAGTTCGAGCCGGTTGAGGCGGCCCTCGCGCTGGTGAATGCGATTCCGGGCGTAACCCATCTTCTAGGCACGAAGCAGGAGCCGACCCCGCTGTCCGAGGAAGAGGTCAGCTCGATGCTGGAGCAGATTGAGCGCGGCCGGGACCGGGCTGAGCCCGAGGCGCCTTACGAGAAGGGCGAGAACATTAAGGTGACCAAAGGGCCGTTTGCCGGTTTCACCGGGACGGTTGATGAAATCTTCGCCGAACGCCGACGGGTGAAGGTCATCGTCACGATATTCGGTCGGCCAACACCAATCGACCTGGACTTTCTCGATGTCCAGCCGATCTAGTAGCAGGAGGAGCGAGTAATGGTCAAGAAGGTTGCTGCGGTCGTGCGACTTCAGGTCCCGGCTGGTCAGGCAACGGCAGCTCCCCCGGTCGGCCCGGCCTTGGGCCAGCACGGCGTTAACATTGCGGAGTTCATCAAGGCAGTCAATGAGGCGACCCGCAAAGAGCCACCGGGGATGCTGATACCGGTTGTCCTGACGGTTTACGCGGACCGGAAGTTCACGTTCGTGACCAAGAGTCCACCCGCGTCGGTACTCCTGAAGCAGGCTGCGGGCCTGGCAAAAGGTTCGGGCGAGCCGAATCGGGTATCGGTCGGGATGGTCAGTCGTCGGGCGATTCGAGAAATCGCCGAGCGCAAGATGAAGGACCTGAACGCGGCCGATATCGAGGCCGCGGTGAGAATCGTTGAAGGCACGGCCCGTTCGATGGGGCTGGCGGTGGAGGGTGCATGAAGCGCCACTCGAAGAGGTTTCGGGCTGCCGCGGCCCGCACCGACCGGCTGAAGCTGCACCCGCTGGCTGATGCGGTTCGGGTAGTCAAAGAGAACGCGAACGCCCGCTTTGACGAGTCGGTTGACATTGCGATCAAGCTTGGAGTTGACCCCAAGAAGCAGGACCAGTTGGTCTCGGGTACGGTCTCCTTGCCTCATGGCACAGGCAAGACGGTTCGGGTGCTGGTCTTTGCCAAGGGTGACAAACAGGATGAGGCACGCGGTGCGGGCGCGGACTTTGTCGGCTTCGAGGACCTGGTCGAGAAGATCACCGGCGGCTGGCTCGACTTCGACGTCGTCGTGGCAACGCCGGATACGATGTCCGCGGTCGGCCGTCTCGGTAAGGTGCTGGGGCCGAAAGGGCTGATGCCGTCGCCCAAGACTCAGACGGTGACGTTCGACGTCGCGGCGACGGTCAAGAGCCTCAAAGCCGGCAGAATCAAGTACCGGACTGACAAGACCGGGAACGTCCACGCGCTGGTCGGCAAGGCCTCGTTTGGCCCTGAGCATCTGACCGAAAACATCCGGACGTTCGTGACCGAGGTGTTGCGGGCCAAACCCGCGACCGCGAAGGGGCAGTTTGTTCGGAGCGTGGTCGTATCTTCAACCATGGGCCCGGGCGTAAGGATCGACCCGCGCGAGTTTACCGAGGCGCGCAAGGAGGCCTGACATGGCGAAGGTAGAGAAGATCCAGAGCGTTGCAGCACTGAAGCAGATGATGGCGCAGGCTTCGGCCCTGTACTTTGTTGATTACACGCGCGTCGGAGCGAACGATTTTAACACGCTCCGCCGTCGGCTCGGCAGCCAGGGCGTCGCGGTTCAGGTGGTGAAGAACCGGCTGGCGCTGATTGCTCTGGCCGAGCTGGGTTTCGCGGGTGAGTTTCGCGCCGTGCTGCGTGGGCCGACGTCGGTGATTCTGGCGGGCGAAGACCCGGTCGCGCCGGCGCGTACCATTCGGGATACGATGCGCCGGCTCGAGGCGCTCAAGTTCAAGGGTGCATACCTTGACGGCAGACTGTACGGTGCGGACCAGTTTTCTTTCCTGGCCGGCCTGCCGACCAAGTTCGAGCTGCGCGGGCAGGTGGTCGGGGTGCTGGAGGGGCCGATCTGGCAACTGGTTACCGGACTTGACGGCCTGCTGGGTGAGTTTGTCTGGATATTGGAACAGGCGAAAGAGCGGGCGGCACCGGCCGCGGGCTAGCGCCGCCCGGCATTCCCTGAAATGAGTCGCTTGATGATTGCTGCTTCAAATTCTGGTCATGACACAACTGCCGCACGCGCGGCGGTGAAAACCATCTGGAGGATCGATGGCAGATAGCAAGATACCGCAGTTGATCGAGACGATTGAGAATCTGACCGTGACCGAGCTGGCCGAGCTGGTCAAGGCGCTGAAGGAGAAATTCGGCGTGTCCGGGCCGGCCTTCGTGGCAGCCGGACCGGCAGTCGGAGCCGCGGCCGCGGCGGCGTCGGACGAGGCCAAGGCCGAGGAAAAGACCGAGTTCACCGTGACGCTGGTCGCGGTCGGCGACAAGAAGATCCAGGTG
This sequence comes from Caldifarciminota bacterium, assembly GCA_965648905.1. Classification (GTDB taxonomy): domain Bacteria; phylum Hydrothermota; class Tepidihabitantia; order Tepidihabitantales; family Tepidihabitantaceae; genus CAZQFS01. The sequence goes on from CBFGIT010000010.1 coordinate 33,796, forward strand.
TTGAAGGAACTACGCGCCGTCACCCAACTGGGTCTGAAAGAGGCCAAGGACATCATCGACAAGACACCGAGCGTGATCAAGGAGAACGCAACCAAGGAAGAGGCCGACAAGATCAAGGCGAAGCTGGAGGAAGTGGGCGCGAAGGTCGAGGTGAAGTGACGCGCCAACCGCCTCATGTTCGAGGGCCACTGACAGCGCTTGAGGCTTTCGGGTACGCCTAAGCCCGCGTGCGGCGTGATGATGATGCATCGGGCCAGCAGGCGGCGTCAGGTGTTGAACAGACCGTGGTCAGGATATCCGCCAACCGGGGAGGCGTAGAGCATGCAGCAGAAGAACTTCGCTAGGTCAGGAACCCATCTCGAGATTCCGAATCTGCTCTCGTTGCAGCTTGACTCGTTTGCCGAGTTCGTCCAGTTGGGCGTCGACCCGGCAAAGCGGGAGCCGAAGGGGCTCGAGGGCGTGCTGCGCGAGACGTTTCCGCTCGAAGACGTCCACAAGAACTTCCGGCTGGAGTACGTCGGGTACACGTTCGGTGAACCCAAGTACACGACCGAGGAGGCGATGGCCAAGGGCGTCAACTATTCGATGCCGCTCAAGGTTGTGTTCCGGCTGATTAAGAAGGAGTTCGGCGACGGGGCCGAGCGGGTCAAGGATATACTCGAACAGGAGGTTTTCTTCTGCGAGCTGCCGTGGATGACCGTCAACGGCACCTTCATTATCAACGGGGTCGAGCGAGTCGTGGTGAGTCAGCTTCACCGGTCACCGGGCGTGTACTTCTCGCGCGAGGAGAACGAATTCTCGGCGCTGCTCGTGCCGTTGCGCGGGGCATGGTTCGAACTCGTGGTCGACAAGCACAACTCGATGGTCGTGCTGCTCGACCGCAAACGTCGAATATCGGCGGCGACCTTTCTGCGGGCGATGAACTTCAGCCACGAGGATGTCGTCCGAAAGCTGCTGCCGGTCGAGCGCCGGAAGCTCGAGTTGGGCCAGATGCTGGCTCAGGAACTGGCGGGTGAAGGCGGTGAGGTCTACGCCCGGACCGGCGATTTCGTCACCGAGGGGCTGCTTGACCTGTTGACCGCCAAGGGCATCACCGAAGCGGATGTCGTCGTCGGCAATCCGCCGGGCATGGATATCGTCGCCAACACGCTGCGGGCCGACCGGACCGGTTCCAAGGAAGAGGCGCTCAAGCGGATTTACTACCGACTGCGTTCGATCGCTCCGCACTCCCTTGAAGTCGCGGAGCAGATGATTCTAGGAATGCTCTTCGACCGCAAGCGCTTCGACCTAGGCGCGGTGGGCCGGTACAAGCTCAACCAGCGGCTGCTGACCAAGGTGCCGCTTACCGAGACCGGCCTGCTTGAGGCCGACGTGCGCGCGATCATCTCCCATCTACTGCTCTTTGCCGGCGACGGTCGGCTGTATCTGCTGCGCGTTCCGGCGACAACTGCGGAAGAGCGCGATGCGGTTCTGGCCGAGCTCAAGAAGGCGGACCTGATGCCTGAGTCGCTGCACTGGTACGAACGGCGGGCCCTGCTCGAAATGACGTTCTACGATGAGGAACGGGGCCGGCAGGCCGAGAAGAGCCTGAAGGAATCGGGACGCAAGCCGGTTGGTGAGACGACGCGTTACCAAGCCGACGACGTCGACCATCTCTCGAGCCGGCGGGTGAAACGGGTAGGCGAACTGCTCGAGAACCAGTTCCGGGCAGCTCTGCTCCAGCTTTCTCAGAACATCCGGGAACGCGCCGCGTTCATTGACGACACGCAACTGGTACCACAGGAACTGGTCAATACCAGGGTCGTGGCCAATGCGATCATGCAGTTTTTCACTCAGAGCCAGCTCTGTCAGTTCATGGAGCAGACCAATCCACTGACCGAACTGACCCACAAACGTCGGGTCTCCACGCTCGGGCCCGGCGGTCTGACCAAGGAGACGGCCGGGTTCGAAGTGCGCGACGTGCACTACTCGCACTACGGCCGAATCTGCCCGATTGAGACGCCTGAAGGCCCGAACATCGGTCTCATCTCAACGGTTTCGACCTATGCCCGGGTCGACCAGTACGGCTTCCTGACCACGCCTTACTGGCGGGTCAAGGACGGAAAGGTGCTGACCGGCAAGGGACGAGAGGTGTACATCAATCCGGACGAAGAGGACCGGTACGCCATCGCCCAGGCAACGAGTGAACTGACGAGCGACGGTCGGTTTGCCCGGGACGAGGTTATCTGCCGGCGCGGCGGCGACGTGGTTACGCTTGCCCCGGCCGAGGTTGATTTCATGGACGTCTCGCCGAAGCAGATCTTTGCGCCTTCGACTGTCATGGTTCCGTTCCTTGAGCATGACGATGCGGACCGGGCTTTGATGGGCGCCAACATGCAGCGCCAGGCGGTTCCGCTCCTGCTTCCCGAGCGGCCGCTGGTCGCCACCGGCGTCGAGGCGAAGTTCGCAGCCGAGTCCGGCGCGATACTGCTTTCGCCCGAGGACGGCGTGGTTACGAAGGTCGATGCCCGAGCCGTGGTTGTGCGGAGCAGCAATGGACTGACCGAATACAAGCTGCGCAAGTATAAGAAGTCGAATCAGTACACCTGTCTTTCGCAACGGCCGATGGTGCGTGCCGGCGACACGGTGAAGAAGGGTGATCTTCTGGCCGACGGGCCGGCGACGCACGAGGGGCAGTTGGCGTTGGGGCGAAACGTCCTCGTCGCCTTTCTGCCCTGGCGCGGCTACAACTACGAGGATGCGATTATCGTCTCGGAGGAGCTTATCAAGGACGACGGCTTCACGTCGATCCAGATCCTCGAGTTCGAAATCCAGGCGCGTGAGACGAAGCTCGGATCCGAGGAGATTACGCGCGATATCCCTGGTGCCACTGAAGAGGAATTGCGCAATCTTGACGAATTCGGGGTCATCCGGCTGGGCGCAGAAGTCGGGCCCGGCGATATCCTCGTCGGTCGGATTACGCCCAAGGGCGAAACCGAGTTCACTCCTGAGGAACGGCTGCTGCGGGCGATCTTCGGCGAGAAGGCGGCGAACGTCCGCGACACCTCGCTCCGGGTTGAGCCGGGTGTGTTCGGAGTCATTGTCGACCGACGCATTCTCTCGCGCAAGCTGACCGATGCAATGAACCGTCGGCTGGAGAAGGAGCGCGTTGCCGAAGCCAACCACCGCTATGACTTGAAGAAGGAGTTCTTTCAGATGCGGCGCGACGAACGGGTCCGTGCCGTGCTCCGCGGGCAGAAGGCGGCCGCCAATGCCAAGGATTCCCGCGGCCGGGTGCTGCATAAGGCCGGTCAGCCGATGACCGACGAGTTCCTGCGCTCGGACAGTTTCTCGAGCGTGGTGAACTTCGAGCAGCTCGTTTCCAACCCGAAGCTGCAGATGGAGCTGCGGGGCGCGACCAAGGAGTACGATGAAGCGCTCACTCAGGCGGACAAGGAGCGACGGCTTGAGATCGAGCGGGTCTCGCGCGGCGATGAGTTGCCGCACGGCGTGCTCAAGTGGATAACGGTCTTCATCGCCCAGAAGCGCAGGTTGTCAGTTGGAGACAAGATGGCCGGGCGTCACGGCAATAAGGGCGTTGTCTCTAAGGTGTTGCCGGTCGAGGACATGCCCTACGTTTCCGTCCGGGCCGACCAGGAGGATGCGCCGGAGACGATTCGCGGGATGCGCGGAGTCACGGTTGACATGGTGCTCAACCCTCTGGGCGTGCCGTCACGCATGAACCTCGGGCAAGTGCTTGAGACTCATCTCGGCTGGGCCGCCAAGGTGCTGGGCTACCAGGCTATCTGTCCGGTTTTCCAGAGCGCAACGCCGGAGGAGATCAAGGATGAGTTGAAACGGGCCGGTCTGCCCGAGAGCGGTAAGATCGTCCTGCACGACGGCCGCACCGGGCAGCCCTTTGACGGCAAAGTCACGGTGGGCATGATGTACATGGTCAAGCTGATTCACATGGTTGACGACAAAATCCATGCCCGTTCCACTGGCCGCTACTCGCTTATCACTCAGCAGCCGCTGGGGGGGAAGGCGCAGTTCGGCGGCCAGCGGTTCGGCGAAATGGAGGTCTGGGCACTTGAGGCCTACGGTGCGGCCCATGCCCTGCAGGAGATGTTGACCATCAAGTCGGACGACGTCGAGGGCCGCAGCGCGCTTTACGAGTCGTTGATTCGCGGCAAGAACCCACCCAGGCCCAAGGCTCCGGCCTCCTTCTCGGTGCTCGTGAAGGAACTGCAGGGGCTGGGGCTGGAGTTGATACCGGAGCGTGGGGAGGTGACAGCATGATATCGGACCGTGATTTCTTTGACTTTGATTCCTTGCGACTGAGGATTGCTTCGCCAGAGGCGATTCGCAGTTGGTCGTCGGGCGAGGTCATCAAGCCCGAGACGATCAACTACCGCACCCAGAAGCCGGAGCGCGACGGGCTGTTCTGCGAACGTGTGTTCGGACCGGTGAAGGACTTCGAGTGCAACTGCGGCAAGTACAAGAAGGTCCGCTACAAGGGCATTACCTGCGACCGGTGCGGCGTTGAGGTGACCAGTTCGTCGGTACGACGGTACCGGATGGGGCACGTCGAGCTGGTCGTCCCGGTGGCGCACACGCTCTTCTATCAGGTGCCGCCGTCCAAGGTCGGCATGATGCTGGCTCTGTCCATCAATCAGGTGGAGACGATCCTCAACTATGAGGCCTACGTGGTCATGGAGCCGGCCTCATCCCCTTACAAGAAGATGGAGCTGATTTCCGAGGAGGAGCATCGAAAGTACGCCGGTCACATGGAAGGGTTTGAAGACGGCACCGGGGCCCCGGCGCTGAAAACCTTGCTCTCCCGGCTCGACCTAGACGACCTTGCGGCCGAGCTGCGGGCGCGGATTAAGCACGAGACTTCACGACGGTTTCAGCTCCTGCGGCGTCTGCGGGTGGTTGAGGCTTTCCGAACGTCGGGTGCGCGGCCGGAATGGATGATTCTTGATGTGCTGCCGGTCATCCCTCCGGACTTGCGGCCGCTCGTGCCGCTTGAGGGCGGTCGGTATGCGACTTCGGACTTGAACGACCTGTACAAGCGCGTGATCGTCCGGAACAACCGGCTCAAGCACCTGATGTCAATCAGGACGCCGGACATTATTCTCAAGAACGAGAAGCGCATGCTCCAGGATGCGGTTGATACGCTTTTCTCAAACGAAACCCGGCCGCGCCCGGTGCGAGGCCGGGGTAACCGGCCGCTGAAGTCCCTGTGCGAGGCGCTGCGCGGCAAGCAGGGCAGGTTTCGACGCAACCTGCTGGGCAAGCGGGTCGACTACTCGGGTCGGTCGGTCATCGTCGTCGATCCGGCGCTGAAGCTCCATCAATGCAGCCTGCCCAAGGAGATGGCGCTGGAGTTGTTCAAGCCGATGATCCTGCGCCGACTGGAAGAGCGGCGACTGGCCGAGAGCGAGCGTGGGGCCAAGAGCATGTACCGGCGCGAGACGCCTGAGGTCTGGGAGGTTCTCGAGGAGGTGACGCACGACCACCCGGTGCTGCTTAACCGCGCCCCGACGTTGCACCGTGTCTCGGTCGAGGCGTTTTTCCCGATTCTGGCCGAACACCGGGCAATCGGCATTCACCCGCTGGTCTGCCCGCCGTTCAACGCCGACTTCGACGGCGATACGATGTCGGTGCACGTGCCGCTGACACCGGAGGCAATCCTTGAGTCCTCGGTGCTGATGCTGTCGTCCCACAACGTCCTGTCGCCGGCGCACGGGCGGCCACTGATGACTCCTTCCCAGGATATCGTCGCCGGGGTCTACTACATCACCAAGGCGCGGTTGACCAAGACCGACCCGGTCGGCTACTTCGACGACTTTGCCACGGTCCACTCGGCCTACGAACTGGGTGAGTTGGGAATCCACGACCGGGTGACCTTCCGGTACGAGGGCAAGCAGTTCGATACGACCGTCGGTCGCGTGCTGTTCAATGAGGTTCTGCCAGTCCAGCTCCGATTCGTGAATGAGAATCTCCCGAAAGACAAGCTCGTGGCGCTGGTCGACTACTGCAGCCGAACCATGGGTGTCGAGGCGACGGCCAAGTTTCTTGATGATGTCAAGGACTTGGGATTCGAGATGGCGACGCGTTCGGGGTTGTCGATTGGTATTGACGACGTGCTGGTGCCGAAGGAGAAGTACGAGATTCTTGATCGGAGCGAGCGAGAGTTGCGCAAGGTGCACAAGGCCTATCAGCGGGGTCTGATGACCGATTCCGAGAAGTACAACCTTGTCGTCAATACCTGGACGTTGGCAACGGCCGAGGTCGAGGAGGCGTTGATGAAGCGTCTGAGCACGGACCAGGACGGCTTCAACCCGGTCTTCATGCTGATTGACTCGTCGGCCCGCGGCTCGCGGACCCAGGCGGCGCAGATCGGCGGCATGCGCGGTCTGATGGCCAAGCCCCAGCGTCGGTCCGTGGGCGAAGAGGTCATCGAGACGCCGATCAAGAGTTCATTCCGTGAGGGTCTCTCGGTCTGGGAGTATTTCATTTCAACCCACGGTGCGCGCAAGGGACTGACCGATACCGCGCTCAAGACCGCCGAGGCTGGATACCTGACGAGGCGGCTGGTAGACGTTGCCCAGGACGTCGTCATCACGGTCGAGGACTGCGGGACGATTCTCGGTCAGGAGGTGACCGCCCTGCGCGAGGGTGCGGATATCGTCGAACCGCTGTCGGAGAGAATCGCCGGTCGGTTTGCCCTCGACGACATCGTCAATCCGGTCTCCAATGAGGTGATCGTTCACGCGGGCGAGGAAATCACCGACCAGGCAGCCGAGGAGATTGAGGACTATGGCGTTGAGTCGGTGAGGGTGCGTTCGGTGCTGACCTGCGAGGCCCAGAGCGGCCTCTGTGTCAAGTGCTACGGCCGGAACATGGCGACCGGTCGGATTGTCGAAATCGGTGAGGCGGTTGGCATCGTCGGTGCTCAGTCAATCGGTGAGCCGGGAACGCAGTTGACCTTGAAGACGTTTCACATCGGTGGTGTCGCGTCGCGCGTCGCGGAACAGACCAAGGCAACCGCCCGTTTCCACGCCAAGGTCAAGTACGATGGCCTAGTCACGGTTCAGCGTACCGATGGCGAAGTCGTGGCACCCGACTCGGGCCGGATGGTACTGGTGGCACCGGACCGGGCCGTGCCATTCAACGTTCCGGCCGGGGCGGTGGTTCGTGTCGCCGATGGTCAGGAAGTGAAGGAAGGCGACGTGCTCTTCGAGTGGGAGCCGTACTCAATCCCGATTCTCGCGCGAGCCAAGGGACAGGTTGTGTTCCACGACATTGAGGTCGGCGTGACGGTGCGCGAGGACATCGACGAGCGAACCGAGCGCATGCAGCGCATTATCACCGAGGACCGGGAGAAGAAGCGTCATGCCCGGGTCACGGTGGTCAACGCTAAGGGCAAGGTGCTCGAAACACACGCCCTGCCGGCCGGTGCCTATCTCGTGGTCGAGGACAAGCAGGAAGTGTTGCCCGGCGACATGCTCGCCCGGCTGATGCGGGAGATGGGCCGTACCAAGGACATCACCGGCGGTCTGCCCAAGGTCGCCGAGCTGTTCGAGGCCAAGCGGGTCAAGGACCCGGCGGTCATCTCGGAAATCGACGGGACGATTGTCGTCGGCGAACCCAAAGAGGGTGTGCGTGAGGTCAAGGTTGTCTCTGAGGGCGGTACCGAGAAGACATACGACATTCCCTACGGCAAGTACCTGCTGGTTCAAACCGGAGACCGGGTGCACGCCGGTGACAAGCTGTGCGAGGGTTCGGTCGACCCGCACGACGTGCTGCGCGTGCGGGGCTGGCTGGCGGTTCAGGAGTTTCTGACCAACCAGATCCAGTCGGTCTACCGGCTGCAGAAGGTGAAGATCAACGACAAGCATATCTCGGTTATCGTGCGTCAGATGCTTCGCAAGGTCAAGATCGAGGACGCCGGTGACTCGAACTTCATCGAAGGCGAAATCGTCGAACGACGGCGGCTCTATGAGGAGAATGAGAAGTTGGTCCAGGAGAACATGCGGCCGGCAAGCTTCCAGCCGATTCTGCTGGGGATAACAAGGGCCGCACTCCTGACTGAGAGCTTCCTGTCCGCGGCGTCGTTCCAGGAGACTACACGGGTGCTTTCGGAGGCTTCGATTCAGGGACGTCAGGATCGTCTAAAAGGGCTGAAAGAGAACGTTATCGTGGGCCGGCTTGTGCCGGCCGGCACCGGCTTTCGGGAATTCAGTCGGATAAAACTCGTTGCGCCTGAGGCGCAGACCAAGACAGAGGAGGCAGTCTAGTATGCCGACAATCAATCAACTTGTTCGCAAAAGACGACTGGTCATTCATTCTCGGTCCAAGACGCCGGCGCTAAAGGGTAACCCTCAGAAACGCGGTGTCTGCACGCGCGTCTACACCACTACGCCCAAGAAGCCGAACTCGGCACTGCGCAAGGTATGCAAGGTGCGGCTCTCGCACGGCCAGGAGATTACCGCCTACATCCCGGGTGAAGGCCACAACTTGCAGGAACACTCGATCGTACTTGTGCGCGGCGGCCGCGTCAAGGACCTGCCGGGCGTACGCTATCATGTCGTGCGGGGCGTGCTCGATACGTCCGGGGTTGATGGCCGCAAGCAGGCCCGCAGCCAGTACGGCGTGAAACGGCCCAAAGCGTCGGCCGGGTAAGGAGCGACATGTCGAGACGACGAAAACCAGCATTGCGCACGCCGGTCGCAGATCCGCGCTACAACTCCCAGTTCGTGACCAAGTTCATCAACACTCTGATGTGGCAGGGTAAGAAGACCACGGCCCAGCGAATATTCTACGGGGCACTGGACTTAGTTCAGGAGAAGACAAGAGAAGACGGCTACGTGCTGTTTCAGAAGGCGATCAACAACATCAAGCCGGTACTTGAGGTCAGGCCGCGTCGGGTTGGCGGGGCAACCTATCAGATACCGATGGAGGTCCGACCTAAGCGGCGCGACCAGCTCGCCATCAAGTGGACGATTACTGCGGCCCGGGCGCGTAACGAACACACGATGATTGAGAGACTCGCCGCGGAACTGATTGATGCGAGTCGCAACCAAGGTGCCGCGGTCAAGAAGAAGGAAGACACGCACAAGATGGCCGAGGCCAACCGGGCCTTCGCTCACTATCGCTGGTAACGGCCGCTGGCCGATTCTCTAGAGCTCGGACGCCGACCCATCTGCTGACCGCGGGTTTCTCACCGCGGTCAGCGCCTGTTTGTGGATGCAGGCTCATATGTGTTCGCATGTGCTGTTGCGCACGCTGGCGTGTTTGGGTTTCCGCCTGGTTTGCTCCTGTGTGGTTCGGTTGCGGTGACAGACGCGGGCCGCACTGTGACAGTGCGGCCCGCAGGAGGCAGATGAGAACTAGCCGAGAATGGACTTCAGGTCCTGTGTGGCAGTCGTTATTGGCATGATATTGAACTTGTCCACAAGAATCCGGACAAGGTTCGGTGTAAGGAAGGCGGGAAGAGATGGACCAAGGCGGATGTTCCTGACGCCGAGGTGGAGCAGGGTGAGAAGCACGGCAACTGCTTTCTGCTCGTACCAGGACAGAATGAACGACAGCGGCAGAGTGTTGATGTCCGTGTTGAACTCCCGGGCCAATGCCGAGGCAATCTGAATTGCTGAGTAAGAGTCGTTGCACTGGCCGACGTCGAGAAGACGCGGAATGCCCTCGATCTCGCCGAACTCGAGTCGGTTGAACTTGAACTTGCCGCAGGCAAGCGTGAGGATGAGGGCGTCGTTGGGTACCAGGCGGGCAAACTCGGTGTAGTAGTTCCGGTCCGGCTTGGAGCCGTCGCAGCCGCCAATCAAGAAGAAGCGCTTGATCTTGCCGGCTTTGACCAGCGCGATTAGCTTGTCGGCGACAGACAGGACCGCGTTGTGGCCGAACCCGACCGTAATGTACTTCGTTTCACCATCGGCAGCGTAGCCAGGAGCCTCAAGCGCAGCTTTGATGACCGGCGAGAAGTTCTTATCCGGGCCGATGTGGGGCACACCGGGGAACGCCACGAGTCCGGTGGTGAAGATACGGTCTTTGTAAGACTCGCGCGGGCGCTGGATGCAGTTAGTTGTCATCAGGATTGCGCCGGGGAATTCGGGAAACTCCCGCTGCTGGTTCTGCCAGGCAGTGCCGAAATGGCCGGCAAGGTGTTTGTAGGCTTTGAGTTTGGGATAGCCATGGCAGGGCAGCATCTCACCGTGGGTGTAGATATTGATGCCTTTGCCCTCGGTCTGCTTGAGCAGCAGTTCAAGGTCCCGAAGGTCATGGCCGGATACGACAATCGCTTTGCCTTTGAGCGGAGTGATGCGCACGCGGGTCGGCGCCGGGTGGCCGTAGGTCGTGGTGTTGGCCTTGTCGAGCAGCTCCATCACGCCGAGGTTGAGCTTGCCCACCTCGAGCGCAGTGGCAAGCAGGGTGTCAGCGTCCTGCGTATCTTGAGCGAGCAGGTCAAGGATGCGGTGGAATTCGGCGTAGAGTGCGTCGTTGTCGTGCCCAAGCACGTGTGCGTGGTCAGCATAAGCAGCCGCACCCTTCAGTCCGAACAGCACGAGGTCGTGCAGGTCGGCAACGTCATCGCCCCAGTTCTCGTGTCGGGCAAGGATGCCCACCGGCCGTCCCTGTCCGACAAGGCCGCCAATGTCTGGGGCTGGTTGCCAGGTTGCAGGGCCGGAGAGTTGTTTGACCGGTTGGCCGGCGTGAGCTGCGGCCCGTTCATAGAGCTGCCGGGACCGGTTTTTCAGCTCGCCGGCTTTGAGCAAGAGAGCACTGAGTCGCTCCGGGTCGAAGTCAACGTTCGTGATGGTCGCGAACAGCGCCTCGACCGTGAAGGCGTTGACCTCAGGGTCGGTTGCGCCCAGCGTTCGGGCCCGGTGGGCGTATTGACTGATACCTTTGGCAGCATAGAGCAGCAGGTCCTGAAGCACCGCAGTCGTTTCGTCCTTACCGCAGACACCCTGAACCGTGCAGCCGGTTCCTTTGTTGGTCTGTTCACACTGATAGCAGAACATGCTCAATGGTCAGCTCCTGTTCTTGGTTGTTCCGTCCAGGTCAATTGTGATCTGGGCAAAGGGAATGGTCTTGCCTGAGGCTTTGATTGCCGCGCGGACAAGCTGGACCAGGCCGAAACAGCAGGGCACGGTCATATGGGCGACTGTGACCGATTTCGGTGTGTTGGTCCGAAATATCTCGGTCAGTTTCTCCTGGTAGGCCAGGGCATCGTCGAGCTTCGGGCAGCCGATGAGCAACACCTTACCTTGAACCAGTTCACGGTGGAAGTTGGGGTGGGCTGAGCCCACGCAGTCGGCGGATATGAGCAGGTCAGCACCGGCAAGATACGGGGCTGAAGGCGGGATCAGGGTAATCTGAATCGGCCAGTTGCGCAATGCCGAGGCGGCTCGGGGAACCGGTGAGTCAGACGGCTCAGGAGAAACGGAAGGGGAGATGTGGCGAACCGCAGAGCCTGGGCAGCCGCAGGGCAGGCGCGACGAGGCGGCCAGCGGGACCGGGATGCTGTGTTTCTTCAGGTAGGCGACGGCCTGGTTGTAGTACTCGGTTGCGCCGTGTTCTTTCAGATGGGCGAGGTGCGCAGCAATCGTGTTGGTACCGGCCTTGACGATATTCTCCATGACCCGGGTTTCATCGTAAGGTTCGGCGGGCCGCTCCTCAACGGTCATCGCTCCTTCGGGACAATGGCCGACGCAGGCTCCGAGACCGTCGCAGAACAGGTCGGATACTAGTCGGGCCTTGCCGTCAATGACCTGGAGCGCACCTTCGGGACAATTCGGGATGCATTGGCCACAGCCGGTGCATTTCCCTTCGTCTATCCTGATTATCTTCCTTCGTGTTGTCATGTCAGGCTCCTGGAGTTAGGGTAATGTCAGACACAGTTGTGCGACGGAGCTTGTCGGCCGCCTGCTGGGTCAGGTGATTGAAGAAACTGCCGAGCACGCAGCGCGTACCGTCACAGACCGGGATGGCGAACGGACAACCGGTTGATCCGAGCCGACCTTCGAGCGCCTCGTATACTTCCAGCACACTGACTTGGTCTGGTGGCCGGGTAAGCTGGTACCCGCCGGCCGGGCCGCGTGTGCCGGAGACGATTCCTGCGTGTTCAAGCGAGACCAAGACCTTGGCCAGATGAGCGGCCGAGGCTCTGAGCTCCTGGGCGAGTTCGCGTACGGTCATTCGATCAGAGCCGCCCCGGGCAAGGGCCGCTACGGCGTGAAGACCAAGACTCGCTGCCTCGGAGGCACGGAACAGCCGGGAAGGTTGGACGATATTACTCATTACTGTACCAGATTACCAGATTTAGACTCTGAGTCAAGCGGAAGGATGCTTCTGTTGACAGCCGAGGTTTTTGTATCATCATCTCTTGGCGAACTAAGCCAAGGAGTGTTCATGAGAACGTTGCTGTTTGTCTTGACCGCTGTCGGACTGTGCTTTGCCCAGCCGCGCTGGGTGCAGATGGACCCGGTGCCGCCGCTGCCGTCGGGCCGGGCAGTGAGCGATGGTGCCTGGCTCGAGCCGGTCATCCGGCCGAGCGGACTTGCCGTCTACGCGGCAAAGGGCAACCGGACCAGTGACTTCTACGCTTATATGGTTGCCGATGACTCGTGGCGAACCATGCCGGGAGTGCCGCTTGGTACCGAGAACAAGACCGTGGACGAAGGTTCGAAAGGGGTCTCCGACGGAGCCGACGCAATCTATGTAACCAAGGGCAACAACTCGTTCGGGTTCCACCGATTCAACGTGACGAGCGGGGAATGGGTGCAACTGCCTGATGTACCGTCGGGGCCGGACTCAAGCCGACTCCGAGGTGGAACCGATCTGGTGCACGTGGAGCGCGGTGGGTCAGGCTATGTCTATCTGCTGAAGGGGCAGTCAGGCGAGTTCTGTCGCTTCGACATTTCGGACCAGAGTTGGGCTTTCTTGCCGCACGCACCGGTCGGCAGTGAGCCGCTCTGGGGCTTCGGTTCCTGGCTGGCCTACGATGGTGCCAGGTACATCCTTGCGCACAAGGCGCGGGCGAACGAGCTCTGGGTGTTTGACGTGACCGCCGACTCATGGCTTGCTTCGCCGAAGACCGGCATGCCCTTCGTCGGCCGGGGCGGGCAGGCAATGCAGTCCGGACCTGGTGGCTGTGCTGAGTGGTTCGGGGGTAGCGTCTACGCGCTCAAAGGGAACGGCTCTCCTGAACTCTGGCGGTACTTTTCGTCCGGCGACAGTTGGCGCCAGTTGGAGGATATTCCGGTTGCCGTCGGTGGTGGTGGCGCGCTTGCGCTCGGCGACTCGGGCCCGGGCGGTTCGAGATACTTCTACGCACTGGTCGGCAGCAGCCGGTACGATCTCTGGCGCTATCGTGCCGGCGGAGTTCCGGCAGTGGGGGAAAAAGGACTTGGTCGACTGGGCCGGGTATCGGTAGTGCCATCACCGCTCAGAGATGGTAGAGGCATGCTAAGATACAACCTGTCCGGCGCGGGCGTCGCGCGGCTGAGTCTCTGCGACCTCACTGGCAGACGGCGTTGGTATCACCGGGTGGTCTTGCCGGACAGCGGCCAGGTGCCGCTGTCACTGAGCGGGCTTGCTCCGGGCACTTACTTCCTGTTCGTTGAGACTGGTTCCTACAGCGGTGTGCTGCGGGTCGTGCTGGCGCGCTAGTCACGAGCCGGCTGCCAACAGGCAGCGGGCTGCGGTGTCGGCACCAGTAAGAGAGAAACGGCCAAACCCGAGTTCTGCCATTCGGACCAACTGGCCTGACTGCCTGAGTTGGGTCAATGTCTGGGCAAGTCCATGCGCTTCGGCCATGGTACGCACTGGTTGACATACTCCCTGTCCCATGGCAAACGCCATGTTCTCCGGTGCGAATGGACCGATGTTGGGCAGCAGTGCAAACATGGGCAGGCCGAGTCCGACTGCCCAGTTGGTGCGTTCGTGCGCCGCAGCGACCATCACGTCGAGATTGGGCAGCAGCCTGACCGTGCGTGCGGTCTCAGTCTGCGGGCTGTCAGCCCAGACGATTTGCGAACCGTCTTCAGCAACTCCGAGCCGGCTCAGAATTGCCCGTAGTCTGGCCGCACGCAGCCAGCCGCTGCCCCAGAACAGAATCGTCTTGTGCCCGGCACGGGTCAACGAGACGGTGGCGGCGATGATGCGGTTGACATGGGGACGCGGGTATGCACCAGAGGAGAAGAGACCAACGGTCAACGGAGCTTCTGACCGCAGGCGCGCGACCCGGGCCAGAAATGCAGCCTCGGCACCGGGCAGCAGGTCAGGCTCGACCACGAGTCCGGTGACCGTCATGTTCTCGCGTCTGACCCCGTGTGCTGTAAGACGCGAAGCGGTGTGTTCAAGCGGCACGAATGTCTGCCACGCCTCGGGTACGGCTGCGCTTGCCGGTGTGGCAATCTCGCCGTGCAGGTAGGCGACCCTGCAGGTTCGGCACAGGATGTGGGCGAGAAGAGGATGGTCAACCAGACAGACACCACTGTAGCCAGTCAGCTCTTGTCTGAGTTGTGAGCCGAGCGCGGCGAGCGACAGCCCGGATGGGTTTGCACCAGACCGGCGCAAGAGGTTGTACAGCCAGGTTGCCGGGCCGCCGAGGCCTCCAAGCCGATAGCCCGCGCGCAGTGCCTGCCAAGCCAGGTTATCCAATCTTCTGCTGACTCGACGGATCGAGCAGGCAGGGTTGACTGCTGCCAGCGCCCGGAGTACCGCGTCCAAGTAGCCCGGGTGCCCCCGGCCGATGCCAGAGCAGGCCACAGTGAGTTCGGGAGCCTGCGTCGGCATCGGCTACGAACCGTTGGCCAGGGTAGTCGGAGGATTGCGGTCAGCCAGTGCTTGGCCCTGAGTTTGACAGCCTGGGCAGTAGCTGGTCAGCATCCGTCCGTCGTGCACGACTCTGACGACCGAACCGCAGCGCGAACAAGGTTCTCCCTGCCGGCGATGGATCTTGAGAAACGGCCGGTCTGACTCACTTGGCAGGCGGTCTGGAGGCAGGGATCGGTGGTGGACGACGGCTATCCCGAGGACCTTCTTCAGAGCAGAGTGCAGTCGGATGACCGCCTCGCGCTTCAATTCGAGTGTGGTCTGGAACGGCGACAACCGGGCTTCAAACAGGACTTCGTCCGCATACGCGCTGCCGACACCGGCCAGGATGCGCTTGTCGGTCAGCACGTGCCGGATTGGGCGATTCCGCCGGCTGAGCACGGTAGTGAAACGGTTGAGGGTGAAGGCCGGACTAAGTGGGTCAAGACCTGGCTCGGTACGGTGTGGAATTGTGTCCAAGTTCTGTACCAGGTACGCGGCAAGTCGAGGCGGTCGGCCTGGGTCGGTTGCGCCTACACCGGCATGGCCTTCAAAGTGGATGACGATGCAGCTTGAGCCCGGGCGGGTGGAGCCGGACCGAACTAGCTCCAGCCGGCCGCCGCGGGTGAAATCAAGGTCCAGGTGTAGGCCGGTGCCGAAGTCAAAGGTGAGATGCTGACCCTGACGGGTGATGTTACTCACGTGAGCCGAGCACAGGGATTCAAGCGGTGCTGTCTGTCTCTTCATCACCGAACGTTGGAGCAATAGTGCGCCACTGACTTTGCGGCCGACAAGAGCTGGTCGCAGTCGCTCGCGAATGATGTCGAGTTCGGGCAACTCAAGCATGTATGAAGATAGAGCCGAATCGCAAGTGAGTCAAACCGGGACGGCTTCAGATTGTCGCGCTTGACTTCGGCTCGGCGCTCGCTATCCTGTATATGTCCTCGGTCATGAACGAGGACTCAAAGCAAGAGAGCCGCAGGGCGGCTCCTTCTGTTTTTCCTGAGCGCGTTGGTCTAGTACTCGCCGCGGTTGAAGAAATAGACCGCGGCTCCAGTTGCGACCGCGCCAAACACCACCAGGAACCCAAGGTCGAACCACACCGGATAGAACCCGAATCCAAGTACCAGCCGTCTGACCAGGTCCACGCCGTAGGTTAGTGGGTTCAGGCGCACGAGCACATCGAGCCAGGAAGGCAGGCCGCGCATCGGGAAAAGTGCGCCCGAAAGGAACCACATCGGCATGATGACGAAGTTCATGATTGTACCGAATCCCTGGAACGAAGTCATGCGGGCGGCGATGACGATGCCGATGCCGGTGAGGGAGAATGACATCAGGGCCATCACCAGCATCAGCGGCACGATGTTCGGAAGCGGCAGGCGGACGTGGACGAGCGGGGCGAGGAGCATGATGATGCTGCCTTGGATGAGCGAAAGCGTGGTGCCGGCAAGGCCCTTGCCGATTACGATTGACGTGCGCGGAACCGGCGCAACCAGAATCTCCTTGAGAAAGCCGAACTCTCGGTCCCAGATGATACTGATGGCCGACTGAATCGACGTGAAGATTGTGGTCATTGCGATGATGCCCGGGAAGATGAATTGGGTATAGTTGACGTTCTCAACCCGGCCGTACGAGCCACGCAGGCCCATGCCGAGGATGAAGAGCCAGAGGGCGGGTCGGGCGAGCGAGCCGTAGAGTTGGCTCCTTTCTCGGAAGTAGCGAATGAAGTCCCGTAACCAGATCATGTAGATGCAGGCAAAGTCAATCATACGCGGACGACCCCGGAAGTGAACTTCGAGGATGCAGGGAACGGAACGAATGAAGGCCCTGGATTCCGACTTCGCTCGGTCATCGCCACGCCCTTCCCATACGACGCAAGCGAGTCTTGAGTTTCTCACGACCCGAAGCTTCGTCGTCGCGGATTTCCCGGCCGGTGAGTCTGAGGAAGACGTCGTCCAGAGTCGGCGGGTGAACCGACACCGCAAACACCGGCACCGACAGTTCGTGTATGAGCTTCGGCACGAACTCGGCTCCGTTCTTGACCTCAAAGCGCACGCCTTCGTTGTCCACCATTACCGGTGTGGGATGTGCTCTGTCGACAAGTCCTGTGTTGAGCAGTTGGCGTACTTCGGCCGCGGCCTTCTCATTATCGCTGGTCGACAGGCGAATGCGGTCACCCTGCACCTGCTCTTTGAGGCGCGCCGGCGTATCCAAGGCGACTATCCGACCGTGGTCAATGATGGCAATCCGGTCGCAGTATTCGGCTTCATCCATGTAGTGGGTCGTCAGGAAGAGGGTCATGTTCCGCTCACGGCGGAGCGTCATCAGTCGCTCCCAGATACGGTTGCGCGTCTGCGGGTCAAGGCCCAGTGTCGGTTCGTCGAGGAAGAACACCCGCGGTTCATGCAGCAGTCCACGGCCGATTTCCAACCGGCGTTTCATCCCGCCCGAGTAGTTCCGCACTAGGTCATCAGCCCGGTCTTCAAGTTTCATCCAATTGAGTGCGTCAGCGATTCGCTGTCTAAGTTCGGATTTCGGCACCCGGTAGACCATGGCGTGGAACCGCAGGTTTTCACGTGCGGTCAGTCGGTCGTCGAGCGACGGGTCCTGGAAGATGATACCGATCGACTTCCGCACCTGGTTGTGCTCGCGGACAACGTCGTGTCCGGCTACCTCTGCCTGACCCGCACTCGGACGGGTGAGGGTACAGAGCATGCGCACGGTTGTGGTCTTGCCTGCGCCGTTTGGTCCGAGAAACCCGAATACCTCGCCGGGCTGTACAGCGAACGATATGTGGTCAACAGCCAGCAAGCCCTTGAATTCCTTGGTCAGACTGTCGACTCGGATGATCGGTGGCATCGTCCGTTATCCGGCCGGTTCAACCTTCTTCTGCACGTCTACTGCCGCCAGGTAGATGCCGGCACAGATGACCGCACCGCCCACGGCTTCGTATGGTGTCGGTGCCTGTCTGAGCAGAGCCCAGGCGAGCAGCGTTGTTCCGACCGGCTCGCCGAGCACAGCCATGGCCACGGTCGGCGCCGATACGTACCTGAGCGCCCAGTTGAAGCTCGTGTGTCCGAGCAACTGAGGACCGAGGCCGAGCAGGATGATGAAGAGCCACGCTTTCGGGTCGGATACCCGGACGCCTCTTGTGAGCATCGCCACGACCAGCAGTGCCGCCGCGATACTGTAGACAACGTAGATGTATGAGACGAGCGACAGATTCGGCCGTACGCGTCTGCCAGCCATGAGATAGCCGCCGGCACAGGCCGCACCGGCCAAAGCCAACAGGTTGCCGACAGTAGTGCCGGGTGACTTGAGCGCGGGCCCGGCAATGACCGCAGCGCCGAGCAGACCGAGCACCACTGCAAGCACGATGCGCCACGATATCCTCTCCTCGAGCGCCAGCGGTGACAGGGCCGCGACAAAGATCGGGTTCATGGCCACGAGTACAACCGACGAGGCGACCGAGGTTCGATTCAGAGACTCTATCCAAAATGCGAAGTGGGCGGCGAGCAGTAGCCCGGCGAGAGCCATCGGCCCCAGCGGTACCCTGCGCAGCTCGGACCGGCGCTCGGTCGGCCGGGTCCAGAAGAACGGTGAGAGTACCAGCGCGGCAACGACCATACGTCCGGCGGCAATCACGATGCTCGGCGCGGGCGTGACTTTGATGATGATGGACGCGAATGACAAGACCACGATACCGGCGCCCAGACCGGCGAGTACACGCATGCGAGACACAGCCAAGGAGTAACTTTGTCCGGCATCCGTGCAAAGTCAAGGACAACCTGTGGCTTGACCGTCGAGGCTGCTGCCCTATACTCGGACATGATTCGTTGCTCCCTGGTTGTTCTGCTCGTTGCGCCGGCATGGGCGTGGTTTGGCTCGTCAGCAACCGGCTACACGTTCATGAAGATTGGGGTCGGTGCCCGGCCGGTCGCGATGGGCGGCGCATACACCGCGGTGGCAGACGATGCCAACGCCATGTTCTGGAATGCGGCCGGGCTCGCCTTCGGACAGGACCTCTCAGCCAGTGCCACCATCATGGGGCTGTTCCAGTCGGTCACGTACACCTCGGCCGGACTTGCGGCATCGCCTGTGAGGAACGTTGGCATCGGCGCGGCAGGCGCATACCTGAATGCGACCGATACCCGCCGCGACGAGCACGGTGAAGAGACTGGCACGTTCGGCGTGTCGGATTTCGTCGTCGGTCCGGCCGCGGCCTGGATGCCGGTCAGAAACCTGGGCATGGGCCTGGGGGCACGCTATGTCGCCAGCCGGATAGACAGCTTCGCGGCCTACTCAGCGTCACTTGACGCCGGAGTCATCTACCGGCCGGTCGGCTTTCTGACATTCGGAGCAAGCCTGCTTCATGTCGGCCCGCCCCGTAAGTTCATCGCCGACTGGGAGCACCAGCCGACGAACCTGCGTACCGGCGTCGCGCTGAAGTTCCCGTTCTCCCGAAACCACATCATTGTGGCCTCTGACCTGTCCGTGTTGCCGGACTACGGGCCGACCATCTCGGTAGGCGGCGAGCTACACATCACTATGCAGACCAAGGGCCGCGAGGCGACCGGGGAACATGGGTTCGCCATCAGAGCCGGCTATCAATCCGGCGCACACGTTGGCACCTGGTCGGGGTTCTCACTTGGCATGGGCTATGAGTACCCGATTGCGCCCGGTCTCTCACTCGGCGTGGACCTCGTCTATCTCTCCTACGGTCTGCTTGGTTCATCCGAACGCGCTTCGGTCGGTCTCAAGTACGCCCGGCCCAAACGTCGGCGTTAGGCTGACGCAAACGGCAGAAGCCCAGGCAAAGGTGTTTTCTCTTGTCCGTCTCTCGCCTGACGTCGCTGGCTGGGAGACAGCCATGCATGCGTGAGTGCCACTTCCGCGGTCGCGCCTGCCCGGTGAATCTGTCATCGACGTTTCAAGTGACCGGCGACTGAGCATGGGAGGCCGACCCGGCCAGCGCTCTTGCTCAGTACTCGGTTCGGGTGCGGACGGTCACACCGCGCCGAGCGGGTCTGCTACTTCTTCTTGTACCCGTCAGGTACTTCGAATTCCGTCACGGATACGTCGGTGACAACAACGGACTTGACCTCGTGGTAGGACGAGAAGAGGACGTCCGACTTGTCCTTGGGCGGCTCTTTGACAATTGCCTTGGCAATCTTGCCGGCGAGCATGCCGCCGAGCCCGCCTGAAGGAGCCGGCTCCTCTTCATCTTCGTGGGCCTTGGTTC
Source organism: Caldifarciminota bacterium (assembly GCA_965648905.1). Taxonomy (GTDB): domain Bacteria; phylum Hydrothermota; class Tepidihabitantia; order Tepidihabitantales; family Tepidihabitantaceae; genus CAZQFS01. The sequence goes on from CBFGIT010000010.1 coordinate 53,858, forward strand.
GAGCGGCTGAGTCCGCTTTCACCCGCCAGGTGACTTCGGTGACAATCGGGTAACCTTCGACCTTGGCGAGCTCTCGGGCCGCCTTCTCAAAGCTCCGCGCCGCATCCTGTGAGCTAACACCGTAGGTCATGGTCAGAAGACCAAGACCCATCTGCTGCATCTGTTCAGTTGTAACCTCAAGGCCCATCTTCCTGGCAAGCTTCCGGCTGAACTCGGCCTCGACCGCCTGTGCTTTCTTGAGATTCTCGGTCGAGGGCGTGTTCCACATATCCGTGGTCATTACTTGGCCGACTCTCTCTCTGCTGACCGTGTCTTCAAGTTCCAGTTCCCAGGTCATCAGGTACTCGGTGCAAGGGAACCCATTGATATCTTTCGTCTTGCCGGTCTTCTCGACCTTGAACTCCGACTTGGTGACACGGTGGCGCGAGGCAGGCACGCTGCCTTCGGTTGTCGCCTCGGCCTTCGTGTTCGAGAGCTCTTCCTCGGTCGGGGGCTTGATAGGTCGTTCGGTGTAGCTCTTGCTTCCGTGGTCGACATCCCAGATGAGGTCTTTGTCCAGCCGGGTTATCTCAGTCTGTTTTCGCGGCTTGCCGGCCAGCGCGCCGACTACGCCGCCGACCATCTTGACGGTCTGGGCAGCGGCTTTCATGTCGCCATGGAAGGCGTTCTGGGACGTAATTTCGACGTTGCCGATGCCGGCCAAGAGCGACGTGCGGGTGAACGTCTCGGTCTTGAGGTCAGCCCAGGCTGTGCCGGCGAGAATCACGAGCAGGGCTGCTGCGGTCGTAATGGTCTTCTTCAAAGTGGTTCTCCTTGGCAGGGATTATAGACGCTTGGCCGGCTCGGTCAACCTCACAGGTGCGGCTGCGCCGGCCGCTGTCCGTCTGACACGAGTCGTCACGCCCGGCCCTGGCTGCGACCGACCCGACGCATCCGCTTGACGTAAAGCCGCACCGCGGCCCCGAACTTGCGCCAGCTCGCCCGCTGGAACAGCTTGCCGAGCAGCGCTTGCACTCCGGCCCATCATCTGAACCGGTGGCGGATGATGCGCAGTCTGATGGCCGAGAGTTCATCGACGCCAAGCCCGGGCTGCAGGAGCAGAGGAATCGATGGGTCCTGACTCAGGTCGACAAGGCGCGGGCCAGAGTACTCCTCGCTCCACGAGAAGCCGGCAGGCAGCAGGCCGCGTTCAGCGCTGGATGACAAGCTTCTGTGCGGCCTGGTGGCCTTGCGCCTCCAGCCGCACGAAGTAGACACCGTCAGGGAGTGCCGCGCCCAGCGGGACGGAGTACCGACCCGGCGTGTGCCTACCTGACGCCAGTTCGGCCACAACCCGTCCCGCCGCGTCGAACAGGCATAGCCTGACCTCTGCCGACTTCGGCACATCGTAGCAGGCCATCGCTCTGCCAGGAGCCGGGCTTGGACTGACGGACAAGGCCCAGTCGGCCGGAGCCGCGACCGGAGCCTCGCAAGCCCCCACTGGCGCAATCTGGAAAGCCTGATGTGACTCGTCAAACTGCCAGCCAGGCCCGTAGGCGATGGCCAGAATCTTGGCCCAGGCGAGCGTCGTTTCCGGCACGACCCAGACGTAGCTTGATTCGCTCGGTGCAAGTCCGGTCGCAATCGTATCCAGCCGCCAGAACCACTCACCAGTCGGCACGATTGTATCGGTCAACAGGAACAACGACACCGAATCGCACCTCGGGGGCTGAAACAGCCGCCAGCGAATCTCGCACGTGTCGCCCGAGCGAAGGAAGTGGTTCGTGTCCGGGCTGAGCACCCGGATGCACTCGACCTCCAGCACGAAGCTCTGCCCGTGCCCGCCGACCAATATCTCCTTGTATCCGTTCCGGTTGAAGTCGGCCGCATTGCACATGCTGAAGATCCCCTGGCCAAATCCGCCATCGCAGACTCTCTCATACTGGTGCGGCCCGGTGGCCTTCAAGATGATGATCCGGTATCCACAGCCCCAGATGACCTCGTCCAGGCTGTCTCCGTCCACGTCGGCACACAGACTCTGGCCGCAGTAAGGCTCGTAGACGCTTGACGCTGTATCGACTGTGTCGCAGAAGTACTGATGCTCGAAAGGAGCCTCGACCTGGCAGAGGGTTTGTGAGTACCTCAGGCCACCCAGATTTCCGCTAACCACGTCGAAGTACTCAGGTCTTCCGTTGTGGTCCACGTCGCGCCCGGAAAACCTGTCGTTGTCTCCCCAGGAGCCGGTATACACTGAGCAGACCCGTTCGTACCGATTGTCGCCAATGCACTCAACTACATGGTCCCCGCGGAAATTCCCGTTGCCGAACGCATAGTCGGTTCGGCCATTCTGGTCGAAGTCGCCTATCACCGGCAGCGACCATACATAAGAGCGCGGGGCTGTACAGACCAGGCTTTCGCGGTCGTTGCCCACGTTCTCGAAGACCGCAGTGGATTCCACTCCCCAAGGGGTTACGATGTCCCAGGCCGAGTCTCCATCAAGATTCGAGCAGAGCGCCGGACAGGCGGCGGCGCTGTTTGGGGTCGGAATCCACCAAACCAGGGAGTCGGGGTGGGAGCGAGCGTCCCGACTCTCGAATATGCAGAGCGCCATCCTGTACCCGCTTCCACTGTCATATCCTGCCTCGCCTACGACTTCGAGCAGGCCGTCCCGGTCTACATCACAGACATCGTAGGGCCTCAAGTTCCCGAGCAGAATGCTCTCGCCAGAAGGGTAATGCCCCGTATCCGAGATGACGAGGTCGTACCGGTTGACCGGCCTATACTCGGCCATCTGGAAGAGCCGACCGGGGTTGTGGATGACCTCTCCCAGACTATCGTGGTCTGTGTCGGTGGTCAGCAGCCTATCAAGGGGATTGCTGGCGGCCAGGGGCAGGTCCGCAATCCGAACTAGAGCGAGTTCTGTCGCGGAGGCAACGGTGATGCCCGACAGGACGATGCCTAGGAGGGTTTTCATGTCGGCGCGGGGCGGGGAGGATCCCTCCCCGCCCCAGACCTTGACTACCTACCGGGTCAGTACGACCTTGCGGGTCTGGCTGAAGCCCGAGGATTCGACACGGAGCAGGTAAGCGCCGGGCCTCACGGCACGCCCATTGGCATCCAGCCCGTTCCAGGTTGCGCTGTACGTACCCCGCCCACGGAATCCCGTGGCCACGCGCCGGACCACCCGACCAAGCGCGTCGTAGACACCGACGTCCACATAGCCCGGCTGCGAAACCGCGTAGTCGATGCGCGTTGCGGCACCGATGATGGCTGGCCCGAGTTCGACAAGCTCCACTGGTTGGACACATCTGTCGGCCAGCACGGCGTCTCGGCTGCCGTCGTCCGATTTCCGCTTGTACGGATAGCACTGATATAGCTTCAGCTCGGCCAGCACGGCGTAGTCGCCCACAAGCCTCGTGATATCAAGGTCCACCCTGGAGTCCCCAACGTACTTCTCGCGCGGGATGTACACGAGAACCGTCTCAAGAACGCCTGGCTCGAACCGAACCCTCGCGACCTGCACGCTGTCAAGAGAGAAACTCTGCTCCCACGTGTCCTGGCTAGCCTGGTACAGGACCGCCTCTACCCGGTAGTCGTAGTTCGGGTTCAGATACCAGAGACGGTACTTCAGTCCCTCGCGGCCATAGTCAACTGAATGGCCACGCCAGCGCCTGAAACCATCTCGGGCCAGGCAGTACCGCGAACGTACAGAGTCGCCAGCTTGGACGTCGTAGTACACGAACCCCCTGAAACCGTCGTGCGGTGGCGGCGTGAACACGTCGCGCCGGAACAGCACCTCATAGGGCGTCGGCGAGCCCGGTGCGGCTTCGCTGGTCCAGGCCGTGTGGAGCACGAGGTACTCTTCTGGGAGCGTGGACACTTCAGCAGCGATGTTCGGATACAGGGATTGAGGTTCGTCCACCTGGAGTGGAAACGTCGGCGGAAGCATGAACAGGTTCAACCAGATATCCTCGTCCACGGTGACATCCGCGCGCTGGTGCCACGCATGCGCCCACGGAGTGGACTGCTGCGGGCAATTGGCGTACTCCGTGGCCGCGTCGAGGACAGGCTGAATGGGGAACCACACGCTAGGTGGGTCTTCCACGTACCGCTGTGCTCGCCATATCATGCCATCGTCACCTTGCTCCTTGCTTCGCCAGACGACATAGACTGACTCTGCGAAGCTCTCGATCGAGGGATTGAACGCAGGTTTGTACAGGTCCGGCCGGGCTTGGGATACTTCCCATTGCCCGTCCCACCAGCCCGGCGCGATTCTCATCCTGTACCAGAGCTGGCGGTCGAACTGCGGGGGCAGCTGCTCACACCAAGACACATGGACGTACTCGCCTGGACCCCTCTCGCCACCTGTGACAGCTACGCTGGGTTCCCAGAGATGCGCGTCGGCCGGGGCGGCCCAGGCGGCATCCGGCGGCTCCACTGGACCGGACGAGAGGGTGACCGTGTGCAAGCGTATGATGTGGTAAGACCATTCGGGGTCAAACCAGCCGTACGCGACACATACTGCTGGTCCGGTGCTTGCGACGGGAGGCTTGTGGCACACCGCCATCGACGGCGGGGTAAACACGTTGTCTTTGCACACCTCGAATGCCTGCCATATGCCAGAAGCCAGCCGCGCGGCCGTGAAGAGCTTCTGTGGGGCCCATTTCCAGTAGCTGACCCAAGGCTGGCCTCCCTCACATACAATGCAGGGCTCTCTGCCTTCTCCGACGACCTCAACCGGCGACCAAGTGCTTCCCTGGTCGGTCGAGTACGAGTAGTGTATGGGTGAGTCGTCAGTTTCGCCGTAGGCGAAGACCAGGTGAAGCCATCCGGTCACAGGGTCCAGGGCCAGGTGGCGGCCCTGGTTGTACGCCGTAGCGTACTGGGTCTCGGTCGGGAACGACTGTCCAGCTACCGCAGACAGAAGCCCGACCACTGCGAACATGAAACAGATGCTTCTGACCATGAGAGAACCTCCTTGATGGTCACGAGAACATCTCTTTGGGAGTACGGCGAGTTCGTGCAACGGAGCTTCCCAAGGAAGCGCGCATACCGGCGGTCGGGAGCGGTCCCGTGCCAGCTTGCCCACCGTCATCCCGCCAAGAGTCTAGGCCAAGTCAGTCCGAAGTCAATGCCGCGCAGATTCGATCTCTGTGCAAGCCGGCCCCAAATGGCGCGGCACGGGCACTTGGTGCGCAAGACCGCGCTACCGCGCTGAGCCGGGCGCGAACAGCCGCCTCAAGTACAGCCTGACCGCGGCCCCGAACTTGCGCCAGCTCGCCCGCTGGAACAGCTTGCCGAGCAGCGTCTTGACTCCGGCCCAGCCTCCGAATCGCTGGCGGATGATGCGCAGCCTGATGGCCGAGAGTTCATCGACGCCAAGCTCGGGCTGCAGGAGCAGAGGAATCGATGGGTCCTGGCTCAGGTCGACAAGGCGCGGGTCAGAGTACTCCTCGCTCCACGAGAAGCCGGCAGGCAGCAGGCCGTGTTCTCGGGCATAGGTCTCAAGGTGCGTTCCCGGGTAGATGCGGACGCCCGCGCCACAGGCAAGGGTGGAGATGCGCTTGCGGTGTTTCTCGACGAACCGGAACGTCTGCTCGACATCGGCCATGGTCTCTGCAATGTGGCCCATGGAGAAAAAGACCTTGGTCTTGAGTCCCAGGTCGGCGCACCAGCCGAGCAGTTCTTCGGCTCGCTCTAGACGGAACCCCTTACACATCGCGTCGAGCACGCGCTGACTGGCTGACTCGATGCCGAAGTCGACGTAGTAGCAGCCTGCCCGCTGCATCCTCTCAAGCAGGGGCAGGTCAACCGTGCCGACCCTGATTTCGCACTCCCAGGGGAAACTGAGGCCCCGGCGTTCGATTTCGGCACAGATGCCTTCGATGTGGGGCCGGCGCAGGGTGATGGTCGAGTCAAAGAACCTGATGCCCTCGTAGCCGTACTTATCCATGAGCAGTTGGACCTGGTCGAGCACATACCCGGCCGAGTGGCAGGTAACGTCATGTCCGTACATCGCGCTGGCCGAGCAGAAGGTGCACTGCATGGTGCAGCCGCGCGAGGAGATGAACGCGATGCCGCGCTTGTTCAGGAATTCCATCCTGAGTGCGTAGCGGTTCATCGCCAGCAGGTCCCAGGCCGGGCCGGGCAGCGAGTCGAGGTGCTGGATGCGCACCGGCGGCCCGGTTTCGACGATGCCGCGGTTCTGCCGGAACAGCAGACCCGGGACGCGGGTGAGCTCAGCCGGTCCTGTCCTCAACGTACGCAGAATGACGGTCATGCTCTCTTCGCCTTCTCCCCGCACCACGATGTCGATGTCGGGCACGTGAGCGAGCGTGTCGCGGCCGGTGAACGAGGCATGGACGCCTCCGAAGACCGTCCTGATTTCGGAGCTGAAACACTTGACCCGGCGGGCGATGTCGAAGCTCTGGTAGCGCGTGTGGGTTGTGCCGGAGATCCCGACCACGCGCGGCTGGAGTTCGGCAAGGTGTTTCTCCAGGGGCTGTTGTTCGACTTCGTAGTCGAGGAGTTTCACCGAGAATCCCCCTGCCCGGGCGTGGGCCGCAATGTAGGCCAGGCCGAGCGGCGGTATCAGCTCGAACGGAGTTCCCCGTTCCTTGGGGTTTACCAGCAACAGGTCAATCATGCGAAGTCTGGCGAATGATAGGAGGGCACGGGCCGGCTGTCAAAGGAACCGGCCGGGTCCAAGACCCGGCGGGCTTGATTCGGCACGTTGCTCTGCTATAGTCCGACCGTGGATAGCACTCACATCCTCGAAGCCGCGGGTCGGTTTCACGGCCATATCGGGCCCTGGCTTGCTCTTGGCGTTCGGGCCGGTCTGCTGGCCATGGAACGGCTCGGAGCCTCCCACTTTGGCCTTGGGGCCGACGTGCGCTGCCCGGAGCGCACTCCCTACACGTGTTTCCTTGACGGCATTCAATTCAGCACCGGCTGTACCATGGGCAAGGGTAACATCCGCCATCTTGTTGCTGAAGGCTGCTCGGTCGTTTTCTCGACCAGCGGAAAAGGTCTGCCGGGTCGCACGTTGGAACTGGGGGTTGCGCCGGACCTGTGGGCCGAGTTACACGAAGACCGTCAACTGAACGATCGGCAGGTGACTTTGCTCGGCTATGACGTGTTCGAGAGGCCGACTGAGTCTCTGTTCCGGGAATACCCACCCGATACGAATTCCGAAACCAGCAGCACCGGACCGGAGTCTAACGAGCCGTAACCCAATCAGGAGGTGAGCAATATGGCTCGTAATCTAGTTACCTGGGACCCGTTCCGTGAGATGACTTCGATGCGGGACGAAATGGAACGGCTCTTTGATAACATGCTCGGTCGCTATCCGCGCGAGCGGGCTGATGCATTCTGGGTGCCGTCGGTTGACGTCGAAGAGAGCAACGAGGCGGTGACGGTTCGTGCCGAGATTCCCGGCATGAAGAAGGACGACATCAAAGTGACGGTGTCGGATGACCTGGTCACCATCAGCGGCGAACGCAAGCATGAAGTCGAGCAGAAGGACAAGACCTTTCACCGCATCGAGCGCGTCTACGGCAAGTTCCAGCGCACGATCGGCCTGCCGGCTGATGTCGAGGGCGACAAGGCCAAGGCCAGCTACAAGGCCGGAGTACTTGAGCTGGTTCTGCCCAAGTCGGCCAAAGCCCGGGCCCACGAAGTACAGATAAAGGCCGAGGAATAGCGCCTCATTCCTCTGGTCTTGCCGGACCCGCCTTCGGGCGGGTCCTTCTGTTGGTGCGTGACCCGCCCCGAGCCTACGGTCAAGGAGAGGGACCGGGCAGAGCTTGACAGGCGCAGTTGAGCCGCGAGACTATTGAGGCCCGAAAGGAGTATCGATGATGAAGTTCTGCTTACTGGCAGTCTGGGTCGGTGTTGCCCAGGCCGCCTGGATTTCAGTTGGTCCGGATGGCGGGTACGTCCAGGCGTTTGGCGTTGACCCGCAGGCACACGAGCATCTCTACGCGGCCTGCTATGACTACCCGGAGAACTCAAGGCTGTTTCGTTCGACCGATGCCGGCGCATCCTGGGCGCTGCTGGGTACGATTCCTTATCCGTCGGTTACAGCTCTGGCGGTTGACCCGTTTGATGCGCGTTTCATCTACGTTGCCGCACGCGGGTCAGGACTGTACCGCTCGGACGACGGCGGTGCGAGCTGGCGCATGTATAGTCTGCCCGGTCAAGCCAATGCATTCGACTGGAGCACGGGCGTGGCCGGTCGGATCGTTGCTGGCGGCTACTACCTGTCAGGCGGCAGCTACCGGGCGGCACTGTTCGTTTCGACCGACCGTGGGGCAACGTGGTCGGTGTCAATGCCGCGGCCGGATACGGTGTTCTACGCCTATGCCTGTGCCGCAGACCCATCCCGGCCTGGGACCGTGTATCTGGGCAGCAGCTCAGGTTACCTGCATCTTACCACTAATGGCGGCAGCACGTGGACTCTTGTTAACTCGGGCCTGCCGTCGACCGCGACGACCATGAGTCTGGCGGTCAACTCGGACGGCAGCGCAGTGCTGGCCGGGACCAGCGCCGGCATATACCGCAGCACAAACCAGGGTGCAAGCTGGACACTGGGTACGGGCTCGCCCGGCTCGGTGACGAGCGTCACTTTCTCGCCGGCAGACGCGCGGTACGCCTGGACCCTGGGCCGGACTGATTCGATGCGGGTCATGGTTTCGACCGACGCGGGCAGTCGCTGGACCGTACCGGTGCCGGGCTTTGTGACGCTCAAGACCGCAACCCTCGTGCCCGACCCGGCGACCCCAACCTGCGCTTACCTCGGTACCCAGACCGGGGTCTTTCGTTCGACCGACATGGGCGCAATCTGGAACCCGGCGCATACCGGTTTGCGTATCGCCAAGATTTCGACGATCGCGGCCGGGCCCTGGAACAGCGAACGGGCCTACCTTGAAGTATCTGAAAACGGTGTCTTCAAGACTCTGAACCGGGGCTCGAACTGGACCCGGTGCAACGACTTCCTTTCCTGCGGTAACATCTGTGGAATCGGGGTACTGACCGAATCCGGCGGCGACGTCTTGTACGCGCTTGAGGGCTCGGGCTGAGGCAACGCCGAGCTCTTCAAGAGCACGGACGGCGGTGCCGTCTGGATAGAAATCGAAAGCTACTACGGTGAGGGCGGGGCCTGCATCGGTCATCCGGATTCGCTCAGGACCCTGCTTACCGGGGGGCAGGGCGCGGCAGCAGACAGCTACGGGTTCGTCGTTTCAACTTCCTTCAATGCCGGACAGAGCTGGCTGAGGAGGCGCATGGCTTATCCGTGTCGCGGCTACTGCAATGCGCTGGCCGTACGTACCGGGACAGACCGGGCCGTGTACGCAGGCGGGTGGGTTAACTTCCCGACTGGAACGTCTGGTGCGGTCCTGAAGTCTACCGACTTTGGCGCGACGTGGGAATCGTTGCCCGGTCCTCTGCCTGATACGGTGTTCGGCATTGTGGCCGACGACCAGGACGGGCCTTTGGTCTTCTGCGCGACGACGAGCGGTGTCTATCGCACGACCAACGAAGGGCAGAGCTGGACCAGAGTGCTGGGTCAGCGCGGAATGCGGGCATTGGCTCGGGCTGGAACGCGCTGTGCCGCGGCCGGAGATTCCGGGGTCTGGGTGACCACGGACCAGGGCGCAAGCTGGGTCAAACTCGATTCCGGCCTTGGTTCGACCAGGGTGAACTGCCTTGAGTTCATGGCCGGAGCTGATGACTGGCTCTGGCTATTGGCCGGCACTCACGGCAGGGCAGTGTTCTACTGGGACTTCGGGCCGACCGCGGCCGCGGGGCCTTGCGTTCCGGTCGGGTGCAGGATACCAGCGTCGGTGCTGCGCGCCCGGCTGGTTCTGGATCTGGAGCAGGGGTCAAGGGTTCGGTTACTTGATGCTGCGGGCCGGACCGTGCTCAGCAGGCGTCTGCACCGGGGTCGGGCAGAGCTGGATGTTTCGTATCTGCCTGCCGGTCTCTACTTTGTGCAGCGGACCGACGTAGAGTCCGGCAAGTCGGTTACGACCAAGGTCGTGGTCGAGCGCTAGCGCGGTCTCGATGCAGTGGCCAGGCCGACTGAGGCGATGATGGCCATCAGCGGCTCGACTGGTGCACGGAACCGGGCATCGCCGACCGGCCCGACCGAAAGCGTGAAGTAGAGCAAAGGCAGAAGCAGCCAGAGCACACTTCGGCCCTGCCGGTTCAGCAGTCCGACAGCAATGAGCAGGAGCAGGCAGAGATGGAAGACCAGTGCCCAGATGAGCAGAATCAGGGCGAGTGTCGGCATCCGGGACAGGCGCTCGCGCCATAACAGGGCGAATGCCGTACTGACCCGGACCCGGGCCAGCAGCCCGAACACCTGCTGGGCCAGATGCGGAGTCGAGGCAAAGTCCTGGTTCGTGCCGGCTCCAAAGTGAATCAGCAGGGGCCGGATACTCAAAGGCATGGTCAGGGCAGCAGCGCTTCCGGCAATGTGAACTCGAACCGCGGTGGCCGGGTGGCGGAGCACATGACGCCAGCCCACCGCGGACAGTTTCTCCCAGAATCGTGCCTCGTCGGACGAGTCGAGCTGACCGAATACCTGCCCGGCTTCAGCCATCATCGAGTCGCGGGCCGCGGCCACGCTGATTGACTTCTCTGACGCCAGCACCGACGCGGCCGAGTACAGGTAGACGTTGCGTTCGGAAACGGTCGAAATGATGTAACGACCTGTCGCCTGGCCGTTGCGGACCACCCAGGGCAGGACTACGACTGTTGCCGCAGCAAGCGGGAGAATCGGTGCGAACAGCGGAGCGATGCGATGCCTCAGTTGGCGGTAGAGCAGATACCCGGCGATGACCAAAGGGAAGAAAGTCGCAATCGGCCGGGTGAGAATCAGAAGGCCGCCGAGCACGCCGGCCGCGACAAGGTCGTGAGCACGACCGGCAACGCGAAACCGGTTGAGCAGCAGCACGGTGAGAATCAGGCCGAGAGTGAACAGGGTTTCGGTGACGAGCTTGGTCGCAAGGAACGCGAGGTTCGGGCTCAAGGCAACGAGCAGTGCGGCGATGGCGGCGAACCTCTGGTCCAGGCCCAGCTCGCGCGCCAGTCTCTGCGTGGCCCAGATGAGGCAGAGCGACAGAGCAAGCTGGCCCAATAGAGCCGGCAGCAGCGGGTTTGTGAAAAGCAGGACAAACCCGGCCAGGAACAGTGGATATGCCGGAGTGCGGAACACGTCCGGCCGGAAAGGAGGGGCAGAGTCGAGCGAGAAAAGGTGGTGCCGGGCCAGGTTTTCGGCCAGTCTTACGTATTCCGGCGTGTCGGCAATCGGCTCCAAAGCCTTCCGGCTGAGCGGGGTCGATGGGACAGCCAGCAGGAGAAGACGGAACGCGATTCCAGCGGCCAGTGCTGCCGGCAGGAGCCGGCTAGCTGATTTCATACCAGGGCCGGCGCACGCGGCGCTTGATAAGGAGTCCGAACAGAACCCCGGCGCCGAAGCCGCCGATGTGGGCAAAGTAGGCGATGCCGCCCGCGCCCGGCGCAGCGCCGCAGCCGTTCAGGACCTGGAACAGAATCCAGAAACCGAGCAGGAGCCCGGCCGGCAGGTAGACCATTCTCAGGAAAAAGAAAATCGGGATGACGGTCAGTACCCGGGCGCGCGGGTAGAGCACGAAGTAAGCGCCCATTACCCCGGAGATAGCGCCTGATGCGCCAATCGTCGGTACCGGTGAGCCCGGGCTGAAGATGACGTGCAGCCCGCTGCCGAGCAGGCCTGAGACGAGATAGACAAACGGATAGGCGGCGTGTCCGAAGGCGTCTTCGATGTTGTCGCCGAAAATCCAGAGATAGAGCATGTTGCCGATGAAGTGGAAGAAGCCGCCGTGCAGGAACATTGAGGTGAGCAGGGTCCAGAGATGGCGGCCGCTTACGATATCGCGCGGAATCATGCCGTAGGCCCGGACAATCGCGTTGCCTGCCTCGGGGTCGTTGAGTGCGGCAAGCTGCTGATAGGCGAACGCGGCTGTGCAGGCACCGATGAGCAGGTAGTTGACAATCGGCCGGCGGGAAGAGCGGATGTCGTCGTGCAGCGGTATCATTTCGCTTTCCGGAGCAGGACCAAGGCGAGTGCGGCGATACTGCGGCCGGGCCGGGCCAGGCCGGTGCCTTCGGTGGTTTTGGCTTTCAGCCCGACGCAGTCGGGCCGCAGGGACAGGAGCCGGCCGATGCTTGAGCGAATCGCCTCGGCGTGAGGGGCGAGCTTCGGCTGGTCGCAGACGACCACGCAGTCGATGTTCGTCGCGCACCAGCCCTGCTGGCGCACGAGGCCACAGGCGTGTAACAGAAGCCCGGCGCTGTCGGCATCCTTGCAGGTCGGGTCGGTGTCGGGAAAGAGCGTGCCCAGGTCAGGCAGGGCGGTTGCTCCGAGGAGTGCGTCGGTGATGGCGTGCAGCAGCACGTCTCCGTCCGAGTGCCCGGTCAGGCCTGAGGGGTGCGGGATAGTCACGCCGCCGAGGACCAGTCTTCGTCCCTTCTTGAGGTTGTGGGCGTCAAAGCCAAGACCGATGCGCAGTCGGGGGAGAGATGTCAACTGCGTGATTGTATAGGCTGCCAGCGCCCGGTCAAGGCGAACCTTGCAGGCCGAGTTCGGGACTGGACCACGGCGCTTCGTCTCCGCCTTGGCCGTGGTTGCGGTGGCCCGTCTTACTGGGTCAGGTAGGCGAGGATGAGCCGGACCGTTGCCAGCAGGGCCCGGCGATGAGTGCGTTCGAGATTGTGCGAGGCGTCAATGCCCGGGCCGATAAGCCCGGTGACAACGTCGTGGCCGGCCCGAACTGCAACCGCGGCATCCGAGGCATAGAACGGGTAGACATCCACCTTGTACGGAATCTCGTTCGCGCGACAGAGCTCGACCAGATGCTGTCGCAGCCGGTAGTCGAACGGGCCGGTTGAATCCTTGGCACAGATTGAGACCGAGTACTCGTCCGAAGCCTGGCCTTTGCCGACCGCCCCCATGTCGACTGCAAGCAACTGGCCTGTGCCCTCAGGGATTCCGGCTGAAGCGCCGAACCCGACCTCCTCGGAAGTGCTGAAGAAAAGGTGGCAGGTGCGACGCGGTTTGGCGCCCTGCTCGACCAGTGATTGGACGGCCGCGAGCAGGCAGGCAACCCCGGCCTTGTCGTCCAGGTGGCGTGACTTCACGAACCCGGAGTCGGTCAACTCGAATCTGGGGTCAAAGTGGATGTAGTCGCCGACCGCGACGCCCAGGGCCGTGACCGCGGCCTCGCTCGGTGACTCCAGGTCGAGCCGAACGACCATGTTTTCGGCATCGCGCCGGGCCGATTCAATCTCCTTACTGACGTGGGCCGATGGTTTTTCGTACAGAACCGTGCCGCGAATCATGCGGCCCGAGCTGGTTTCAACAGTGCAGTACTCGCCTTCGACCGTGCTCAGAGCATAGCCGCCGACCTGGGTGAGTCGGACCAACCCGTCCTTCTCAATTGACTTCACCATGGCCGCGAGCGTGTCAACATGGGCGGTCAGGGTTCGGTGCGGCCCGGCCTCCTGCCCGGGGATCGATCCGACCAGAGCGCCGCGCCGGGTTCGTTCATGGCGCACGCCGAGCCGGTCGAGCTCGGCTCCAAGGAACTGGATTGCAGCGTCGGTATGCCCGGCCGGGCTTGGGATGTGGACAAGCTCTTTCAGAATCTCGATGATGCGGTCGGTGAGGGCAGACAAGCTGGCAGGAGTGCTGTTCAAGGATGTTACCTTTGTTGTTGGGTTGACTATCCCGCTGTTTCCGGCTGTCACGACAGGAGATTATACCTGCGGCCGAAAAGTCGGTCAAATCCGGCGGGGGGACGGAGGAGACAAGGCAGAAGGCAGAAATCAGAAGGCAGAATGGCGGAGGGCGAGAGGCTAGGAGTTCGTACGCCGTTCGCGGGCAAGTTCGGCGTCGGTGCGGCGGAGATAGAGCGGTTCAAGTCGCTCCAGGTCATCGGCCTGGCCGGCCTGGATTGCCTGAGCCGCGGCAAGCGCAATGACCCGGGGCAGAGGGTTTTCGATGCCGGATGTTTCGAGCTGAACTTGCCGGCTCTCAAGAAAGGGCCGGCACAGGCCGGACCCAGAGCCGGCGATGATGAGCTTGTGCCCGGAGCGGCCGGATGCGGCTTCAGCGATTTCAGAATAGCTGAACAGTCCGGGCTCGATGAGCACTCGGTCCTGGTGGTACAGGGCAGCGTAGACCTGGGACTTGCGGGCGTCGATTGTCGCAAGTACGGGCCGGCCCGGTTCAGGCACAGAGCGGGCCAGAGCCCAGAGAGTGTTGATGCCTTTGACTGGTATGCCGAGGACGAATGCGAAACCTTTGGCCGTGCTCAGGCCGACGCGCAACGACGTGAACATGCCCGGGCCGATGGTGACGCCGAGTCCGGCAAGGCCCTGGGGCCTGGCGTTGATTGAGGCGAGCGCCTCATCAATCAGGGGCATGAGCAGCTCGTCGTGGCGCATCTTGTCGCCGAGCGCCTGCTCGTAGATGACGTTTCCGGCCCTGGCCAGAGCCACACCGGTTCCGGTGCCGCTGGTCTCGATTCCCAGGTACAGGTCAGGCATCAGAGGCTTTCTGACTAAGCTGGTACACATGGGCAAGGCCGCGTGAGCCGAGGTCAGGGTCGACTGTAACCGGCCGGCCGAGTGCCCGATAGAACAGCTTTGCGCGGCCGCCGGTGAGAATGACTCTGAAGCTGCGGGACGTCGTCCGTTCGAGCTCGCCAATGACACCGCGCAGGCCGCAAGCGAGGATGTGAAACACCCCGGCCTGGATTGCGGCGCAGGTTGTGCGGCCGATGAGTTCTGGCTTGCGCCTGAGTTCGACACGGGGCAGCAGCGCAGTGCTTCGGGCAAGGCTTGCAAGCATCAGGTCCGGGCCGGGCAGAATGAGCCCGCCGGCAAAGCTGGCTTCAGCAAGCACGACGTTGACCGTGACCGCAGTGCCGAAGTCAAGGACAATGCAGTTGTCGCGGTGAAGGTGCCAGGCTCCGACTGCGTCACAGACCCGGTCAGCACCAAGCTGGCTGCGGCGGCAGCGGAACGAGAGCCCGACTCTGGTCCCAGACCCGAGGACAAAAGGTGAGCAGTTTGTCGCAAGTTCCAGGGTTCGGGCAAGAACCGGGGTCGCACGCGGCACAACCGAGGCAATGGCAACGCCCTTGACCGGCCGCGATGAGCCGGGCACACGGGCACACTGTAGGACTCGGACCGTGGGCAGGATGCGTCTTGCCCGCACTGTGCCACGGGTCCACCAGACGAGGCGCGTGTTGGTGTTGCCGACGAGCGCAGTGAGAATCATCTGAGCCGGCGGACGTCGCCCGCGCTCAGGGAGAGGACCTTGCCCGAATCGGTGCGCAGGACCAGCCGGCCTTCGCGGTCGATGTCGATGCAGGTTCCGATATGGGTGCGGAGCAGGGTCTTGACTTCGACCCGGCGATGGAGGATTGCCGAGCGTTCTTTGAGCTGGGTGAGCAGGGCAGCTCCTTGGTCCTTGACTGCCTGGTCGAGTGCGGCAAACGTCTCTTTGACGCAGGCCTCAAGCAGCACGAGCTTGTCGAAAGTCCGGCCGGTGGCCATCGTGAGCGACGTTGCGTCGGGCAGGTCCAGAGGAAAGTTCGGCTGATTCACGTTGATGCCGAAGCCGACGGCGACACCGTTGCCCCGGGCCTCACAAAGGATACCCGCGACTTTCTTCTCTCCGAGCATGATATCGTTGGGCCAGCGGATGAGCGGTCTTGTACCGGTGGTTGATTCGACGGCGCGGCAGGCGGCAAGACCGGCGATGTGGGTGATGAGCGAGCCGGGGAAGTCAGGCTGGTCACGGCAGAGGAGCAGGCTGAAGCAGAGGCTTGCGTCGTCTGAGTACCAGTGGCGGCGGAACCGGCCCCGGCCTCTGGTTTGATGCCGGGCAAGCACCACCGCAGGCTCGCCCGTGGTCCCTAGACCGAGCGCATGGTCATTGGTCGAGCCGACCTGGTCAAGGACCACAACCCGGGCACAGGCAGCAAGGCGCGAGAGCAGCGAGCCGGGCAGCTCGGTCAGTGCTGGCTCAGACATCTACTGGTCGGCGCGAACGAGCTTCAGCTCGCGGCCGTCGTCGGTCCGGCAGAACCAGACTCCAGGCGGCAGAGAGCCGAGCCTTAAGGACACGCCAGATTGCAGATTGGGGATTGCAGATTGCAGGACCAGGCGGCCGGCCGGGTCGTAGATGGAGAGAGTGATGAGTGGTGAGTGATGAGCGATGGGTCGAGGAGTGAGGAGGATCTCGACAAGGTCGCGCACCGGGTTGGGTCGGGCTGAGAGTCCGGCGAGTCGCTCTAGTCCGGCAGGCGCGGCAGCGCCGACCGGCGTGGTGTTGAGGAACAGGTGGTTGCCGTTCGGCTGGTCCCAGTTGGTGACGACCAGGTCCGGATGAGTCGAAACCCGGGTGAAGAACCGGACCTGGCTTGACTCGGGCGGCGGGTTCGCAAAGCTGACCCAGGCGCCCAGCAGGTCGCAGCAGTAGCCGGAGCGCGGAACCGGCACGCCGTTGACCTTGATGCTGTCGAGAGACTGGAGCGGGCCGGTCTTGCGGATGGTGAACAGACTGGTTCGGCCGTCACCGGTGACCGCCACTTCGCAAGGGACAAGGTGCGAGTTATTGATGTCGGCCCAGACCAGGGCTTCGCAGACCAGGTCATACCGGTTGGCCGGAGACCAGGACCAGGTTGCAACCGTATCGAGCACGCCGGCCCGGTTCTCAAACACGACCGCAGGACGCCACCAGCCGCCTGCGGCCAGCTCCGGGTACCCGTCGCCGTTCGCGTCGGCCCAGGCAACACACGAGGAGTAGAGGCTTGAACCCTGGCGCAGCATGTTGAAAGTGGCGATGGTGTCGAACGTGCCCTGGTTGTTGTGAAACACCTTGATGCTGTTCGGGTCGCCAAGCTGGTCGTTGCAGGCTGCGGCAAGGTCGAGCCAGCCGTCCAGGTCATAGTCGCCGAACGCCAGGCGCAGGCACCAGCCGATGTTCCGGGTCGCAACCCAGGAAGGGGTATTCTCCAGCACGCCGGAGTTGTTCCGGTACATCGAGATGCGTCGGCGCTGGCCGACAAAAAGGTCAAGGTCGCCGTCGTTGTCGATGTCGCAGAGTCGGATGGCGTCGGACGGAGTGCCCTGGTTCGCGGTCCAGAACGGCAGCGTGTCGAGCACGCCCGAGTTGTTGCGGTAAACTCGGGCTGAATCGGTTGAGCCGGTATAGGCGTCGCCCGCCGAGATGGCGAGGTCCAGGTCGCCGTCAAGGTCAATGTCGCCCAGGCAGCAGTCGAACGAGGAGTGCTGGTCACGGGCCCGCCAGTACGGCGCAGGCGAGAGCGTGTTGCCCGAGTTGCGGTACACCCGGGCGAGGAAGTCGCCGGCCGTCCCGGCCCCGAGGTAGCCGACCGCGAGGTCGTCAAGCCCGTCGTTGTCGATGTCGCCGGCATAGCAGTGGCCGAAGTAGCCGTTGTCGGACGAGCGCCAGGAAGCACCGGACTCAAGCGTACCGCCCCGGTTCAGATAGACCGAGTTCTGGTTCAGGGCCATGTCGTTGCCGTTCGATACACACAGGTCGAGAAAGCCGTTGGTATCGACGTCGGCAACCGCACCGCCGGTTGAATAGTCGTTGTCGTTTGATGTCCAGTTCGGAGCCGAAGGCAGCGGGACCAGAGCCGGTGCAGCAGACCAGGCAATCAGGACCAGACCCAGGACGCTCAGTTTGCGCATAGTGGGCCAGTCTAGTTCATTTCGCCACCAGGGTCAAGCCGGCCGTCGGCCCGGTGCTACCTGGTCAGAACGACCCGGTGCGTGCGGCCGGATGCGCTCGGGACAAAGTAGACACCGGGCGTAAGGCGGGAAAGGTCGTTGGCACCAGGCCGAAGCGACCGGACACGACGGCCGGTGGCATCGACCAGGTCGGTTGTCTGATTGCCGGCGAGAAGCAGGATTCGGCTTACGACCGTGGCCGGCTCGGCAGCGCGAATGCGGGCCGGGCCAAGGGTTTCGGCCAGAGCAGTCGGAACCCGGGCCTTGAGCGTGCCGTCACCAACCAGGCACATGCCGTAGAACCACGACTGCTCCCAGGGCTCAAGGCCGTCCATCATGCGCCAGTAGAACCAGACAACCAGCGCCTCGGCCAGGGGCCGACCCTCGAACAGAGCGTAGTAGAAGTCCTCAAACCGGAGCATCGAGCCGGTCTTGGTCGAGCCGACCGCGCCCAGTCCGGTTGAGGTCTGGAACACATAGCAGCCGCCGCAGAAGTTACGCTCGACAAATCGGGCGTTGGAACAGGCGAAGAGATTGTAGAAATTCGCGCACGGGTCGAGTCCGGCAATCTGGTCGGCGTAGAAGTAGTCCCAGTTCTGGCCGTTGTTATATTTCATTGCGTGGCCGCCCGGCCAGGAATGAGAGCAGAGCTGAATCCACTGGTAGGCGGCAGTGTCAATCCGGGGACGATAGTCGCGGACCCGGGTCGTTTCGCGCTGCCAGACAAAGACCCGCTCCGGGTACAGATACCCGACCGCATAGTCCCACTCCGACGCATAGGGAACCCAGTCGTCGTCGATGTAGACCAGGGCCCGGTCAGTGACCGGCAGGTCGCCGTTCCGATACCGGTGGTTCCGGGAAAGATAGCGGCTGAGCAGGGTGACTTCGTTGCCGACCACGGATGCAGGCAGACGCGAAACCGCCAGTTCGGGCACGATGTCGCCGTCGTGCTGGTCGTAGATGCCGTCGGCGCCCGAGACCAGACTGTCAAGGGTATCGAGTCGCACCATCTGGTCGGCCCAGTTGCCGTTGATGTCGGCGAAGAAAAGGTCACAGGGGAACTCCTCGTAGCCCTCGTCCGGGTCGCGGCGGCGGTTTGAATTCCAGTCGTCAATCATCTGGAACCAGGCCACCGGCAGGTCGCCGACGAGCACGGCATGACGCACGCCCAGCTCGTACTCGCGGGCAAGGAAAGCCCGGAGCGACTCAGCCGACGTGGCTGCGACCGAATAGAGCATCGGCGCATGGCCTTCCTGGACAAGGTCGGCAAAGAGCGTGTCGAGCTGCAACCGGAGCGGGGCGACAAGCTCCTCTTCAATCAGCACGTCGACCCCGGGTTCGAGCCGGGGCCCGACCGAAGAAATCGGCCGGATGCGCCAGACCGGGCCTGCGGGTCGGGATTCAAGCCAGGATGAATAGCTCAGCGGCCGCGAGCTGTCCGGGCTCTGCCAGCGCAGGACCTGGACCGAAGGAACGGCGACCAGAGCGAAGATGAGAGCGAACACACGACAGCGTAGCCCGCAGGGCGCGGCTTGTCAACCTCGCGCAGGCAGGCGGCAGAGTGCAGCCTTCTCTGCCGCCTGCTGGTTCTCAGCGCCCGGCGTGATGCGTCGGGCGCAGCGCGCCGTTACGGACTCGATGGCGGCGCGATGTTGAAGACGCCGGTGCGGATGGTCTCGAGCACACTGCGGGCCAGGCCGCGGGCCACCCATTTCACAATGAGCAGCTCGGCCTCAACCGACGCAGACTCGCCGGAGACCTCGCGCCCGTGGGTCAGATGCCAGAGCTCCCGGCCGAAGCTCAGGTACGAGGGGTACAGGATGATTGAGACCCCGGCCAAATCCAGCACCTGCTTGACCTGGGACTCCATCGTCGCAATCAGCGCGAACACGGACTGGACCCGGGCGAGCATGTCGGCCCGCTTCTTGTCCATCCGCGCCTTCACCTGGTCGGTGTCGAAGTTTGAGTCCCAGTTCATGACTCTACGGACTGGGTCAATCGGCATGGTTGTCACCTCCTTTCGGCAACGTGATTGGCGTCCTTACCATGGCGGACGCCGGTTGCGGCCTGAGTTCGGGCCAGGCGTGGCCTGCGCCTGCTGCCGGCTCGTGCTCAAGCATCACGGCAATCGTCGGTTCGGTCATTGCTGAACTCCGATGTCGACAATGAGCTGCCGCACGACACTCGCGGTATCGGTCCACTCAACGTGGTTCATGTACTGCCACAGCAGCTCGACCAGGGCCGCCTCGAGCAGCCGGCGGTGCATAGACCGCAGCCGCTTCTCCTGACAGGCCAGCAGCGCCAGCGCCTGCCGGCCGTGCTTCGTGGCCGGAACCAGGCGCTGGGCATCGACCGTCAACTCAAGCAGGTCGGCCACGCGGTCGGCTTCCTGGACAAGGCGTGCGGCATTCATGGCTGGCCTCTCTTTCTCGTGGTTCATCACTGGAATTGGAGAAACCGACCGGCCCGGACGCAACCTGGGCGACGAACCCGGCGCTTCGCTGACAAACGCGACCGCCCCGGTACACCGGGGCGGCTGCCCGCTACGACTGTCGGCCTGGGCTACTTCTTGCGCTTACGCGGTCGGCGCTGACCGGCCGCGCGCTTCGGCCCGGCGCTGGGGCCCGCACGTCTCTTTCGGCGCGGTCTTGCCGGCGCGACCTCTTCTACGCCCAGGGTCGTGACGTCCGCGAGGCGTCGGTTTGGTGGCCTGAGAGCTGCTTGTCGGCCTGTTGCCGCGGGCCCAAGCACCGCGGCCAGCCTGTCCTCTGGCCGTTCGACAACAGAGAGCAGCCGGGCCAGCAGCGTCGCGAACGCCTCTTTCTCGTCTTTGCCCTCGACCGCCATCACGACCTCATCGCCCGGCTCAGGGCCCAGGGTCATGACTTCGAGGTCGTCCTTGCCGTTGACCGTTTCCCTGCCCAGGCTGAGCGTGACCGTTGACCTGAATCGCGCTGCTGCGCGTGCAAAACCGAGCGCGGCTTCGGCGTTCCAGCCTTCAACCGCAATCGCGACCTTAGTCAATTGACCTCCTCTGGTCGCGCTTCTCTTTCAGCACTTCGCGGCCGCGCTTCAGATGGTTCCGCACGTCGCTCGCGCTCACCTTGAGTACCAGGGCGATCTCGCCGGGCGACAGCCCGGCCATGGTCAGGTAGAACACTTCTCTGGTCTGCGGGGTCAGCAACTCGCGCACGTCTTTGACCACTTCGAGCAGCCGCTCGCGCTGCTCGTGGTCTCTCTCGGGCGTGTGCTGTCTGCTAACTGTCAGGGCCTGTTCAATCTGGGTAATCCAGTCTGCCTCCTGGGGCCGTGCCGCGCCCTGGTCCTCAACGTCGTCGGATTGACCGGGTGAGTCGAACTCGACCTCGCGGCCGGCCACGACCAGCACCGCCTTCTGTTCCTTGAGCAGCCGAAACTTGTAGATGCTGTACAGCCAGGCAAAGAACGACGAACGACCCTGGAACGTGCCGACATTGTTGAAAGCATCGGCCAGCGTATCCTGCACCACTGCCTCGGCCCGAGCCCGGTCATGCAGCGAGGACGCGGCGTGGTTCAGCAGACCCTGCCGGTACTTCCTGTCCAACTCGTCGGCCGCGGCGTGGCCGTCCAGAATCCGGGCCACGGCATCAGCGTCCGGGTCCTCGGGCCGGCAGGGCCGGCGTGGCCTGGGGGCTTCACTCTTGGCCATGACGTTTCCTCACTGTAGTGCGGATTCGTCCCAAGTCAACGGCTACCGGCCATTGCGCAGGATGCCCAGTTCCTCGAGCACCTCGATGACCGCGGCCTCGACTCTGTCCAGCAGAATCGGGTCCAGACCCCGGACAGCCCACTTGTAGCGGACAATCTCGAACTCGGACTCCTGGCACGACGTCGGCACTGTGCGCCAGATGCGGCTCAGCTCGCGGCCAAAGTCGTTGTACCAGAATCGGATCAGGCCCGGCACGCAGGCCGCGTCGGTCACCTGGGCCACAGCCTGTTCCACCCGGCCCTGCAGCTCGGCCTGGGTGCGATACCTCTGCTGCATCTGCTCAGTTCGGAACGCGAGCCGACCAGCCAACCGCTCCGGCGTGTACTTCGCAGCCCACTTGGCAACGCGGCGCCTGACCTGCTCGGCCACCGGGTCGGGCGGCGTCGCTCCGGCATCCGTCATTCGAACTTCGTCGTCAGCACTTCTCTTCATGAGTGCTCCTTTCACTGGCATTAGAGAAACCACGACCCCAAAACGCAACACCGCCCGTTCATCCGTCCTCACTTCTGCTTGCTTCTGTCTTTTCTTCACGTCTGCCATTCTGCACTCTGCAATCTGCATTCTGTCTTCTGCCTTTGTCCTACCATATGACCATCCCCTGGCTGGTAAGGGGGACGGTTCCCCTTTCCGAGCCCCCTGCCCCGACCCCGGCCCAACCCCCCTGGGCTAGCCCCGGCGCAGCGGCTACGCCTTCCCCTGCCCCAATCCTTTCGGCAACCCCTGCGCCTGCCGCCGCCCCGGGGGGTTCGGCGGCCAGGGCCCAGGCCCGATGCGTTCGCGGTTCCCCAGCCCGGGCCCAGACCGGTGTCGACCCCCCTTCCCATCCGCCCGCGCCTCCCCTTGCCCAACCCACCGCGACACCCCTCAGCCCGGCCGCAGAATTGCCGTCTGCGCGGTCTTGACTTGCGCAAGCTCAGCATTATTCTGTCGGACGATGGAACGCCAGTCGCTTGGTCCCGGGGCCCCTGGTGCGGGCAGGCGGTCGCTTCGACTCCGACGCCCGGGTCCGGGAGTTCCGTGGGTTCGTTGCGAAGCAATGGGGCGAGTCGGGCCACGACCGTATCGCACGGGCAGCAGTCTGGGCCCGGCCAGTGATGTCGGTTCCCTGTCCGGGATACTCTGAAGCGAGGTAAGCTGGATGTCTCCCAACCTCTGGCACGTGCTCTTGACCCGTGCAACAGCCCGGGACGCATGAGCACCGACTACCACGCGCAGTACTGGGCGCACGAACTGACCCGCCGCCGTGCGTCGGATGAATCGGACAAGTTCTCGTCTACGTTCTACAACGCCACCGTTGACCTGAACCCGCACCAGATTGACGCGGCTCTCTTCGCCTTCCGCAACCCGCTATCGCGCGGCGCGATTCTGGCCGACGAGGTCGGCCTCGGCAAGACCATCGAAGCCGGACTGGTCATCAGCCAGCTTTGGGCCGAGCGCAAGCGTCGTATCCTCTGTGTCGTGCCCGCGTCCATCCGCAAGCAGTGGCTGCAGGAGTTGCAGGAGAAGTTCTTCGTCCGGGCCACGATTCTCGAAACCGCCAGCTTCAACCAGGCGGTGCGCAACGGAACCGTGAATCCATTCGAGCGGGACGGCACCATCGTTATCTGCTCCTACAACTTCGCTCGGACCCGTGAGAACGAACTGCGTCTCGTTCCGTGGGACCTCGTTGTGGTTGACGAGGCCCACCGTCTGCGAAACGTCTACAAGTCGGGCAACAAGATTGCGAAGTCCATCTACGACTCCCTGCTGGAGCGGCCCAAGCTCCTGCTCACGGCGACCCCGCTCCAGAACTCGCTCATGGAGCTGTACGGCCTGGTCAGCTTCGTAGACGCCCACCTGTTCGGTAACGAAGACGCGTTCCGAGACCAGTATGCGCGGTACGGCGCAGACCTTGCCCCGGAGACCTATGCCGAGCTGCGTGCCCGACTGGCGCCGGTCTGCCAGCGAGCACTCAGGCGTCAGGTAGTTGAGTATGTCCGCTACACCAACCGCACCTCACTGACGCAGGACTTCTCGCCCACCGAGGACGAGGTCCGGCTCTATGAAGCAGTGTCCGGCTACCTGCAGCGGCCCGAATCGTTCGCCCTGCCAAAGAGCCAGCGCCAGTTGCTTACGCTCGTTCTGCGCAAGATTCTGGCATCATCTTCCTACGCAATCGCGGCCACCCTCGGCACCATGCTGGAACGCTTGGAGGCGTTGGAGGCAGGCCTCAAGGACTCCGAAGCGCCTGACGTTGCCGATGCTGTTGCGACCGACTTCGAAGCCTTGGGGCAGACTCAAGAAGAGTGGACTGAGGCCGACGACGATGTCGTTGCCCGCGAGCGCAAAGCGAGCGACTCCGAGGAGCAGAAACGCATGCTAGAACTGCTCCGGGCCGAGATTGCCGACCTCCGCTCATACAAGGAACTGGCCACGTCCATTGTCGAGAACGCCAAAGCCAAGGCCCTGCTTTATGCTCTGGATGCCGGGTTCCGCAAAGCCGCAGAGCTCGCCGGCCCGCGTAAGGCGCTTATCTTCACCGAGTCCCGCCGCACCCAGATGTACCTGAAGGACTGGCTGGTGAAGAACGGCTATGCCGGGCAGGTCGTCACCTTCAATGGCACGAACACCGAGCCCGACTCAAAGCGCATCTACCGCGAATGGCGCGAGCGCCACAAGAACGACGACGCCGCTACCGGCTCGGCTTCGGCCGACATGCGTTCTGCCCTTGTCGAGGAGTTCCGGGACCGCGCCGCAATCATGATTGCCACCGAATCCGGCGCTGAGGGCGTCAACCTCCAGTTCTGCAACGTGGTCATCAACTACGACCTGCCCTGGAATCCCCAGCGCATCGAGCAGCGCATCGGCCGTTGCCACCGCTACGGTCAGAAGCACGACGTGGTTGTCATCAACTTCCTCAACCGCAAGAATGCGGCGGACCAGCGCGTATTTGAGTTGCTCCGCGACAAGTTCCGGCTCTTCGACGGCGTCTTCGGCGCTTCGGACGAGGTGCTTGGTGCGCTCGGCTCCGGCGCGGATTTCGAGAAGCGTATCAACGATATCTACCAGTGCTGCCGCACGCCCGAGGACATCACCAAGGCGTTCGACCAGTTGCAGCTCGACTTCGACGAGCGCATCCAGTCCCGGCTGAGCGACGCCCGTGCCAAGCTGATGGAGAACTTCGATGAGGAGGTCCACCGCAGGCTCAAGCTCTATCAGAACGAAACTGATAAGCAACTGGACCGGTTCCGTGAGTGGCTCTGGTTGCTCACCCGGCACGAGCTCGGCGACGCTGCCTTGTTCGGCGAAGGCCATTCATTCCGGCTGGACCGCGCGCCGGCAGGCGTCCGACTTGAACCGGAGCATCTCGGTCAGTATCGGCTGGTGACCGAGCGTAACGGAGAGCCCGAGCACCACTACCGCATCGGACACCCGCTGGCCGTGCAGCTCATCGAACGGGCCAAAGCACGAGCACTCTCGCCGTGCGAGGTTGTCGTCCGTTACGACCTGCACCGGGCGGCAAACCCGCGAATCAGCCTCGTAGAGGCTCTACAGGGCAAGACCGGCTGGCTGCGGCTTGGGCTGCTAACCGTGGACTCGTTCGAGCGGGAAGAATACCTGGTCTTCGCGGCAATGTGCGACGACGGCTCCCCGCTTGACGACGAGACCTGCCGCAAGCTGCTCTCAGTTGATGCCGAAACCGGAGCCACAGCCGCGCTGCCGCCGGACAAGTCGAGAGCGCTGGACGGACTTGCGAGAGAGTCGCAGGGCCGACTCCTTGCCCGCGTGACGGAGCGCAACCAGAAGTACTTCGAGCAGGAAATCGAGAAGCTCGACGCATGGGCAGAAGACCTGAAAGAGAACCTCGAGCGAGAGCTGAAGGAATTGGACCGCGAGATTCGGGCGACCAAGAAACAGGCCCGGCAGATGATGGACCTCGACCAGAAGGTCGCCCTGCACAAGAAAGCCAAAGAGACCGAGCGCAAGCGCAACGACAAGCGCCGGGCGCTCTTCGACCAGCATGACGCGATAGATAGGCAAAAAGACAGCGTGATCACGCGCGTCGAAACGCAACTCGCCCAGAAGGTCGAGATGAAGAAGCTGTTTGAGATAAGATGGAGGGTGGTGTAGATGTATCTGGCTCGTGTCGAGATCACCAACTTCAGAATCTTCGGAGGCACCATCGGGAAGAACGGGGTGGTCGAGGCACCTGGGTTGGCGCTTGACCTTCGTCCCGGGTTGAATGCTCTTGTGGGCGGGAACGACTCGGGCAAGACCGCGTTTGTTGATGCAATCCGTGCCCTCCTGGGCATGACAAGCGATGAGTCGTACCCTCTTTCCCGCGAAGACTTCCACGTCTCTTCCGAGGGACCCGCAAAGGACTTATGGATACAGGGCGAGTTCCGGGAATTGACCAACGACGAAGGAGCTGCCTTGCTTGAGTGGCTCTGCCTTTCCGAGGTAGGCGGCAGGAAGCAGCCCGTGTTGCGGCTGATCATGCACGCGCACCGGTTTGAGCTTGTCGACAGGACGAGTCGGTGGGACAAGGAGATTGAAATTGAGGTGAAGGCGGGAGCTACGTTCGAAACCGGCAAACGCATGCAAGGCAAGGCGCGGGAGTTACTGCGGGCGACCTACCTGCGACCTCTACGTGACGCTGACCGCGAGCTTTCCGCTGGTCGCGGCTCGCGTCTATCCCAGATTCTGGCCGCCCACCCAGACTTCAAGAAGGGCGACCCGGGAAAGCCTCACCGTCTTGAGGAGATTGTGAGGAAGGCCGACACTGACGTACGCGGAGTAGCCTTGGTGAGGGCTGCCGTCAAAGACATCAACGAGGGCTACCTATCTCGACTCTCCATCCGGCAGAATCAGCTAGAAGCGGACATTCGCATGTCGCGCGTAGAGCTACGGAACATACTGGAGAGAATGGAGCTTCTGCTTCGGCCACCGAAGGGAATGCCCGACATGGGCGACCAGCGCTTCGACATTGAGCGCGGAATGGGATACACCAATCTGCTATTTATGGCTGCGGAGCTCCTGCTACTTGATAAGCGTACCACGCCGGCCATCCCTCTCGTCTTGATTGAGGAGCCGGAGGCGCACCTGCATCCTCAGTTGCAGGTCCGGCTGATGGAGTTTCTGGAGGAGCGCTGCTGCCCCGGCCAGGATAGCAGTGACAAGCGGACGCAACGTTGCCCACAGGCCATCGTGACAACGCACAGTCCGAACCTGGCCTCCGCGGCTGATGTTGAGAGTCTCATTCTATTTGAGCACGGACACGCGTTCCCGATGGGGCACAGCGCGACGGCACTTGCCGAGGGCGACTACGCTCATCTCCGACGTTTCCTGGACACTACCAAGGCCAACCTCTTCTTTGCGACTGGGGTGATGCTGGTCGAGGGCACGTCGGAGCAGATACTGGTTCCTGAGTTGGCCAAGATGCTGGGACGTCCGTTCGCCGAGTTCGGGGTTAGCGTAGTCACCGTGGGACACAAGGGTCTGTTCCGATATTCCAGGATATTCCAGCGCCTGCAGGGAGAAGCTCCGGACATCCGTGTGGCGTGCGTGATGGACACGGACGTCGCCTCGGACTGGAAGGTCGTTGACCCTGTCTACGGCAGACCTGAGAAGACTACTGAGACGAACGTGGTCGAAGCCAAGAAGGAGAAACTGAAGAAGAGGTACAACGGCGGCCCTGTCCTTGCATTTGCTTCCACGCGCTGGACTCTGGAGCACGACCTGGCCTTGGCTGGCTTGGCCCAAGAGGTCTATGCCGCGGTGCTGCTTGCTCAAGACAGCGAGAACGCGTCCGAGGTTGGAGCTGAGCAAGTGACGCAGGCGTTGGAGAAAGCGAACGCAGAGCTAGATGTGTGGCAGAAGGACGGATTCACTCCCGATAGAACCGCGTGTCAGGTCTACGCGTACCTGCTGGAGTCTGGTGTATCCAAGGCAGTCACTGCCGAACGTCTGGTGCAGATTCTCTGTCACGAAGTGGATGGTGACCGACTCGATGTAAATGCGCTGAAAGGAAAGCTCCCGGCCTACCTGATTGACGCTATCAACTACGTGACACGGGCAGACGCGAGCGCCCCCAAGACCGAGGAACCAATCAATTGAGCGCGGCTGCATACGAAACACATGCTCGAATCGGCGGAAGCCCGGTCGAAGTCTGGGGTCCAGCTTTTCGGGTCTCGGCGGACGACATCCAGCACGTTCAGCATGAGTTTGGACCTCCTTACGACTTCAGGACGCGGGAACGCGAAGCCTTCCTGCAATCCATGAAAACCCAAGACGTCGTCGCCTGCGCCGGAAGCGGCAAGACGACTCTCTTGGCCGCGAAGCTGGGGATACTTGCAGATAAGTGGCCGTTCTCACACCGAGGAATCGCGGTTCTGTCACATACGAACGCGGCGCGAGAGGTCGTCGAGGACAAGCTTTCGGCAGCCGAAGCCCATGACCTCACCAGCTATCCTCATTTCGTAGGCACCATTCAGAGCTTCGTTGACCGGTTCCTCGCCATCCCGGCCTGCATCGAGTACTTTGGACATCGGCCCACTCCCGACGACGACAAGCTGTGCCGTACCCTGCGGGGAATCTACGATCGTCGCCGGGGCGAACTCAAGGCAGCCGCAGTGCACGTGCGACAGCGATGCAAGAAGGACAGTCTCTACGCCGAGAGGTTCTTTCGCGGACTCCAGTACCAGTACAAGGGCGGCGACCTGTGGCTGCCGATAGTGAGAAAGTCCAAAGGCGGCAGGGCGCACTACCGGACTGAGTCGAACACCTATCGACAATTCTGCAGCATCAAGGAAGAAGCACAAAGCGCCGGCGTCTGGGGCTTCCGCGACATGTTCGCCCTGGCGGAGAAGTACATCGCGGACTGCCCGCGGGTCGCGGAGCTACTCAGATGGCGCTTCCCGCTCGTCTTCATTGATGAAATGCAGGACACATCGGCTGCGCAGTGGCGGCTGCTGGACTCGTTGTTCGGAGGTGATGTAGTCGTGCAGCGGCTTGGTGACCCGAACCAGCAGATTCTGGCGGACGATGAAAACCCTGACGAAGAGACGACTGGGTCGGAGTTTCCTCGTAATGACTGCCTTACCCTACCGTACTCGCTCAGGCTGAGCCGCTCTATCGCCAAGCTCGCGCAGAGCGTTGCCGTGAGACAGACCGTCCTTGTCGGGTGCAGCAATCGCAGAGATGACCTGCCGCATACTGTGTTCCTGTTCGACAAGTCAAGCGTCTCACGCGTGCTGGAGGAGTATGCACGTCTTGTCCTCCGCGGTTTCACCGACGAAGACCTAGCCGACCATGAGAATAGAGTCGTGGCCATCGGCGCGGTGCAGCGTCGCGGAAGAGATGACACAAACTTCCCGTATTCGCTCTGCGACTACTGGGACAAGTACGAACCCAAGACAGAAGGTCCTGCCGAGAGGCTGGCGTGTCTCGGCGACTACGTGCTTGCCGGCGAGGACGAAATGCTCGCCGACGGCGATTGCGAGCACGTCCTGGACAGGATGATGGAAGGCCTTGCCGAACTCCTGCGCCGCAACGGTACACCGCATCCTCAATCGAAGAAGCCCTTCACCCTCTCGTCTTTGACCGACTTCCTACGGGAAACACAAAGTGTGGAGTTCCTCGAAATGAAAGACGCCATGTTCAGGCGCTACCGGGCGGCAGAACGAGCCACGAGCGTGAACGTAGAGAAACTCAGCGAGTGGACGCGCCGTTCACTCTTGGCGTTGACTGGCGGCAGGTGGAACAAGGAGGCGCGGGCGTTCCTGGAAGGCAAAGCAACACCGCGGATGAGTGGTCATGCTCCCACGGGCACTTCCTCAAGTCTGCAGAACGAGTACGAGTACAAGGAGGAAGGACGGAGTGTGTCGGTTTCCGTGGGCACCATTCACTCGGAGAAGGGCAAGACGCACCTGGCCACGTTGGTCCTACAAACCCACTGTTTTGAGCAGGACCTTCCTATCGTACTGCCTTGGATTGTCGGCAGGCGCGAGAGGAAGCCGAAGATACGCACGGCGATGCATGTTCGTCGTGCCCACGTCGCAATGACGCGGCCCAAGGAGCTGCTCTGCCTCGCCCTCTGCAAGGACACACTACCCGCTGGATTCGACACGTGCTGCCTCAATGCACGTGGCTGGCGCATCACCGACCTCACAACAGGACGGCCCGAGAGCGAGGAAGACCCCGTTAACGCAGGCGGCGATGACTCCTAGCCACGGCGTCGGACGGGGTCGATGCTGGGCGTACGCGCTGTACGCGGGCCTGGCAAGCATGCTGAGCCAGCTTGGTCATGTCTGGGTGTACGCCGCTCGCGGAGGACACGAACTGCGAACTTGGCGCAGCACCGTGATACCTATCAGCACCGGCATATGGGGCTCAGTCCTGTTTCTGCTGATGTCTGTCGCCGTCAGCCTGCGAGTGTTGCCTTCCCTGTATCGGCAGAAGCCCAGCGTCATGTTGACTTGGGGAATGGTCTACATGCTGGGCATGGGCTCACTGTCGCAGCTTGTCTTCTCCAGTCTGATGCGGGTGGCATACGAGGTTTCCTTCTACGCTGTCGTGGTAGCGTCGATGTTCGTGGTGCGGTTCTTCACGTCCGATAAGGCACTGAGCATGAATCTGCAAGGTACGACTCACTCACAACGACTCTGGCACCTGGCGAGGACCCTCATTCCTGTCAGCGCGGCGTGGCCCGTTGCAGTTCTTGGCATCAGCATGATAAGGGACTTCTACCCGGGCGAACCGGAGGTAGCCAAGGCCCAGCTCTACAGGCACGCCATCATGGCCGTCCTCACGGTTGTTGGTTTGCTCGCGTTCGTTATCCTCCCGATTCTGGCCCGAATCGTGGAAAGCGAGGTGGGCGAGGCTGACGATGGAGTTGAGGAAGTGTCGACGAGACAGGCAGACAAAGACGATGCACGGCAAGCTTGAGCTGACCTGGGTCGGGAAGGATGAGCGGCAAAGAGGAGTGAGGACTGAGGAACGAGGACTGAGGACTGAAGACGGAGGAAGCTGGACGATGAGCCGCGAGGCGGGAAGCCGAACTTGACCGTATGAACTTATAGGTTAATATATGCTGAGTCTCAGGCTCTTGGAGTCCGGGCCGGCCCGGGATGTCTACGCGCTGGCGGTCGGCGACCGGTGTGAGGTAACTCAGTTCATTGCCGGGCTTGACGTTCGGGCAAGGCAGCACCTGTTCCATGCCTTTGAGCGCCTGGCACAGACCGGATGGGCCGGGCAGAGTGGGACCGTGTTCAAGCGCTTGGTAGCCGACGTGTACGAAATCAAGGAGCACGTCTCGAACAGCCGGGTGTTCTGCTTCCTTGAGGGACGGCGCGTAGTCGTCTGTACCCATGCGCGTACGAAGCCGGCCGGTAAGGCCAGATACCGGGACGAGATTGAGAAAGTGAGGTCGTGGCGGGCGCGTTGCATCGCCGCAGGAGTACTATCATGATTGAACGAGACAATTGGTATGAAGCACAGAGGGCGGAGTTCGACAACGACCCGGACTACTGGGCCGAGGCACTGAAGCTCGACTTTGCCGAGGAGGTCGGGCGGTTGATGGAAGAGCAGAAGGTCAGCCGGGCCGAGCTGGCCCGCAGGCTTGGGACTTCTCCAGCCTACGTCACCAAGATTCTGCACTGGACCGCGAACCTGACCCTGCAGAGCATGTCCAAGATAGCCCTTGCGTTCGACTCCCGCGTCGTGCTTGCAGTGGCACCAAAGGACGCCCCGCTGGGAACAAGGCCCGCCCGAGCGCGGATTCCTGCCCGCCGCACGCGCCGGCACGAGTTCGCTGCCGCCGACCTTCCTACCCGCTCCGGGCGCAACGAGTTCATCGCGTCCGACAAACCTGTCCGCGCGAAGAAGAATAGCAAGGAATGAGGAGTGAGGAATGAGGAATGAGGAGTGAGGAACGAGGATGAAGGAGAGGACGAAGGAGTTCGCTCTGAGGGTCGTTCGGCTCTACGCGTCGTTGCCCAAGTCCGTAATCGCCCAGACGCTGGGCAAGCAGGTACTGCGGTCTGGCACGTCGGTCGGCGCGCACTACCGGGAAGCAGTCCGCAGCCGGTCGGACGCCGAGTATATCAGCAAGGTAGAGGGCGCGTTGCAGGAGCTTGAGGAGACCGCGTACTGGCTCGAACTACTGGCCGACTCGGGAGCCTGCACGGCGGAGACCGTAGCGGCCCTGCGCCACGAGGCCGACGAGCTTACGGCCATGCTCGTAGCCTGCGCCAAGAAAGCGAAGGTGAAGAGAGGAATGAGGAGTGAGGAATGAGGAGTGAGGAATGAGGAGTGAGGAATGAGGAGTGAACAATGAGGAATGAGGACGAGAAAGCGAGGTGGCGAAGTCGGCGTTTCCTCTGTCTTCCATCCTCCATCTTCCTTCCTTTGGCTGATGCGCGGCAAGCTTGAGTTGACCTGGGTCGGGAAGGATGAGCGGCCGAGGCTGGAGCCGCGCGTCCTTGTCGAGGACCCGTCCAAGTCCTACGGCGACCCCGCTTCGGAGAACATGCTCATCTTCGGCGACAACCTGCTCGCGCTCAAGGCGCTGGAGCAGGACTTCGCCGGCCGCATCAAGTGCATCTACATTGACCCGCCATTCAACACCGGTCAGGCATTCGAGCACTACGAGGATGGCTTGGAGCACTCCATCTGGCTTTCCTTGATGCGCCAAAGACTTGAGGCACTACGGACGCTGCTCTCAGAAGATGGCACGATATTCATCCACATCGACGACAACGAGTTGGGGTACCTGCTGGTGCTAGCGGACGAGATCTTCGGCCGGACGAACCGAGCCTACGTGGTCACGTTCAAACAGGGGGCAGCGACCGGCCACAAGGCTATCAACCCAGGTTGCGTCAACACCTCAAACTTCGTGCTCATTTACGCGAAGCGCAAGGAGAAGTGGGCCTGCAACCGTGTTTTCACGGGGAGGGACAGGGACAGGCGGTATGGGCAGTTCATTGTGAACCGCGGAGAGCCGTATTCGAAGTGGCGTTTCACGACCCTCCGCAAGGCGTTCGCGTCCGCGCACCCGGATGCGCCCAAAGATGACGAAGCCGAGTCTATACTCGACCAGTTTGTCCTTGACCACGCAGAGTCCGTCATTCAGCTGGCTCGTCCAAGCTATAAAGGTGTAGGCGCAGCTACGCGCAAGGTCATCGACGCGTCGGCCGCGGCTCCGCAGCGGGTCTTTTACTTGCAGCGGGAAGGCTACCCCGACATGTACTTCCTCAAAGGCATGCGCATCCTGTTCTACTCCGACAAGGTCAAGTACATAGATGGCCAGCCTGTCGCAGGTGAACCGCTGACGACCATCTGGGATGACATCCTATCGAATAACCTACACCAGGAGGGAGGCGTGGTTCTGCCTAAGGGCAAGAAGCCCGAGGGCCTCATCAAGCGCGTTCTCGACCTTGCCACTCAGAGGGGCGAGTGGGTGCTGGACAGCTTCGGCGGCAGCGGGACAACCGCGGCCGTTGCACACAAGATGGGCAGACGGTGGATCACGGTCGAGCTCGGTGAGCAGTGTGATACCCTCATAGTGCCAAGGCTGCGGCGTGTCATCGACGGCGCGGACGACAGCGGCGTTACCAAGGCCGTGGGCTGGAAGGGCGGAGGCGGGTTCAAGTATTATCGGCTGGCCGAGACGCTCCTGGTACGGGACCCTGATTTGTCGGCCAAGGGGCATCCGGTCTACATCATCAATCCGCGCTACGATGAGAAGATGCTGATTCGGGCCATCTGCAAGATTGAGGGGTTCCGGTATCGGAATGAGGGCCGGTTGCATGGGGTGTCGAGCGAGAACCGGTTCCTGCACGTGACCACGCAACTGCTGACGCAGGGTTACCTCGATTCGCTGGCCTCAGACCTGCGCCTTGGGCAGTCCCTCCTAGTCTACTGCACGCGCCGAAGTCGAAACCTGGCCGTGCCGGACAACATCGAGGTCAAGAAGATTCCCCGCGACCTCCTCGCCAAGTGCGACTATGAGGAGGACAAACGATGAGTCTCTCTGAGCAGGTCGCCCGCTACATGAGCCTGCGTGAGCCGCAGGCTGAGGCGCTTTCGGTGCTTGAGAGCATCAGCGAGGGACTGGACTACAGGTCGGCGCAACTGGCGGCAGTGGCAGAAAAGGCGACCGGCCTGAGTCGAGGCGCAAGGCCGGTCGAGTTCGACACCGAGTTTCCGTCGTTCTGCTTCGCCCTTGCGACCGGCGTGGGTAAGACGCGGCTGATGGGCGCGTGCGTGTATCACCTCTGGAAGTCAAAGGGCTACCGAAACTTCTTCATCCTCGCCCCGGGCATGACCATCTACGACAAGCTGCGGGCCGAGCTTGAGCCGAGCCACCCGAAGTACATGTTCGTGGGCTTGTCCGACTTCCCCGCGCCTGCGGTGTATGACGGTGACAGCTACCTGCGGTTCGATGCCCGGCCCAGGCTATTCGAGGAGAAACAGGCGAACGTCTTTGTGTTCAACATCGGCAAGATATTCGCGCCGAAAACCGACCGCCAATTCAAGTTCCACCGGTTCAACGAGAACCTGGGCGCTGCATTCTCGGACGTACTGCGGCAGATGGGCGACCTGGTCGTGCTGATGGACGAGAGCCACCGGTATCGGGGCGAGGCGTCCCTCAAGGCAATCAACGACTTGAAGCCGGTGCTGGGGCTTGAGTTCACGGCCACGCCCAAGTACCAGAGGAACGTCATCTACTCATTCGGTCTGGCTCAGGCCATCGGCCGGTTCGTGAAGACGCCCACCGTTGTCACCCGCACGAACCTGACTACCTCTGACAAGCAGGAGATGGAGCGCCTGAAGCTCCAGGACGGCATGACCCGCCATGAGGCCAAGAAGGCGCGGCTGGCCGAGTACTGCGCGGCCGGCCGGAAGGAACTGGTCAAGCCGTTCGTGCTGGTCTCCACCGCGGATACGGAACACGCCGGCAGGATACGCGCGCTCGTCGAGTCGGAGAGCTTCTGCGAAGGAAGATACAAGGGCAAGGTGATTGAGATACACTCCGGTAAGACCGGAGCGGAGAGCGATGAGAACGTACAGCGGTTGCTGGAGGTCGAACTCCCTACCAGCACGGTGGAGGTTGTGATTCACGTGAACATGCTCAAGGAGGGCTGGGACGTGAAGAACCTGTACACCATCGTGCCCTTGCGAGCGTCAGTGAGCGATATTCTGACTGAACAGACCATCGGTCGCGGATTGCGACTGCCGTTCGGCACGCCAACCGGCATTCAGGACCTTGATGAATTGGAGATAATGTCGCACGACAACTACGCGAAGCTCATTGAGGCAGCTAAGGGGAGTCCGCTGTTTCACTTCAAGGAGCTTCCACCCGAAGACTTGCGCCCGGTGAAGACCGTGCAGGTGCAGCATGGATTCCTGGACCTGGATAAGGTGTTGGATAGAGCTGATGCGCTCGCCAACGATATCTTCACCGGTGACCTGCCGGTCGACGAGCGGATAGACACCGTGGTGGATGCCGTTGTCCGCGAGATGGCCGAAGCGCACGAGATAAGAGCCAGAGCGCACGAAGCCGGTGTAGAACCTGTCGTAACGCCGGCGCAGGCCGAGATGTTCGCTCTGCCCGAGGCCCCGAAGCTGGGCGAGAAGTTCGACTCTGAGCAGGCGCGGGCGGCACTGACCAAACGGCTGACCATGTTCTTCGACAGGGCCATCCGCGTACCGCGCATTGACATGGAGGTTGTGACCGAGCGAACACTCATGCCCTTCCTCGCAAAGGTGACTCGCGGGCCATTCTCGCTGGTGAAACAGCACCTGCAGACGGGCGTCCTCCCAACCGGAGAGGTCAGGCAAGGTGAGGAGGTTGAGGTTCTGGCGATAGACAACCCGCGCGGGTTCCTTGCCGGCAAGCTGATTGATGCCATTGAGGAGCTCGATGCGCCAGGCGACAAGGAAGTCGCTCTGAGGCTGGTGGACGAATACATGGCCGGGATGGGGGCATCCGCAGAGGACTTGCCCAGGCTGGTGCACCTGTATCGGGACGTGATAGTCGAGGACCTGCGCGGGCAGGTTGAGGCCCACCTGAAGGAGCACACAAACAGCAAGCCGGTTGTGAGGAGCGGATTCATCAAGTTCCGCCCATCAACGAAGGCCGTGTTGGAGAAGGACGGCATCAGGCAGTTCCGAGATGACGTGCCACGCGCCGACGTACCCAAGTATGCTTTCGAGGGGTACACAAAGACCATCTACACCTTGGTGTCGTACGACTCAACACCGGAGAAGGACTTCGCGACTGCTTTGGAAGATGACCCGGAGGTCCTGAAGTGGGTTCGGCCGCCCGACGGCAACATCCCGATACGCGCCGGCGGCAGCAACTACAACCCGGACTTCATAGTCGAGACTGCCGACCGGAAGTACATCGTTGAAGTCAAACGCCGGAGCGAACTGCTTCCGAAGATGGACGAAGAGGTTCGTCACAAGGCGCTGGCTGCGACCAGGTGGTGCGAGGTCGCGAGTGCCGTGCCCAACTCGAAGCCCTGGGAGTACAAGCTTATCCCCGACGACGTCATCCTCCCCGGTCGCAACTTCGCCTTCATCATCAGCCACGCCGTGAGGGGTTGGTAGGTGAGAAACGGTGAGAAGGAAACGGTGTCGCAACATGAAACCCTGCCAGCCCAGCGCCCGGCCCTCGTTCCCACTTCTGCCAGCCAGGGTGCCAATCTGACGAGCGAAGAGCAGTTTCTTCCCGAGGCAGTCTGAAGCTATGCCGTCAACAAGGCCGTCCTCCTACCCACGCGGGTCTGAGTGGAGGAAGTGGGACCTTCACGTGCACACGCCGGCGTCGATTGTGAACCACTACCGCGGTCATGATCCCGAAGACAAATGGGAGAAGTTCTTGGCGGACATCGAGCGTCTGCCACCGGAATTCAAGGTGTTGGGCATCAATGACTACCTGTTTCTTGATGGCTATCGAAGAGTCCTTGAGGAAAGGGCCAAAGGGCGGTTAGCGAACATCGATGGCGTCTTTCCAGTGGTCGAACTTAGGCTGCGTGACTTCTGTGGAACCGACAGCCGACTCCAGAAGGTCAACCTCCACATTCTCTTCTCTGCTGACCTGGACCCGGGTATCATCGAATCTCAGTTCCTTGGCTCGATCCGCACTGACTACAAGCTCGACCCAGCCATCGGTGGCGGGGTATCGTGGTGTGCCGCGCCGGACCGGGATAGCTTGGAGGACCTCGGCAGGAGGATCATCGAGCAGGCCCCTGCGGAAAAGCGGAGGGGGTATAAAAGTGCTCTCCTCGTCGGTTTTGGTGCTCTGGTGTACGAACTGCGCACCATCAGAGAGCGATTAAGTAACACGCATCACTTCCACGGCAAATATGTGATCGCAGTAGGAAAGACCGAGTGGGCTGACATACGTTGGACCGACGGAGCCGCCCTCGCCAAGAAGGACATCATCAACGGAGCAGACTTGGTCTTCGTAGCCTCTGATACTCCAGCCGCGTACTCGCGAGCGCGTAGCCAGCTACAGGATGCTCACGTGAATAGCAGGCTGCTGGACTGCAGCGACGCTCACTGGAACTCCAACAGCACCGAAAAGGACCGCATAGGTAACTGCTTCACATGGGTGAAGGCGGACCCGACGTTGGAGGGCCTGAAGCTGGCCGTCAGGGAGTTCGACGACCGCGTGTTCGTAGGGGATGAACCACCGCTCCTGACGCGAGTCAAGAGCGCCCCAACCAAGTTCATTGACAGCGTGTCGTTCGCAAAGAAACCCACCTCTCATCTGCAGGAGAAGTGGATGGATGGCGTCAAGGTTGAGTTCAATCCCGGCCTGGTCGCCATTATTGGCAACAGAGGCAGCGGCAAGAGCGCTCTCTCAGACACCATTGGGCTGTTGGGAAACACGAAGCAGTATCGGGATTTCTCCTTTCTGTCCGACACAAAGTTCCGAGACCCGAAGTCAGGCACCAAGGCAGAGAACTTCGAGGCGACGATGACATGGGCAAGTGGCGGTGCGGAACCTGCCAAGAATCTCAACACTAACCCGGCAGAGGGCGCTGTTGAACTCGTGAAGTACATACCCCAGAACTACCTGGAGACTATCTGCAATGAGGTTCGCAGGCTGGAGGAAGGGGAATTCGACCGCGAGCTGAAGTCGGTCGTCTTCTCCCACGTGGACCCGACCGAAACTCTGGGCTGCGCCGATTTGGATGCCCTCATCAAGTACAAGACAAAGGCGTCACGCGATACGAGGGACCGCTTGGTCACTGAGCTGGGCGAACTGAATGCTTCCATCGTCGCCCTGGAACGTGAAGCGTCTCCAGAGCGCAAGGCGGAGTTGGAGAACGCCATCAAGCAGAAAGAGCTCGAGCTTGATGCTCACGACAAGTCCGAGCCTCCTGCAATGATCGAACCAAAGGCAGACCCCGATTCTCAAGCAAGGACGGAAGAGATAACCGCAAGGATGATCGGATTGGATAAGGAACTCGGCGAAGCCGATGAGGCCATCAGGCAGGCGCAGACGGCGTTGGAAACCGCTAACAGACGAGAGGCCGCAGCGCAGCGACTCTTGGACAAGCTAGCCAATCTACGTCGGTCATACTCCGCCTTCGTCGAGGAGTGCAGAGCCGACGCCGGCCTGCTGGGTCTTGCGGTTGAATCGCTGGTGGAGATACGGGTAGACACATCGAGAATCGATGAACTGCTGAAGGGCGTGCGTGAGGAACAACAGGCCAGAAGACGCGAACTCGACAGGACTGACCCCACTTCACTTGTCTCGAAGCGAACCAGACTTGATGAAGACCTCAAGGCGCTGCGGTCACAACTCGACGAGCCGAACCGGAAGTACCAGACATATCGAGCTCAACTCAAGGACTGGTTTGTCGGCCGGGCCAGAATCGTCGGCGATCAAGCCACGCCTGGCTCTCTGGAGTACCTGAAGAGCAAGCTGAATGACCTAGCGAACATCCCTGCAAGACTGACTGAGAAGCGCAAGCAGCGAGAAGCGAAGGTCCGGGAGATTCACGACAAGATCGCTGAACTGGCTGATAGCTACCGGGTGATGTTCCGCGGAGTGGACGATTTCGTGCACCGGCACCCGTTGGCAGCCGAACTCGCGATTAGCTTCAAGGTGGACATCGTGCCGATGAAGCTTGAAGACGAATTCCTAGGTCTTATCAATCAGAAACGGGCCGGCACTTTCTGTGGTGCGGATGAAGGCCGCGAGAGGCTCCGTCACCTTGTGGCGCCGGTGCAATTCCACGACCGGGAACAAGTTCTGGACTTCCTCCGCAAGCTTGAAGACGCCCTGACACACGACCGCCGCAGCCCCCGTGGCGAGGCCACTCAGGTGGAAGGGCAACTTCGCAAGGGAGTGGAAGTCAAGCAACTCTACGACTGCATCTACTCCCTGTCGTACTTGCAGCCTCGGTATCTGCTGGAATGGGAGGGCAAGGACTTGTCCGTGCTCTCACCGGGTGAGAGGGGTACCCTGTTGCTTGCGTTCTACTTGCTTATCGACAGAAGCACCGTTCCGCTCGTCATCGACCAACCCGAAGAGAACCTCGACAACGAGACGGTCTTCAAAGTCCTCGTCAAATGCCTCAAGGATGCCAAGAAGCGCCGGCAGGTTATCATCGTTACCCACAACCCAAATCTTGCAGTCGTTTGCGACGCTGACCAAGTCATCTACGCCAACATCGACAAACAGGATGGCAACCGAATTGACTACGAAAGCGGCGCCATTGAAAATCCAGCTATCAACAAACACATCGTGGATGTACTTGAGGGCACGAAGCCTGCGTTCCGGAACCGAGACGACAAATACGAAGCGGTGACCAGCGCAGGAGGGGGGCGTGAGTGATCGCCGGTGACGAGCTTTCCTCCGACCTTTCCGCCGAGTATGCCGACCTGCTGGCACGCACGATGAACCTGCTCGGTGATATGAGGAAGCTGGCGTATGAGAAGATGAACCAGTTCCAGCATGAGTACCGTTGCCTGCAAATGGTTGCGGAGCTGAAGCGGCGCGTCCCGGGCAGGAGACGCCTGAGGTGGCACTGGCATCCGGCCCAGTCGAGTCACCCGAACGAAGGCGACATCGTCGGGTACTCAGGCGCGAGGCCTGTCGTACAGGCAGAAGTCACAACGTCGCCCAAGCCAGGCGAGCAGATTGGCAAGCGCATGCGGGAGACGTTGGAGCACCTTGCTGCGCTGCCCGGCGAACACAAGTTCTACGGCGTGGTGTCGGAGAAGATGCGCCAGCTCGCCGAGACCAGGGCCAAGGCGTACGGCGTCACCGTGGTTCTGCTGCCCGACCCGGCGGCAGATGCCAAGAGCGAGCCGGCCCGGCGCTGACACCCTATGAGGACTGACCTGATAGGCAGGGTCTACACAACCTTTGGAAGTTGTATTCTTCGACTACAACCCAATAGGTATGTAGGATTACCGGCGTGACATGAAGACCCTGTGCATCCTCCTCGGTGATGTCGTCGCCTCGGCCGACGCGGCGGCGCGGACGCACTTGCAGCAGCGGTTGGCGGCTGCGTGCCGCGCCGCGAACCGGGCGGCGGGCGACGACCTCTTTGCGGCCTTCAAGCCGCTCAAGGGCGTTGATGAGGTGGGCGGCGCGCTGTTGTCACCACGGTCCGCGTTTGATGTCGTGTGCGCATTTCTCGACGCGATACATCCGTACCGCGTGCGCTTCGTACTGGCGCGAGGCGGCGTTGACGTAGGATATTCCACGCGTGACGCCGCAAAGCTGGACGGGTCGGTCTTTGGCACCGCCGCGAATCTGATGGGACGGCTCAAGCAGTCGAAGCTGCCGTTCGCGTCGGCGCTGAACGGGCCGGGTTTCGACGCTGCGGTGTCAGGTCTGTTCAACGTGCTACTGACGATGCGCTGGTCGTGGACCGAGCGGCAGCGTGCCGTAGTGGCGGCGTATCGGGCTGCGGGTAGCCAGCAGGCCGCGGCCGAGCGGATGGGCATATCCCAGCAGGCGGTGTCCAAGGCGCTGGGCAGCATCGACTGGCGGGTGTACAGCCAGGCCGAGAAGGCGCTGCGTCAGACGCTCGCGAGCCTGGACGAGTCCGGCACGCCGAAGAAGGCTCAACGGTGATTGGGGCATACAGCCCGTGGGACCTGCTGGCTGTCCTGTGCGGTTGTGCGCTGCTGGTCTTGACAAGCGGGCTTGTTGTCAGCGCCGTGCTGTGTCGAACATCCGGCCGGCCTCTGAGCGAGGTGGTGAAGAAATCAGAGCGGGATACCGGGTTCGTAGTCGGGAAGTGTGAGAACATCCTCATCCTGGTTTTCGTCGTTCTCGGCGCCTACACCGCTCTGGGTCTGGTGTTCGCGGCAAAAGCCGTCGTCCGGGTGGAGGATGCCCGCCGTGAGCCGTTGTTCTATCTTGCCGGCACGATGGTGAACGTGACGTACTCGATTCTGTTCGGTCTTGCGGTGAAGATGCTGCTGCATGTCATACCCTGACCAGGAGGCCCGTTTGGAGACGGTGTCACAACCATGAGACTCTGCCTGCCCAGTGCCTTGAGGAAGGGTGAAGGATGAGGGATGAGGAGCGAAGGGCTGAAGAACGAAGAGCGAGAAGTTCCCGCTCGGCGTCATCGGTGCGGCCTATGGGGTTTGCATAACCACCCGTGCGCCGGCTCGTCGAACCAACGCGATGCACAGCTTGACAAGAAGGGCTATCTGCGCATTATCTGACCTGTCCATGCACAGAGGCTACCGGCTGTTGCTGGATTGGCCCGGCAGGATGTACCTCTTAGTTAGCATGTCAAGACGATGATGATGAACGCCCGGCTCGCACAGGCGTCGAACATTCCTGCCTGGCGCCCGGACCTACGGCTGAACGGACAGGTCCGGCTTGCCAGCTCGCTTTCCTGCACCAGATGATCGTCCCACCCAGTGCGGAGCTCGGCAGCACTACCCTCCCGAAGAACCGACTTGAAGCGGCCTTCCGCGCGGCCGGTGACCTCGCGGCGCGCCTTGTGGTGCCACGGTGGTTTTTCTTCGTCTTCCTGGGCTTGTGCACGGCGAGCGCAGTCTTCAGCCAGAGGGCGTTTGCGCTGCAGATATGGCCTCCCCACACGCCGGCTCTCAACTTCGTCTACCGCTGGTTCGACCCGTACCTGCTGTTCCTTGGCAGCGCGTTCTACGTTTTCTACAAGCTGGGCCGAATGGCCGTGCCATCCCGGCCGGGCCGGCGGCGGAGGTCACTGGTGGCCGTCGCGGCCACCTTGTCTCTGTCCGGGATGTTCTTCGCGGGGCTGTACGTCATCGAGGTCGAGGTACTCAAGCCAGTATTCTCAATCAGCCGGCCCGTCTTCTGGATTGAGCGGTCCGTTGTCCGCGACCTGTTGACGGGGGCCGTAGATGACCAGGGTCTCGTGCGGTCGCTTCGGCCCGCGGATTTCCGGCAGCCGCTCTCCAGAATCGTCGTAGAAGCTGTCAGGAACGACACCCTAGTACATGTGGACCCGGATGTGGTTCAAGCCGCGCTGGTTGCCGCCGGCGTTTCGCCGGGAGCAGCACGGCGGCAGGTCGCCGAGGCAATAGCCGGGCACGGGGTTCCCGGCAGGATACCGTCTTTCGACTCCCGAGTAAGGTTGCTGGGGCAGATGACAGCCTGGCTCGCCCAGGGCATCAAGCCGTTTGTTATCGAGTGGCTCGGGCTGGAGAACGATGATGAGGACAAGCGCGATGCCATGCCTTCAGGGCACATCCTGCGTCAGATAGTGGTACTCTTCATCGGCCTCTTCATGGTCCTGCAACGGACCGAGATCAGACGGAGAGCTTTCAAGGGCAGATTCGAAGAAGCCATCTTCGCCTCGGTCGTATCGCTCTGCTTTCCACTGGTCGCGTTCTCCAGATTCTACGGGTTCCAGCATAGTCTGCCCGACATGATGATGGCGGCCGGGTTCCCGGTTTTCCTGCTGCCGTTACTGGTGTTCACCGTCTACTGGTCCGTTGCCCGACGTGCTGAGCAGGACAAGGCCGCTCATGAACGGGTGGGGCAATCAGTCCCCGACCTCCTGTATCAGACCGATGCAGATGGAAATCTGACTTACATCAACCAGGGGTTTGCTACGATGTTCGGCTACCACAGCGAAGAAGAAATGAGGGAAGCGGAATCTGTTGTTGTTGCCGGCGTCACGGTCCTGCCGATCAGCAATTTCTGGATGTACCCCAAGCACCGCACGCTTCTCCTGACTGAGGTCCAGGCTCGGAAAGGCCGCGTTTTGGACTATTTCTGCTACGTGCGGAGCAAGCGCCGAAGACCATTCTACCTGTCCGTGGACAGCGTCTCGGTCGGTTCGGGCATTGGCGGGACCGGCCGAGAGGTCACGTCCAAGGTGATGGTCTTTGACGGCTTCTATCAGACGAACCGCGACGGCGTGATAACGTTCTGCGACGAGAAATTCGCGCATCGCTTCGGCTACTCCATGGATGAACTTGTCGGTCAGCACATCGGAGACAAGCTCTACCTGGACCCGGCGCGGTGGGCCATGACTCTGCAGGTTCTCCGTGATGGACCAAACGAGTTCGCGACCCGGGTAATTCCAACCAGGACGAAGGACGGGCTGGTGATTGCGGTGGAGTTCGCTAATCACCTGATTCTGCAGGGTGGCGCCTTCTGCGGAATTGAAGGGACGATTCGGTCCGTCCGGACGCAGGGCGTGTACGTGATTCAAGACAGCAGGTTCGTATCTGTGGATGAGGAGTTCTGCCGAATCTTCGGCTACTCGGACACGGAGATTCGCAATCTGCCGACCTACCTGGCGATCGTGGCACCTCATGACCGAGACATGGTCCGAAAGGAGGTAGACCGGAAGATGTCCGGTATGCCTGGGCGCGCATACGAGTTTGACGCTCTCCGCAAGGGCGGACAAGTTCTGCGGGTCATCTGCGATTCAGACCACGGCTTCTACGAAGGCAGACCTGCTGTCATCGGCTACATACTTGAAGCCAAACCGGGGAGGACTGTGTTGGAGAGGCTGCGGCGACGCGAGCTGTTCTCTGCCATCGGCGAGGCAGCAAACGACCTGACGCATTGGCTCGGGCAGGTTGCGCCGGCCATAAGCAGCTCAGTCATGTTCATCCGGCAGGACCTTGCGAAGCTGGGCATCTCATTGTCTCCGGGCGAAGAGCCAGGTGAATCATTGAAGATGATAGAGGACAAT
This sequence comes from Caldifarciminota bacterium, assembly GCA_965648905.1. Lineage (GTDB taxonomy): Bacteria > Hydrothermota > Tepidihabitantia > Tepidihabitantales > Tepidihabitantaceae > CAZQFS01. The sequence goes on from CBFGIT010000010.1 coordinate 97,565, forward strand.
GCCCGTCTAATCGCGCGCATGAAACGAGACCTAATGGGAAACGCCGACCAAGTCTCCGAACATGAGGAGAACGAACTCAACCAGCTCCGGTTAGCTGGCATCATTGCTCAGGCGCTCAACTCAATCAGGATACCCGCGAATGTAGCAGTCCAGGTCGATGTGCCGTCAGACATTCCGGGTGTGCCAAGGCGAGGACCTCATCTGGTTAAGGTGTTTGGATACCTGGTGAGGAACGCGATTGACGCCATGCCGCAAGGCGGAAGGGTCGCCATTACCGGCAGGGTCATGTCGGACGCGCGCACAGTTGTTGTCAGTGTCGAGGACACCGGCACAGGAATCAAGCCAGAGCACCATGACAAGCTGTTCAAGCCGTTCTGGACTACAAAGCCGTCCGGCACCGAGAGCGGACTTGGACTTGGGCTTTGGTACTGCCGGACGGCGCTGGAATCGATGAACGCGGAGATTGACTTCGAGAGCGAAGTCGGCCGCGGCACGAAGTTCGAAATAACTTTCTTTGGACTGATTAGGAGAGAATCCAATGGCTGAATCACTGCGAGTCCTAGTCGTCGATGATTTTGAGCCCGACCGCAAGGTATTCGCTCGAATCCTGCGCGACAAGGGATGTGGTGTCGACACGGCCGTCGACTACACGGAGGCAATTGAGAAGCTCAGCACGGCCGAGTTCGACGTAGTTCTGATTGACCTGAAGATCCCAAACGAATCCGGTGAGCAAGACCCCGAAGGTGGCGTGAAGCTCCTGCAAGAGATCCGGAGGCGCAACATCCGGGTCGGTATCATCGTGCTGACCGGACAGACAAAATCCGAGGTTCTGCTCAGGAGCCTCAAGGAGACAGAACAACTGGGGTACTCGAGTTTCTTGGTGAAGGACAGGCTGATTGGCCTCCAAACAGGCGAGGAAGGCGCTGATGAGCTGTTCCGGGAAGTACAGAAGGCGGCCAACAGACGACTTGGGCCTGAGGAGATCGTGCGCGTCCTCGAGATTGACCCGTTCGTCCTTACCTACGAGCGGTATCTCAAGCTCGAGTCACACTGGGTCGCGGACGTTCAGAGAAGGGCCCGGGAGGCCAAAGAGGAATGGGCACTTGAGAGACTTAGAGCCGAGAGAGCCAGGTGGCTTGTGCTCTGCGGAGACAGAGTCGTGCGACAGTCCGGCAACATGCAGGAGTTACCCGGGCCGAAGGAACTCGATGAGATAGGCAGGGAAACAAACCTCGTGCCATTTGTGTTTATCCGCATGTCGGAGAACGAAGAAGTATGCCGTGCTGAGATTCCCTGGCAGGCGACAAGACACCCCGGCGACTTCTATCCCTCGATTGACATCATTGTCAAGGGTAGCAACGGTACCAGGGCTGTGCTGTGTGCCGACCTGGACACTGGCTCGCCTGAAGTCCATCTCAATCTTGAAGAACTTCTTGAGCGCGGCGTGATTACGGCCAGCGACCTCGCCGAGTGCAAGGCCTGCGGGCTGTTCCTAGATGCACGTCCTCACCTTGGCCGAAGCACGCCGTGCTACTGGCACACGGTCGAGATTGGGACCGCTAAGACCGGCAGCACCCCGGTCTTGTGTGAGTTCATCGAGCGATGGACCGAGAGCGGCTTTCATCACGCCAATGTGGGCCGGAAGGCACTCGCAGGTCGCCCTCTGTTGCTCCAGTTGCGAGTCAGGCTCGAACTTGACGGGAAGAACCGCGTGACCCGGGTTCTGCCACCCGAGAACCCGGTGGGCAAGTAACGCACTTAGAGGCTACTTAGGGGAACCCGATTACTGAGAAGGGATCAGCACCATGCCCACAAACTCATTGACTGACCAAGAAGTATCCGAGCTCATAAAGGCGCTGGACGCCGCGTACGGCGTGAGTCTGACGGAGACCACCCGGTCTGCCTTGCCGGTCGAGGAGGTTCTGCCGGAGGGCCGTGCGCCGATGGCGGAAGTAGACCAGGAGTATCTGGTCCTCGGTGCAAGGATGCACTGCATCTCTTACGCCGTAGTCGTCACCCTTTCCGAGAACCGGGCTGCGGTCAAGCAGGCCACCGAGCTCATCGCCAAGTGGATGCTCGGTCATCAGCCGGTCCGTATCCTTGGCGCGGGCCGCGCCCTGCTCGCCGGGGCCATGCCCGGCAACCGTCTGGCGCACGCCGGCGCGCAGGTATCGTTCATGGGTGGAATGGTTCCGCTGCCCAACTCCATTCGCGGGGGCGGCATCATTGCCTGCAGCGCGTCGGGCAAGACGGTGCCGGTACTTGAGGCGATGGCCATCGCTAAGCGGAACAACAAAGAGGTGAAGACCATCGGTATTGCGGACTACAAGGCGAAGGACTTCGAAGCGCTGTGCGATGTCTTCATCGGCCTGCGCTACCCGAAGGAGACGCTTCCTAATCCTTTGTCTGCCCTGGCCGACACCGAGGAGTACATGATAGCTGAAATCCTCGACGGGCTGGTTGTTCTTGCAGGCCGGTCAATTGGATTCGACGATGAGGCCTGGCGCAAGGGACACGAGGACATCGGCCCGACCGGCCCCTATGCTCCGCAGGGCAAGAGCCACGGGTCCTGAGGCCACCGGCCCGTCATAACCGGGACCCGGCAGGGCCGGGGTCAGATACAGTTCGAGGTCTTGGATTCGGTCAGCATGGGGAGTAACCACCGGATGCTGTGCCCGACAGCGAAGTTGCGAGACGCCGGCTTCAGGTTCGGTTCGGAGTGGCCGCGAGCAGGACTTTGTGGAAGTGGAGGTGGAGAACCGCAGGAGTGAAGCCTGTGGCTCTGAGCATGCGCAGGTATGGCTCCAGCGCGAGCGGGTGCTCGCGGTCTTTTCGTCGAGGGTCGGTGAAGCTTGAGGACATCTGGCCGTCTCGCGACTGGGTGATGCGCTGGAGCCGATTGAGCACCGCGAGATGAGCTGGTCTCAGGTTCGCAAGGTCGAGTGCGATGCGGTCGATGATAAGCAGGAGTCCGCGTCCGCTCAGATGGTCCCGGCAGAATCGGAACAGGCGGCGTTTGGCCGGGTGAGTCAGTTCGTGGACCGCGTCAATGAGCAGGATGAAGCGGGAAGAGCGTTCGGGCAGCCGGAGAGATTCAAGATGCGCGAGGTCGTGCACAAGGAAGCGACACTGCCGGGTATGAGCGGCAAGTCGCTGGCGGGCGAATTCGAGCATCACTTCGGAGCGGTCAACACAGACGAATCGAGCATCAGGCAGATGAGGGAGCAGCAGTCTTTCGGTCTTGCCCGTGCCACAGCCCAGGTCGAGGATACGGCTGCCGACCTGCCAGTTCTCTTTGACCACGGCGGCGAGGATATCGAGCTGCTCGGCTTTGAGCCTGTTTGCCGGCCTTCGGTCCCAGTTGCGTACGAATTCGGGGTCAGACCAGCGGCCGGGCTGCTGCTCACTCATTTGACGCCCATCCACTTAATTGCTTTCTTGAGTGGTTCCTCGGGGACCGAGTGGCCGCCTTTGAAGTCGGCGACCGTGACTTTGAACCCACGGCGCATGAGGAAGTCACGGCTGGACTTGCCATAGGCGTGTTCGACAACCGGGTCATCAATGCCGTGTGACGAGAAGACCGGCAGTCCGCGGGCCGCTTCGTAGTCCGCGGGAGTGAATCGGAGCGTGTCGAATCCGCCGCCGAAACAGACGATTCCTTTGAGCGCGCCGCTGTGCTTCAGTCCGACTGCGTAGGCCATGCCGCAGCCTTGTGAGAAGCCGAGCAGCCAGGTTCCGCTGGTTCGGAACCGGGTGGCGAGCTGGCGGGCAGCCTCGATGACGTACTCGGTGGAAAGCGCGGAGGAGACCGGGCGGACCGTGGAGTCGTCTTTGCTTGAGGTTACCCAGGAGTAGCCTGCCTCGCTGCCTGCGGCCATCGGGTAGGGTGCCTGGAGCGAGGCGAAGATGAGTTCAGGGCTGCCCGCGCGTTCGTAGAGCAGGGCGAACTGCCTTGGGTTGGAGCCGTAGCCGTGCAGGCCGACGAGCAGCGGGTAGGCGCGAGTCGAGTCATAGCCTTCAGGCAATCGGACATAGACCGGAAGCAGGACCGGGGTTCTGACCGTGAGAGCCAGGCCGGCTTGGGCTGCCCGGGCACGGGCCTGGGCAGATGCACTTTCCAGGGCCGCGCTGAATACCGGAGTCGAGCGGACCGACTCGAAGTCCGGGTCGCGGCCGGCGTGTTCCAGGTCGTCGAAACCAGCCCGGACCGCGCGGGTCAGATAGAGCGCGGCCAGCGTGTCTTTGCCGAGCAGGCCGTAACAGCAGGCGAGGTTGTAGATGTCGCTGGAATTGGTGATGTCATGGCTGAGCGCTTCAAGGTAGTGCCGGGCAGCGACCGCGTAGTTACCGGACTGGTAGGCGGAAGTGGCTGCGGCGCGGAGCGAGTCAAGAGCAAGGTCAAGGAAGTCACCGGCTCTCGGGTCGAGTTCGTTCAGGGCAGGCTGGGCTGACGCGACCGCGACGCCGAGGAGAACCGAAGCGAGAACCAGTTTCATCTGTGTCCCTTACGGCTTGGCTGCCCTCAGTTGCTCGGCGATGGCGTCGAGTTCCGGTTCGGTAAAGGGCGGCTTCATTCTGACCTGGGCAAAGTGGTGCATGGCCAGGGTCTTGTCGAGCAGGTTCTCTTCGCCTTTGATGGTCGGGACGATGAGCATGTGGAGGTGAGGGACCCGCGTGCCCCGGATGAGCATTGTGACGTACTCGCAGTTGAAGGCGTGCTTTGCCTTGCGGGCCATGATGTAGCAGGTTTTGAGAAACGGGCCGGCCAGGCCCTCTTCTGGTTCCAGGTCGGTAAACCACTGGACGTGTTTCTTGGGTATGACAAGGCAGTGGCCGCGGGAGATAGGGTAGAGGTCGAGAAAGGCAAGGGTGTGTTCGTCTTCGTAGACTTTTCGGGCCGGGGCTTTGCCGGCAACGATTTGACAGAAGATACATTCAGGCATTCTTGCTCCTTGCAGGTTCTACCATCGGCTTGGTTTGGTCACAATTTCCCTTATCTGCGTCGCAAAGAACTGGCGCGAGTGGGCCGGCCGGATGACGAGCGCAGTGTCGGCACCGGTTCCGGTTCCGGCAATGGCGATGATATCTTTGCCGTAGGGGATGAGTCCGGCGTCAAGGGCCATGACCGCGATTTCGACGCCGACTTTGGTGCCTTCGCCAAAGGTGCGGTAGGTGTTGGCAACCGTCTCGACCGGGCCGAGTCCGGCGAACTTGAGCCGAATCGCCCGCTCAACACCGGCAAACAGGTGCGTGGTTCTAAGCACCGGGATACCCTGCTCGGCCAGCTTGTTCTCGGTTTCGTCGGAAAGCTCGGACCTGCCGTATTCATGAAAACCGGCATGGTGGGTGACGCAGACAACCTCGAAGTGATGGGGCAGCTCTTCGGCCAGCAGCAGGGCGGTGCGACCAGTGGTCGAGGCAACGACCAGATGGCGGATGCCGAGTTCGTCGGCCCGCTTCACCGCCGCGCGCAGCGTGGCACGCGTCCGAGCTCGGGCGCCTGAAGCAGCTTTCTTCTTCACAACGTGCTTCCTTTCTTGGTTTACAAGCCACGGAATGATAGTCGTGGCCAGACCCGGGTCAAGGCCGCGGCTCGCAGCATTCGCGCTCGAGTCGATACAGCTCGTCGTCCGAGAGCCCGAAGTAGTGCCCGACTTCGTGGATCACCACCCGGCGCACGAGGTTGCGGATCTGGTCGTCGGTGCGGGCCAGGCGTTCGATCGGCTGCTGGAAGATGAGGATTCGGTCGGGCAGAACATTGCCGTACCAGGGGCCGCGACTGCTGAAGGGAATCCCGGTGTAGAGCCCGAGCAGGCTCCACGGATTCTTGCCGAGCTTCTCAGCCAGTTCGGGCGGAGCAAGGGGCAGGACCTCAATTGACATGTTGGCGAACCGGGCGCGGAAATACTCCGGGATCGAGCCGAGCGCCTCATCAACCAGTTCAGCGAAGCGCTCGACTTCCACTAGGCGGTTCTCGGGCCGAAGATGGCCGTGCCGATGCGGATGATGGTCGCGCCTTCTTCGATGCCGACCGCAAAGTCTGAAGACATGCCCATGGAGAGATGGGGCAGGGGGATGCCGAACCGCTGGCGGGACTCTTCGGCCAGTTGGGCCAGTTGGCGGAAGCAGGGTCGGGATGCCTCCGGGGCCTCGACTGCCCAGCCCGGGCCAATCGTCATCAACCCTTCAACCCGGAGCGGGGAGAGTCGCAGTATCTGTTCCAGAAGTTCGGGCAGGGACTGAGGAGCGACGCCGTGTTTGGTCGGTTCGGCTGAGGTGTTGACTTCGACGAGAACCCGAACCGTGCGACCGGCAGCCCGGCGCGCAAGTTCCTGGGCGAGCCGGAGCGAATCGACACTCTGGATGACATCGAACAGCTCAAGCGCCTTGCCGGCCTTGTTGGTCTGAAGCGTGCCGACCAGATGCCAGCAGGCCGGCCGGGAGACAAGTGATTTCTTGGCCAGTGCTTCCTGGACCCGGTTCTCGCCGATGTCGGTGACTCCAGCCGCGATGGCTTCGTCAATCTCAGTTGCGGTGCGAGTTTTCGTGACGGCAACGAGGGTCACGTCTTTGCGGCTCCGGCCGGCGCGGTCGCAGGCCGCGGCAATCCGGGCTTGAAGCCGGGCCAGATTATCGGCGATCACCGGTTATCGGCCGATGAAGCGGAATTCGACCCGGCGATTGCGGACTTTGTCTGCTTCGGAGTCACTGACGGCAATCGGCTGGGTGTCGGCATAGCCGTTGGCCGAGATTCGGTCGTAGGCGATGCCCAGTTGTTCGTTCAGATAGCGGCGGACCGCCTCAGCCCGGGCTTGAGAGAGTTCCCAGTGGGAAGGGTACGGGTCAACAGTCTGCTCGTGCGGGTCGGTGTGACCGGCGAGTTCGAGCGCGAGGCCGGGGTCGGCGCGCATCATCTCGGCAACCCGGGCAAGTACCGGCCCGAACTCAGTACCGAACGCGGCCCGGCCGGGCGCAAAGGTGATATCGGTGACGGTGGCGGCTGGTGCTGGTGCGGTTGATGGTCGGGAGCTGGGGGCAGGCGATGCACCGAGGTAGAACTCGCGGCGCGTGACCCGGCCGGCTTCCGCATTCAGGGTGCAGGTCTGTGCTGCGTAGCCGTGGTCAAGGGGTGATACGGTGAGGACGTAGGAGCCGGCTGGAATGTTCTTGAGCACAAACGTGCCGGTCTCAGTCCCGGTCAGTACGCTGCCCTGAGTCGGGCCGCGATAGAAGATACTGGCTCGGACCGGCTGGCGGGTTGCTGCGTCATAGGTCGCTCCGGCCAGGCTGGCGTAGTCGAGCCGACGCAGGGCAAGCACGGCAGTCTGCTCGCGGTCGCCGATGATGTACATCGTGTCGAAGCGCGGGGCATAGCCGGCAAGCGCGGTCGTGATGAAGAGCGAGCCACGCACGAGCCGGGTAAGGGTCAGTTCGCCCTGACGGTCAGTGCGCATGGTTGCGTCTCGGGCACCGCCGAATACCAGGTCGGCCTGAACCGGTTCGAGACTCGCAGCGTCGATGACTCTGACTCTGAGCGTGCCCAGGCCACGGCGCACGAATCGGGCCTCAAGTCCGATGCGGTGGGTAATGCCGAGTTTGCCATATGGGGTCAGCGTGTAGTCCAGGGTCAGGCTGCCGATTCGGGCACCAATGCCTGCGGTCAGACCGGAGAGAAGTCCGAGCGTGGCAACGTCGGCCGGCCCGGTTCGGTACCCGAGTCGAACCGCCAGTTCCGGAACCGGCAGATACTCCAGTCCGCAGCGCAGCGAAGGCGAGTTGTCGAGAGGAACTGCCAGTCCGAACGTTGCATTGACGAGCCGGAAAGCCAGGGCACCGCCCAACTCGGCCTCAGCCGGCAGCAGTCTGAGGTCAGAGTTGTATCCGGTTCCGGCGCCCAGGTTGCGGCAGGCAAGACCAATCCCGAGCCGCGACGATGGCCGGCAGAGAAACCCGAGGTCGAGCGCACCGCCATATCCGGCCACCTCGTAGAGGTCTTCGTAGTACCCTTTACCGGCAAAGCCCAAGAAGCATTTGCGGCCCAGCCTGAGTCCGTAGCCGAGCGCGATAACCGAGTTCCATGTGCTGAACGTGCCGAGCGACTCGTTCGTCGCGCTCCAGCGCTCGATGCCGGGCGTGCCGCTGTAAGCCAGGCCGATGCCGAATGAGCCGGTCGGGCCGGGCAGGACGCAATGGACAAACTCGTCCCGGGTCTGGGTGAGCCACTCGTGATGGCTGAGCGACAGGTGGTAGCGGTGCAACTGGCCAAGCCCGGCCGGATTCCAGTACAAGGCGCTGGCATCGTCAGCCAGACCGGCATACGACTCGCCCAGTGCCGTGGCGCGTGTACCCGGGCCGGTGCGCAGGAAAGGCATCACTGCCGTGCCTGGTTCCTGAATCCCGAACAGTGAAAACAGGGCGGCAAGCAGCAACGTGTTCATCTATTCCTCGCTTACCACCAGTTGTTTCCGGATCGACTCGGTCCGGCCAGAGTGCCTGAACGTAAGGACGTATTGGTACGTGCCGGGCGCGAGGCGGGTGCCGTGGGTGTTGTCGCCCGGCCAGTTGACACGATGGACCCCGGCCGACATGGTCGAATCCGGTCTGATTACGCGCCGAACCAGCACGCCGTTCCGGTCATAGACGTCAAGGCTCGCGCGGCCGTCCTGGGGCAGACTCAGGAAGAAAGTCGTGCCGCGCTGGAGTGGATTCGGAGAGTTGTGCATGTGCAGGCCAGAGCGGAGGCGCAGCCTGACTGTGGCGCTGTCCCGGCCTGAGCTGTCGCCAGCACCGAAGCCGTGGATGACGAACCGCTGACGCAGGAGTGCATCCGGGCTGCCCTGCAGACTGTTCGGAGCCTTGAAGCGCAAAGTGAAGTACCGGCGCACCGCCGGAGGGACCAGACCCAGGTCAGGCCAGCCGTCGCCGTTCGTATCGGTCAGTCTTGTTCTACCGGCCGAGTCGAGCAGAGTGAAACTCCAGAGGTCGTCCGAGACCGGAGGGATGAGCCCGACGATGTCGCCGAGACCAGACGCGAGCCGGGCATAGAAGCGCAGGGAAAGGCTCTCGCCCACAGCCACGACCGTGTCGTAGTTCGGTGCAAGAGCGAGCGATTCCGGGCCGATGACCGTCACCTGAGACGTCAGTTTGTCGTTGTCCGGGTTGACATCAACCGACAGTGCGGTTGAGCACGAGACCGGATGGGTTCCGGGTGTTGCAATCCAGAATGGGAAGCTGATGGTCGCGGACGACTCGGGCAAGAGGTCGTAGATATAGGTGGCGTTGCGGAAGTAGGACGAGCCGATGCGGAATCGGACGTCAAAGACCCGCTCGGTCGAGCGACCGTAGTTGCGCACGACCGCACGGGGAATGACAGTATCACCAGCTCGGAGCTGACCGGCCGGAGCGAGAATCCCGACCGCGGCCAGGTCATGGGCCAGGCTGGTGCGAACCCGGAGCGAGTCGCGCAGGGTGTCGTTGGCCCGGTTTTCGTCGCCGGCCAGACCGGTGAAGCAGACAACCGAAATCGTGCCGGTCCGGTTTGCCTGCCAGTCCGGGAAGAAGACCGTGTCGGCCCGGCCCGGGTCAAGGGTGTCGTAGACGACCCGGGAGTAGTCAGAGCCAAGCTGCAACGTGACCGGGAACTCGGTCCGGCCCCGGCCGAAGTTCCGGACCTGGACTCTGGGCGTGAAGACCGCGCCGGAGTCAGCTACGCCCTGCGGTGAAATGATACGTTGAACCCCGACGTCAAGGCTGCGCTGGGTGCGGACAATCACGGTCTTGCGCACGGTGTCGTTGGCCGGATTCTCGTCGCCAGTCAGAGTCGTGTAGCAGATTGCCTGAACCGGACCGAGCAGCAGCGGGGTCCAGGGGCTAAACCCGACCGTATCGGTCTGGCCGGCAGCAAGCGTGTCCGTAATCAGTATCGCGTACTGGGTGCCGATGCGCATGACGACGCTGAATGACGTGTCGATGCTGCCGAAGTTGCCGACCACGGCCGCGGGCACAAGTGCCACACCTGAGTCAACGGTATCGGCTGGCGCGACAATCGAAACCACGCCGACGTCACGCTCGGCAGCATGAGCAGTGAACGTCAGGAAGAGACCGAACGCGACCGCGAGTCGGGCCGAAATCACAGCCGGATTGTAGGGCAGCACAGCGACAAGTCAAGCAGGCGCGTTGCCTCACGAGAAATCTACTCGAAGCCACCCCGTTGCCTCACATAGGAAATCTACTCGAAACGGAGGCACAATATGACCATCTCTAACTCTGAAAGGAGATGGTCCCGTGGCTTTGACGATGCATGAGAAACAAGCAGTGACGAAAGAACTGGCTCGGCGTTATCGCCGGGC
>CBFGIT010000011.1:0-96556 GCA_965648905.1 Caldifarciminota bacterium
ACTGCGCGTTGGTCACCGGGTGAATCCCGAGATAGAACCCGGGCAGCTCGACCGGAAACTTCTCTTCCCCGGCCAGGAACTTCCCTGCCGGCACAAGCACCAGCAGGCTGTGGTCTTTCGGGTTCTCGATGAGCCACTCGGGCTTCGTGTGAGCACCAACGTCGGTCACGGGCGATACCTGGTGCTAGGCCTGCACCACTTTGCTCGGCTTCTCGCTGCTGTCGGCCACGCCGAGCTCACGCTCAATCAGACCCTCGACCCACTTCTGAATCGAGGTGTCTTCTTGGGCCACGCGAATCCGCAGGGCGCGGTGCGTGTCGATGCTCAGCCGCACGACTATCATCCGGCTCGTATCTGTGTCTCCGGGCTGTGAGGGCATTACATTTCTCCTTTTTGCTACTAGTCAGCCTGAATCAATACCCAAGTCCCAAATCGCCTGCCACCAGCACCATTATATATCACAACTATATTCTTGTCAACGTATATTTTTCATCATGTATATTATACAATCATTGATAGAAAGCAACCTTCAAGATCGAGCATCGACATAATGCTCGCACTGGCAATGACTTATTAGCTACCTGGGTCAGGGAGAGGCCGTACCCCAGGTAGTATCTTGCTGTGCGGTTGAAAGCATGGTTGCGCGTGCTCTTTCTCTGGTCATGGCTCACCTGATGCCGGACGTGCTTTCTCAGGCATTGTCCGAGGCTTTGTCTTGGGCAGTACCGCGCATCATGCCGCGTGCGATGTCGCGAGCAGAAAGTCGGGCGGCAGCTTGAGCAGATTGCCGGGCAGTTGTCTCGGCCGGCAACTGCGCGCTCGAGTCAGTGTCTGCCTCGATGTCTGCCGCAATGTCCGGCATGGTCTTTGACGCGGTTGCTCAAACTTTCGTTCCTAAGAAAAGCGGGTGTTTGACTTCGCGCGGGTGTCGTCTATGCTGTAGTCATCTCTCTCTTGATAGCTGTGACGCACAACGCCACGGAACACGCTTCTGGACTTGTACCGGTCTCAGCATACCATTTGGATAAGCGCAGTGTCTGATACACCAACACCGCATCTGAGCTGGACCGTTCACCGGGCCCGTGAAGCGCCGCGCCGAACAGCCGTCGTGCTTGCGGTCATTCTCGGTTTTCTCGTTCTGACTGCGTGGTCTTTCGGGCCGTTGCTCACGCTGCTGGCCGTGGTTGTGCTCTTTGCCGCGCTGAACACTTACTTCCTGCCGGTGACCTATTCATTCACCGACTCAGGGGTCGAGATAGACAAGCGGCTTTTCCGGACACGCTATGAGTGGAAGCAGTTCCGGCGTTGGTTCCGCACCACGGGTGGCGTGGTTCTCAGCCCGTTCGCGCAGCCGAGTGGTCTTGACAGTTTTCGCGGCGTGCATCTGCTTCTGCCCCAGGACCCCCAACCGGTCTTTGCGTACCTGGAGCGGCGTTTCGCGCCCCAGTCTGACAACCGGTTGACGCTCGAGAGCCCGAGCCCGAACGCCCGGCCGTCCGCCGGTGACGACCGGTCTACCTTGACTTCTGCACAAGGCGTCGATAACATGGACGCTAAGGAGTCTTCCTAAGAATGAAGCCAGACCGTAAGCCAGCAAGACCGCAGCCGCAGCCGGCCAAGCCGAAGCTGCCCAAGAAGCCGACCCGGCCGATGATTGCCCTGGGTCCGAAGAACTACATCATCATGGGAGTGGGCCTTGCCACGGTCATCGCCGGGTTCATCACGCTCTCGACCGGCTCGATCACCCTTGCGCCAATACTGCTCGTGCTCGGCTACTGCGTGCTGATTCCGGTGTCGCTGCTGGTCAAATGACCCGGCGCGTCGCGGACGAGCCGGCCGTTGCCCGACTGGTTGACCGGCTTGCCACTATGGTCGGCCCTGCGCACGTCGGCGTGCGCGGACTGGCGCTCGTCGGTATCAAGCGCCGCGGTGTCCCCCTGGCTCATCGGATTGCCGCCCGTCTTGGCCGCGGCCGGCGCAGTACGATTCCGGTCGGCGCCATCGACATCACCCTGTACCGCGACGACCTGAAGCTTGTGGCCGAGACGCCGATTGTCCGGGGTTCGGAAATCGGCTTTGACTTGAACGGCCGCACGGTCGTCCTCGTGGATGATGTCATCTTCACCGGCCGGACAATTCGGGCCGCGCTGACCGAGCTGCTCGACTTTGGTCGGCCGCGCGCGGTCCGGCTCGCGGTCCTCGTTGACCGGGGGCTGCGCGAGCTGCCCATTCAGCCCGATTTCGTCGGCCTGGTCCTCAAAACCCGGCCCGGCGACCTGGTCGACATCTTCCTCACCGAGACCGACGGCCGCGAAGGAATCTACATCACGCGGCAGTGAGGACACGTCTCAAGCACCTGCTCGGAATCGAGGACCTGACCCGGGCCGACATTCTGGCAATCCTTGACCAGGCCGCAAGTTTCCGCGAAGTATTGAGTCGGCCGATTCCGGTCGTGCCGGCCCTGCGCGGCCGAACCGTGGTCAATCTCTTTTTCGAACCATCGACCCGCACCCTGACGTCATTCCAACTGGCCGCCAGCCGGCTGAGCGCACAGTGCGTCAACTTCTCCCGCGTGGCCTCGTCGGTTGCCAAGGGCGAGACCTTGCTTGACACCTGCCGGAACATCGAAGCGATGGGCGTTGACGGGATTGTCATCCGCCATGCTCTGCCCGGTGCCCCGCACTTCCTCGCCCGGCACACCAGGGCTTTTGTCGTCAATGCCGGTGATGGTGCGCACGAGCATCCGACCCAGGCTCTGCTCGATGCTTTCACCTTGCGCACGCGACTCGGCGACCTTGCGGGAAAGCGGGTTCTTATCGTCGGCGATATCGCCCACTCCCGGGTCGCCCGTTCGAACATCCTTGCTTTCACGAAGCTCGGGGCCCGGGTGGCGGTCTGCGGCCCGCCGACGCTCATCCCCCGGTTCTGCGAGGAGCTGGGTTGCGAGGTTTTCTACCGGCTCGACCGGGTGCTCTATGAGGTTGATGTCGTCAACATGCTCCGGGTCCAGCTTGAGCGCATCAGCGCCTCCAGTTTTCCGACGGCACGCGAGTACCGCGAGCACTACGGCCTGACCGCGGCCCGGCTCGCACGGCTCAGGCCCGAGGTCATCATCACTCATCCGGGCCCGGTGAACTGGGGTGTGGAGATGGACTTCGAAGTATCGCACCATCCCTCGGCAGTTGTGCTTGAGCAGGTGACGAACGGCGTTGCGGTCAGGATGGCGGTGCTGTTTCTTCTGGCCGGGGCTGAGCGGAATCCAGAAGACCGGGAGCGAAAAGATGACCATTGAGCGGTGCGAATCTGACCGACTGCTGCTTGCCGGCGGCACCGTAGTTGACCCGTGGCAGCAGGCGAGCCGGCGTTGTGATGTCCTGCTCGAGGGTGGCCTGGTCGTCAAACTCGGAACCGGTCTGCGGGCTCGCGGCGCAGACGTGTTCGACTGCACGGGCCGCTATCTTGCGCCCGGATTCGTGGATATGCACTGCCATCTGCGCGAACCGGGTCGGGAGGACGAAGAGACGATTGAAACTGGAACGGGCGCGGCGCTGGCCGGCGGTTTCACGCGCGTCTGTCCGATGCCCAATACTGAGCCGGCAACCGACAACGCGGCCCAGGTCGAGTTCTTGCTCCGACGCGCGGCTCTGGCCGGGTATGCCCGGGTTCATCCGATTGGAGCCTGCACCAGAGCACGTGCTGGCAAGGAGCTGGCCGACATCGGTGAGATGGTCAGGGCTGGTGCGGTTGCCTTTTCGGACGACGGCTCAAGCATCGCCAATCCGATGGTGATGCGGCGGGCACTCGAATACTGCAAGGCATTTGACAAGCCGGTAATCTCGCATTGCGAGGTGAATGAGCTGGTCGAGGGCCTTGCCAACGAAGGCAGGATGAGTACGAAACTCGGGCTGGCTTCGTCACCAGACACGGCCGAGGCGGCGCAGGCAGCACGGGACATTCTGCTTGCCGAGCTGACCGGCAGCCGGTTGCACATTGCCCATGTTTCGGCTGCGGTCACGGTTGATATCATCCGCTGGGCCAAGGCCCGTGGGGTCATGGTCACGGCCGAGACCTGCCCCCACTACTTTGCCCTGACCGACGAAGCCCTGGCGACCTTTGACACCAACTTTCGGGTCAATCCACCGCTGCGCACCGAGCACGACCGCCAGGCCGTGATTTCCGGTCTTGCTGATGGCACGATTGACGCAATCGCCACCGACCACGCCCCGCACACCCAGGTCGAAAAAGAGACCGAATGGGACAGCGCTCCTCCTGGAATCATCGGACTTGAGACCGCGTTCAGCCTTGGGTACGAACTACTGGTACTGAGCGGCGCGATGAATCTTGCCGGGCTCCTGCATCGGCTTACGGTTGCACCGGCACAAATCCTGGGGATTCCAGTGGGCCCGATTGAACCGGGCAGACCAGCCGAGCTGGTTGTTCTCGACCTTGATGCCAGGTGGGTGTGTGCGGCTGACCAGGTCCGCTCGCGTTCGTGCAACACGCCGTTCCTCGGCCGGACCATGACCGGCCGGGTGACAGCCGCCATTATCGGTCAGACCCGGTTCAGCTTCTAGTCGCGCCCGCGGATTTACTTGACAGGACAGGTGTTGTGCGTTAGCTTGAGTGGGGGGATGACAGAAGGATGGGCGGAAAGGGAGACGAAACCGCAGTCTGAGGGCAATGTGTGAAGTGAGAGGAATATGGATAGCAGGCCGTGTCGGGTTCTGTTTGTTGACGACGACAAGGTAGACCAGCTCGCGTTCAAGCGCCTGGTCGCGGAACAGAAGCTGGCCTACGAGACAACCATCGCCGGGTCGGTCGCCGAGGCAAGACAGGCGCTGGGCAGCCGGGATTTTGACATCGTCATCGCCGACTATCGGTTGGGGGATGGAACCGCCTTTGACCTGATTGAATACATCCGGTCTACTCCGGTCGTCTTTGTCACCGGCTCGGGCAGCGAGGAGGTCGCAGTCCGGGCAATGCACGCGGGCGCGGCCGACTACCTGATAAAGGACCCGGAACGGAACTACCTGAAAGTGCTGCCGGCAACGGTTGAGCACGCACTCGCGCGCGTGCGTGCCGAAGAGCAGGTGAGAAAACTGACCAAGGCACTGGAAGAGAGCCCGGCCGCGGTCGTTGTCACTGACCGCGAGGGACACATCGAATACGTCAATCCCCGCTTCACTCTGCTGACCGGTTACGACAGCGCTGAGGCACTCGGCAAGACCCCGAGGATTCTTAAGTCCGGGGCGCACCCGCCCGATTTCTACCAGCGGATGTGGGCCATGATTCTCTCGGGTCGGGTCTGGCGCGGAGAGGTGTACGACCGGAGGCGCGATGGAACCCTGTTCTGGGCTGCGCTTTCCATCTCGCCCCTGCGCAGTCCGACCGGTGACGTTTCCCATTTTGTTGCAGTTGCTGAGGACGTCAGTGACCGACGGCGGGCCGAGGAGATGCTGCGCGAAAGCGAGGAGAACTTCCGGGCCCTGGCCGAAAACGCCAACGACGGCATACTCATCACTGTGGACGAAACCAGCCACGTCTATGCCAACCGCCGGGTCGCGGAGATGGTCGGCCAGACACGCGAGCAACTGCTGACCAGGAGCCTCTGGGAGCTCGCGCCTGGTCCGGAGCAGCAGCGGCTGAGGGACATCCACACCCGACGCATCCGGGGTGAGCCGATGCCCGAGCTGTACGAGACCAGTCTCCTCCGGTCCGACGGTACGCCGGTCCCGGTTGAGGTAACGGTGGCAGCGACGACCTGGCGTGGTCGTCCGGCCGT
The DNA here is from genome assembly GCA_965648905.1 of Caldifarciminota bacterium. GTDB lineage: Bacteria > Hydrothermota > Tepidihabitantia > Tepidihabitantales > Tepidihabitantaceae > CAZQFS01. Next base: position 5,783 of record CBFGIT010000011.1, read on the forward strand.
CATGCGCGTCATCCGCGACATATCGGAGAGAGTCAAGGCCCAGCAGGCGCTCCGGGACAGTGAAGAACAGCACCGCACCCTGGTCGAGCGCTCCAACACCGGCATCGCAATCATCCAGGACGGACTGGTCCGCTACGCCAACCCCAGACTGCTCGAGCTCTCGGGCTGGTCGAGCGAAGAAATCGTGGGCCGTCCGTTTGTTGAGTTTGTCCGGCCGGACGAGCGGCCCAAAGTCATCGCCATGTACCAGCGCCGCATGCGCGGGGAAAACGTTCCGGCTTCGTACGAAACCGTGTTTCGGCGTCAGGACGGTTCGAGCGCCTATGTCGAAATCAATGCCGGTGTCATCAGCTTCGAGGGCCGGCCCGCCGACTTCGTCGTGGTTCACGACATAACCCGACGTCGTGAAGCCGAAGCAGCGCTCGGTGAGAAAGAAGCCCGTCTGCGGAGACTGGTCGACCAGGTTCCGGCGATACTCTGGACGACCGACCGCGACCTGAGATTCACCTCCTCGGTCGGAGCCGGGCTGGCCCGACTCAACCTGGTGCCCGGTCAGGTCGTGGGGATGAGTCTGGCCGATTTCTTCCAGACCAAAGACCCTGATGCCCTGCCGATCGCCTCGCACCGACGGGCCCTTGCCGGGCAGTCGGTGACCTATGTCTTTGAGTGGAAAGGAAACGCCTACGACACCGACGTCGAGCCGCTCTACGACGAACACGGCAATATCATCGGCACGGTCGGCATCGCTCTCGATATCACCCAGTTGGTCCGGGCCGAAACTGCGCTGCAGGAAAGCGAGGAGAACTTCCGTCAGCTTGCGGCCAATGCCAGCGACGGCATCATCATCGCACAGCCAAACGGCGCGGTGCTGTATGCCAATCCCCGAGCCGCCGCACTTTCCGGCTATCCGGCCGAGCAGCTTCTCACGACGCCGCTGCACCGGCTGATTGCTGACCCGGCCGGCCGCGCCAGTCTGGCTCGGGCGGCAGATGACGTCATGCACGGCCATCCGTCGCCGACAGTCGAAATCGCCCTCACCCGACGGGATAGCCCGGAGGTGCAGCTTGAAGTCACGACCGCGCTCACAACCTGGCAGGGCCGGCCCGCGGTCATGCACATCATGCGCGACATCACCGAGCGCAAACAGGCCGAACAGGCCCTGCGTCAGGAACGCGACCGGGCCCAGTCCTACCTTGACGTGGCCGGCGGCATCATCGTTGCCCTGGACCGTCAGGGCGTTGTCACCCTGATTAACCACGCCGGCGCAGCGATTCTCGGTCACACGCCGGAGGAAATCGTCGGCCGCAGTTGGTACGACACGTTCGTCCCCGAGTCGACAAGGGCGGCCCGGCGCGCCGCGTTCGAGCGCCTGATGCTTGAAGCCGCCGGCCCTTCCGAAGCCCAGTTTCACTCGGAGAACGCCGTGCTGACGCGCGACGGCCGAGAGCGGGTGATTGCCTGGCATGATACGGTTGTGCATGATGAACAGGGGCGGCGCGCGGGTATGCTCAGCTCGGGATACGACATCACCGACCGGAAAGAAGCCGAGGCCGAACGCGAGCGGCTGATTGCCGAGCTGGATGCCTATGCCGGAACCGTTGCCCATGACCTGAACAATCCGCTCTCCTCGGTCCTCGGCTTCACCGAACTCCTGAAGCAGAACAAGCAGCTCTGGGCCGACGAGGACGCACGTGAGAACCTGCTGCACGTCGAGGCAGGCGCCAACCGGATGAAGAACATCATCGCCGAGCTCCTGCTGCTTGCGACCGTACGCAAGACGAACGTCGTGGCGCAGCCGGTGAACATGAAGCAGGTCGTGACCGCGGCGCTCGAACGCCTCGCGTTCATGGTCCGGGAGTTCAAGCCGGAAATCATCCTCCCGGACGTCTGGCCCAAGGCGATGGGCCATGGCCCATGGCTCGAAGAGGTCTGGACCAACTACTTCAGCAACGCCATGAAGTACGGCGGCCGGCCACCCCGAATTGAAGTCGGTGGGCGTGTCCTTGAAGCGCCTTTTGTGCTCTACTGGGTCGCGGACAACGGCCCCGGACTCGCACCCGAAGAGCAGCAGAAGCTCTTCACACCCTTCACCCGCATCCATGAGAACACGGCTGCAGGCCACGGTCTGGGCTTATCGATTGTCCGGCGCATCATGGACAAGCTTGGGGGCGAAACTTGGCTTCAGAGCACCCCCGGCCAGGGGAGCAGGTTCGGGTTCATCCTGCCGGCAGCAAAAGAGACACCCCGCGGTTCACGAACCGGTGCCCGGCCCGGCCATCGGAAACGAAGTCCAAGGGGACGCGACAAGTAGCGCACTTGGCAATTGTCGTTGACCTTCTTGTTCTTATTGTTCTGGTGTTGGCAGTCTATGCCGAGGTCGGCCGCGGCCTGTTTCTGGCGCTGACTGATATCTTCCGGGTTGCTGCGGCGCTGGTCTTGGGCCTTGCTGCCCATGCGCTTGTTCACCTGATAGCTCACAACTATGTGGCCAGTCTTGTTGCCTTTGGCCTGGTCGCGCTGCTTGTCATCATGCTCGTCCCTGCGGCCATCCGCTCGGCTGCGCTTGACCCGGCCTGGGGCAGGTCGGTCCTGGGCCGGATTGGCGCCGGGCTGGTCGGCACCGGACTTGGTCTAGCGATCTGCGCGGTCTTCGTGCCGGTACTGAGCCGGACGCCGGAAATCGGACTGGTTGTCGCGCGGTCTCAACTGGGAAGCCGCTTCCTGGCGGCTGCGCCATGGTTTCACTATGCGGCTGACCAGCTCAATCTCGACCTGCCGATGCTCAACGTCAGTCCGGTGCGGTTCGAGGACGAAGGTGCACCGGTCCGACCCCGGCTGGTCGAACGTATCAACTATTCCCGCCTTGATGGCAGCACCTGCATCGCCTGCCGCGGCCGGGTGCGCTTTGTCGGCTACAGGCAGCGATTCGGTTTTGCCGTCTCGCCGTTGTTCGTCTGCGAAGAGTGCGAACGAACCTCAGACGGGTGCCAGACATACGAGGGCTTCCATCTCATGTACGGCCGGTGCCCGGTGCGGGTTGCGGGCAAGTCCGGGGGAATTGACTGCGGGGTCTGGCCCAACGGTATTGAGGTCGTACCGCGCGGGCCGTGTCCGGTCTGTGGTGAGTAGTCTCGTGAGTCGTCGTCCTCAGTCCCGGTTCGGGGAATCGCAAGTCCTTGACTGGCGCGCTCACTAGACCTAGACTGTCCTATGGAGAAGAAGCATATTCTTGTCGTCGACGACCAGCCTTCAATGAGGCTGATGCTGCGTCGCTTCTTCGAACCGGACGGCCACCGCATCTCCGAGGCCAAGGACGCCGAAAGCGCCCTGGCGCTGATTGCGTCTGAGTCGCCCGATGTCGTCCTGCTCGACCTGAAAATGCCCGGCTGCAGCGGACACGAAGTACTCAAACGGCTGAGAGCCGAATCCGGATTCCGCACGCCGGTCATCGTGCTCACCGGCCAGACCGACTGGGCGAGTGTCGATGCGTGCATCGAAGAAGGCGCCAGCGCCTATGTCACCAAACCGGTGACCAAAGACCAGCTCGTAGCCAAGATCGAGGAGGTTCTCGCCAACCCGAAGAAGTAGTCTGCCGTTCGCCCCTCGCCCTGCGCGGTTCGCCCCGGCCAGTCTACATTCTGACCTTTGACCGGCATCGGCCCTTCGCCGTCTCCTTGACTTTACTATCGGCTTTCAATATCCTAGCTTGAGCATGGCACACGCATATACTCCCGGACTGAAGGTAACCCAGCGGACTCTGGTACGGAAGCAGCGACGGCTGCCTCTGCCCGGCGAGACGCTGGTGAACCAGGGCCAGCGCGTCAAGGGCGACGACATCGTGGCGCGAACCGCGCTGCCCGGCAACGTAACAACGGTCAACGTCGGCGGCCTGCTCGGCGTGCCGCCCGAGGACGTTCCCTCGATGATGGTTAAGCAGGCCGGTGACACGGTCAAGAAGGACGAGGTAATCGCTCTGTCCAAGGGCTTCTTCGGGCTGTTCCGGTCTGAGGTGAAGTCGCCGGTTACGGGCACGGTCGAGAACGTCTCGTCGGTCACCGGGCAGGTGATTCTGCGTGAGCCGCCCGAGCCGGTTCAGGTTGACGCGTACGTCGAAGGCGTGGTGAGCGAGGTCATTCCGCGCGAGGGCGTGGTTGTCGAAACCGAGGCGAGTCTGGTTCAGGGCATTTTTGGTGTCGGCGGCGAGGTACGCGGCATTCTGAAGACAATCGTTGATTCGCCGGACCAGGTCGTGACCGCGCGCGAGATTCCGGTTGAGTGCCGGGGCATGGTGCTGGTCGGCGGTTCGCTCGTGACTTACGAGGCGATCGAGGCAGCACTGGCCCGGGGTGCGAAGGCGATTGTCGCCGGCGGCATCGAGGATGCGACCCTGCGCCGGTTCCTGGGCTATGACATCGGCGTGGCGATAACCGGCTCGGAAAAGAAAGGTCTGACGGTGATTGCGACCGAAGGGTTTGGCGCGATGCGCATGGCCCAGAAGACATTTGACCTTCTCAGGTCGCTTGAGGGCAGAATGGCGTCGGTCAACGGTGCTACCCAGATTCGCGCCGGCGTCATCAGGCCTGAGATAATTGTGCCCCATGAGCACTCGGCTGCGTCTGCGGTTCAGAGCACGGTTGAAGGTGGCCTGGCGCTCGGGATTCCGGTGCGGATTATCCGCCAGCCCAATTTCGGCCGCATCGGCAAGGTGACGAGTTTGCCGGTCGAATTGGCCGTGATTGAAACCGAGGCCCGAGCCCGGGTGCTTGAGGTGGAACTCGACTCGGGCGAACGTGTCACGATTCCGCGCGCCAACGTCGAAATCATCGAGGGCTAGTTCGGCTTGAAATCTGGGCTCGGGCTGGTTCTGCTCTTCGGCCTTGCGGCCGCCGGGCCGACCGGTTTCTCATCGCTCAAGGTGCTGCCTGGTGCGCGTGAAGCCGGCATGGCCGGTGCCGGCGTTGCTTCCAGTATGGGCCCGGCTGCGGTTGCCTGGAACCCGGCAGCAGATGCAGGGCTGACCGGCTTCGCGGCGACCGCTTCATACTCCAAGTGGCTTCTCGACTCCCGTCAGCAGGCGCTCTTTGTCTCACGCGGCTTCTCTCCGCTTCGTTTTACTGTCGGCCTGGTCAGTTTCTCTGCCGGTGAGTTTGAGTACCGGGTCAAGCCGACCGAGCAGCCGATTGGCACATTCACTCCGACCGACCTGACCGCATACCTGAGTCTGGCACATTCGTTTGGCTCAAGAATACAGCTTGGGCTTACCGGCCGGTACTACTATACGCGGATCATGGAGCACGATGGCAGCGGCCCGGGCGTGGATGTCGGGCTCCGGGCAATTCCGTTTAAGAACACGACCATCGGCGTTTCACTTCTGGACTTCGGCAAGACGATTGCCTACCAGCGCGAAGTGTTCTGGCTCCCCGCACGGATACGCGGCGGCATCAGTCACACCCTGCCTTTGGGTGAGCTGGCGCTGGCCGGCACGATCGACGGGTCATACTTCATCTACAACCGGAAAGGCGATGTGCGGGCCGGGATTGAGCTGGCATGGAACCAGAGTCTCTTTCTCCGGGCCGGCTACGGTCTGTTCGTCTCCAGTCCGGCAAGCCTCGGGCTGGGCGCGCGGGCCGGACTGGTACGACTCGACTACGCCTATGCGCCGCTCGGCTTTGACTTGGGCTCGACGCATCGATTTGCCATTACGCTCGGCAGTCTGAGCAGCCGGTCGTCCTGGTAACCAAGCCATGGCTGAAGGTTGGCTCGATTTCGAACAACCGCTCGCGCAACTGGTCGAGCGGCTGGACGAGCTGACTGCGATTGGCGCGAAAGAAGAAGCGGCCAAAGTCGCTGACCAGGTTGAGAAGATGAAGGTGAAGCTCTATGCCGACCTGACACCCTGGCAGCGCGTACTCCTGGCCCGGCATCCCCGCCGGCCCTACACCCTGGACTACGTTGCCCGAATCACGACCGACTTCGTCGAGCTGCACGGCGACCGGGTGTTCGGTGACGACTCGGCCTTGGTCGCTGGTCTGGGCCGGATTGACAACCTGAAGTGCGCAATTATCGGCCACCAGAAAGGCCGCGATACCAGGGACAAACTCGCCCGCAACTTCGGGATGCCGCATCCTGAGGGCTATCGCAAAGCCCTGCGGGTCATGGAGATGGCCGAACGTTTCGGTCTGGCCGTGGTATGTCTGGTTGATACGCCGGGCGCGTACCCGGGCGTCGGCGCTGAGGAACGGGGTCAGGCCGAGGCGATTGCCCGCAACCTGCGGGCGATGGCCATGCTTCCTGTGCCGGTGGTCGTGGTTGTCACCGGTGAAGGAGGGTCAGGCGGGGCACTCGCGATCGCGGTCGGCAACCGCGTACTGATGCAGGAGAACGCGGTCTACTCGGTGATTTCGCCCGAGGGGTGTGCATCGATTCTCTGGCGCGACAATGACCGGGCTGAAGAGGCGGCAAGGGTGATGCGCATGACCGCGCGCGAGCTGGCCGAGTTTGGAGTCATCGACGGAGTCATCCCTGAGCCGCTGGGCGGCGCCCATCAGGATTGGGATGCGGCCGCGCAACTACTCAAGACCGCGGTGCTCGCGCACTGCCGGGAACTCGCGGCTCTAAGCGGGGATGAGCTGGTTGCGCAGCGCGTTGCCCGCTTTGCCGCAATCGGCGCTTACGGCGACTGATTCCTGTGTCCGCGGGTGGTAACTTCCGCTCGGGCTATGTCGCAATCATCGGCCTGCCCAATGTCGGCAAGTCAACGCTGCTTAACTGCCTGCTTGGCCATCACCTTGCCGCGGTTGCTCCCCGACCTCAGACCACGCGCCACAAGCTCCTCGGCATCCTGAACCTGCCCGGTTGTCAGGCTGTCTTCCTCGACACCCCCGGGTTGCTCGACCCTAAGTACGCACTCCAGCGCCTGATGAAACAGGAGATTGAGAACGCGGTCAAGGACGCCGACCTGCTGCTCGCCGTGATTGACGGAACTGCTGACCCCGGTTCAGTCGAACCGGTGCTTTCCCTGGTATCGAAACGACCCACGGTTGTGGCGATAAACAAGGTTGACCTTCTGCCTGACAAGACGGTCCTGCTCCAGTTCGCCGCCCGGCTGAGTGCGGCCGGACTCGACAACGTCCTGATGGTCTCGGCTCTCAAAGGGCACGGAACTGCACAGCTCAAGACCGCGATTGTCAATGCCCTGCCTGAGGGTGAACCCTATTACCCGACCGATGAGCTGGCAGACCGGCCCGAGCGGTTCTTCTGCGCCGAGTTCATCCGCGAGGCGGTCTTCAATCTGTATGGCGAAGAGGTACCTTACTCAACCACGGTGGTAGTCGAGGAGTTCAAGGAGCGGTTCGGTCGCAAGGACCTTGTCCGGGCAACGGTCTATGTGGAACGGGACTCGCAGAAGGCGATTCTCATTGGCCGCAACGGTGCCGCGCTCAAACGTGTAGGCCAACGCGCACGCCGCGCAATCGAGGGCTTTCTGGGCCGCGGTGTCTATCTCGAACTGTGGGTGAAAGTCGCCCGAGACTGGCGCAACGACGAAGGTTTCATCAGACAGAATGTCTTCGGACGTGGATAGAATCAGCGTACAGCATATCGAACAGATGCGAGACTGCGATACCTTCTCCTTACCGCAGTCTCGCATCTGACGTCCCCAGATCGCCTCAATTCCTAACAGTCGACCGTCATATTGCACATCCTGTGCCAATCAGGGCCGATGCAGCTAGCATCATAAGTAACGTATATACGTATCTTGCCTATGTGAATCGAACGCTGATTGTATCAGATGCTTTGTGCTCTGACGAATGTTGCTGCAATATGTCGCGAAATACGGCAGCCAGTCTGCCAAGCCTAAGGTTGGATTCTGAAGAACTTCCTGACATCTTCGATTCTCTCTGAGACAGGTAGTCCATCAGGCAGTGAGCAGAGAAAGAGCGGGCCGTATGGGCGGTCGACGATGCGCCGGTCAAGAACGCAGACCACTCCTGAATCCTGGCTGGTCCGAATCAGCCGGCCGAATCCCTGGCGGAACCGCAGCACCGCAGTGGGTAACTGATAGCCGGCAAACGGGTCCAGTCCCTGCTCGCGCATCTGCTCAGCGATGGCAGTGAGTCGCGGTTCATCCGGCACCTCAAACGGCAGGCGGCAGATGATGAGACAGGAGAGTGAATCGCCCGGTACGTCCACTCCCTGCCAGAACGACTGGGTGGCAAAGAGAACCGAATGGCGGTCTGCGCGGAACTCGTCAAGTAGTCGAGGCAGAGCGCGGTCACCCTGGCGCAGAAGCCGGTATTGCCCCTCGGGCATCAGGTCGTACACCGCATTGAGCGCATTGTAGCTCGTGAACAGCACAAGTGCCCGGCCGTGCGACAGTTCAATCAGCCGGCTGATTTCGCGGGCCGCAGCCTGGTGAAAAGACGCCTCGGCCGTGGGCAGCGGCAGCCGGGCCGGCACATAGAGCAGGCTGCAGCGGCGATAGTCAAACGGCGAATCGAGCCGGAGCTGAACAAAGTCGTCCAGGCCGAGACGGCCACAGAAGAAGTCGAACCGGCCAGCCACGGTCAGCGTGGCCGAAGTCAGCACGGTACTTGCCAGTCGGGCGTAGACGTGGCGGCGCAGCGTCGGCGCAACATCAAGCGGGGCCGAAAGCAGGCTCAGACGGCCGGGAGCAGGTCGTTCGAACCAGTAGACATTGGCGTCCGCGTCCGGGTGCTCGAATGCGCTCAGTGCCGCGGCCGAGCGATGGAGCAGACGCCCGGCCGCAGCCAGTTCGGCCGCAGCCAGCTCGTCGTCAAGCTCGGGTGCGACTTCGTCCGCCGTGCCGGCCAGACGTTCCAGCGCCTGAGCCGGCAGGCCGGCGGGCAGCGGTTCAACGAGTCTCATGCGTGCTGCGTTGCGCCGCGAGTCGCCCTCGAACCAGGCAAAGAACTCTTCGACGGTCTGGCGGGCTTCGGCCACCTCAGCGCCGACCGTGCGCCGGACTGCTGAGCGCGGCGGCAGCAGTCGCATCAGTCCGCTGCGTTCCGCACCGGCAGCGCCGAGCAGCAAGCCGAGCGCATGCTGGCTGACTTCAAGCCCGAAATGGCGGGCGCAGACGTCCTCAAGACGGTGTGCCTCGTCAAAGACAACCACCGAGTGCTCAGGCAGCAGGTCAGCCTCTCCGGCCACGCTGGAAAGTAACAGCGCGTGATTGACGACCAGAATGGCGGACTGAGACCAGGACTGGCGTGCCCGCTGATAGAAGCAGTCACGGTTGTATCGGCAATTGCGACCCAGGCACGCGGCCGAATCCCGGCCGATGCGACGGCTGAGCCCTGCGGGTAGCAGGTGCGGATAGCCGAGCAACAGTCCGTCCGTCGTCTGCGTCGACCAGTCAAGCAGGTCATCCGCGGCCCGGGCTTCTTCCTTTGTGTCGAAAAGGCCACGGCTGACATGCAGCTCCAGGCGGAGACGACAAAGGTAGTTCTCCTGGCCAAACGCAACCGCACTCCGGGTCGGGCCCAATGCCCGACCCACAACCTCCAGGTCCTGCTCCAGCAGTTGAGACTGGAGCAGGCGCGTGTAGGTTGAGATGACCACGCGCTGCTGCTCGGCCCGTGACCAGAGCACGGCCGGCACCAGATAGGCCAGGGTCTTGCCGGTACCGGTTCCGGCTTCGACCGCGAGCCGGCTGCCGGTGTTGAGCGTGTGCCATACCGCATCGGCCATGGCCATCTGCTGGGTCCGGTGTTCATAGCCGGCAAGAACCTCGGCCAGTCGACCAGATGGGCCGAACCACTCGCCCGCGTCAAATCGATTCGTCATGCCGAGGCGCGCTGCCCAGTGCGTAAGAGCGGACGAAGACTTCGTCAAAGTCGTAGACCGAGTGGAAATCCTCTATCCGGTCGGTCTCGGTCTTCGACATCGCGCCGGCCTCAATCAAGCGGTAGACGATTCTGCCCAGGTCGTCGGTGGTGAATATGCCCCAGGAATTGAGCACCGCTTTGGCGAGTCGGCCATAACGCTCGAGCGCCAGTTGGCGGGCGCCGATGCACAGCTCCTGACCGGTGACATGATGCGGCCGCTTGAACATCTGCTGGGCATAGGCCAGTGCTTCGTGGACGAACAGGTATGCCTCAGCCCGGAAACCGGGCTCCGGAACAGAGGTCGAGTCGGTTTCTTCAGGCACAGGCCGATTGTAGCTCTGAACCACGAAGATGGCAAGACCAGACCGTCGCGTCTGGTCGGTCTAGGAAACCGCACCGAAGATGCGGGAAAGAATCTCGTCGCGGCTCACACCAACGTGGCGCGCAACTGCCGTGAGCACGCCGGCCAGCGTGCCGGTCTTGAGAACCTTATGAGCGGGCACGGTAACAGCGTGACCGCCGTTCTGGGCCGTCGCCAACTGGATGTGTCCTCCGCTCCAGCGTCTTACCTCGTAGCCGTAGGCCGCAAGCGCTTGGGCCAGCGCAGTTCCCGAAAGGCTACGGGGCAGCTTCAAGGTCGATGACCTCTTCGCGGCTGGTTTTGACAAACCTGAGTCTTATCGTCCCGGGCCGCCGACATTCGTCGCAGTGACAACAGACTGCTGCTCGGACGTTGGCGTACAGTTCGTCCAGAGTCTCGGCTTCGGTGAAGATGCAGTCGCCCTGCGACCAGGCGACGTAGCCGCCTTCGGTCGCTTCCTCGACGATGAACTCGATTTCGTCTATCGGCACGAGTCAGGGCGCCAGCAGATAGACTCCGGGCCGCACCGGTGCGGCACGCCGGCCCAGAGCATCATACCAGACCCGACCCGACAGCACCGGCCGGCTGTTCGGCGCTCCGGGCCCGGTCACCGGTACAACGACCTTGCGCAACTGCGGCCGGCATGGCACCGGTCGGGCCGAATTCGATTCGCCTACTGCAACCAAGGTAGTGTCGTCTACGGTCACGTCGTCAACGTAGACCGTGACCCCAGGCAGAGTCGCAAACGCCACGGCAAGAAAGACTGCCGAGTCGGGCGCTGTCACCCAGCGCGAGTACTCACGATAGCTTGTTCCGGAATAGTAGACCGGGACCAGCTCAGGCAGACCGATTGTGCCGCCGGTGAGGGTGAGGAACTGAAGCACAAAAGAGCCACCCAGAGCACCCGGGACCCGCGCGAAACCGGCGAACCGATAGTGATAGCCGGTTCGGATCAGAGTCGCCGACGACATGAATGCCGACGTATCGCCACCAACCAGCTTCACGCACAGCGCGCCGGTGTGACTGCCCGAGTCAGGCAGAGCCGAGCCGGGATAGAGCGGCTCGGACGTAACCCAGCCGACCGGCATGTTCCCGAGCCACAGCTCAAATGAAGGGTTGGGCAGGATGTTAGTGGCAGCGACGGGTGCGAACGTGACCGCAGTCAGCAAACAGAACTTCAGTGTCTTCGTCATTCGTTTCCTTATCTGGCCGGCAAAGAGCTTCAGGTGAGAGTATAGCATGTCTGGTATCCGGGTCAAATTGCCGTCCTCCTTCGGGCTTGACTGCTGTACGGCTCGGGCTAGAGTTCATCGTGCTCTACCGACCGCTCAATGCCCGAACCATCCAACGGCTCGGTGAACTCTGCTCGGCCGAGCGGCTCGTCACCGGTCCCGAAGACCTGGCTGACTACGCGCACGACGAAAGCGTCGAGCTGCCTCACCTGCCCGAGGCAGTGGTCAAGCCGGTCTCGACTGAAGAGGTCGCGGCGATACTCAAGCTTGCCTCAGAAGAACGGTTCCCGGTCACGCCGCGTGGACTGGGGACTGGCCTTTCCGGCGGCGCAGTACCACTTCATGGTGGCATTGTTCTATCCCTCGAACTGATGAAGGAAATCGAGGTCGACACCGCCAATCTGGTCGTCTTTGCCCGGCCCGGGGCGACGACCGACGCGGTGCAGAAAGCCTGCGCTCAGTACGGTCTCTACTACCCGGTTGACCCGGCTTCACTCGAGGACTGCTCGATTGGCGGCAACGTGGCCGAGAACGCGGGCGGGGCAAGGGCATTCAAGTACGGCGTGACTGGCGACTATGTGCGCGGAATTGAGGCGGTGCTGGCCGATGGCACGATTATCAACTGGGGCGGCAGACTGCACAAGAACGTCACGGGCTACGACCTGAACCGACTGCTCATCGGCAGCGAGGGCACACTCGCGGTCATTACCGGCATCAACCTGAAGCTCATCCCAAAGCCGCGCCAGACCGTTGACATCCTTGTTCCCTTCGACCGCATGGCTCAGGGCCTCGAACTGGTCGCGCGGATGGTCCATCACCAGCGCCTGCTGCCCGCGGTGGTCGAGTTCATCGAGCACCGGGGCATTCAGGCCTGCAACGCAGTGCTCGGCAGTGAGCTGCCATTCCCTGACGCCGCGGTCCAGGTGCTCATCGAACTCGACGGCAACGACCGCGAGTCCGTCCTGGCCGACTGCATTGCGGTCGGCGAGGCGGCCATCGGCCTGGGCGCACGCGAGCCACTCGTGGCCGACAATCCTACCGACCAGACCCGGCTCTGGAAAGCACGACGTGAACTGCACGAAGTCCTGAAGCAGTACTATGCCGGGCTTGCCACCGAAGACGTGGTCGTGCCCCTCGCGCGAGTCCCGGATCTTGTGCTCTGGCTTGCAGGCCTGGAGCAGAAACACGGCGTGCCGATTGTTCCCTGGGGCCACATCGGCGACGGCAACATCCACGTCGGCATGTGCCGCGAGGCGTGTGTTGACCCGGCAACCTGGCCGGACCGGAAGCGTGCGGTTGTCTCAGACCTGGCCGACTACGTCATTCGCGTCGGCGGTCAGATTTCCGCCGAGCACGGCATCGGCTCGACCAAGAAGTGGCTGATGCCCAGGGCGGTCGGCCCGGCCGAGCTTGAGGTCATGGCACGACTCAAGCGCACCCTGGACCCGACTTCGATCCTCAACCCCGGGAAGATACTGCCTGCTCCGGCAACGCAGGCCTGACCGTGCGTCCGCGGGCGAGCCGCCGGATTTGACCGGCACCGAAGTCAGGTCATACTTCACCGTGCATTTCCTGCTGCTCAAGGTCGTCGCTGCGGTCGGCATGGGTGTCACACTCAAGCAGGCTGACACGAAGGGTATCGACCGTCTGCCGTTGATTCGCATCAACTATGCGGTCGCGGCCGTGCTCGCATTTCTGGCCGTGGTCGCAACCGGCGCACCGAGCATCTCCCGGCCCACGGCAATACTTGCGGTCGTCACCGGCGGGCTGTTCGTTGCCGGCCTGCTCTGCTGGACCCGAGCGATGCAGGCCGCCGGACTTGCGCTCTCGGTTGTGGTGATGCGCACCGCGATTGTCATCCCGCTCCTTGCCTCAGCTATTATCTGGCAGGAGCGACCCGGCCCGGTGCAGCTCACCGGCGCGGGCCTGGCATTGCTGGCGCTGGTGCTGGTGCTGTGGGATACCGCGCGACCGGCTGACGACAGTGACAGTGCTGCTGTACCTGGTGGCACACCGGCCAACCGACCATTCCATCTCTTGGGCAAGGCGTTCTGGCTTGCGGCGCTCTTTCTCGTTGACGGGCTGGTGATGATTCCGGCCCAGGTCTTTCGCAAAGAACTGCCCCAGGCCGAGAATCTGCCGTTCCAGACCGTCATCTTCGTCTCGGCCTTCTTCGTTACCACCCTGCTCTACTACCTAGGCAGACCGCGTGTGACGCCAGGTTCGCTGCGACTTGGTGCACTCCTCGGCGCTGCCAACCTCGGCAACTACCTGTTCCTGGTGATGGCGCTTGCCTCCCTGCCTGGTGTCGTGGTCTTCCCGGTGATGGCTGCGGGCGAGGTCGGACTGGCCGCGCTGGCCGGCACACTCATCTGGCACGAACGGGTCAGGCCCAGAGCATGGGCCGGCATCGCCCTGACGGTCATCGCGCTCATCCTGGTCCAGCTCGGCGCGTAGCCGACCGCCCTCAGTTCTCCGACATCCTGCCTCCGGCCTTCTGCCCGGCCTACTTCGTCTTCTTCGGCTGGGGTCGGACCGCAGGCTTGGCTGCTGCCCGGGGCAGCGGTTCGGGCGCGGGATGCTTCGCGGGCTCGCGCAGCATGCGCTTCAGTCGGCGCATCACCTTGGGTGCGTGTTTGGGATTGGCACTCGCCCACGCCTTGACGTCTTCATCGTCGAGCACAATCCGGCCGACAAACGCATCCGCCTGGATTGCCCGGTTGAACTCCTCGAGCGCCTGGTCAATGAGTCCCTGGTCAAGACGCACGACCGCGGCGAGCAGTCGGGCTGCGCCCCGGGCCTTGGGCCCGAGTTCCGGCAGCGCCTCAATCTGGGTTGCGTCATCGAGCGCCTCGTCAAACCGACCGAGCCTCAGGTTGGCGACCGCCCGATTGTGCCTGACCCGGAACCGAAGCCGCACATCAACATCATCCCGCTTCTGGGTGGCGTCGAGCCAGCGCGAGTAAGCGGCAACTGCTGCGGCGTAGTCGCGCAGGGCAAAGGCATCATCACCCGCTCTCAGGCTGTCAAGCGCCTGGACATAGTCAAGGGTCTTGCCCGCCCGGGCCAGGCAGGTCTCGGCCTGGCCGCGCACCGCGGCCACCGCCTTCAGGCCTTCGGCCACTTCGCCGGAGTGGGTATCGAGGTTCGCGAGCTCCCGGTTCAGCTTCGCGGCCTTGCCGTCAAGCTCGTCGAGGCGCTGCCGCGCGACAACGAGGTCGTTCTCAAGCCGGCTGATGTCGGCCTCGGTCGGGCCGGCATGAGGAGCGTTGCGCAGGGCGGCGATTTCAGCCCGGGCCTGGGCCAGTGCCTGCTCGTTCTCGGTCGTCTTGCGCTTGGCCCGCAGCAGTTCGTCGCTCAGGTCATTGAACCGCTTGTCCCAGACCGCGCGGACGTTCTCAATCTCGGACAGGCGCGAACCATAGACCCAGATCCGCCAGGCGGCGACGAGCACCGCCAGAATCAGCACGACGATGACAACCAGGAACCACCGGGACAGGTTCCGGTTGGTGATGTCAAGCGCCTTGAGTGCCGCATCGTAGCCGGGAAACTCGGTCGGCTGAGCGCTGGCTGCGGCGACCAGGGTCAGAACGAGAATTGCCAGAGTAGTCTTTTGCACGTTGCCTCTTTTCAGGCTGTGCCATTATTGCCTGATTCCGGCCCGAGTCAAGAAAGAACCCACCCGGACATGTCCGGGTGGGGTAAGAAAGGAGACTCCGGCTAGCGGCCGATGACGACTTTCTCCGGCCTTGACACGGTCCCCGGACAGACGAAGTAGACGCCCGGGGCCAGGCGTGATACGTCGTTTGCGCCGGGCGCAAGCGCCATCACCTGCCGACCCTCGGCCGTGATGAGCGAAGCATGCTGAGTCATGAACGAGGCCGGCAGCCGCAGCGCGCCGCGGACAATCGTCGGCTCGGACCGGCGGCCTAAGGCCTGTGGGCAGGCGCGTTCCTCAACCGCGGTGACCGGCGAGCCGCGGAACAGCTCGACCAGGCCGTCGAACGCGCTGATGAGGAAATCCGGTGTGCCGTCGTTGTTCCAGTCTCCGAACCCGCAGCGCGAGCCGTAGTAGCTGCCCGATGCCCGGGTCGGAATGCCGTCGACAGTCTTAAGGGTCTCTTCCGCGGCCAGAACCGGGTCAGCATTTGTCCCGATGTTGCGGTAGAACCGCACATATCCGTCGTTCGCGCCGCAGATGAGGTCATGCACTCCGTCCTGGTCCAGGTCAAACACATACGGGTTGACCCGGTACAGGTAGATGGGCTGACCATCGGCAACGACGTTCGTGAAATCCTGAAACATCGGCCAGGTGTCGCTCGTCTGGTTCGGGTAGAACCGGATGTAGCCGGTCTCGGTTCCAAGCAGCAGGTCCTTCATGCCGTCGCCGTTCCAGTCCGCGACCGTGGGCTGGCTGTTGCTGCCGACGTCGAGCACGGTCGAGTCCATCAACTTGTACTGGTAGTATGCAGTCAGCTCATCACCCGAGCGGATGAAGACATTGAAGTACCCCTCCCGGTCGCCCGAGACGATGTCCCATTCTCCGTCGGAGTTCCAGTCCACAACCTGTGGACAAGATCCGACGCATCAACCTGATGGCAGGGTTATCTGCGAGCCGCTGGCGTAGAGGTATTCGAACCCGTTGAACACCGGTGCTGAGTCCGGCCCGCGATTGGGGTAGAACCTGATGTAGCCGCCGGTGAACTGGCCGCACACCAGGTCCTTGGCACCGTCTAAGTTCCAGTCGAACATCACCGGTGCACCGTACCAGGTGACGTCGATGGGCACACCGGCATCACAGATGGTATCCGGGCCGGTGAACCGCGGCGTCTCCGCGGCAAGTGGCAGGACCGCGGCAAGCACAAGCAGTACTAAGAAGCGCACAGTATCTCCTTTCGTTCGCTCCGCTGCCAGAGATGTTACTGCCGAACCAGCCCCGTTGTCAAGGTTGGAGAGAGGACGAAGGAAAGGAGCGGAGGCGTGGAGCGCGCGGGGCGCGCCAGTCAAAGGTCAAGTTGCAAAGAGCGAGGGTCAAAGGCCAAATCGCCGGGCAGTCCGGCATCTTGACTTCTGCAATCTGCCTTCTGACCTGGCGCCGCAGGCGCTCCACAGCCTCGGCCACGACAGCGTGATACGCCCAGGTCTGCGCGTGTCAGGAAGTTCCTGAAAGTCCAAGGGTAGAGTCTTGGCGCCGACAGGACCGGCTTGTGCCCGCACAGTGCCAGGCCCAAAGGCTCCTGTCAGCGCCGCAGAAATCCGCAGCAGTTCACGCGGTCTGCGTAGTCAGAATCGCCGCCGCTGCGCAGCGCGTGGTTGCTGCCCAACATGCGGTCAGAACACCGTCTGCCCAATTGCCTTTCCACCAGCAGGCTCTCCGCCCAGGGAAGTACGGCTATACGGTTGGATACTATCGGTCGTACTATCTCCGAATCTACTGCCGGACGTAATGGCAGTAGTAGCTGCCGTACTCCCCTGGGGCATGCCCCCGGGTCTACCCGCCCATGGCCCGGGGCTAGCCCCATGGTTACTACCTTGGCAATAGTCAGGTGGTCTGTAAGCGGTACGCCCTGGTGGTGATAGTGCCCGTTTACTTCGTGTATGCCCGCTTGGTCTAGCGCCGCACAGCCTGAGGAGTTACGGCGCGCGTCTAGGATTGGTGGCTTTGCCGGACGCTTGGCCTTGCACTGGGTGAATCGCGCTGCTATACTCTTTGTGGCTGCTTCGGTTGTGTGTGCGTGGCGTGCGCGCCGCGCAAGCGGTGCGCGTCCGCTTTCAACCGAACCCGAAGCCGCTGGACCGCGGGAGCAGCAGAAAGGACAGAACAATGCCCGGAAGAGTCAGAGACAACATCGACCGTCAGTTCAAGTACACGGCCAAGACCAAGCCGGAACGGATAAAGCAGACCAGCGATGACGTCCGCGAGTATGCTCTGGCCCGGCATCAGGCGCGTCAGACCGAGCTTGCGGGCTTTGAAGTCCAGGCCAAGGAGGCAATCGACAACTCCGGTATCCCCTCGGCCCTGTACGTCAGCTACCTCAACTACTGCTCGCCAAGTGGAAGGTACGCGGCCTCGACGAGGACGTAATGAGGTTCCTCCGCTTCGGGCTGATAAACGTGAAGTAGCCCCACGCACGGCAAACATTCAGGTCGAGATCCGGGATCGGGGATTGCGGTGTCAGGGAACCGGAGACAGAGAGTTCCCGGGCGCGCCGGTCAGTCCAGCGCGACCTTGACCACTCTTGGTTCCAGGCCTGCCGGCAGCAGCACGAAGTAGACCCCGGGCGGAAGGTGGCGGACGTCGTTCGGGCCGGGCGCGAGCACCATCACTTTGCGGCCCGCAGCGTCGAGCAGAGCTGGTCTGGGGACACAATCCCAAACGTCGGACGTTTGGGTGATGTCCCTTGTCAGCCAGAGCACGCCGCGGACAATGGACGCATTCGTCATTCGGACTTCGGCCTTGGTCCTTTCCGCGATGCCCGTGCTCGGGCTGAAGCTCAAGTCGTCCCAGAAGTCATGGCCGCCGCGGCCTTCGAGCCAGAGACAAAGCCGGGCAAACTTTGTGTTGGCCGGCGCTTGTGCGATGCCGGTGGTCAGGTAGCGCCAGCCTGCACTGTCTGTGGCCAGCACGCCTGACGCGGCACTGCCCAGCACGTTGTACGCTGAGTCGTGCCACTGTATCAGGAGCTTTGCCCGGTTGTTCCTGCCGTCGTTCTTGTACGACCAGCCCGAGAACTCATAGCTTTCGCCGGGCAGTACCAGCACGTCCTGAAACAGCTTTGACTCGACCGGCCAGGCTGCGCCCAGCGAGTCCGGGATGTGGCAGATGCTGGACCCGCCCGAGCGGACCAGTGCGGTCTCGCGCCGGTATTTGGCCTTGCGGCCCTCATACCAGCCGACCGGGTTGGCTGATGTGTCAGACGGCACTGCCAGCGTATCAAGCTGCCAGGTCTCGGCGTCGCCATTGGTGAAGCTCGGATTGGGCCGGTTGAAGCTCTCGCGCAGTGCAGCCCAGAGCTCGGTGCGCGCAGCGTCGTAGCCCAAAGCCCACATCCCGGTCCCAAGCATGTTCTGCTCGTGCACTTTGCGATACCGGAGCACAAGGCTTGTGTCGTCGTCGAACCAGCACTGGTACCAGCCGCCACTGTTGAACGCATACCAGGGCGACTGGCCCTCACTGTTCCAGCGGTAGCCGTGGGTCTGGGCCAGCCCGGCCGCGTCGCGGAAGTGCATTGCTGAACCCGGCCCGGTGGTGCGCGAGCGGACCGTGTCGGCATAGGTCGGCCACTGATACCCGTAGTAAGGCAGGCCGAACCAGACATCGCGCATGTGGCCAATCTGTCCCAGGTAGTGGTCTATTGCCATCTGCAGGTTGCCGTAGAAGGTCCAGCCGGAAAGCGGCGCAACCGGCCCGGCCTCAGGACCACCCATCCAGTGGAAATCATAGCCCATCAAGAACAAGCCGTCGGTCGTGTCCGCCAGGGCGCGAAGGTCGTAGGCGTTGTCCTGATTCAGAGGCGGCGTGGCCAGGGTCAGGTCCAGGCCGGCGGCCCGACAGGCCGCGGACATCCGCTGGACAAACAGGGTGAACGTGTCGCGGTCCCCATACCACAGCCCTTCGAAATCGAGGTTGATGCCGTCAACCCCGGATGAGCAGGCCAGGGCGATAAGGTTGGGAATCGATGACGGTGCGCGGATAGCGCCGTGGATATTGGCCCAGTCAAAGCAGGTCGCGACCATCTCGACCTTGACGCCGTTGCGGTGGGCACGGTCGATGACGGCGGCCCAGTGGCGCGGGAAGTTGTTCGGGTTGGAGATGGAGCCGTCCGGGTTGAGCGTCACGTCGAACAGGCCGATGCGGTCGAGCAGGTCGTAGTGGAGCCAGCGCATGTCAACCCAGTACGGCGAATAGCCGTAGATTGAGCGGGTAAGACTGGTCTCAGGCCGGGGAACAAGTGGAGCAGGCCGGCCTGAGAATGGTTCGGGCCGCACGGGCCGGCCCCGGTGCATTTCGGCATGGTCCTGGTGTCCGGCCAGCGCAACCGTGCAGATGAGCAGCAGACTGATGGAGCGGAGCATCAGGACATTCTACCGGCAACACGCCCACCGCGCAAAGCTGCGTC
The DNA here is from genome assembly GCA_965648905.1 of Caldifarciminota bacterium. Classification (GTDB taxonomy): domain Bacteria; phylum Hydrothermota; class Tepidihabitantia; order Tepidihabitantales; family Tepidihabitantaceae; genus CAZQFS01. Next base: position 25,344 of record CBFGIT010000011.1, read on the forward strand.
CTTGCCCTTGACTGCGAGATGGAACCGCAGAGAGTGCCGCGCAACGGGCAAGGTCAGAAGTCGGGCTGCTGAAGGCTGAAGCAGACAGGCCGCGCAGCAGATGTGCTCGATTGTCGAGTATTCTGTCAGGTGGAGCTGCTCTGGAGTCAGGCGGTGCCGGCCAGGGCGTATTCGGTCAGGCTGAAGTCGCAGCCTTCGTCAACCAGCACTGCGGCCGCAACCCAGCGCCCGCCTGGCGCATCGGGCAGGACGAGTTCGAGCTGGTTGTTGCCGCCTTCGCCGGCAACACCAAGGTGCTCCTTGACCGAGAAAGGCCAGGCATACTGCGGCGTGCCGAGCAGTCTGAATTCCGGCTCCTCGCCCCTGGGCCAGGCGAGTATGTAGACGCGGCAGAGCCCGCTTCGGGCCATCTGCCAGTCGTAGTCGAGCAGAAGACGATTGAGTGGCCCGCGCAGGAACGGAGCCCGGCAGAACAGCCAGGGTGCGACCGCGTCCGTCTTTGGCGCGGTTCGCTCGGGTCGGCCCGAGGCAATCGGGATGTAGAGTCCGGTTGCAGCCTGGTAGCCGCACGAAGGAGCCGGTTCTTCCGGGCGGCGCGAGGTGATGGTTATCTCGATTTGGGGCTGGTTGGTTCCCGCTTCGGCTTCCTGCTGACGAACCTCACACAGCCACTCGTCATAGTCGCGTTCGCCCTTGGATTCGGCGTGGCGAGCGCACATCGGTACCAGGTTGTCGACTGAGGTCCGACCGCCGAGTGTCAGCGGTCGGCGGTGGACTAAGGTCGCTCGTTCGTGGTAGCAGCTTGGCACGGCGCATACGGTCCCGCGCAGCGCGGTGACTGCCTCTTCAATCTCCGGCGGCCAGGACGGCGTATCAACATAGGCATAGTGGTCTTCGTGAGGTGTCGGCGGGTAGTGGTTGGCGCCGCAGCTCGGGCAGACCAGTTCCTTCTCCAGCCATTCCCAGGTAACGCTGGTTTCCCGGCCGCACTCGGGGCAGTTGTAATGCCACATCATGCGCCCCTCCTCTCTTGGGCGCCCCGGACTAAGAACCGGAATCGCTTTCGCACAGTTACCTCGAATGACATAATGGCAGCAATTGGGCTGAAGTCAAGCCCGGCGAGTTCAGGCAGGAGGTGCTGGTTGTAGTTCCTCGAAAGGGAGGCCGCGGCGCTGGTGCCAGGCCGGCACGTCGCCGAAGTAGTCGGCTATTTCGGCGTGTTCCTGGTCGGTGAGGAGGCTAATTTGGCGGGGAATTCGGTCAGAGAGGGCGGCGTCGCGGTTGGTGAGAGAGAAAAGCCTGACCCCGGCCTGTTCGAGTTCGAAGCTGCCGTGTTGCTGGCGGTCAAAGAGGACGAGGCAGGAGTCGATCTCCCCACCCCAGGCGCGGATCTGGTGTATGACCCGGGTCTTGGTCCAGCCGTGAACCATCGTATCATCGACCAGCAGGACCCGCTTGCGGAAGAGCTCGTGGTTCCTGATGCCTTCGAACGGGCTGGCTTCGGGATAGCGCTGTTCGCGTCGGGCGAAGAACATCGGCCGGGCGAGCTTCTGAGCGAGCAGGGCGGCAATCGCGATTGAGCCGGCTTCGATACCACAGATGAGATGGAAGTCGAGGTTGCGAATAAGCAGGGCGGCTGAGGCGATGATGAAGTCGTTCGCTTCCGGGTAGTTGGAGAGGCCTTTGACATCGATGTAGATTGGGCTGTAGTTGCGTCCGGCGTCGACACGATACAGGGGCCGAAGGTCACCCATGCTCACTTTGATGGCGCCGATCTGCCAGAGCACGGCGGCGACGGTCTCGGCAAGGTTCCCGGACATGAGGCTGCGAATCTGCTCCAAGTCGGGCCGGATAATCCGTTGTTCGCGCAGGAGCCGATAGAACTTGGTCGCCTCGGCCGGTTCCAGCTCGAGCGCAAGCCGGGTCTGGTCGAGGTCATAGATGACGTGGAATCTTCCCAGCTCTCGGGTCGGGCCGAGCAGGGGATAGGTCTCGGCGTTGGATTCGCGCTGCCGCGGGCCGAGGGCCTTGGCCGACGGGTTGATGAGTCGGGCGTAGGTCCGGAAAAGGTCGTCGGCGAGTGCCGCGACTTCTTCGTATTCGAGGATGTATGGTGTGGTAGCGCGGACAACCGGGCCGGCACACTCAATTTCCCGCAATGGAACCTGTTTGAGTTTCATCGCCGGCGGGCCGAGGACACTCCCGAATCCGAGAGTGAAGTCGGGCTATGTCCCCCTTGAGGCCTTGAAGCTCTGGAAGCGGGCGCTGTAGAAAAAGTTCCAGAGGGCCCGGGTCTTGCGCCGCAGCTCGGCCATCGAGCCTTTGTTCTCGAACACAAAGTCAGCACGACGCCAGACGCTCAGGTCCGGCTGCTGAAGTTTGAGTCGGGCTTTGACCTGTTCGACGCTCATTCCGACCTGGGTCATGCGCTCGACCTTGAGCCGCTCGGGTGCGGTGACCAGAATCGAGACATCCATCTCTTTGTCCAGTCCCCAGAAGAACAGAAGAGCAGCATCAACAACAACCAGCCCCTTCCGGTGCCGGTCGATCTCCTGACGCACGCGGGCGATCAGGGTCGGGTGGACGATGCGGTTCAGCTTGTTCAGGCTGGCGCGACTGGCAAACGCGGCATCGGCCAGGGCCCGGCGATCAACCCGGCCGCTCTTGGTCAGGATCGAGCGCCCGAAAGTGCGCACGACCGCTCGGTATTCAGGCGTGCCCTTGTTCAGGATGCCCCAGCCCATCTCGTCGGCGTCGATGACCTTGGCGCCGTAGCGGACCAGTTCGGCGGCAACCGTAGTCTTGCCCGCTCCCATGTTGCCGCCGATGCCAATGAGCAGCCGGTCCTGGGACAGCTTGCGGTCGAACATCTTCGGCTACAGAACCTTGGCTTCTTCGTGCAGAAGCCGCACCAGCTCGGGCACGGCACTGCCCGGTTCACCTTCGATTACCCGGCCCGGCTTGCGGCCGGGCGGCAGACGGTCTTCGATGTACTCAAGCCGGCGGCTGAGCTGGTCTGTTCCGACCCCAAGCGCCGCCGCATCAAACACCGGAATCTCCTTGCGCTTGGCGGCCATCATCAGCTTCAGGGTTGGGTAGCGCGGCTCATAGGCGGCCTTGCCGATGGTGACGAGGCAGGGGAGTTTCGCGACCACAACCTCGGTCGCGCCTTCGACCTCGCGCCGGGCGGTAAGCTCACCGGTCTCCGGCGCCGCGGTCAACTCGGTGACGGCAGCAACATGCGGCAGGTCAAGAAAATGGGCGATGGCGGCCGGTACCGCGGCCTGGTCGTCATCGACCGCCTGTCGGCCGCACAGTACCAGGTCATGGGACATCTTCTTCAGGGCCGCGGCCAGAACCCGGCCGACCGAAAGCGCGTCGAGGTTGTCGAATCCCGGGTCGCTCAGATGAACCGCGCTGTCCAGACCCATTGCCAGACACGTCCGCAGCGCGGCTTTGACCCGATCCGGCCCCAGGCCGACTGCCGTCACCGTTCCGGCCTGCAGCTTCTCCCTGATTCTCAGCGCGGTCTCAAGCGCGTACTCATCGAACGGATTGATGACCCAGTCGGCATCAGAGAGGTCGACGAACCCGGTCTGTGTGTTGACGCGGATTCTGGTTTCGGTCGAGGGAACCTGCTTGACGCAGACGACGATGTTCACCGATTAGCCCTCGAACGCCCTGAGGCAGAGCGAAACGTTGTGCCCGCCGAAGCCGAACGAGTTGGACAGAGCGGCCCGAATCGAGCACTCCCGGGCCGAACCTCTCACAAAGTCCAGGTCCACGCCCTCGTCAGGTTGCTCGTGGTTGACCGTCGCATGGACCCGGTTGTGCTTAATCGACAAGGCGGTTGCAACCAGCTCCATCGCCCCGGCGGCGCCGAGGCCGTGACCGATCATCGACTTGGTCGAGTTGACGGCCATCCGGCGGGCGTGGTCGCCGAACAGCTCGACGATGGCCTTGACCTCGGTCGCGTCGTTGAGCGGTGTCGACGTCCCGTGGGCGTTGACATAGTCGATGTCATCGGGTGTAAGCCCGGCTTCGGTCAAGGCGCGACGCATTGCCATGATCGCTCCGAGCGCCGCCGGGTCGGGTGCGGTGATGTGATGGGCGTCGGCGGTTGCGCCGAACCCGGCAAGCTCGCAGTAAATCGGCGCGTTGCGGCGCACGGCATGGCCGAGCTCTTCAAGGACATAGACGGCGCAGCCTTCGCCGATGACGAATCCGTCCCGGTTGCGGTCGAAAGGCCGGGACGCTTTGCCCGGCTCGGCGTTACGCTTCGACAGAGCGCCCATGTTTGAGAACGCCGCGACCGTAAACTTGGTGATTGCGGCCTCTGAGCCGCCGGTAATCATCACGTCGGCATCGCCGGCGATGATGTGGCGCATCGCGACACCGGTGGCGTGCGCTCCCGAGGCACAGGCCGACGTCGTGTCGTAATTCGGGCCGCGCAGTCCGTAGCTGATGGCAATCTGGCCGCAGGCCATGTCGGGAATCATCATCGGGATTAGGAACGGCGACACCCGTCGCGGCCCCTTCTCCAGGAACATGGCGTGCTGCGCTTCCCAGGTCTGAACCCCGCCCATACCCGAGCCGATGATTGCGCCGACTCGGTTACGGTCCAGGGCGTCGAAGTCCAGCCGAGCATCCTTGACCGCTTCGTCCGCGGCGTAGAGCGCAAACTGCGTGAACCGGTCGCTGCGCTTCACCAGCTTCGGGTCAAGACGCTTCGTCGGGTCGAAGTCCTTGACCTCGGCGCCAATCTGGACCTCGAGGTCGGCCGGGTCGAACGCGGCAATGCGCGCGATACCGGTCTGACCCTGCAACAGGCTCTGCCAGAAGCCGGGGACATCGTTACCGACCGGTGTGACCGCGCCCAGCCCGGTCACGACCACGCGCCGGCGACCGCTAACCTCGGTTGCCATCGAAACTCATGCGGAATCGGCCGAGAAGACTACTTCTTCTCGGCCATCCGCCGCTGCAGGTAGTCCACCGCCTTGCCGACAGTGGTCAACTGCTGCGAATCTTCGTCCGGTATCTCGATACCGAACTTCTCTTCGAACGCCATCACTAGTTCGACGATGTCGAGCGAATCCGCACCCAGGTCATCAACGAAATGGGCGCTGTCAGTGACCTTTTCCGGGGTCACGTGCAACTGCTCAACAATGATGTTCTTGACATCGTCAGTCAGGGCCATCGATTCCTCCTTAGGGAACTTATCGCGGCCGGTGCTTTCGGCCACGCTACCGTTGCCGCAGGCTAATGCGAACGTAGCAGTTTATCAACCGAGCGGACAAAGTCAATCTCGGCGGGCAGTTAGCGACCGAGCAGGAGCTTCAGGCCGGTCGCGGCGTCGCGGCCGCGGCGGACGCGAACGTGGCCAGGGACCAGCGTGACCTCACATGTGACCGTGACCCGGGCCGAGATGAGGTGGCCGGCGAAGGCTTGTAGGCGGCGGTTGCTGATGACCGCATGGGTATGGCAGACCGGTTGTTTGCCGTCCCAGGCGATGTTGCCGAGCAGCGCGGTAATCTCGTAGTCGCCCCGGAAGGTGCGCTGACAGTAGGCGCGTCGTGCCGGGTCGAAGAATCCGAGCGTTATGTCCCGGGCCGCGCCGAGTCCGGTGAGGTAGCCTGACCGGATGCGGCGGCTGCGGATGAAGGCGCGGAGGGTCTCAAGTACTTCTTCGCCGCGCTCGAGGCGCAGGACGTAGGCGGAGCGGGTGTCGATGGGTATCAAGGTTTGGGCGCGGTCGGTTTGCGCGGCTCTTTCTTGATGTAACGGCAGTCCGGGTAACCAGAGCAGGCGGTAAACAGGCCGAATCGGCCCTGCCGCTGGACCATCGGTTTGCCGCATTTGGGGCACGCCTCGGCAAGCTGTCTGGGTTCTGGTTGCCGGGTGCGAACCATGAACCGACACTCCGGGTACCCCGAGCAGCCAATAATCACCCCCATCCGACCCTGCTTCTCAGCCAGCGGTTTGCCGCACTTTGGACACGGCTCGCCCGGCTTGAGGGCAGCATGAACTTCGCGCTTGACGTATCGGCACTCCGGGTAGCCCGAGCAGGCCGCAAACGGACCGAACCGGCCCCGGCGTTCCACCAGTTGACGGCCGCATTCCGGGCACTTGTCTTCGAGAAGCCGGGGCTGGGTTTTCTTGACGTATCGGCATTCCGGGTAACGGCCGCAGGCGACGAATTTGCCGAATCGCCCCCAGCGTTCTACAAGGCCGGCACCGCACTCCGGGCACTTCTCATCGAGCTCCTGACGCAGGTCCTGGCGGATACCATCGACGCGGTCCGCGACCCGGTCCAGGTCTTCCTTGAAAGGGCGGTAGAAGCGGCCGACAACTTCCTGCCAGGGTTCGTTGCCTTCTTCCACGAGGTCGAGTTCTTTCTCCATCTCACGCGTGAACCCGACCTCAAACACGTTGGCGAAGCGGGGGATGAGCACGTCGTTGACGACCATCCCGAGCTCAGTCGGATGAAGCCGGCCTTCCTTGCGCTCGGCGTACTTGCGGTCGAAGAGCGTGCCGACGATTGTGGCATAGGTTGAGGGTCGTCCGATGCCGTTCGTTTCCAGCCGCTTGATGAGCGTTGCTTCGCTGAACCGAGGCGGTGGCTGGGTGAACTTCTGTTCGGCGTCCAGCTCTTTCATCGTCAACGGCTCGCCGGCCACAAGCTGAGGCAGGGTTCGTTCTTTGTCCGGGTCGCCGTACACGCGCTCGAAGCCGCTCGCAATGCAGCGGACCGCATCGGCTCTGAAGGTATAGTCGCCGCCCATGACATCAATTTCGGTAAGGCCGTACACGGCATCGGCCATCTGACTGGCGACGAACCGCCGGTAAATCAGGTCGTAGAGTCGGAACTGGTCCGGAGTGAGAAAGTTCTTGACCGAGTCCGGGGTACGGTCGATGCGCGTCGGGCGGATTGCTTCGTGCGCGCCCTGCGTGCCTTTGCGGTCCGGGTAGTGCCTCGGCTTCTCCGGCACGAACTCGGCGCCAAAGTGACGGGCGATGAAATCGCGGGTATCGGCGACGAAATCGGCCGCAACCCGGAACGAATCGGTCCGGGGATAGGTAATCAAGCCAGCGGTCTCCTTGCCCAGCTCGATGCCTTCGAACAGCTCCTGAGCGGCACGCATCGCCCGCTGGGCAGAAAACCCGAGTCGCTGAACCGCGTCCTGCTGCATCGTCGCGGTGACAAAAGGTGGCAGGGGCCGGCGCCGGCGCTCGCGCTGTCGCACGTCGGCAACCCGGAAAATAGCCCTCGTGCAGCCAGCGCGCACCGCCGCGACGTCGTCCTGACTGCGCAGCTTGAACTCCTCACCGCGAATCCGGGCAAGCGCCGCCTCGAATGTCTGCCCGTCGGCCCGGGCAAAGATGGCCCTGACCAGCCAGTACTCCTCGGGCTTGAATGCCTGAATCTCGCGCTCGCGCTCAACCAGGAGACGAAGGGCAACCGTCTGGACTCGGCCGGCCGAGAGCCCGCCCCGCACGATCTTCCACAACAGGGGCGAGACCAGATAACCGACCAGTCGGTCGAGCACCCGGCGCGCGCGGTGGGAGTTGACTTTGTTCATGTCCACTTCGGCCGGCTGGGCAAATGCCTCGTCGATGCCGCGAGGCGTGATTTCGTACAGCAGGACGCGCTTGATTCGCGCGCCGTCGCCGACTTCAGCCGCGACCGAATAGGCGATCGCTTCGCCCTCGCGGTCCGGGTCACAGCCGAGAAAGACAGTGCGGGCGGCCCGGGCTTCGGCTTTGAGCTCGTTGATGAGCTGAGCCTTGCCGCGGATCCGGATGTACTCCGGCTCAAATCCATGTTCGATGTCAACGCCTAGTCTTGACTTGGGCAGGTCGGCGATGTGGCCGCGCGACGAAAGCACCTTCATCCGGCCATCGAGCAGCAAGCTGATGGTGCGTGCCTTGGTCGGCGACTCGACAATCAGCAGGTCACGAGCCCGACTCGACCGGACCTGAGCCTCAGTTGTTCGGGCAGGCTTCTTCTTTGTCCGCATGGCGTGAGTAGAATAGTGACGTTCCCTCTGGTGTCAACTGCCGGGCGCAGTTGGTCACTCCTCGATAACCACGACCGCGGCCGCGTAGTCGTCGAGATGAGTGATACTCAGATGGGTCTTTCTGGTGCCGAGCAGCCGCGCCGCCCGGCCCGAGACCGCGACCGTCGGTCGCGTGCGCTCGTTGTCCCGAATCTCGATTTCGTTCCAGTTGATGGCACCGCGCAGACCGGTACCCAGTGCCTTGGCAAAAGCCTCTTTGGCGGCGAAGCGACCGGCATAGGAAAGATGACGGTGAGCCACACGCTCGCAGAACTCGACCTCCCGGGCAGTGAAGACCCGGGCCCGGAACCGCTTGGGAAACCGCTCCAGCGCCTGCCGGATGCGCTCGACCTTCACCAGGTCGATGCCGACACCAAAGACCGGCACAGCGAGACTCGGCTAGCTGCCCGCGGACCGGTTCAGCCGTTCAATGACCGGAATCAGTTCCAGAATGTCCCCAATCTCGAAATCAGCGCCGGAGTGTTCGGTACCGAACGTGTCGCCGTAACGGGCGAAAACCGTATGCATCCCGATTGTCTTCGCGCCGACGATGTCACGCTCGGCCCAGTCACCAACCATCACCGCCTCGTGCGGTGCGACCCCAAGCAGCTCGAGCGCCTTCTGGAACGGTTCCGGCGCAGGCTTGCGTTGACCGGTGTCGTCAAAGGTGACGACGACGTCGAAGAACCCGTCGACCCCAAGCGAGCAGAGCCGCATCCACGCCTGGAGCTTGGGCGCATCCGAGACCACACCCAGCACCAGCCCGTTGCGCACAAGCCGCAGCAGGGCCATCCGGACATGCGGGTACGCGACGAGCACGCCTTCTCGGCCCCGGCGATAGGCGAGGATGCCGTTGGCCAGTATCCGGTAGTCGACGTACCCGAGCACGCTCTTCAGGAACTCGTCGAACACCTGCTGAAACTCGATTCCCTTTTCGCCGTAGATTTCGTAGATTCTCTTGTGCGCCTGTTCGTGGGTCAGGTCCAGGCCGGCGTCAATCATCGCGTCGATTGCCGCGTCCACGGCCGCATCTTTCATCTTCATGAAGTCAACGAGCGTGTTGTCGACGTCGAAGACAACGGCCTTAATCATACTACTTCTTCCGGCCCCGACGCACCTGACCGCGGTCGGGCGCACGAAACGACTGCTGCAGCCGATGATAGGTCGCCTGCAGATGCTCGCTGATTACCTTGGTCTCGCCGATGAGCGGCATGAAGTTCACATCACCGGACCAGCGCGGCACGATGTGGACGTGCAGGTGTCCGGCCACGCCCGCGCCCGCAGGTCGGCCCAGATTCAGGCCGATGTTGAACCCCTGGGGTTTGAGCACCCGGCGCAGGACGGTAACACAGCGCTGAGTCAGTCGGAAGAGCTCTCTTCCTTCGGCTTCGGTCAACCGGTCAATCAGCGCCACATGCCGGGCCGGCGCGACCATCAGATGGCCGTTGTTGTACGGGAACCGGTTCATCATTACCAAACCGAGCCGCGAACGGAGCAGCACCAGCCGAGCTTCGTCGTCGCGGGCCGCCAGGGTCCGGCAGAACAGGCAATGCCGGGGGCCGGTTGAATCCTTGCATGGGGCAGAGTTGATGTACTCGGCGCGCCATGGCGCCCAGAGCAGCGCGGGTCGGGTCGGTCGCATCGTGCTCAGAAAAGCCCCATCTGCTGTCCGGGTTCGACGTCCTTGAGCGCGGCCCGTGACGCGGAGTCGGGCAACACGCGCACCACGCCGAACACGCCGTCGTACCCGGCAGTTGCCCGAACCTCACCGGCCCGCATCCGTTCGACCCCGAGCGCAACCCGCTCGCCGGCGTGCCGTTCGATTTCGCTCGTCGGCGCATTGAGGAGAACCTCGAACTCGTTGCCCAGCTCCTTGACAAGGCCCTCGTAGACCTTGTGGACCCCGGCGGTATCGCGGCCTGCGCCCAGGGCCTCGCCGATAATCTCCTCGAGCGGAACCAGGTGCTTGAACGGGATGCGGTCCGACGGTACCTCTTCCGGTCGGCGGTCGGCCAGCTCCTCGACCCGGTGCAGCACGCCGACGGTCAGTTGCCGGCCGCAGACCGGACAGAGGTTGTTGTTCAGCAGCGACTCGGCCGGCGACAGACTGATGCCGCAGGCCCGATGGCCGTCGAAGTGGTACTTGCCTTCCTCGGGAAAAAACTCGATGGTGTAGAGGAATCGGCGCTGATCCCGATCCTTGAGCGCCTGGCGCACGCCATCGTAGGTCAGCTCGCAGTCAAAGACGTTGGCCTCTCGACCCAGCCGGTTGGGCGAGTGGGCGTCCGAGTTGGAGATGAGCGCGCGGGCATCGAGTGCCGACAGCCGCCAGTTCATCGGTGGGTCGCTCGACAGCCCGGTCTCGACCGCGAAGACCTCGCCCGAGAGGTCGCCGAAGCACTCTTCAATTGTATCAAACCCGGAGTTCGAACCGTAGAGCGAGAACCACGGCGTCCAGATGTGCGCCGGAACGACGAATGCCCGCGGGTCAAGTTCGAGTACCTTGGCCAGAATATCGCGGCTTGAGACGCTGAGCGTGGGCCGGCCGTCTGAAGCCAGCTTGCCGTAGCCGTCAAGCCAGGAGGTCAGCCGGGCCGCGGTCTCGAAACTCGGAACAAAGACCATGTTGTGAATCCGGCGCAGCCGGCCGCCCGAGCTGTAGATGCTGTTCAGTTCGACGTTGAGCATGAAGTAGGTGTCGTCGTGCACGAACAGACCGTTGCCGGTCGGTTTCAGGTTCGTCTTGAGCGACTTGGCGTACTCCGGATGGGTGAAATCGCCGGTGCCGAGCAGCCTGATGCCCTTGGTTCGGGCGGCAACCGAAAGCGCCGGGATGTCCATATCCCGGCTCGTGGCGCGGGAGAACCGGGAATGAATGTGCAGGTCGGCGATGAACTGCATCTTCGCCATTCTAGCCGCCCTGCGCCTCAAGTCAAAGAACGAACCCGACTAGCGGGCGACAACCATCATTCTCGTGGTGTACGGGCCGGGCGCAATGAAACTGCCGTGTTGGTAGAAGTACGTCTCCCGGAACCCGGCGGCACGCAGACTGCGCTCGACCTCTTCCTGATGATAGGCCCGCTCCTGATGCAGCTCCTCGAACCTCTCCGCGCACTGCTTCCTGGACGAATCCCAGAACGTCAGGTGCAGCGAAGAGACGCGCGTTTCCGGGTCGTAGGTGTTGTGCCAGACCGACTGAATCCCGCCGGTCTCGCGCATTGTCGTCCGATTACCCCAGAACTCAGCCAAGCCGTAGACCGTGTTCATATCAAAGGCGAAAAGACCGGCTTCGGACAGGGCCCGGCGCACGCAGGTAAAACACCGCACCATGTCCTCTTCAACCAGAAGATAGTTGATGCTGTCGTAGAGACTGACCGCGGCGTCGAACCGGTCGCCAACGCTGAAATCCCGGATGTCAGCCTGCACCGTCCGAATCGGCAGTTCGCCCCGCTTCTTGGCAAGGACTTCAAGCATCTCGGGCGAACGGTCCACGCCCGTGACCCGGTACCCGCGCCGGGCCAGAAGCACGGCCGGAATTCCTGTGCCGCAGGCAACATCGAGCACGGTCTTCGGTTGCACGCCGAACCGGCGGAACAACTTTTCCAAGTAGTCAATCCACCCCTTGTAGTCAACGTACTTGAGCATGAAACGGTCGTAGTAGAACGCGAACCGGCTGAACGGGTCTCGGACCATGGGTATGGTCAATATAGACCGTGCCGGCCAGAAGTCAACTGCCCGGTCGCGTTTCCGACCCGCGTGCGCGCTGCCCTGCTCTGTTCTGCAGCATCCGCATTTGACACGCCACAGCCCCGGAGTATCATCACGGCTGACCGCGAAGACAAGAAAGGAAGTCGATGTGAAGTACTGCGTGCTGATGCTGTTTGTTCTGAGCTTGGCTGCGTCCCCGGCCCCAGGCCAGTGGTTCGAAACGACCGTTCCGGCCGACAGTTGGCCGTTCGCCCTCTGCCACAACCCGCAAGACGACAGAGTCTACTGCGCCAACTGGGGTGGCGGCAATGTCACGGTGATTGATGGAGCGACCAATGCCGTGGTAACGACCGTTGCCACCGGCGCTCAGGCGCGTGCCGTCATCTACAGCCCGACAAACAACAAAGTCCTCTGCCTCAATGAGGAGGCAAGGAACCTGAGCGTGATTGACGGCGAGACCAACGTCGTCGTTGCCAGCGAGAGCCTGGGCATGAGGCCGTGGGACGGTGTTCGCTGCCCGGCAAACGACCGGCTCTATGTCATTGGCCGCAACCCGAACCGAATCGCTGTAGTGAATTGCCAGACTTACACGGTTGAGACGAGCATCACGCTCGCGCAGGGACCCTATGGCATCTGCTACGACTCAACCGACAACCGGGTCTATGTCGCCACGCGGGACGACAGCACGGTTACTGCTATCGACTGCGCAACCAACACGGTCATCGCCACAGTGAGGGTCGGACCAGCGCCGAACAGACTCTGCTGGAACTCGCGCGAGAACCGGGTCTACACCGCAACGGCCGAAGCGCTCGACTCGACGGTCTCGGTGATCGACTGTGCCTCCAACTCCGTGGTCGCCACGCTCAAGCCATGTCGGTACCCGCACCGCGTGACCTACGACCCGGTGCAGAGCCGGGTCTATGTCAGCAGCTTCTCCGACAGCCGGGTGGTGGTGATTGACGGCGCAACGAACCAGGTCATCGCGGCGGTACCGGTTCCCGGTCTGCCTGAAGGCGGCTGTGCCGTACCCGAACTCGGCTACGTGTTCATCGCCGTGCGCAGCGACTCCGTGCTTGCATTTGATGTCGCCACGGCCAGCATCGCTGCCCGGGTCGGGGTCGGACGCGGCCCCTCGTCGCTCGTCTACAATCCGATTGACAACCGCGTCTACACGACCGACTTCTACGGCGCGACTGTGTCTATCCTCCGGGCCTCAGGCGGTGTTGAGGAAACGCCGAAGGCCGAGAGCCGAATGTCGAGCCGCAGTCCTGCCATCGTCCGCAGTGTTCTCCATCTGCAATCTGAGGTCGCATTGCTGGATGTCAACGGCCGCAAGGTCCTCGACCTGCGCCCCGGCCCGAACGACGTTTCGTGTCTCGCGCCCGGGGTCTACTTCATACGGCATACCACGACAAGAGCTCGAGCCCAAGCTGTGAGCAAAACAGTCATAGCGAGGTAAGAGAGCGTGAAGCGGCCCGCGACCGCCATGTTCTGCCTGTTCGTCGCCTCGGCTGCGGCCGCGCCTGGCTGGCACCAGGTCAGCTTCCCTTTCCAGGTCAATACGGTCGCGGTGGCGAGTGACAGCGAGGCGTGGGCCGCAGGCACAGCCGCAAGCTACCTTTCCGGCTTCTTCCATTGGGACGGAGGCAACTGGACGCTCGCTGACACGTTCCGCAACCAACTGGTCTACGACATCTGCTATGCTGGCTCCGATGTATGGGCCGTGGGTGAGCAGTTCAACTTCCCGGACGGGTGCGTGTATCGATGGAACGGCGAGCACTGGCAGCAGCAGGCCGACCCGTACGACCGCGCCCTGCAGGCGGTTGCGTTTTCCGACTCCGCGCACGGATACGCGGCGGGTGCCGCGCCGGTCACGCAACACCCGGTGGTGAAGTACGCCGACGGTGAATGGCGTCTGGACTCCGCGCTGACCACGCGGAGAATCATCTGCGGCCTTGCCTCGCCGTGGTACGGCAAGTGCTACGCGGTCGGTGACTCAGGCGCGATATTCCTCTATGACTACGGCACGTGGAAGCAGAAGACAAGCCCCACGACCCGTGTCCTGCGCCGAGTGGCGATGTGCTCGAACACCGAAGGCTGGGCCGTCGGCGACGGCGGCACCATCCTGCGCTGCTTCAAGGATTCCTGGACCCTCACGCCGTCGCCTACCACGCGCAACCTCCGCGGCCTTGCCATCGCCGGCACCGGCGACGAAGCGTGGGCGGTCGGCGACTCGGGCACGATTCTCCACTGCGTTCAGGACTCGTGGCGGCTCGACCCGTTCGTACCGGACCCGACCGACGCGACGCTCTACACGGCTTCGTTCAACTCCGGTACCCACGGCTGGGCCTTCGGGTACAAGACCTTTGGCGCGCGCGTCGCGCTCCACTACTACGACCCGCTCGGAACCGAAGAAGCGCCAGACGCCGAGCACCGTACTGTCCGACTGGGGACATTGGGGCCGACGCCGAACCGCGGCGCCACCATCGTCCACGGCATGCTCAATCTGCAATCTGCAACCTGCAGTCTGCACTCTGAAGTGGTTCTGCTCGACATCTCTGGTCGTAAAGTGCTGGACCTTGAGCCCGGCCCGAACGACGTCTCCCACCTTACGCCCGGGGTGTACTTCCTGCGGTCAACTAGTGCCGGACAGCGGTCAGCGGTCGCCAAGGTCGTGCTCCAGCGTTAGCGCCGAGGACCGACCGGCTGAACGATTGTTGTCTGGTTTTCACTGCTCATACCATCGGCTGGGACGTAAGCAGCATTCAGCTCCAAAGCTAAAGCCGGACAGCACGCCGAGGCAGTCGCCGGCCTGACCGCACAGCCCCCGGGCAGACCAACTGCCTGATTGTCGGCCCGTGTCTCCGCTTGAGCGTGCGTCCGCGGCAGCGCACAAGACCTGACCTGAAGCAGCACTCCCGGTAACGCCCGAAGAGACGTCTGCGGCATTGCGCGCGGCACGACGTCAGGCAGAAACACAACAGACGTGCCTTTGGTTGCAACACTCAAGGCATGTGCACAGAGCATATGGGAGACCGGGGAGGACTTGACATTGCCGGCACTGTAACATCATCACCGGCAAGAACTTAGACCAATTCCGACCCCATCGGCCAAGTATAAGGAGTGCCATAATCATGAATCGTGCAGGCCGTCGCCTTCGCGAAACCCTTGCTGCTCGCAACTGGCCATTGGCACCTGGCCATTGGGCATTCCCGACACAAGCGGGCCGCAGATTGCCTCGGACATCAAGTACCGGCCTGCCCCAAAATTGACAGACGCCTGTGTCCGGGTGTAACATGGTGTCGGTCCATGACGGCACAAGAGGAGGCCAAAATGTATCGAGCCGCTGTGTTCGCAACAATCGTAGTGCTGTCCGCTTTCCTGCCGCTTGAGGCAGCAGAGCCGGCTTACGGGCCGAGCCGAAGGGGAAGCGTCTGTCAGTTGTTGAAGCAACGCCTGCCCCCCTGGTATCCTGCCTGGCCAAGCGAGGCAACCGGTCGAGCACGTCCGCGGTCAGGCCCGAAGGCAGAGCCGGCAGGCCGGTTCGGCGATGCGTTCATGATTGACACCGGACTGGTGCTCGGCCCGGCGATGGGCAGCCAGCATTCGTACGGCGTAGCATCGAACGGTGAGGGTTGGTTGGTAATGTGGAATGATACCAGGGACTATTCCATGCGGACCGCACGCGTCGGGCCAGACTGCTCGCTGCGTGACACGAACGGAGTCATCATCGGCCATTCCCAGTCGTACACAACCGGCATTACCCGGGCTTTGGCCGGGACCGGGCCCGGTTTCATTGCGGTCTGGGTTGGCGGCGACCCATGGATGGGTGATGTCTGGGCCGCGCGGCTCGACTCAACCGGCAGACCGATTGATTCCTTCCTTGTCTATGAGGCAGACTTCAGGCAGCAGCAGGCAGCACTTGCTTTTGACGGCGACTCGGTCTGTCTGGTGGTCTGGTCCGCAGACGCGGGCGAGTATCTGTCCAATATCTATGCCGCGCGGGTGACAACGAGCGGCCGCGTGCTCGACCCGGAGCCGTTCCCGGTGGCGCAGCAGCCCGACCTGGACGAATCCGGCCCTGCAGTCGCGTACGGCAACGGGGTATTTCTTGTGGCGTGGCAGCAGTTCGACACGGTCAACTACGAGGCTCATGTCAAGGCAATCCGGGTCTCGCGCTCCGGCACTCTGCTCGACACTGCCTTCTTCCTGCATCGCGACCCTGGGATGATGCAGGCCTACCCGGCCCTCGCCTTCGGCGACACCTGTTTCCTTGCGACCTGGGCCGAGGGTTGGGATGAGCCGGACGTGTACGCGGCCCGGGTCACTGGGTCCGGCCGCATACTTGACCCGGAAGGCGTGCGGCTGAGCAACACCACCAACTACGACCTGTTCCCGTCCGCAGCCTTCGACGGCAACCGTTACCTTGTCGCCTGGACCGAGCTGGACTGGACCAGCGACCAGGTCGAGCTGCGCGCTCGGCGTGTGACCACAGCCGGTGTACCCCTTGACTCCGGACTCATCCGGGTGTCAGTCGGCGGCCGCATGTGTTTCTTCCCCAGCGTGGCTGCGGACCGTGCGAACTACCTTATCGGTTTCGACACTGAGGACACGCTGACCGGTGACGGTGACGTCTGCTGTGCGCGCATCAACTTCTCCGGCGTGGTCCTTGACACCGGCCTGCTCCTGCCCCTGGGCGGACAGGAGCAGTTCGGCCCGCGTGGAGCTTTTGACGGCGAGAACTTCCTCGCGGCGTGGCTGGAGTCGAGCAAAGACGGCTATCGGATTGAAGGCGCCCGGGTGCGTCCGGACCGCACGGTGCTTGACCCAACCGGGTTTGCGGTCTGCGATGCGGCCGGATACAAGTACAGTCTCGCGGCCGGGACTGCGGACTCACTCATGCTCGTCGCGTGGGCCGACCAGCGGAATGGCGAAGACGACATCTACTGCGCCCGGGTGACGCGCGACGGCAGGTCGCTTGACCTGGACGGCATCGTGGTCTGTGACGAAATGGGCTACGAGGGAACACCCGGCGTCGGGTCTGACGGCTCGAACTTTCTTGTCGTCTGGCAGGACTATCGGAATGGGTGGGACTACGACATCTACGCGGCCCGGATCAGACCTGATGGAACCGTACTCGACCCGGACGGGTTCGCGGTCACGGCCGACACCAACAACGCAACCAATCCGGCTGTCAGCTTCACGGGCAGCAACTATTTAGTGGTCTGGGAAGAATCGAATCAGACAACCTGGGAAACGGATATCTACGGTGCGCTTGTCAGCCCGGCCGGGACGATTACCAGACCGCGATTCCCTGTTAGCGTCGGAAACGGTGACCGGCGGATGCCGACCGTCGCCCGCGGGCCGGACAACCTGCTTGTTGCGTGGCAGGACAGTCGCATCTCCGGCGGAAGCGACATCTACGCGACCCGGATGCGGCCCGACGGCACCGTGCTCGACCCGAACGGCCGCCGGATCGCCTGGACCAGCTACTACGAAGAGATGCCGCGCGCGGTGTTCAGCAACGGCAACTTCCTTCTGCTCTGGCGATGCTCGGGCACGGACACCGCGTTCGTTGCCGGTGCTGAAGTGGACACGGCCGGCAACGTCGTGCGTCGGTTTGAACTTACGGACCTGCCGCCGATGTACGGGTTCGATGTGGTGGCAGGGACCGGTTCGGAACCGCTGCTCCTGTTCGACTGCTGGACCGACACCGCGTACGGCCGGACGTACGACAACCAGCGGGTCTGGGGCAGATTCGGCCCGTTCATCGGCCTGGCCGAAGCCCCTGCGCCGCACGCCATGCGTCGCCCGCCCGGCCCGACCATCCTCCGCGGTATCCTCAATCTGCAATCTGCAACTTGCAATCTGCACTCTGAAACGGTCCTGCTCGACATCTCTGGTCGGAAGGTGCTCGACCTCGCGCCCGGTCCGAACGACGTGTCGCGCCTTGCAGCCGGTGTCTATTTCCTCGACACACCGGGATCCGAAAGGCCATCACCAACTGGCAAAGTGGTAATACTAGAATGAATTAGGGAGGAAATCATGTCACGCAGGGCAGTCCCAATACTTGCTGTCCTGATCTGTAGCGGTCTTCTTGCTGAACCGCCTGATACGCTCTGGCTGCGTCTGTTCGGCGGTGAGGAAGATGAATGGGGTTGGTGGGTTGAAGAATGCCATGACGGCGGGTTTGTTCTCACCGGCTGGTCAAACTCCTATCCGCCGCGAAGCATGTGTGGTTATCTAGTCCGTACCGACAGTCTCGGTCGTGAGCTCTGGCATCGCGTCCTGAACTTCCGCACCGGCGACATCTGTCAGACCTATTGCGTTCGCCAAACTCACGACAACGGCTACGTCGTTCTTGGGTACACCAACTATTACTCCTACGATGCCGTTCTCTGGCGCTTCGACAGTTCGGGTAACGAGCTGTGGCGGAACCACTACGGCGGTAGCAGTACCGAAGCCGACTACCTGTTGGAGGTGGCCGAGACTCCCGATAACGGCTTCATCGCCACTGGTTACCGCTATGACGGTTCAGACTACAACCTCTACCTGCTCAAGACCGACCCGGCCGGTAACGTTGACTGGGATAAGTTGTACGGCCGGCCGGCGTACTACGAGAAGGGCGAGGCGGTCATCAACACCGCTGACGGTGGCTACGCGGTTGCCGGTACTCAGAGCAGCGGCATCTGGCTCCTACGGCTGAACCAGAACGGCGACACGCTTTGGACCAGAGGTTTCGGCTCTGGCGTCTCCTTCGTCTTTTCGCTGATTGGTACTCCGGACAGCGGTTTCGTGCTTGCTGGAAGTGTCGCCCGCGGTTCCTACAGTGACGGCTACATCGTCCGCATTCGGGCCAACGGTGACACTGTCTGGACACGAAGAGTCGGCACCTATGAATTGGACGAGAAGTTCTGTTCGGTTGCACCGACTACTGACGGAGGGTTCGTCTGCGGCGGCTGGCACTATCCCCATCCCAACGACATCAACATCTGGCTGGTCAGATTCAACTCTGCCGGCGACACACTCTGGACCGCCAGCTACGGCACCGACTCAGGCTACGATTACTGTTACTCGGCGCAGGAAGTATCAACGGGCGGTTACATCCTCTGCGGCCGAACCGACTGGCAGACAGCGGGCAGGTATGACATCTGTCTTCTCCGCACTGACGCCGGCGCGGGAATCGAGGAAACGCCGAGCGCCGAAGTCCGAACGCCGAACCGCGGAGCAACCATCGTCCGCGGCGTGCTTCAGACGGCGACTTGCGAAGGGCGAACGGCGAATGGCGTTCTCGTTGATGCGATGGGCCGCAAGGTCCTCGACCTTGTGCCCGGCCCGAACGACGTCTCGCGTCTCGCGCCGGGGGTCTACTTCGTCCGTTCGTTAGTCGCCAATCGTCGATTGCCAGCATCCAAAATCATGATCGCCAAGTAGGAGGCATAAATGCGTTCGTCGACAATGCTCCGGGTGGTGATACTCGGTACGGCCGTTTCGGTCGCGCGCGCAGGCCCGCTTCCGCCGCCCGCTGTCCTCATCGACTCCGCGGTGGCTTTCGTCCGTTCTGACCGCGACCAGAGAAACCCGGCCGCGGCATTCGATGGGTCGAACTGGCTGGTGGTCTGGGAAGACAAACGCGGTGACGACGAGGCGATCTGGGGTGCCAGATTCTCAGCGGCCGGAGTACTGCTTGACTCCGCCAACATATGCATTGCCGACGACACCGAGGAACGAACTCAACCCAAGGTGGCATTCAACGGCACCTGCTTTCTCGTGGTCTGGCAGGATGGCCGCAACCGTTCCTACGACATCTACGGTGCGAGGGTGACTCCGGCCGGGGCCTTGCTCGACCCGGATGGGTTCATGATCTCGCGGTCCGACCAATCCGATATATACCCAACGGTCGCGAGTTCGGGGTCGGATTTCTTGGTCGCCTGGGAAGACCATCGCAACTCCGGCAATGACGAAGACATCTACGCCGCCAGAGTCATCGGGTCCGGCGTGGTACTCGACACCGTCAACATCGCGGTTTCGACCGCCCGGGCCAGACAGGAGAACGTCGTCGTGACCGGCTACAGCGGTGGCTACCTCCTGGCCTGGACGGACTTCCGGAACGAGGCGACGACGGGCGAGGACGTATATGTCGCCCGAGTCAGCTCTGCCGGCAGCGTGCTCGACCCTGACGGCATCGCGGTGTCGTGTCTGTCCCAGACTCAGCACTGCCCGCAGTCGGCCTCGGACGGCACAAACTGCCTCGTTGTCTGGGAAGACTATCGTAATGCGAGCGGCGACATCTACGGCGCGCGCGTTTCCAATGCCGGTGTGGTGCTCGACCCGTCCGGCCTGCCCATTCACGCGTCGAGTACCTTCTGGCAGGGCGACCCGTCCGTGGCTTACACCGGAAGTCAGTTTCTTGTCGTCTGGGAAGACGATAGCGTGACCGGCGGCGGTAATTGCGACATCCTAGCCTCGCGCGTGACGACCACGGGACAGGTCCTTGACCCATCGGGCTTGGTCGTGACATCGGCGCCCGCGAACGAATACTACCCGGCCATCGTCCGGGGCGGCTCGAATCTCCTCGTCGCCTGGCAGGACTACCGTAACGGCGAGGACCCCGATATCTACGCGACTCGCGTCAGTCTCGACGGCGCGCGGCTCGATACTGCCGACGTGATGCTCTCGCGCATCATGTATGCTTATGAGCAATTCACCCCGGCCGCTGCTTTTGATGGAGCGAACTTCCTGACGGTCTGGTCCGACCTGCGCACCTGCCAACAGCAGGTCTTCGGCGCGCGGATTACCCCCGGCGGGACACTGCTCGACCCCGGCGGTTTCTACATCGGTACCAACCCGTTCACGACGATTCCTGTGCCGGCGCTTGCTTTCGGGACGAGCAACTACTTGGTGGCGATTAACGGCGGTCTGAACAACTTCGTGGTTGAGGCCGCGCGGGTGACGCCCGCCGGCGGTGTTCTCGATACCAACTGGCTCTACACCGCCATCTCCGGCCGGGACGGCACTCCGCCCGCGGTCGCCTCCGACGGCAGCAACTGGCTGATTGTCGCCGCCTTCAAGGACTTTGGCAACCAGTACAACGTCCAGGGTGTGCGCATCGCGCCCTGCGGCACACGGCTGGACTCTACTCCGTTCCGCATCGCGTACGGCCCGCGCGACATGTGCTACCCAGCAGCCACGTTCGGGCTGCAGAACTATCTCGCGGTCTGGCAGGACTTCCGGAGCAGTCTGACGTACGACATCTACGGCGCGCGTATCAGCACCGATGGGGCTGTGCTCGATTCGGGAATTGCCATCTCAACCGCAGCCACCAGCCAATACGCGCCTTCGGTTGCATTTGACGGGACCAACTGGCTGGTCACATGGCAGGACAACCGCAATGGCGGAGAGCGCGAGCTCTTCGGCACGCGGGTCAGTCAGTCGGGCACGGTCCTTGACCCAAGCGGGATAAGGATAGGCTCATGCCCGGACAACTACGAAGACGCGGCGGCCCTTGCCTTCGACGGCACGAACTACTTCGCAGTCTGGCAGTGGCGGAACTGTGGTAACGGCGACCTGTGGGGGGCGCGCATCAGCCCGGCCGGAGTTGTGATTGACACCTTCCCGGTCTGCACCGCGCCGGAGTATCAGGCAACACCCGCGGTCGCTGTCGGCGCCGGCGGGACCAAATTCGTCTCCTATTCCGGCTATGTTTCGACCCTGCACGGTTACCCGGCAGAGAAAATGCGCATCTGGGCCGGCATCTACCCGTTCTACGGAATCAGCGAAACGATGAACGATGAAAGCGGAACGACGAAAGTCGGGCCAACCATCGTGCGCGGTGTGCTTCAGATGGCGACTGGCGAAGAGCGAAAAGCGAATGGCGTCCTGCTTGACGTCGCGGGCCGCACGGCGCTGGACCTGAAGCCCGGCCCGAACGACGTCTCCCATCTCACGTCGGGGGTGTACTTCGTCCGGATGGTGGACGGCGATGAACGATCGGTCAACCCCAAGGTTGTGGTCACGCAGTAGCACAGCGTGAATCGCTGCATCGCATCGGCTCTGCTGCTTGTGGCTGCGACCGCAGCTCAGCAGGTCGAGCGCGAGGTGTTTCTGCCCGACAGCTTTGTCGGCCCGGAGTACCCGAACACAGTCTGCGTCGTGAGCTGGCAATCAACAGACAAGGTCTATGTCGGCGGCCATGGTGCGATTCCTGCCATCATGTCGTTCGACCCGCTGACTCGGGCCCGCAACTCGCGCCGGGCGATGGCTGAAAACACCGAGTTGCTGCTTGCTCAGCCCGACGGGCCGCTGGTCTTCGCCCTCGGCCGGCACCGGCTCACGGTCGTTGATGGGGTGCGGGATTCGGTTGTGGCCGAGGTCGAATACGGTGATGGGCCCGGACTTGCCGTGCTCGACCCAGCCCGGCAAAGGGTCTATGTGGCGGACCAACTGTACGGCTCGATTGCGCATTACGACTACTCAGCCAGCCGGCTCAACTCCATCGCTGTGCCGTTGACTCCGACCGCGCTCTGCATCGCCGGTCTGGCAGACCGGCTCTTTGTTGCCGGACGCCAGGACACGGTCGCGGCCATCAGCCTGTCCGGCGATTCGCTCGTCCGCCTGATTGGCGTCGGGGATGAACCTTCGGCGCTTGTCTACGACCCGACCGACAACCACCTCTACTGTGCCAATCGGCTCGGCAACTCAGTTTCGGTGATAGACTGCGGGCAGGATTCGGTCGTCGGCAGCGTCTGGGTTGGAGCCGGGCCAGTCGCCCTGGCGCTGCACCGGGCAAGGAACCGGTTGTACTGCGCAGACCGGACCGCCTCCTGCATCGCGGTCGTTGACATCGCCAGCCTGTCGCTCGTGGACCTGATTCCGGTCAACCAGCCGGTGACGCTGCTCTGCGACACAGTGCGTGACCGGCTCTACTGCGGCACGATGGGAAGCGAACTCGTGGTCGTTGACTGCCGGGCAGACACGGTCTGTGCTCGTCTGACAGTCGGCGAGGAGTGCAGCGCTCTGGCCCGGCTCGGGCAGGCTGTGTTCTCTGCCGGGTATGCCGGCGGCACGGTCAGTGTGATTGTGGGAGATTCGGTTGTTGCGGTTGTGCCGGCAGCAACCGCGGGCCCGCGCACCGCCCTTGTCTGCCGGAGCAAGCTCTACATTGCTGAAGAACGACTGGGCCACGTGACCGTACTTGCCCTGCCCGGATTCGAGCCGCTCGCCCGCGTCCAGACCGGCAGAAAACCCCGCGCCCTGTGCCGGGGGCCGAACTCGGAACGCGTGTACGTCGCCTGCTTTGGCGACAGCACAGTCTGGGCAATTGATGCGGCCTCAGATACTGTCGTCGGTCGCGTCGTGGTCGGCAATGCGCCCTGTCACATCGCTCTTGACTCAGTCGGCGCGAAACTGTACTGCGCGAACTTCGGCTCGGCCGACGTCGCGGTGCTTGACTGCCGGGGTGACTCGCTGCTCTACCGCCGGGCTTTCGGCCGGGCCTGCCGTCGCCTGGCCTACAACCACGTCAACCGCAAGGTCTATGGTGCATGTCACGATTCGCGGACGATTGAGGTCATCAACTGTGTCAGTGATTCGGTCGTGGCCCGGATTCCGACTTCGGCTCCACCCTGGACCGTGGTCTGTGACGCCACCGACAACCTGGTCTATTCGGGCACAAGCTGGGGCGGCCCGGTGATTGCCGGTGCGACCGACTCGGTGGTGGGTGACATCGGCGAGGCATTCTACGTCAAAGGACTATGCTGGGATTCAGCCGCGAATCGCATCTACATGGCGAACAACTACTCAAGCGCCGTGCTCGGCATCGACGGCCCGACCCACACTGTGGTCCGGCAGCTCGCGGTCAATGCTCTGCCCGCGGACCTGACCTGGTCAGCACACTCGGGTTTGAGCTATCTGTGTCATAACCGTGCGGGACGAATCACTGACCAGGTCACGGTCATCGGGCGCGACAGCGTGGTCACCGAGCTTGGGGTCCGGCCCAGCCCGGTCGAAGCGATTGCCGACCCGGAGCGGCAGCGGGTCTATGTACTCAACTGGGAGTCGAGCTGCATCGCAGTTATCGCCGACGGCCCGACCGACATCAGAGAGACAGAGCAGCAAGCGGTCCGAACACCGACTACCCCAACCATCACCCACGGCAGGCTGTTCCTCGGCGCGGGACATAACCCGATTCCGGCCGGGGAATCGGGATTGTGTCCCAAGCCCGTGCTGCTCGACGCCTGCGGGCGCAAGGTCGCAGACCTTGTGCCGGGCAACAACGACATTCGTCACCTCGCGCCCGGTGCCTACGTCGTCTACTCTGCACCTGGCACCCTCAAGGTCGTGCTGCAACGCTGATTGTCTGCCAAACTGCCGGTCAGCGGCCGGCGACTTCACGGGCCACGCGGTCCGCGGTCTTCGTGACGCCCGCGATGATGGCGCTCGAGCTCTTTGTCGCCAGCGTGACGGCATCAATGCTGTCAGGCCGGGCCGGGTCATAGTCCAGCAGGCGTTCGAGCAGGCCTTGTCTGACAACGAGTTCAAGATAGGCTGGCGTCTCCTGGTTGTCGAGAAGATAGATGCGCCTGGGGCGAGCCTGGGCATCGAGGAGCACCTGCATCGGAACCGGGCCAGCGTAACCTGCAGCAGTGGTCCCGGCTGAGTCGGAGTAGACCGAGTATCCGAGTACTTTCTGACTTCGGTCCAAGACAAACTCTATCGGGAAAGGGTTAGCTCGGTGTTCCACCGACCAGGCATCGGGGAAGGTTTTGACTATTGCCTGAGGTAGCTCAGCCTGGGCCGGCTCGCGCCGGGCTGTGGTCTGGGGTACGGCGGGCGGTGGTTCTGGCCTCTTTGCTGCCGTCGTGTCCAGCGCCGGTGCGGTTTCCGGAACCGTCGGTCTCGGCCGGTCTTCAGCCAGCCGCGACCGGTCTGGCACCGCGGGCCGGGAGCCACAGCCGGCACCAATCAGCAACAGGGTTAGCCCGAGCCGGAAAGTGAACGAAGGACGCATCATGGTTGTTTCAGAGTATCTCCACATAGGCCGGCCAGGTCAATTCCGGCGTGCGCTTGACAACCGGCCTGACCCGGCTACAATAGAGCAACGGTGAGGGCATCTATCTCCCATTCGTCAATGTCTGAAAACGAACTGCCTCGGCAGAAGGAAGCGACCGGTGATCCCCAGTCGTAAGTCCAAGGCGGTCGGGCTCTTCTCCGGAGGCCTCGACAGCATCCTTGCCACTCGACTGATTGCCGAACAGGGCGTAACCGTAGTTGCGCTCAATTTCCGGGGGCCGTTCGATATCGCCGGTCAAACCCCGTCTGAAGAGCGACTGAGCAGGATGGCGCAACTGCTTGGCGCAAGCCTTGTCTCCCTTGAGCTGGGCGACGACTATCTGCAACTGGTCCGCAAGCCGGCACTGGGCTATGTCCGGCAGATGGCGCCGTGTCTTGACTGTATCATCCACATGCTGGTCAAAGCCAAACAACTGGCCCGGGAAATCCATGCCGACTTCGTCTTCACCGGCGAAGTGGTTGGGCAGCGGACGATGTGCCAGAACAAGCGGGCTCTGAAGACAGTTGAGCGGGCCGCCGGGCTTGAGGGCAGGCTGCTCCGGCCGCTTTCGGCCAAGCTGCTTGAACCCACCATCCCGGAACTGACCGGATTGGTCCGGCGTGAACGGCTGCTCGACCTGAAGGGCAAGGGCCGGCGCCGACAAATCCGTCTCGCCCATGAGTTCGGCATCTTCGATTATCCGATTCCCGGCATCGGCTGCATGCTCCTCGACAAGAACTTCGCAGCCCGGGCGCGAGAACTGGTCAGCCACGACCAGTTGACGCTGAATGACATCGGTCTGCTGAAAGTCGGACGCCACTTCCGGCTTGACTCCGGTGCCAAGGTGATCGTCGGCCGCAATGAGCAGGAGAATCACGCGCTCGAGTCCTCGGCCCAGCCTGACGACGTCATCTGCAAGCCGGTCGAGGTAATGGGACCGACCGTGCTCATTCGTGCCCGAAAACAGACCAAGAAGGATGCCGACATCGCCGTGCGCATCGCCGCCCGGTTCAGCGACGCGCCCGAGGGCAAGGCGGTCAAGTTCGCCTGCGGCGAAAAGACGATGTCGGTCAAGCCCTATGCTGATGAGGACATGGCTGCCTGGCGCATCCGCTACGTCGAGCCGCCCAGACCCGAGCCCAAGAAGCCGGCCGACAAGCCGAAGAAAGGCAAGTGAGTATATGGATGATTCGACCCGGGACCTTGTGCGCAAGGTGCTTGACGAGCAGGTTCGCCCGAACCTGCAGATGGACGGCGGCGACGTCGAACTCGTCAGCGTGGGCGACGACGGGGTAGTTCAGTTGCGATTGACCGGTGCGTGCTCGGGCTGCCCGTTTTCCGCGCTGACCATGGCGGTCAGCGTCGAGCGCGTCCTCAAGGAGAAAGTTCCGGGCGTCGTGCGGGTTCAGCCCGTGCCCTAGGGGCGTCGAGCCGCGCACGAAACCGTCTAGCGGCCTTGGGCCAGTCGGTCGGCCAGGTTCTGAGGCAGGCCGGCGGCTCGCATCTTCTTCTGAACCGACACAATGTCATACTCAACTCGATGGAACGAGAGCGTGCTGGTTCGTGAGTTGTAGATGACGGCGCTGGCGCGCGGGTCTCCGTCCCGGGGCTGGCCCACGCTGCCGACATTGACTAGGTATCGGGCTTCAGGCTTGAGTTCAAAGCTGTCTGCGATGACAAGCTGTGCCCGCTGACCAGGCAGCCGCTCGACCGCAAATGGGTGGTGCGAGTGGCCGACCAGGCAGACCCGGTCCGGGTAGTAGTCCATTTCCTCTTCGGCCTCAGCCAGACTCAGAAGATAGACCCACTCTTCGGGCTCGGACGGCGAGGCGTGGACGATGAGCATCGGGTCGAGCCGTTCGGCAAGCGGCAGATTCTCCAGGTAGACCCGGTTGACCGCGCTCAGTTTCTCCCGAGTCCAGAGCACCGCCGCGGCCGCGCTGTCGTTGAATGCCCGAATTGAGGTCTTCCCGACCACGCCGTAGTCATGATTGCCCGCAACGCAGACCGTGTGCAGACTCCGAATCGTCTCGA
The DNA here is from genome assembly GCA_965648905.1 of Caldifarciminota bacterium. Taxonomy (GTDB): domain Bacteria; phylum Hydrothermota; class Tepidihabitantia; order Tepidihabitantales; family Tepidihabitantaceae; genus CAZQFS01. The sequence goes on from CBFGIT010000011.1 coordinate 52,194, forward strand.
TGCAGCGATTCGGGTCCGGGCCATAGCCGACGATGTCGCCGCAGCAGACATACCTCGTCACGCCCCGGTCCTTCATCAACGCCAGCACCGCTTCCAGGGCAGCAAGATTCCCGTGGATGTCGGAGAGGATGCCGGTCTTCATTCGGCCCCCTGCTCTTTGCCCAGTTCGTGCAGCACGCCGTCGAGCACACCGTTGACGAACCGGCCGGCCTCGTCGTCACCGAACTTCTTGGCGATGTCTACCGCCTCGTTGATCGTCACCTTGGGCGGCACGTCGGCGAAGTAGAGCAGCTCGGCTGCAGCAACTCGGAGAATCGCCCGGTCGACGACGGTCAGCCGCTCCAGACGCCAGCGCCGCAGGTGCCGCCGCAGGATCGTGTCAATCTCCTGCTGGGAAGTCTGCACCGCGGCCACCAGCCGACGCAGGTAGCTCTCGGCATCGTCCGATGGATTCTTGCGCGCGACGATTTCCTCAATAGTTGAATCCGGGTCGTCGGCAACCAGGTCGAGGCGGTACATCACCTCGAGTGCGCACTCACGGGCCAGACGACGATTGGTCATGCCACCCCTTTCAGTCCTGGAAGTTGCTGCTAGTCGACGTCCTGCGCGGCCAGGTCGGCCATCTCGATTGCCGACAGGGTCGCGGTCCAGCCCTTATTGCCGGCTTTGGCCCCGGCCCGCTCCAACGCCTGTTCGAGCGTCTCCGCAGTGATGATGCCGAAACTCGTCGGTACGCCGGTGTCGAGCGAAACCCGGGCCAGTCCTTTGGCGACCTCGGCCGAGATGTATTCGGCATGGGGCGTGTCGCCGCGAATCACCGCGCCCAGACCGATGATTGCCTGGTACTTCCTGGTGCGGGCGGCACGAAGTGCGACCAGCGGTATCTCGTAAGCGCCCGGGACCCAGATGACGTCGGCCGCGGCCGCGTGGTGCCGCTCGAGACAGTCCCGAGCACCGTCGAGCAACTGCCGGCTGATAAGCTCGTTGAAACGTGACACCACGAGGCAGAACTTCCTGCCCTGGGCACTAAGCATGCCTTTGAACTCACGGGTTTCCATTTGCTACTCCTTTTGCCCGGCCGCGGCCGGCTGCCGGTCGCCCGAGCTCGGCCTCAAGGTCGCCGAGCAGGTGCCCGAGCCGGTCGCGCTTGGTAACCAGGTACTTGATGTTCTTCCTGTTCGGGCGCACAATTATCGGCACCCGTTCGACAATGTCCAGTCCGAACCCGCGCAACCCGACAAGCTTGCGCGGGTTGTTGGTGAGCAGTCTGATGCTTGAGAGCCCGAGGTCAGATAGAATCTGCGCCCCGATGCCGTAATCGCGCAGGTCCGGCTCAAACCCAAGCGCAACATTGGCCTGCACCGTGTCCAGGCCTCTGTCCTGCAGGGCATAGGCCTTGAGCTTGTTGGCCAGGCCGATGCCCCGGCCTTCCTGGCGCATGTAGAGGATGACCCCAAGGCCGGCGCGCGCAATCATCGCCATCGAACGGGCCAGTTGTGCGCCGCAATCGCAGCGCAGGGAATGAAACACGTCCCCGGTCAGGCACTGCGAATGGACCCGCACCAGCACGCGCTCCTGTCCACGCACCTCGCCCCGGATGAGCGCGAGGTGAGCGTAAGGCTCGACTACGTCTTCGTAGACAACGACCCGGAACTCCCCGAATTCGGTCGGCAATGTGGTCTCGACCACCGGCCGGACCAGCTTCTCCTGGCGGCGTCGAAACTCAATCAGGTCCCGGACCGCAACCATCTTCAGCCCGAACCGGCGGCTCAACCGCTCCAGCGCCCCGAGTCGAGCCATGCTGCCGTTATCGGCCATCACCTCACACAACACCCCGGCTGGTTTGAGTCCGGCAAGCCGCGCCAGGTCGACCGCGGCCTCGGTGTGTCCGGCCCGAACCAGCACCCCGCCGTCCTTGGCGACAAGCGGGAAAACATGGCCGGGCCGCGCCAGGTCCGAGGGCTCTGTCTTCGGGTCAACCAACGCTCGAATCGTTGCGGCCCGGTCATGAGCCGAGATTCCGGTTGTTGTGCCCTGGACCGCATCAACCGACACCGTAAACGCCGTGCCGTGCAACGCCGTGTTCTCGCCCGCCTGGGCTTTGAGCCCAAGCGCAGCACAACGGTCAGCAGTCAGGGCCACGCAGATAAGACCCCGACCATACCGGGCCATGAAGTTGACCTTGGCCGGTGTCACCTTCTCGGCCGCACCGACCAGGTCGCCCTCATTCTCCCGGGCCTCGTCATCGACCACAACAATCAACCGTCCCCGACGCAGGTCCTGGAGTGCATCCTCAATCCGGGCGAACCGGACCGCTCTCTTCTTACCGGCCACGACTGGAGCCCTTCCCTCTGGCCCGAGCGCCGAGGGTCTGTTCGTACCATCGATGGTAGAAATCCTGATAGGCCTTGCGCCGCCTGATTCTCTGCCACCAGGGTCTGTTGGCCTCATACCACTCGAGCGTGGCAACCAGGCCCTTGTCGAACCGGGTCCTCGCCTGCCAGCCCAGTACCCGGGCAGCCTTGCGCATATCGCAGACCAGCCGGGCAACATGGCCGGGCCGGTCCTTGACATGCTGGACAAGTCCAGCCGGCCGGCCCAGGTAACGGACGATTTCGCGGGCAATCTGCAGTGAACTCCGCTCCTCGCCTGAGCCGATATTGAAAACCTCACCCACGACCTTCCGGGCCGGTGCTTCAGCCGCAAGCCGCACTGCCCGGCACAGGTCGGCCACGTATGTCCAGTCGCGCGTGTTCCGGCCCGAGCCGTAGACGTAGAGCGGCCGGTTCTCCAGTGCGCTGGTGAAGAAGAACGGAATAACCTTTTCCGGGTACTGATTCGGGCCATAGGCGTTGAACGGTCGCAGGATTGTGATGGGCAGGTTGTAGGTGTGATAGTAGGCCTGGCAGAGCCGGTCAGCCCCGGCCTTGGTTGCGGCGTACGGGCTCTGTGGCTCAATCGGGTGAGCTTCGCTCATCGGCACGGTGCGGGCCGAGCCGTAAACCTCGCAGGTCGAAATCTGCACGAACCGGTCGCCGGGATTGCGCCGGAACTCGTCGAGCAGCACCCAGGTTCCGACAAAATCGGTCCGGACAAACGGTGCGACGTCGTCAATCGATCGGTCGATGTGGGTCTCGGCAACAAAGTTGACGACCAGGTCCACGCCCCGCAGCGCGGCCCGCACCGCGGCCCGGTTGCAGACGTCGGCCCGCACAAACTCAAACCGCGGGTTCTGCCAGCAGTCGGCAGGGAAGTTGTCGAGATTACCGCAATACGTCAGCTTGTCCAGGACCCGCACCTGCCAGCCCGGCTCGCCGAGCAACAGTCGGACGAAGTTCGAGCCGATGAACCCGGCTCCACCGGTAACCAGCGCTTTCGGCATCAGCCCTCTCTGATTCGCCAGTCGTAAGGGATTGCCGGGTCGTCCGGCGCACGGCGGAACTCGTCCGGCTGGTCGTGGTTGTAGACCTCGGTCGGGCAGTTGACCATGTACGCCGGCTCGGTGCCGACTCCTTTCATGCCGTGCAGCACGCCCGGCGGGATGCGGATGAGCATCGGGTTCTGCTCGCCGATGAAAAACTCCTGGACCTCGCCGTGGGTCGGCGAGTCGGCCCGGTCGTCGTAGAGCACAACCTTGGCCATCCCCTTGACGATGGCAAAGCAGTCGGTCTGCACCTTGTGGTAATGCCAGCCTTTGACCACACCCGGATAGACGACTGACAAGTACACCTGGCCGAACTTCTCGAACAGCTCGTCGTCTGAACGCAGGATTTCCATTACCGCGCCGCGCTCGTCCGGGATGATGCGAAGCGGCTTGGTCTGAACGCCCTTAATCATGGCGGCCAAGTATACCCGGACTGAGCGCAGATTCAAGATTCGCCTGCCCAGGTTAGCGCAGTACAGTGACCGCAATCGCGGCTGCAGGCCGGCCCCACCGCGGTCTCGCCGGTGTGCGACATCATTCTGCCTTCCGGGTCGTGGGTTCTGATTTCCGGCTTCGCTTGGCTGCTCAACCGGCCCGAGCATGCCCAGACAGTTCGGCATCAAGGCACTGGTTTACACATATTGTAACCCCTCAACAACCGGCGGTTCAGCCTAACAATTTGGCGCACTGTGACTTAGTTCACTACCGCATTTTACTGGGGTACGGTCTCCCTTGCCACTTGGAGCGCCGTTCTGCTCGTCGCAAGGAGAGCGGTTCGGCCGGCCCCGGTCGGCGTCGCTCGGGCCGACGCTTGCCCTGGCGTTCTCCCTGCCGCGGTGACTATCCCCGTGCCGGTCGCTCTGGTCCTGGCTCGGGTCTTGGCCGGCTGCGTCGCTCCGACCTGCGCTCGGGTTTCGGCTCTGACTGCGGCTCTGGTCGTGGTTCCGGTCGCGGTTGGCACCGCCGTCTGTCTCGCTGCTTCAGGTACTACGCCGCACTGTGAATCGCCGGTCAGGGTAGTGGCCGAGTCTCACTTACTCCAGCCAAACCTCCACATGCTCGTCCTTGTCCTCGTCATGCACGTCAACAATCTTGCCGGTGATGCCCTTTTCCAGCGCCTCGGTCACCACCCGCATGTCGATTTCCTGCTCCTCGATTTTGGCCTTGGCCGAGGCCGGCATCATATGCATGCCCCATTTCACCAGGCCGATAGGCAGAGTGATGTTCACGTTGGGCCGGTCTGAGCCGGCCCGGCACACGCGGACCTTGAGGAACCGGTTGGCCCGGCCGCCTGAGTCGCTCTTGTTCAGAGCGTCGAGCAGCCGTGCCGCGTCGTCCGCGGTTATCTTCTTTTCTTCCAGCAGCTTCAATATCCGGGCTCGCTCGTCATTCATCTCGACCTCCGAATCTCGTTCAACGCTCGCTCCACGTCAATCCTGCCCGCCTCTAGGTCGGTAATGACCTGAGCCGCGCTCTTACGCCGGCACTGCCAGCGCCGCACCCGGCGGAAGATGATGTATGCGCCCAGTACGACAATGAGTAGCGGCCAGTCGCGGCGGAACACCATGTAGGGCACGCCCAGGGCCGAAAGCCATATCCACAGCCCCACGGCCACCATCACCGCGCCCGTCCATAACGCGCGCCTCATCCTCTCCTCCCGCGTCGAATCGCCCACGAGATCCCCTCGCCGACTGTGAGCAGGCCGACGATGACGATAATCACCGGCCAATCGCGGCGGAAGACGATGCCCGACGTCACGACTCCAAGGTTGGCAAGCCATATCCACGTGCCGATGGCCATAACGATCAGGCCCCAGATGATTGTCCGTACCATTAGTCCTCCTTTGAGCTACGAACCGTTATCTCGCCGGTGCGCGTGCGCAGCGCAATGCTCGCGCTGCCCGCACCGAACTTCACCTTCGCGTAGTTGTCGCGCTGCTCAAGCACTTCGTGCGGAGCAGCGAGGTCGAGCACGACTGCGCCGTCCTCGTCTGCCTTGGCCTCGAGCACCGCATCCTCGTCTGACCGCAATGCCAGGCTTATGTCGCCCGACTTGGTGGCGACCAGTCCCCGCACCGGTCCTGCAGCCTCGACCTCGACATCGCCTGACCGGGTTTCAATCATGAGCTCGCCCTGTACGCCGGCCAGTTCCACGTCGCCCGATACCGTCGCGACCTCGGTCTGTCCGGCATGCTCGGCAATCTCCACGTCACCCGATACCGACTTCACCCAGACCTTGCCGTCGGTTCGGACGATTTCGACGTCACCGGATACGGTCGTGACCTCGCAGTCAGACCTAACCGGTACGCGGGCATCGACGTCGCTTGAGACTGAGCGGAAGTCAACCGAATCGTCGCCCTCCCTCACTTTGGCCATGCCGCCAGTGTAGCTTAGGCTCGTGGCGTTGCCTGTCTGCCCTTCGACCTCGACGTCGCCCGAGACGTTGCGCACGACCAGCACTCGCTTACCCGAGAACTGAACCCGACGCTCGTCCCCGGTTTCGAGACTGGACTGAACCGCCTTGCTGACCGCGTGGGCCACCATGTCCGGTATCCGGTCCAGCTCCTTCATCGCCAGGCGTCGATGCACGCGCGGCGGAACAACCGGCAGTTCGAACTCAGGTTCGTGTCGCCGGGAAGACAGGGCTTCAATCAGCCGCGCGGCCTGGTCTGCAGTTATCTTACCGTCCTCAAGCAACTTGAGGATTCTCGCTCTTTCGTCACTCATCGTAACCTCCTGCTACCACGGTTCGTTCTTTTGGCCACCCGACACCCGACCTGAGTCGCCAGGCGCCATCTCGCACCGGCGGCCAATGCAATCCTGTCGCGTCACATCCAGGAGCCCTAACACCACGCTGGCCCCTAGTTCTCAGGGCTCCCGCCACGCAGCATCCTCTCGGCCTCCTCAGCCGTGACCTCACCGCGCTCGAGCATTTCGATGACCTCGTTACGGTCCACGCGCGATGCCTGCTCAGAGAACCCGAGCGCGGCCAGCACGCTATCAAGCCGGGACCGCACAGTCGGATACGAGATTCCCAGCTCCTTCTCCACGTCGCGAATCACGCCCCGGTTCTTGATGAATACGACCAGGAACTGGTACAAGTCATCCGGCAGCCGACACAGGTCCGGCACCGGAAACCGACCCCGCACCGCGGTGCCGCACGACTCGCAGGTCAACTCGGAGACAGTCATGCCGGACTCACAGACCGGACACCGAGACACAAGCAGTTTCCTTGGCATTCCTAACATCCTTCTCAGTTCACGGCCGACGGTGAAGCAAGCGCGGCCACGCTGCGGCACGCACTCACATACACGGTATCAGTGACCAGACGCGGCATTTCCGCCCTCACGACCACCTCGGCCACGCGGCCCTGACCGTCTGCTTGGGCTTGGTGGCCGAAAGTCAGGCCCCACATCAACGCACCTGTAATCATGACAGCGGCTGTCATAGCTACTGCGAGGGCCGATTTCACTACATTCTTCATTGTAGTCTCCGTTCTTGGTTTGTTGAACTAAGTGAATGTATTTCCGCGCTGCGACTCATACCAAACGATATGCGCCCGAAGCAGCACTTGAAATTGTTGATGTTCACGTTCATCTTATTCATTATACTAGTTAGATGCACGAAGTCAAGGAGAAGTTTCACCGATATTGATATTATTAATACTAGGATTAATAATCTTGACCAGAATGCCGCTCGTATATGTAACAGTTTGCAGATATGCGAGTTACGTTGATGAACACTGTTGATGGCGCATCATTGGTGCGTACCAGCCGCAGGTGAGCAGGGCTCTATTGCGCTTGCCGCACAGGCAGGGGGCTGCCGCTTCCCAGGCACCACGCAGCACGGATGACGCCTTGGTCTGGACTGGTTGACAGACGGTCAGGTCAGAGCTATCTTAGTCTGTGGCCCGACCCAGCACCTTCGCCGCAGCCCTGTCTGCGCTGCTTGGCTTGTGCGGCTCTGTTCGAGCCGCGCCCTTGGTTCTTGGCCGGTGTCCGCTCGACCGGGTTGTTAGAGTAGTGAGCGGCTGCTTCACGGCTGCCAACACCCAATCCCTGCTCCTCGTTCAGGACCTGGGGCGGGTTGAGCTCTCGCGTCCGTCTCGCTCCGAACGCTCCGACCTCAGCCTGCTGCGACTCGCTGTGGTTCAACCAGGCGCTGCCGGTTTCTCGTCTGTCTGGATAAGTGAGCCGCTTGCCAGCCCTGGCCCGGCCCGCCTCGACCTTTCCGGCACAGCCTGGACCGCGGGCGACCTGGACGGCAACGGTCGGGACGAACTGCTCCTGTTCGGCGGTAACTCGTGCCGAGTGCTCAGATTCGACCACGGCAATGTGATGGAGGAAACCCTGACCTTCCCCGGTTCAGCCGTGACCGCGGCCGCGGTCTGCGACGTGAACAACGACGGCGTCTCCGACATCGCCACCATCGAGATGCCGGAGCAGCAGTATGGCGACGCATCGCGCCTCGTGCGCGTGTACCAGCAGGCGGGCAGCCAACTGGTCCCGCATCAACCATACTCCATCGGTCTCAACTGGGGCGCTGAAACACGCATTGCCCTGCTCGGCGCAGCCCGGCTCGATGACTATCCGGGCACCCTACCGATGTTCGCCGGTATCCGCGCAGACCTACGACCTAGCGTCTATGCCGTGCTCTACGAACCACGACCTGACTCGCTGGCTTTCACGGCGAACCCGTTTCCGTGGCAGGAGTGGTTCTCGAAGACTCAAGTTCTGCCCGCGGGCGAGCTGAGCCTGTTCAACGTCGGTGATACGCTGGTCGGATACGGCTACTTTGTTCCGGGCTCAAGACCTTCCGGGCCGTCACAAAGCTTCGCCGCGCTCCGAGACGGCGAATGGCGCCTGCTCAATCTTACTGATGAGGCTGCGCGCCTGTCCGGTCCGGTCTGCCGGTTCCGCCACGACGGCACTGACGGCTGGCTCGAACTCCGCGACAACCTCCTCTACTTCTATCCCGGCGAAATCTTCTACTGGCGCTAGGCCGCATCTCAGCAGACCCGGCGTCGACGCGACGCTGCCTGCGGCCTGCCCAGTTGCCACCGCCAGCCATGCCGAGGCGCGTGGCTGCAGGAACGCCTTGGCCCGGACTTGCCTTCCGTGTCTGATGTGGTTCAATCGAGGGGCAAAGGTCTTGTCATGAACCACCACCAATCGGCTTCGCCGCCGGCCTGCCCGCGCCGCGGCAGGCGGGCGCGCGATGCTGTGCGCCAAGGCGGGCTGTTGTCCATTTCCGCGGGCTCTCCCCGAGCCCAATCCAGACCAGCGTCCCTACAAGAGGAGGACTAGATGCGAAGAGGTGCAATGTGGCTGGCAGCAGTCCTGCTGCTGGCCGGGCAAAGCGCATACGCCGTCGAGCCGCCTGCAGTGCAATGGTCACGGGCCTTTCAGTCGTATGACAGCAAGGTGCGAGTTCCCTCCCCATAGCTGGTTCGAACGACTTATGAGACAGTAGGACTGCCACCCCGGCGACGACTCCACGCAGCCGGCGCAATGACCAGCGCGAGAACGTGCGGTCGATGCTCCCTCCATGGTCATCACTTCCTGCATTGTGCCGGGCCGGAATGGAACTGACGACGCGCCTTGACACCCGGTCTTGAGGGTCTATAATATCCGCGCATGACCGACGAAGAGTTCTTCGAGACACTCATGGCGGAGTGCATCAAGAGGAACGCATCCGACCTGCACCTCACTGTTGGCCGACCGCCAACGCTCCGCATTGACGGGTTCCTCCATCCGGTCGAAGGATGCCCGGTCCTCACCCCGGAAATGACCGAGAGCTTCAAGAACATATCGACCAAGGACCTGCGCCACCTGCGGGCGCAGATTGACAACGGCGGGGGCGGTGACTTTGCCTTGAGTTTCAAGGGTATGGCCCGGTTCCGGGTTGCCGTGTACAAGCAGAAGGGCTACTTCGGCATGGCGCTTCGGCTCATTCCGCGGCGCATCCTCAACTTCGACGAGCTGTTCGTATCTCAGCACTTCGCCCCGCGCATGAAGGCCCTGCTCGACCGTCCTCATGGACTTATCCTGGTCACCGGCCCGACCGGCCAGGGCAAGACCACGACTCAGGCGACCTTTGTTGACTACATCCTTGAGAGCCCCCGACATGTGCTCACCATCGAGGACCCGATTGAGTTTGTCCACGACCACAAGAATGGCCTTGTCACGCAGCGCGAGGTGGGAATTGACGTGTCGTCTTTCCGCGAGGCCATCATGAAGGGTCTCCGTTCAAACCCGAACGTCATCCTCGTGGCCGAAATCCGCGACCTGGCAACGGCCGAGGCGACAATCTGGGCCGCAGAGTCGGGCCACCTTGTTATCGGTACGCTCCACACGACCAATGCTCCGGAAACGATCACCCGGTTCATCGACATCTTCCCACCGGAAATCCGCGACCAGATCCGGATTCAGTTCTCTATTTCTCTGCTGTGCGTCATCGCCCAGCGACTGCTTATCCGTGCTGGCGGCAAGGGCCGGGTTGGGTGCTATGAGATAATGGTGGCAACGCCCGCGGTACGCAACCTCATCCGGGAGCGAAAGATAGAACACCTGCCGTCGGCAATCCAGACCGGCACAGCCGAAGGCAGCATCTCGTTTGACGCCTACCTCGCCGAGCTCTATCGAGCCGGCAAAGTCACCTACGAAACGGCCATCGCTTCGGCCTTTGACCCGAAGGGATTCCGCGAACTCGTCGAGTTCGGCACACGGACCACCCTCAAGCGATAGTCGGTCACACCCTCAGAGTCCTGTTTCTCATTCTGACACAATAGGTTAGCCGTTCGGACACCCAGCCGCGGACGGCAGTCGCACAAGTCCGCATCGGCCTCTGGTCTTAGGCCAGAGCCGTAACGCAGGCTCAATCAATCAGTTATCGGCGGCTGAAGCGCAAATCGGCTTCGGCACGAGCGGTGCACTTCACCCACTCACCAATTGATGTGCATCCCTTGCCGTGTGCAAGCTAGGTCCCTCTGGAATCGCGGCTCGCGACCAGAGCTTTTCTGGCATTGAGGGGCGCGTACCCTTTCGAGTACGCTGCATGAAGGCAGGGGGTGGACGGAACCCTCAGGTTTGACTCCCCCGGCGACCTGAGGGTTCCTTGTTTGCCCGCCGGTTCGCGCGTCGGCAGAAACGCTACGTGATTTCGCGGCGTGTCCGCCGGACCGCAAGCACGGCGTGAGCTCCAGCCGGCTCCCACTCGATATCGGGCAATGACCGGAGCGGTTGGTTGGAGACGTAGAGGACCAGTTCGCCGCGGCCGCACCACAGCCCCTGGTACTCGGACCCTGAAGCAGACCACGACGCGACGACCATGATTTCGCTGCCAATCAGGCAGCAGGACAATCCCTTTTCTACGTGCAGCTCACGTAGTGCCGCGGTCGTGGTCTCAACCGGCTCGTCTCTTTCGAATCGTGCAAGAACATGCAGAAAGAGTCTCTCGCTTGGGCTGTCTGAATCGGGCAGGCGATTTCGGACGTCCAGCTCTTCAGGCCGGACCGCTCCACCGTGATGACAGAATGCCCAGGTCTGTCTCGCCTCACGGCGGGCAAAAGGCTGCATCTCCCGAATCGGGATTCCATGGCGGTTCTCCGGCACAAGGACCATCATGTCTGTACGCCGCTCGACCAGTTGGCGGAACTCGGGGTCCTCGCGGCAGGGCAGGGCCGAGCGGGTGAGCTCCAGCCGGTTACCGTAGCAGTAGGCGATGCCCCAGCCGCCCGGTTCTGGTTCGGGCCGGACCTCGGCGAGGACCGCGTCAATCACCTGGTTCATCCGGAATCGGCCGGCCGCGGCAATGAACATGGCTTCCGCTATATCCCCAGTCTCACGCCCGCACTCGTCGGCCCCAGACTGAATGTCATCTGGCGGTCGAACTCGTACATCTGAGCCGACACATACGCATGTGCCATTGAGAAGACCACCGTCGCGCCGGTCCACCAGAGCAGCACGGTGCGCCGGTCCCTGAGTCGAATGTACTCTGCCTCGTTGCCCGCGGCCAGGGCCTCTCGGGCGCGAATGTGCTCCCGAACAGTGAGACCGGCCAGCGTCACCTCGGCCGGCGCGATGAGGGCCGCCTGCCACCAACGGTGGGTATAAAGCTGCCCCCCGCCCGGAATCAGTAACGAGAGCACGACGGCCGTGCCCGGAGACTTGGCTGGCGGGCGCCGGGTTGAGACAGCCGGTGCCTGTACTGCTTGGGGTCGGGCAGTAGTGCTCTCCTGCTCCAGGGTCTGAGCCGAACCGGCCGCGAACGCAATCGCAATCAGAGCGGCAATGCGGCCATGGTTCATTGGTTCAGGAGGACAATTTCCACTCGGCGATTCAAGGAACGGCCAGCCGCGGTCGTGTTCGGACCGACCGGTCTTCGGTCCCCCACGCTCTGCAGGGTCACCCGACTCGGCGTCACTCCCCAGGCGATGAGCGCCCGAGCCACGGCACCGGCGCGAGCCGCCGCATACTCCCAGTTGCTCGGATAGTACTCGCGGAGCTTGGCTGGCAGCGGGCCCGAATCGGTGTAACCGGTAACGAGAATCGGGCCGGGTGAAGCCTGAAGCGACGGAACCAGCGCCTTGAGCGTGGACTCAGCACTCGGCACGAGCTGGAAGTTATCGGCGCCGCCAAACAACTGGTCAAAGGTCAGCGAGACCGAGAGCGAGGTGTCGGCTCTGGTCAGCATTGTTTTCAGGCTGTCGGACAGCTCCTGTACCTGACCTGTCCACATCGCTATCTCCTGTTGCTGCCGGTTCACCCGGTCTGCCCTTGGTACGTAGCCGAAGTTGTAGAACAGCAGGAACATGACCGCGAGCAAGAGCAGGAGTATCCAGCTCAGACTGGCGAACAGACCTTTCACGGTGCAGTATGTCCGGTCACTTCCAGCCCTCGAGCTGCCGGTGCAGACGCTCGCGCCTGTCGGCCAACTCAGCCCGACGCCGGCGCTCGTTCTCGACCACCTCGGGTCTGGCCCGGGCCTCAAAATCCGGGTTGGCGAACTTGGCGTCGATGCCGGCCACGAGTCCGTCGAGCCGGGCGAGTTCAGCCCGAATCCGGCCCAGCTCCCGGTCCACGTCGACAATGCCCGCCAGCGGCACGTACGCTTCGAGCCCGGGCAGGACCGCGACCGACGACTGGCTCGGCCGGTGCGACTCGAACCGGAATCCGGCAATCAGGGCCAGGTCCCTGGCCAGGCCTTCATTGCTCCTGAGGAACCGGGCGAGCTCTTCGTCGTTGGTATTCACGACGCACTCCACCACCGCTCTTGCCGGCACTTCCATCTCGGCCCGGATGTTCCTGATGGCGACGATGAGTTCGCGCAGGGTCTCGACGTGTTCGACCTCGGCACGGTCGACCGCCAGTTTCTCCGGCCAGGTCGAAAGCATTATCGAGCCGCCCTTGGACCCGGCGCTGAATCCCAGTCGCTCCCACAGCTCCTCGGTGATGAACGGCATGAACGGATGCAGCAGTTGCAGAGTGCCGCGCAAGACGAGGTACAGGGTCCGGCGGCAGGCCGGATCATCCGCCTTCAGCCGTTGTTTGGCAAACTCAAGATACCAGTCACACAGCTCATGCCAGAAGAATTCGTACAGCCGGGCTGCGACCGCGGAGTAGGCACAGGCTTCCAGACCGCGGGTGACCGCGTCGACCGTCTCGTTGTAGCGGCTGACAATCCACGCATCGACCGGCTGGTTGTCGGAGGGTTCAGCCACCGGTTTCTCCGGCGGAAACTGGGTGACAGTCCCCAGGTGCGGCGCAACCAGGCGGCAGGCATTCCAGACCTTGTTCGTGAAATTGCGGCCGAACTCGAACCGCTTCTCGCTCAGACGGTAGCTCTGCGACTGGCTCTCAAGGTAGGCAAGCGTAAACCGCACCGCGTCGGTGCCGTACTTCTGGAACATGTCTACCGGGTCGATACCCACGCCCTTGGACCGGCTCATCCGCTCGCCGCTCTCGACCAGGATGAAAGAGTGGAAGTAGACCCGCGAGAACGGAATGTCGCCCATGAACTTGAGGCCCGAAAATACCATCCGTGCGACCCAGAGGAAGATGATGTCGGGCGCGGTCGAGAGGAAGTCGGTCGGATAGAACTTTTCGAGGTCGGCGGTCTTCTCGGGCCAACCCATGGTCGAGAACGGCCAGAGCGCAGAGCTGAACCACGTATCGAGGACATCCTCGTCCTGGCGGACTCTCTGGCTGTGGCACTTCCGGCACTCGGTCGGGTCGGTCCGCTCGACCATCACCGCGCCGCACTCGTCGCAGTAGAAAACCGGAATTCGGTGTCCCCACCAGAGCTGGCGCGAGATGCACCAGTCCCGGATGTTGTACATCCAGTCGAGATAGACCTTGGTCCAGCGCTCGGGGATGAACTGAACCCGACCGGACTCGACAACCTCAATCGCCGGCTTTGCCAGCTCCTGCATCCGGACAAACCACTGCTCGGAAACGAGCGGCTCGACGGTTGTTCCGCAGCGCTCGCAGATGCTCGCACTCAGCTTGTACGGTTCAATCTTCTCAAGCAGCCCCAGAGCTTCAAGGTCGGCGACCACGCGCCTGCGGCATTCCTCGCGTGAGAGTCCCTGGTATTGCTTCGGCACCTTGTCGGTCATCCGCGCATCTTCATCGATGACCGTGACGAACTCCAGACCGTGCCTGCGCCCCATCTCGAAATCGGCGGCATCGTGCGCTGGCGTGACTTTCACCGCGCCGGTCCCGAAGTTGGAGAGCACGAGTTCATCCGCGATGACCGGAATCTCCCGGCCGACCAGGGGCAGGACCAGCTTCTGGCCGACCAGCTCGCGATAGCGCTCATCGTTCGGATTCACCGCCACCGCGGTGTCTCCGAGCATCGTCTCCGGCCGGGTGGTCGCGACGACGACATGGCGCTCGGGTCCTTCGGCGGCAAGTGGGTATCTGATGTACCACCAGTGGCTGTGCTGGTCCTGGTGCTTCACCTCAAGGTCTGACACCGCAGTGTGGCAGCGCGGGCACCAGTTGACGATGCGCGTGCCGCGGTAGATGAGCCCGTCCTCGTAATAGCGAACGAACGCCTCGCGCACCGCGCGCGAGCAGACTTCGTCCATCGTGAATCGGGTCCGGGTCCAATCGCAGGCGCAACCGAGGAGCTTGAGCTGCTCGACAATCCGCGTGCCGTACTTCTCTTTCCAGGCCCAAGCCCGCTTCAGGAACTCGTCGCGGCCGAGCTTGAAACGGTCCGTGCCTTCAGCGGCGAGCGCCCGGTCGATGTGGGTGTGAGTGCCGATGCTGGCGTGGTCGGTCCCGGGCAGCCACAGGGTCTCGTAGCCCTGCAGCTTCTTGAACCGTATCTGCGCGTCCTGCAGACTGTTGTTCAGGGCGTGGCCGACGTGCAGCGAGCCGGTGATGTTCGGCGGCGGAATGACGATCGAGAACTTCGGCTTGTTCGACTTCGGGTCAGCGGTGAAGAAGCCGTTCTTCTCCCAGAACTCGTACCACTTCGCCTCGACCGGCTTAGGGTCGTAGCGGGAGGGAAATTCGTCCTGCTGGTGAGCGGCCATTACGGGCAATTATAGGAGCAACGCTCCAACTGTCAAAGAATCGCGGCACAACTGGGCTGACCGGGGACGCTACCCATTTTGTAACTCATGTTGTCAATGTGGTGCGGCTGCGCGACCCGGGTCAGAGCAAGTCGAAGCCAATGGCAGCCGTCTCCATCGACTCGACCTGCCCCAGCTCCGGAGCGCGAAGAAGGCGGTGGAGTGAGATAGCCGGCAGCAGACAGGTAGCAGGGCGGAGATGGGTGAACTAGGGCAGAAGCAGGAGGCTGGAGCCTGGAACGCAGAGCGGGGCTAACATTCAGACAATACGTGCTTGAGCGGGATGCCCGGTACGTAAGCTGGCGCATCCGCGCCCGTACAGGTGGATTGGGGGGAGGCCGTTCCCCATGCCATGACTTCCGGTGCAAGGAGAAGCGTGGTTGAGCCGAAGTTCGTCCTGGTCTTGCTGCCCATGATGCCACGTGTGCTGACTCAGGCGTTGCCCAGGGCGTTATCTTGAGCAGTGTCGCGCGCATTGCCGCGAGCAGAAGCTCAGGCAGTGGCCTAAGCAGATTGCCGACCAGTTGCCGCGGCTACTGGTTTCCTGTCTGAGCCGGTGGCGGTCTCGTCGTTCATCGCGGTCTCAGCCGCGCCAGCGGCCGCAGCTTCTGTTCGAGCAAAGGCAAGCCGGCATCGACAGCGGAACGTCGCGAACATGCGGCAACCTGTTTCCGAGCAAGCCAGCGACTTCAACCGCGAAGCACAACGCCTGGCAGAGATGACGAAATCAGCCGTTCTGAGTGTGCGGCTGGCAGTATCGAGATGTATCGTAGCGAGGCACGACGCGGGCGGTGCTTGCCCGTGCGCAGGACCATGAATTCAAGCTCAGCGGTCGGCTACCACGACCTTCCTGGTTTCCCGCGCAGCGCCCGTCTCGAACTCCAGCCAGTAAACACCGGCGCTCAGTTGGCGGACAGGCAGTTCGGTCTGGTGTCGGCCCGCCGGCATCATGCCGTCGAGTATCACGGCGCACAGGCTGCCCGCAGCATCGTACAGACGCAGCGAAACCAGCGCCGGCACCGGAACCTGGAAACCGACCCTTGCCCGGCCCCGAACCGGACTGGGACTCACCGACCCAAGCCAGGTCGCGCTGCCCGGCGCAGCCTCAAGTACGGCCTGCGGCGAGGCAACAATCACCGAGTCTTCAACTTTGTCGTTGCCGGGCCGGACATCGGTTGCGAGCCGGGTGGTGCAGCGTGTGACCCACCGGCCGACCGTCTGCGGTATCCAGTTCGGGAATTGGAGCACCGTATCCGCACCGGCAGGAACGGTTCGCGTCAACGTCCGGACATAGCCGTCGCTGATTGAGAACTCGGTCATGAACGTCTCCGCAACGTTACCGTAGTTGCGCACGCGCGCGCTCGGCGTAACCGAAACCCCGGAGTCAACCACGCCTGCGGGCGAGAGAATCCCGGTTGCGCCGACGTCGTGGATTGCGACCATGGTCGTGGCGGTGCGCCGGTCATTGGCCGGATTGGTGTCGTTCGCAAGCTGAGTGGAGCAGGAAACAGGATAGGAGCCGCCCGCGCAGTTGACACTCCAGCTCGGAAACTGCACTGCCACCGCAGTTCCCGGTGCATGGCCGGCCACGACCGCGGTATCGTCGTACACCGTACCGACCTTCATTCGGACCGAGTAGGTCTCGATGAACGTACCGAAGTTGTAGACCGTGCAGGCTGGAGTGACGATTGAACCAGAATCGACCTGGACTCCGGGTGAGCGGATGGCCGTAACGCCGACGTCGCGTCGGCTGGACAGGTTATTTCTCACCTTGACGAGCATGCTGTCCCACGCGGTGTTACCGTACTCGTCCCAGGCAGCAACGATGACCCAGTAGTTGCCGTCGGCCACGGTGGTCGTGTTCCATCCAGCCAGTGAGTCGGACGACTCAATAACCGAGTCGTAGTCGGTGTTCGTGAAGATGTAGAAGTACTGCCGGGCGAGTGAATCGTAGTTGCATCGGGTCGGGCAGGTGGCGTCCTGCTTGTAGACCGCGCGGGACTGCTGCGGGTTGTAACCGTCGATTGAGTCGGTGAACTGAATAGCGACCTGCATCGGCACGACGTAGTTGCCGAAAGTATCACGGATGCCAAAGGCGACTTTGAACACCGCAACCCGCCAGAGCCGGTGGTTGATGCGGTCATCGAGTCGGCAGATGAGGTCCACGTCGCCGTACACGCTGTCCTTGGTCAGGTAGGTGCTGGTATTGTTCTGGCAGATGGCAAAGCGCTGACCAGTGTAGGCGTCAACAAAGTTCGGGGTAATCGAATCGTCGTCCGGTTCGAGCTCCATCAACGGGTTCTTGTAGAAGCCGCCGTAGTCAGGCCAGGTGACACCCGAGTTGCGGTTCCTGGAGAAGTGGTTATGGTGGAAGTTGGCAACACTCCAGGTCGCAATCAGGCCGAGCGTGTCGCCGACTTCGACCGTGTCGCCGACCTGAACCTGGATCGTTGAGTTGTCGATATGGTAATACATGAACCCGGAGCAGAACGCGGCTCCGGCCGAATCGGCAACCGTGACGCCGTTGTACATCGGGCTGCCGCCGAGCCAGATAGCCTTGACATAGCCGCGCTTGATGGCAACCGCGGGTGCCAGGGCCGAGGTCATGATGTCCTGGCCGTTGTGCAGATAAGGCGAAGAGCCGTAGTTCTGGTAACTGCCCCAGGCGTTGCCGATGTGATGGGGCTGATTGGTCGGGTGATGAGGCCAGGGCAGGGCAAGACAGATTCCGGCGATTGAGGCAAACATGCTCAGGAATCTCATCTATTCCTCCTGGTACTCGTACCGCAGAACATGCTCAGCGGTCCTGACCGTCAGTGCGTTCGAACCGGAGAACCTGACCTGGGGTGAAGTGATGTTCCACTTGTCGTAGCTGAGCTGCTCCTGCCACAGGACCGTTCCTACAGGGTCGAGCAACATGACCAGGCCTCGACGATGCCGGCCATCGGTACCCCGGCCCGCATCAGCATCAAGTCCGACCGCGACCTGTCTGCCGTCTTCGGACACGTCAACCGAGATGAACCGGAGGGCTGGTTCTGGTGCCGAAACGCGAGCGGTGAGTTGCATCGCCTCGGTACGAAGAACGTAGAGCTTGAACCTGTCAACCCACGCAAGCACTGCTCCGTTGCCCGAAAGGCTGATATCCCGGACAAACGGCGATGCGAGCGGATAGCGCCCTGCTTCCCTGCCGTCCTGGAACAGAACGACCGCCTCGTCCTGCGCCAACGCAACCGACCGGCCATTGCCGGACAGGGCGAACCGGTTGGCTTGGCCGAGATTGCCGAGCTCGGTGCCGTCAACCTGGAACAGCCGCACGCCGTTCCTGCTGTCGAGCACGCCATAGACCGACCCGTCAGCAGAGAAGGCCCTTTGTGCCAGGAACCCAACCTCGGCGCTGCCGGTTTTCTGCCCGGTGCGGTCGTAGAAGTGCAGCCGGGCTCGACCTGAGACCGGGCCGTCAAAGTCAATGCCGACAACCAAACCCTGGTCGGAAATGTCCAGAACCGTGTGCCCGTCGCCCTGTCGGGCATACACCGAGCTGCCGCCTGCTTTTTGCAGCTCGAACCGCTGGAACGGCACGAACTCGGAATTGCCGCTCTCGTATTCGACCACAGCCTGGTACGCTCGGTTGGGAGAATGGAACACGTGGAGGTCAGACTTGATGCTCTCCCGTCCAGCCAGCCGAGGCGAAATCACGGATGAGAGCAGAGGCATCAGCAACAAGGTGTGTAGAATCACATTTGGCTCCTCGGAGTATCTTGCCCTGGTTCGCGTCCAAGTCAAGCGCCGCGGCTGATTGGGGCTGGGTTGACATTGTGTCCGGGCCGCATATGCTCTGACCGAGGTCAGTTTGACGAATACTACGCACCATCTCCTTGTCGCCGGCGAATGGGTCGCAACCGAGAAGGCCCTGCCGGTCGTCAATCCATACGACGAGGCGACCATCGGCGAAGTCTCGGTAGCCACTGAAACGGTCGTTGACGCGGCCATTGCTGCGGCTGAAGCCGGGGCTGAAGAGATGCGGCGGCTTCCGGCCCACGCCCGGGCCGAAATCCTCTTCCGCACCGCCGACCTGATTCAGAACCAGGCCGCGGAGTTCATCGACTCAATAGTCGCCGAGTCCGGCAAGCCGAGGAAGTTTGCCCAAGCTGAGGTCAGCCGGGCAATCGAGACCGTGCGCTTTGCCGCTGAGGAAGCAAAGCGGCTGCACGGCGAGACCGTACCGATGGATGCGGCCCGGGGTTCAGAGAAGCGCCGCGGGTTCTTCGTCCGCGTGCCGGTCGGCGTGATTGGTGCCATCACACCGTTCAACTTCCCGCTGAACCTTGTCGTCCACAAAGTCGCGCCTGCACTGGCTGCCGGCAACTCGGTCGTCTTGAAGCCTGCAACCAAGACTCCGCTCACTGCGCTCAAACTCGGCGCGCTGTTGCTTGAGGCCGGGCTGCCAGCCAGAGCCCTGAGCATCTTGGTTGGTTCAGGCGCTACAATAGGAGAAGCACTGGTCCGCGATTCACGGGTCCGGATGATAACCTTCACCGGTAGCCCGGCGGTCGGTGAAGCAATCAAGCGCGACTCCGGGCTCAAGCGCGTGACCCTGGAGCTCGGGTCCAATTCCGGGGCCATCATCGACGAGACCGCCCACCTCGAACCGGCTGTGGCACGATGTCTTGTCGGCGGGTTTGCCTACTCAGGCCAGGTTTGCATCCATACCCAGCGCCTGTATCTCCACGAGTCGATCGCCGAGCAATTCACGGCCCGGTTTGTCGACGGAGCTGAGAAACTCGTGTGCGGCAATCCGGCACTTCCTGACACCGACATCGGGCCGATGATTGACCGCGCGTCTTTAGCCCGTGCACTCGACTGGGTCGAGGAAGCACGGGCCGCAGGCGCTGAAGTGCTCTGCGGCGGCAGGGCCGACCGTACCGTCATGCTGCCCACAGTCATCTCGCGTGCCAGTCCGGAGATGAAGGTCGTCTGCGAGGAATCGTTCGCGCCGATCGTCACTATCGAAACCTTCCGTGACTTTGATGAGGCGGTCGAGAAGTTCAATGCCGGTTCCTCGATGGGGACATATGACTATGGCCTTGCCTGCGGCGTCTTCACGCGTGACATCAGTCGTGCCTGGCAGGCGATTGACAAACTCGAAGTCGGCAACGTCTACATCAACGACTCGGCCACATCCCGCGCCGACCAGCAGCCCTACGGCGGAGTCAAAGACTCGGGCACGGGCCGCGAAGGCCCCCGCTTCGCCATCGAAGAGATGACCGACATCAAGATGGTGTCGTTCAACCTAGGCTAGGACAGGGTTCGACCGTATGAACCAGACACAAGTGCTGGAGCTGGGGAGAACCGCCTCAACACAAGGCGAACTTTGAGGTGAAATCGAAGCCATGCGGTACGCCATCTTCGACCTGGAGGCAACCTGCCGGGACCGGGGCATGCCGACTGCCAGCATGGAGACTATCGAAATCGGCGCGGTGATGCTGGCGTCGAGCACCGGCCCGATTCAAGGCGAGTTCTCCTGTTTTGTCCGTCCAAGTGCCGAACCGGTGCTGAGCGAGTTCTGTACCATGCTGACCGGTATCAGACAGCAGGACGTTGATATGGCCGAGCCGTTCACCGTGGTCTTTCCTCGGTTCGTGTCCTGGTTGGGCTCGGAGCCGGTGACGGTCTGCTCCTGGGGCAACTACGACATCAACCAGTTGCGGCTTGATTGCCAGCGCCACGGAATCGCTTGGCCTGCGGTCTTCGACTGCCATGTCAACCTCAAGAAGGAGTATGCCCGGCTGCGTGGAATCAGGCCGTGCGGCATGAAACGGGCACTCAACAACGAATCCATCCCGCTAACCGGCCGGCATCATCGGGCAATTGACGACGCCCGCAACATCACAAACCTGGCCCGGCTCGTCTTGCCGGTCATCGAGAACCAGGCAATGTCGTCTTGGGACAGGCATGCACGATTCCAGAGTGAGCCAGAGAATGCCATAGTCTTGTGATCGACCCGAAGGGCAGAATCACCAATCCATTTGCACGTCAGGTGGAGGCCATGGCCGAGCCGACAAGCTTCGTGCTTGTGCCCGGACCAAAGCGGACGGTTCTGGCGCTTCCGGATTCGGCTTGGGAAGACCTGACGCGGCTGATTGAGGAGTCTTTCGGCGCAGAATCGGTGGTTACGCGGTGTTGGCGGGCTGTGTCTCACCAGGTGAGGACGGACCGTTTGGGTCGGATAGTGCTGCCTGCAACGATGCGCCGCCATGCCGGTATCCGGTCTCGAATCATGGTTGTCGGCCGCAACGGCTATCTTGAGTTGCGCCGATCGCCGAGAGCTCCGAAGTCGAAGCGCACAAAGACCCTTGCTTCGACCGCGAAGAGACGACCGACATCTGGATGACTTCACCTCGCCGCCAGTCCAACCCCGGGGTATCCGGGTGAGGTGAACTGACGACGGGCGACCCCTGTGGGTCGCTCTGGCCGCAGCCGCGATGTTTGACAGCAGCATGGTTTCGTGCTAGAACTCTGCCCATGGCTCGACCAGCTTTGCTTGTCTCCGACGAGCCGGAACGAAATCCCGACCGGCTCAGATTCGGGTTCCCTTCTTACGCGCAGACGATAGTTGACCTGATTTCTCTGTCTGAAAACCGGACCCCATTGGTTATCGCCATCTACGGTCAGTGGGGCGCGGGCAAGACGACGCTGATGCAGGCTGTGCTGGAGAGCAAGAGCCTGACCGAGGAGCGGCCCGGGCACCGGCGCTGCCGCTCGGTTAAGTTTGATGCCTGGCAGACCCGGGATGACGAGTCGGTCCTGACCGCGCTGGTTGAGGAGGTGTTCCGTACCATCCGGCAGAACGGGTTTGGCTGTCCGGAGCAGGAGCTGGTTGAGTTCCGGCGGCGCTATGGCGGAGCCAAGTCTTTGGGCCCGATTGCCCGCTATCTGCTGGCTGAGGGCGAAGTCGAGCTATTGGCCAATCCCGAGTACGAGGCGCAGCGGAGCCGGCTGCCCTATCTCTCTTCGTTCCGTCGGTTTCTTGACGACTTGATTGGGCTGTATGTCGAGGGCAAGCTGCCCGCAGCCAATGCCACGGTTGACGACCGTAAGGCCGCACTCGTCATCTTCATTGACGACCTGGACCGGTGCTCGCCGCGCAAGGTCGTCGAGGCCTTCTCCGGAATCAAGCTGTTTCTCGACCGGCCGGGCTGCGTGTTTGTGCTTGCCATGGATCAGGAGCGGGTCGAGTCGGCAATCCGGCTTGCCTATGCTGACCGGACCGATACCGAGCAGACCTATGAGGCGGACAAGTTTCTGGATAAGGTGATTGACGTCAGTTTTACCCTGCCGCCGCTGAAACCGGAAGAGGCCGGCGAGTATCTTCAGGACTGGTGTCAGGGAATACCTGCGCTCAAGACGTACTCAGGACCGATTGTCGAGAGCCTTGGCCGCAACCCGCGCCGCATCAAGCGGCTGGTGAACGAACTGAATCTGACCCTGGCCCTGGCCGACGCAGCCGGGGTCGGCATCAGCGAGGAACATGCGGTCGCCTTCACGGTCCTGAAATATGCCTACCGGGAATACTATCGCCAGCTTGAGGCTCAGCCTGACCTGCCCGAGCGGGTCGAACAGGCAGTTGCTCGGCTTGAAGCTGCGGGCGGGGCCCGGGTCGACGAGCTTGACCTGCGCTCAACCCCGATGCAGAGCGCGCTTTCCGGACTGTCAATCGAGGCGCCGATTGTCACGAATCCGGCTCTGCGCACGATTGTTCGTTCGCTGCCCAAGGACCGGTCGGTCGTACTGAGCTATCTTGCCCTGTCGCGCACCGCGACCTTCAAGGAAGACGAACTTGAGGGGCGGCGGCCTGAGGTTCGGGTTGACGGCGGTTTCGCGCGTATTGCTGCGGGCCGGTTCTTTTTCGGCCCGGACAAGCAGCCGCTGACGATTGACTATGACTACGAAATCGGCGTGTTCCCGGTGACGAACCGCGAGTACCAGGAGTTTATCAGTGCCAACCCGAATCACCGCGCACCTGGGGTCGAGGCCGAATGGGCCGAGGGTTACAACTGGCGCAGCCGGCGCTATCCCGAAGGCAAGGAACATCACCCGGTTGTGCTGGTCTCGCGTGAAGACGCATTGGCGTACTGCGCCTGGCGAACGCGCAACGACAAAGAAGGTCTGCTCTGGCGCCTGCCCACTGAGCAGGAATGGGAAAAGGCAGCACGCGGCCCGGAAGGCAATGTCTTCCCTTGGGGCAACGAGATGGACAAGAACAAGTGCAACTGTCGTGAGTCCGGCATCGGGGGAACCACACCGGTAACCAAGTACGGCAACGGCGTATCGTACTATGGCTGCTACGACATGGCAGGCAATGTCTGGGAGTGGTGTGAAGAACAGCCGATGCAGGCTGACCCACAGGCACCGCGTATCCTGCGGGGCGGTTCATGGGACGATGAGGCCGATTTTGTCCGCACCGACTATCGGTACCCGCAATATCCGTCCAACGTCTATATCAACGTCGGGTTTCGGGTGGTACGGGTCCGGCGGCAGGCTCCATCCGCAGCAGAAGCCGGGCCCAGACCGGCATAGTCCCAGACCGCAGACCTCAACCGCCGGCCGTTAGCAGAACCTCTGAGCCTGAGACAAACGGCAGCGATGAAGCAAGACAGCCGTACCAGGCCGCACGGACCGGCCCCGGATTGGAAGGGGCTTGCAGAGCGGCTCTTGAGACTGACTGCCAAGCGACTCAGACTGCGCACCTGCGAGCTCAGCAGCGAGTACAACAGACTGCGGGTTGCGGTTGTCGAGGCTGGTGATTTCGCATCTGTGCCGGTGTTTGTCCCTGCGTTTCTCCTCGGCTCGAGTCCGAGTCTCTTCCTCGGCACTAACCACCAAAGTTCACAAGCAGGTGCGCGGCGAGCCAAGCCGCGTTGCCTGCGCTGCGCATTGACCAGCCGGGTGACGATGCTATACTCTGCCGAGGTTTCCTGAACATGCGAAAAACAATTCCTGTTTTGATCCTGCTGGCTGGGCTCACGTCGGCCTCAGACGGCCCGGAAGGCTGGATTGTCCCGTTCGCCGCAGCGTACCAGCCGGACTTGGCCGGATTCAACGCGAAGTTCGCTACGGCCGGGCTGCCTGAGGCACACACGCGCCATTTCGGCTGGGGCATTGAGGTCCGGTCTTTGGCCGGCGGCCTGCTGGTCGGCCCGCTCTTCTTCCGCACTTGGGATGACGTCGAGAATGAGTCTTTTCAGGTACGCACCGATGCAACCGGCATTCTGGGCGAGGTTGGCCTCAAAGTCCCGCTCGGCAGCATGTTGACCATTGTCCCGATGGTTGGCCTGGGCGGTCTGTCCCAGTCGTTCTCGCTTCGGGAGCGAACCGGCCGGCTCAGTCTCGACAGTCTGCTCAGCTCGCCAGGCCAGACCGCCGGACTTTCGCCGGGCATGAAGCTGGCTGGTCTGGCCGGGCTTGAGCTCGACCTTGCGGTGCGCGCAGTCAGCGGCCGCTACGGCGTGGCGCTGCGCGGCGGATACCTCTACTCGCCGATGGGTCTCACCTGGAAGCTGAACAACGGCGCGGAAGTTACCGACGTGCCGGTGACCCATCTCGGCGGGCCTTTCTTCTCGGTCGGAATCCTGATTCTGCCTGAGCCGCAGGTAACCGGGGCCAGCCCGTGACACGGCCCGGGATTCTCGTGCTGCTTGCCGGTCTCGTCGCTCTGTGCTGCATCTATGCCTATCGGCTCGAACAGACCGCGTTCTTCAGCCAGGACGCAGCCGGCATCAGCCAGGTGAGCGTCAGCACAAGAAACGGCAGCATCTCGGTGAGCGCGGACTCGGATTCGGTTATCTCGGCCGCGGTCACCAAGCGAGCCTACGGTCGCGATTCGGCCGATGCGGCGCAGGCGATTGCCAACGTGACGGTAACCGATGAAGTCCAGGCCGGTCGGTATGCTCTGCGCGCCCAGATGCCCGGCGGCAACCGTGCCTATGGTGCGTCGTTTCAGGTCACTGCACCCGAGTCGGTCGGCCTTGAACTCACCACAACCAACGGCAGCGTGACGGTCCGGGCAATGCTTGCCGGCGTCATGGTGTCGACGACCAACGGCACAATCAGCCTGACCGGCACAGCCGGGGCTGCCAGCCTGAGCACGACCAACAGCAGTGTGACCGTTGCGGTTCATCAGGGCGAAGCAAACATCGAGACCACCAACGGCAGTGTGGACTGCGACATCGCCGGCCTTGCCCCGACCGAAAAGGTGACCATTTCGACGACCAACGGCACGGTTGTGCTGCTTCTGCCCGCGGACGTATCAGCCCTGGTCGACCTGAAGACGACCAACGGCACGATTACCATTCACGGCTACGACCCGGTCTTCGAGAAACAGACCAAAGACCATATCCGGGCAAGGCTCGGCTCAGGTGCGTCGGCGATAACGGTCTCGACCTCGAACGGCGATGTCCGGGTTGCCAATCGCTCTCACTAGCAGCTTGACTGCTGAAACCGCCAAGCCCTTGGCCGCTGCGTTGTCTTCAACCGTGAGGCGAGAGCAGGCCGTCTCCGCCACGTAGATGGTAGCTGTCCTGCTCAACCGCGGCATCGTCAGGGCAGGTTTCATCCTGCTGGCTGTTTTCGCTCCGGCACGCGGCTGGTTCGGGTATCACATCTTCTACAAGGACATCGTCTGGTCTCTGGACAGCCGGCACATTGCGTTTTCGCTTGAGTGTTGCGGCGACGAAGTATCAAGCTGGCCGGACGAAGCAGTGCTCCTGGTTTCCGCTGACGACACCAATGCCCGACCGGTCATGCTCACTCCGCCGCTCGACCGCATCGCCGTCGGGCCGCAGCGCCAGGCGGCAGCCTGGAGCGACCAGTTCGGGATTTTCGTCATCGACATCGACCAGAGTCGGGTCGTGCATCATCTGCCGCACCTGGACGAAGGAGCCGTCGTGCCGCGGCGCGACGATGAGCCGGCCGAGCGCTGGGCGGTCGAGCCGGACATCAGTCGACTGGTCTGGTCGCCGGACGGCAACGGTCTGGCCGGGACCGGGTACGACAACTTCTCAGGCTACAACCAAGTGCTGGTCACCTGGGACGTACGTGAGTCGCTCAGCGTGCTTCTGGCCCGAGATGTCGTCGGGTTCTGCTGGCGCGATGCCGATACGATACTCTACTGCGGCGTGCCGGTTCGTGCAGATGACGTGCCGGCCGCCTGGTATGCCGCGTACGCCCGGACCGGCACGGGCCGGCCCGCAAGTCGCGCAGAGTACGAATCAAGTCGGCCCAAGCGCACTCGGGCGTCGGTGTTAGAAGACGACTCGGCTCTCTTGATTACCGCGGATGGCACAAAGTCTCGACGCGTCCGTCTACCGGTCGCAGGTCAGCCAGGCAATCCTGCGGTCTCGCCCGACAACCAGCACATTGCCCTTGATGTCAAGCACAGGGACAGGAGCTGGCTGGCCGTGCTTAATGCCGATGGCAGCAGCTTCAAGATTCTTGCTGAAGGCTGGGCCCCGCAGTGGCTGGGCAAGGAGAGTCTCTTCTTCCAGCACCGCCAGGGCTTCGGCGTCGTGTGTCAGGACGGCTCGGGGCTGCGTGTTATCCCCTGGCCGAGGAATGGACATCACCCGCGCTGGGTGGCGGATTCCATCGTTGAGTTTCGTGTCGGCCGATGGGGCGCAGACCCGCCTCGGTTCCATGAGAACCCGCCTGAGCCTGGGGAAGTTCCTGGCGCAGAGTATCGGTACGACGAGCTCTGGCAGGTCAACGTCGTCACCGGCAGCATGAGGCCGGTTCCGACCGAACGTCTCGCACCCGTGACTCATTTAGGCCCACACACCCAGGAACCGGTCCTTTCGCACGACGGCACGTGGCGCGCACAGATTGAAGACGGCCGTCTGGTCTTGACCCGAGCTGATGGCAGGGGTGAGCGAGTGCTCTATCTGCCGCGTCAGTTTCCGTAGCGAGAACTCGCCGACTCAGGCGCTGGCTAGATCTGTTCCTCATCAAAGAAGAGGTTGACGTACTGAACCCCGGGCGTGCGGTTCAGGTCGCGGATGAAAGCATCGCCCTGTTCCTTGTGCTTGAGCCGGACATAGAAAGAAAGCTCAATCAGGTCGGTGTCACCGAGTGAGCGGACATTGACCGGAGTCACCTTAGAACAATGGCCATCGAGGATCGCCTGGTAGGGCGGAACCCGGTCGCCGGTGTCGCGGTAGTTGAACTGGAGCAGGTAGTCGTCGCGCCGGGGCGTGGCGAACTTCCAGTTGTAGAGCAGCAGAATCACCAGTCCGATGCACAGGGTGCCGACGAGCGCAACGTCATAGAAGCCGACACCCGCGGCCATGCCGACGCCGAGAGCGAGGAACACGTAGACAATGTCCTGGGTGTTCTTGACCGCGTGGCGAAAGCGGACGACCGAAAGTGCACCAACCAGACCGAAGGCACGGGCTAGGTTGTTGCCGATGACCATGATGACGACCGCGGTTGCCATTGAAAGCAGGATGAGCGTATTGGTGTAGGCAACCGAGTAGCCCGGGCCACGGTAGGTCCGGCGGTAGGTCCACGCAATCGCCACGCCGCAGATGAACGCAACGGCAATCTTGACCGCCACCTGCGGCGCACTAACCGGCAGGAGCCGTAGCTCGCTGACAAGACCTCTAAGCGCTTCCATTAGACAGACCTTTCAGGACGATGAACGCCAGACTGCTGGCTGTACTCAATTTGCCTCCTTACGGGGTTGAGATTGTCCGGCCTCAAGCAGGACACCGTCGACCCACGTCTCCAGCCGCCGTTTCTCCAGCGGCAGGGGGGAATCGGGGAACTCGACGGTGTGGCCGATGTTGCGCAGCTCTTTCTTCTCGACACGGTGGACTTCGATACCCAGTCCGAACTTGGAAAACGCCGTGCGCTGCAGGTCGAATCGCTGCACCACGCCGCGCACCCACTGAGGCAGGTTCATGTAGAACTTCACCTCGAAGACGAAGTGACCGGGAATGAGGAACTTGAGGTCACGGTCAACATAGAGCTCGGCGAGTCGCGGGTACAGCCGGCTGCGGATGTTGCGGTCAAAGGTAAGCCGGAGGCGCGGGTCGAACCGGCCGAAGAACGCCTCTCGTTCGTAGGCCACGAGCACCAGGGGCATCATCCGCCGTCGGTAGTAGTTGTAGAGGAACCGGCCGGCAGCTTCGGCCTCTGCAGAACCGGGCGCAAATGGCAGCTCAGAAGCAGGCCCGTATCCGGCAAAGACCTGCTCGATCCGGTCCCAGCGCACCGGTGCCCGGCTCTTAGAAATGAAGTCTTCCTGCTTGCGCTTGATTTCGAGGAAGACAGTGCTGTCCGGCCCGGGTTGGTTGTAGCCGCGGATGCGGAGTTTCTTCTTCAGCCGAAATCCGTCGAACTTCTCGTCGTAGCAGCCGAACCGCCGTGTGTCGTAGTAGATGCTGCGCACGGTGTACTGCTTAGCCGCGCACGACGCGCAGAAACCGTCGAGACAGACGTACGGCCGGAGCGCGGCCCGCAGCTCGGGCAGAAGCGACTTGGGCACGACGTACTTGTATTCAAGCCGACCCGAGACCAATGCTGTCGGATTCAAGCGCTATCGGCCGATGACCACCCGGCGCACGTCTGATTCTGACCGGACAAAGTAGACACCGGGCGCGACCCGGCTGATGTCGTTTGCACCGCGTTGCAGGCAGAGCACTTCTCGCCCGCAAGCGTCAAGCATCTGGCCTCTGGTTCGGACAGCGAGCGGCAGCGCGCTCCGCAGCATCGTTGGTTCTGACCGGACACGGGGCGCGTCGAGCGCAATAACTTCCTGCACGCCGCCGGTCGGATAGCTGATTGTAGCGTAGTCCGTGCCGGTTCCTGAGCCGGCGCTTGCGCCGGTCACGTAGACCGCGCCGTTCTGCCCCAGCGCCAGAGCTGCTGCCTCGTCGTCACGGCCGGCCGGGCCGTCGTAGCGCTGAACCCACATCTCCTGCCCGATGCTGTTGTAGCAGACGGTCGCGTAGTCGGCGCGTGTGCCTGAGCCGGCGCTTGCGCCGGTCACATAGACGCTGCCTGCACGGTCGAGGCCAATCGCGCGGGCCTCGTCGAATCCGCTGGCCGGGCCATCGTAGCGTACCACCCAGGCCCGTGAACCGTCCGGGTTGTACTTGACCGTGGTGTAGTCGAAGTCGGTTGAGACACCAGTGCTTGCGCCGGTGACGTAGATGCAGCCGGCCTCGTCAACTGCAAGCGCATACGCCCAGTCCGGCCCAGATGCCGGGCCATCGTAGCGTTCGGTCCAGATCACCTCACCCCCCGGGCCGTACTTGACGGTTAGAAAGTCCATGTTGGTCCCTGCGCCCATGCTCGCACCGGTGACGATGACGTTGCCGGCCTGGTCTACGGCGATCGCGCGGGCCTCGTCGTGTTCGTCAGCCGGCCCGTTGTAACGTCTGGTCCAGACCGTGTCCCCGTTTGACGCGTTGTACTTGATCGTGACATAGTCCCAGTTGAGCACGTATGGGCTGCCGGTGTTGCCGGCAGTGTAGACGTACCCCTGGTTGTCGGCCGCGACTCCCACGCAGTAGTCCTCATCGATCGTCGAGTAGATGCTGGTCCAGGCTTCTGAGCCGGCCGGGTCATACTTGACCAGAAGCATCTCCCAAAACGTCGTGTCGCCCGCGGTGTAGCCTGCAGCGTAGACATTCCCCGCGTCGTCGGCCGCAAGTGCCAGACCGTGGTCGTTGCGGTTGCCCGGGCCATTGTACAGGGCAGCCCAGCGCTGGCCGCCGGTTGCGTCGTAGGAGACAGTGAGCATGTCGGTCCAGAGGCTCACGTCCGAACAACCACCGGTAACAAACACGTTCTCGCCCCGGGCAACGATCGCGCGCGCCTGGTCGTCGCCCTGCGCCGCGCCGTCGTAGCGCGCAGCCCAGAGCGACTCGCCACTCGGGGTGTAGGCAACGGTCAGCAGGTCATTGGCCGCAGTCGAACTCCAGCTCGAACCAGTGACACAGACATTGCCGGCGGCGGTGACGGCAATCCCACAGGCTCGGTCTTCGTCATTGGCCGGGCCGTTGTAGCGGGCAACCCAGGTCTGACTGAAGCCGAGTGCTAGAACGAAAAGAACCGAAAGCAAGACACGCATGTTACTCTCCTTTCACAATTCGCGCTGTTGCTGAGGCGGTAGCACTACTGCCTGTTGTCGCGCTGAGCTGAGCGAAATACACCCCGGGCGCCAGGTGATGCACGTCGTTGGCCCCGGGCGCAAGATTCATTACCTTCCGGCCCAGCGCATCAGTGAGGATGCCGTGGAATTGCTGCGCGCCACGTCCCGGCTCGGGCAGCAACAGGTGGCCACGGACAATCGTCGCGAAGGGACGCGAACGTGTTACGCCGGGCGTTACTCGTTCCTCGTTACCGACCGCGAAGTCACGCGGGTACTTGAGCGCCCGGCCAATCTGACCGCCGGTGTTGTAGGTCCACACGACCTGACCGGCGGGTGTTACCTCGACCAGTCTGCTCGCCGTTCCGAGCGTAGCCATGGTGTTGCCGTTGGGCAGTCGGTAAGCCCCGCCAAGATGCTGGGCGTAGAAGGCCGAGCCATTCTGGTATGTCCAGGTCGGCGCGGTCGGACCGAAGGCTGAATCCGGGTGAATGTAATAGTGGTCCTCGGAGTCGAGCGGCGCGGTGATTTCAGTAATCACCGAGTAATCGTTACTGCTTCCTGGCCGGTCACCGTTGTTGAGCACCAGGATGTTACCGGCACCGGGCATACCTGGTTTGACCCAGTTGCCGCCGTGGATAACATAGAATACGCGATCAGCCGACGTACCCCGGCCGTAGTTCTGCGGGTTGCCCCAGCGGTAAAGGATATCGCCGCCTTTGCCGTGCCGGCCACCGGTCGAGCCCCGCGCTTCTTCGGTTGTCGTCGAGTGGTCGATGACGTAAATCTCGTGCAGGTTGTGTGAGGTCAGGATAATCTCGTCCCGTTCTTCGTTGTAGTCCACAGTGTTGCAGTGCATCCAGTCCCCGCCCATCACGGTGCCGAGGTTGATATTCAGTCGCTCGGGGTGGTCACGGATGACACCGTAGTTGGGTTTGGATGGGTCAACGTCCTGAATCAGGTGGTCCCAGAAGTGCCACTCCCAGACAACCGAGCGCGTGACCGGATCCCATTCGACGACCTCATCCGGCCAGATATCGCCGGTGATGCCTTGCCGGCCCAGCGATTCAGCCTGCGCCCGGGTCTTTCTGTCCCAGGACACGACTAGCACATGACCGTTGGGCATCGGGTGGATGTCGTGGTGCTGCTGGTGGTAAGCGTTGGACCAGATGAAGCTCTCGATAACGTTGCCGTTCCAGTCATAGTGTTCAATCAGGCCTCCGTACGCCGCGCCACGCATGGTTGCCCCGGAATAGACACCAGGCCGCCACATCGTCGAGTCGGGCATCAGGTAAGGAACGTACGAAACCCCGGAGTTGCAGTTCCAAGTGTTTACTGTCTGGCCGTCGTTCGTGACCAGCCGGCAGGTCCGGTTGCTCATTACATTAACCAACGTCAGCCCGTCATAGACCTGTGCGACGATGAGCGTCGGCAGGCACAGCGAGACCAGCGTCAGTACCGGGGCGATGTTGCTTCTCTTCATGCTCGAGCCTCCTCTTCGGTCATGTTTTCTCTACTGTGCCAGCAAAACCTTTGTGGTTTGGCCGCCTTCGCGGACAAAGTACACCCCTGGCGAAAGACCGCGGACGTTATTGACGCCCGGTTCGAGCCTGAGCACGCGCCGGCCGCCGGCATCGAGCAAGGCCGAACTCCGAAAATCGAATGGCGAGTTGATGTGGAGGACGCTACGGGCGATGCTCGGGCCCGGCGTGTGGCGTACCGCGTGCGGCTTATCGGCTTCGGCCGCTCCGGTCGCGAAATCGCGCGGGTACTTGATTGCCCGGCCATTCCAGGCCGACGTCATCCGCTGCCAGACAACCCGGCCGTCATAGGTTACCTCAAACAGACGGCCGCTCACCGCCTCAGTGATGAAAGTATTGCCGTTCGGCAGCCGGTACGCGCCGGACATATGGCCGGAGTAGAACACGCCCCGGTTCTCATAGGTCCAGCTCGGCTCCGCCGGGCCAAAGGCTGAATCCGGGTGAATGTAGTAGTGGTCGTTTGAATCAAGGGGCGGCGTAATTTCCCAGACACTGGAGTAGTCGTTGGCACTGCCCGGCCGATCACCGTTGTTGAAGACCATGATATTGCCCTCGCCGAGCAGACCGCGCCGAATCCAGTTCGCACCATGGACCACAAAGAAGCGCTGGTCGGTCGAATCTCCGCGGCGATAGTTCTGCGGGTTACCCCAGCGGTACAGGATATCGCCGCCTTTGCCGTGCCGGCCACCGGTGTGACCAGCCGCCTCTTCGGTCGTGGTCGAATGGTCGATGACGTACAGTTCGTTCAGGAAGTGCGAGCTGAAGACGATCTCGTCCCGCTCTTCGTTGTAGTCAACGATGTTGGCGTGAATCCAGTCGCCGTACATGAAGAGCGTGCCAAGGTTGATGTCAAACAGCTCAGGATGGTCGCGGACCACACCATAATTCGGCTTGGTCGAGTCAACATCCTGTATCAGATGGTCCCAGGCCCGCCAACGCCAGACCACGCTGTCACAAATCGGGTCGTACTCGACGATTTCCTCAGACCACATGTCACCGGTGACATTGATGCGGCCCATGGCCTGAGCCTCGGTTCGAGTCTTACGGTCCCAGGAAAGCACCAGGATATTTCCGTTGGGCATTGGGTGAATGTCGTGGTGCTGCTGGTGGTTTGAGTCCGACCAGACAAAACTCCGGATGATATTACCGTTCCAGTCATACTGACGAATCCAGCCGCCGTAGACCCCGCCGCGCATGACCGCACCCGGATACACGTCCGGCCGCCAGATAGTTGAATCCGGCATCAGATAGACCGTATAGGCAGGCGTGGTCGAGCAGTTCCAGGAGTTGACCAGTTGGCCGTTGGTGTCAATCAACGACACGGTCCGGCTGTAAACCGGGTTAGAGATAACCAAGCCATCAAAGACCTGCGCAGTCAGCAACGCCGGCAGGAAAACAAAGAGTAAGGTCAAACCGCTTTTCTTCATCATGCCTCCTAAGTACGCGGTTCCATGGCATAGCCCCTACTTGGTCAGCAACACCCGGGCCGTGTGTCCGTCAGCACGCACGAAGTAGACGCCCGGAGTGAGTGCGGCCAGGAAGTTCGTGCCATGCTCAAGGTCGACTACATGCCGGCCGCAGGCATCGAGCAAGGGCAGATTCATGCTTTCGGAAGACGAGTTGAGGTTGAGGACGCCGCGGACAATGGTCGGGCCCGGCGTGTGGCGTACCGCGTACGGCGTATAGCCTTCGTCTGCTCCGGACGCGAAGTCACGCGGGTACTTGGTTGCTCGTCCGACCTGGCCACCCGTGTTCAGTGTCCAGACGACCTGGCGAGCTGGCGTGATTTCGTAGACCATCCCGGTTGTGCCCAGCACGGCAAGCGTGTTGCCGTTGGGCAGTCGGTAAGCCCCGCCCAGGTGCTGGGAGTAGAACGAGCAACCGTTCGAGTAAGACCAGGTCGGAGTCCGCGGGCCGTAGGCCGAGTCCGGATGAATGTAGTAGTGGTCATTGGCATCAAGCGGCGGGGTTATCTGGACAACCGACGAGGAATCGCCTGATGTTCCGGGCCGGTCACCGTTGTTCAGGACCAGGATATCTCCGGCACCGAGCATTCCCGGCCGTATCCAGTTTCCGCCGTGGGCGACGAAGAAAACCTGGTCTGCTGCTGTTCCCCGGCGATAGTTCTGCGGGTTGCCCCAGCGGTAGATGAAGTCCCCGCCTTTGCCGTGCCGACCGCCGGTCGAACCCCGCGCCTCTTCAGTTGTCGTCGAGTGGTCGATGACGTAGATTTCGTGCAGGTTGTGTGATGTCAGAATGATTTCGTCCCGTTCCTCGTTGTAGTCCACGGTGTTGCAGTGCATCCAGTCACCGCCCTGAACCGTGCCGAGATTGATATCAAGCCGCTCCGGATGGTCACGAATGACGCCATAGTTCGGCTTGGTCGGGTCAACGTCCTGAATCAGGTGGTCCCAGAAGTGCCATTCCCAGACTACGCTTCGGCTCACCGGGTCCCATTCAATGACTTCGTCCGGCCAGATATCACTGGCGATGTTCCGTCGGCCCAGTGATTCGGCCTGTGCCCGGGTTTTTCTGTCCCAGGATACTACCAGCACATGGCCGTTAGGCATGACGTTGATATCATGGTGCTGCTGGTGATTCGAGTCCGACCACAAGAAACTCTCAATCAGGTCTCCGCGCCAGTCGTAATGCGCCATCAGGCCGCCATAGGGCCCGCCGCGCATCACTGACCCGGGCCAGACTTCCATGCGCCAGACCGTGCTGTCCGGCAGCAGATAGGCCATGTAGCAGGGATAGGTGGACGTCCACGAGTTGACCACGCGGCCGGAGTTATCTTTGAGGTAGGTAGTACGGTTGTTGATGAGGTTGTAGAGCGTCAAGCCGTCGAGCACCTGGGCGGCTGCTACAACCGGGAGAAGTACCCATGCTGCAAGCGCAGCGGTTCGGGAGTCCATCATCTTGCCACAATCAGTTTGACGGTCTCGACCAGTTCGGCCCGATTAGCGCAGGCCGATTCCAGTGTCGCGAAGTAGACGCCGCCCGACTGCCCGGTAATGACGAAGCTCACTTCGTGTTGGCCAGGCGTCTGGTTGCCATCAACGACTGTCGCGATCAACCGGCCGGTAGCGTCGTACACCCGCAAGGCGACCTGGCTTGGCTGGGCAATGGTGAAGCTGAGCACGGTGTGCCGGGCAAACGGGTTCGGGTGCGCGGTCAGTTGAGCAGGCGATACTGAGAAGTGCCTCTCCTCCACTCCGACCGCGCTGTCGTTAGGAGCTCGGAACGTCGGGTTCATCAGCCGGAAGGTGCCGAACCCGTCCGGGTAGCGGCCGAAGCTCACGTCCGGCTTCTGGGGCCCGAATACTGCCAAGTCCTGCCTGAAACCGTCCGGGTCGGTGAGAAAGACCATCTCTCCGGACGAATTGAGCCGGAAGTTGGCATGCAGCCCGCGCTGAGTCAGGTCGCTATCAGCCCAGACTACGACATAGCCATTGGCCGGAATCACTGAGTCTGGGAACTCCCATTTGAGCCGGTTGAGCGAGTCATCGGACAGAAAGTACCCGTCGAGCGAAATCGGCCGCGCGGTGGTGTTCCGCAGCTCAATCCAGTCGTCATACTGGCCCGAGGGGTCAGGCATGGTCCGGACGTTCTCAGCCATCAGTTCATTGATGACAACGCCACCTGTCACCGGTAGAACGAAAGTCTGGTATTCAGCCCGGGGCGGATAGAAGACCCCGGCCTCAGTGTTCTCGGCATAGATGTAGTACTCCAGGTTGCCAGCGCCGACACGGAGTGTAACAGCATACAGGCTGTCATTGGCCGCACCGTCATCGTGCTCGCCGTCATCGTACATCACGGCTCGGGTGAACCGCAGCGCCGGATTCTGGCGATACCCAAGAAAGACTGAATCTGCAGCCGAGACCCGCGCCTCGAACCGGACACTTGTGTTCGGTGCTGGGCGGGGCGGGCTGGTGGTTATCTCAGACACCGAGGGTTGAGCAGCCTGGAACTCGGGCCGGCGCAAAAGGAAGCTGACCCGGCCGTTCATCAGCTCGGTCAGGCCGACGATCGCGAGCGGCCCGGAGCCGACCGAGCGGGTGACGTTGTTGGTGAAGTCGTTGTAAGAGTAGAACTTGTTCGGGTCAGCCCGAACGTGCGCGTCGATTATCTCCTGTATCTCGTAGGCCCGGTCCCGATACCAGTTGTTCTCAAGTACATCAGCGACCATTGTCTTCATGTGCGCGATGAACATCCGGCGGCGCCGGGCATCGTTGAAGACCATGGACAGAATCGGGTAATCCGGGTCGGTCGAGCGCAGAAACGGATCGAGCTGCTGCATCTGCACCAAGGACAGTTGCCCGGTTCCCTGCAAGTCCCGGAACGCACCAAAGCTCTCGTTCAAGTCCCAGACAATCGGGTTAAACCGGGCCGAGGCATCGCGGTACAGGTAGTAGTTCTGGGCGGTGTTGATTGGAGCGTCGAGGTTGACCAGAAGGATATCGAAGGCAAGCATCCAGAGGTGCCGGTCGGTGTCGAGAATCAGGTCGAGCGCCGAATTGCAATTGCTGAGCATGTCCAGAAGACCAATCAGCTCAGGCCAGCCCGTGCGGGACTCGAGCTCGAAGTAAGCGAGATAGGGGGTCGATTCAGGGCCCAGGTACTTCCAGCCCATCATTGCCACCGAGTCGAACCTCACTCGACCCTTGAACCGGGCGTTCTCATCACAGTAGAAGTGGGTGCGCATGAACGCCTTGTCCGGGTCTTCGTTGTTGGTGTAGAGGCCGATGAGCGTGTCGTTGACGTAGACATTGGCGTAGTTCGAGCGTCCAGCCGGCATGTACTTGCGCGCGATTTCGTAGCTTAAGACCTCGCGCACAAAGCTCGGGTCTTTGTAGACATTGGCCAGGCGCAGGGTGCCGTGGCCCTCGATGTTGGCGCCCGGCCTTACGTAGTCGAGCTTGATGTTGAACGGGTTCTTGCGCCGGCTTGGGTTGTAGGAACTGAAGCCCTTGTACCTGACCCCGACGCTGTCGAACCGGACGCCATTGACGAACGCGGTGCCGACCAGCCGTCCTTCCTCGCCCGCCGCGTAAAGACTGTCAAGAATCTCGTCCCAGTTGGACTCAGCGAAAACCAGTCTGATTTCATTCACCTGCTCGACGTCAAAAAAGCCGGCAACTGCGGCCGTGACGAGGAGCGCGAGCAGGCAGCATCTCATGCCGAAGTGCTCCTACTTTCTGGTCCGGTTCGCCCGGGCCGGGGTCGGCAGCAGGAACTGCCAATCCGGGCCACCATCAGGCAGCCGGCCGAACGAGGTGTCGGGCTTCTGCGGTCCGAAGCTGAGCGTGTCGACAATCAGGGCGTGCGTGCCGTACTTCTCAAACAGCCCGAGTTGCTCGCCCCGGGCAGCAGCGAGGTTGAATGAGGCATGGAACTGACCCTCTTCCTCTTCGCCGTCAGCCCAGATAAGCTGGTAGCCGTGCGCGGGAATCGTGACGTCCGGCAGAGTCCAGCGCGTCGGCTGCCTCAGGTCATCGGTCAGGGTGAACCCACGCAGGGTCACAGCCGTGTCCGCAGCGTTGTAGAGCTCGACCCAGTCGTCGTAGTCCCCAGCCTCGTCGGTGTTGATCGTCTGGTTCGAGGCAAGGAACTCGTTGATGAAGACTATTCCGGCCAGGGACGAGACAGCCGATGTGTTCGGCTCGCCCGGAGTCGGCACAGACAAAAGCTGCCAGTTGCCCCCATCCGGAACCCGGCCGTACGAAGTGTCAGAACGCTGCGGGCCAAAGCGCATGGTGTCGACGATGAAGACCCGGTCGCCATGAGAAGTGAAGAGACCCAGTTCCTCGCCCTGGCTGGCGCTGAGCCGGAACGAGGCATGCAAAGGTCCTTGACGGTACTCCCCGTCAGCCCAGATAAGCAGATGGCCGTGCGCGGGAATCGTCGTGTCCGGAAAAGTCCACTTCATCGGCCGCGCCAGATTGTCGGTCAGGTACATCGGCTTCAGGCGAACCGGAGCATTGCCGGCGTTGTACAACTCAATCCAGTCGGCATACTCGCCGTTCTCATCCGGCAGGGTGGACTTGTTCGATGCCATTACTTCGTTGATGAACAGCACGCCCGCCAGGGGCGATAGCTCGGTTATGGCCGGAGCAGCGTCACAACCGCCAACCAGCGTAACAAGTACCAACCCAATGCACATCTTCGCTGCCAACTCGCCACCTTTCCTTGTTCGTCTCATGTCATCCTCAGAACCCGGCCTGCGCCTGCACCATGACCTTGTGTCCAGCCTCCTCTGCCGGCTCCAACTTCGAGACCAGATTGACCTTCAACTCAAGCCGTCGACGGAGATGCCAGTTGCAGGCTGTGGTCACCGCAGTCGTTTGGTCAAACCGGTCACCTGGGTCTGGATAGAGCTGCTCGAACTTGAGTCCGGGTTCGAATGCACCCAGCCGGTAGAAGCCCTGAACGTACCAGCCGAGCATTTTGGTATCCGGCTCAGCCTGACCCAGAAGCACTTCGGCCTCGACCGTTGCGCAGCCGGTTCGAGAGGCCAGGTCTCCGCCCCAAGCCAGCATCTTCTTCCCAGTCAGCGAGTCATTGCGCTGGCTGGCATTGACTCCAAGCACAAGCCGTGACCAGGGCGAGAAGGTCAGTCGCTCGCAGAACTGCTTGGCGTCGTTCCAGTCGCCGGCCCGCTTGGTGCCGTTGCCGTTGAACACGCCCAGGGAGTAGCCCACCGGCATCAGGCGGTGAAACAGCTCGCCCTCGACTGCCAGGCCGATGTCGCGGCCCAGATAACCGACATCGCCAAACGCATTGTTCATCTCGCTCCGCTCAATGGTCAGCAGCCTGCTGGCCGGGGTCAGTTCCTCGTGGCTGAAAGGCATCTTGCGCAGACCGGCTACCAGCGCGAGCGGGGCCGCAACCTGATGGCGGATGAAAGCATCCTTGAGGGTCAGGTCCAGCTCATCACAGCCAATCTCAATCTCGACTGCGGCCCGGTCCAGGTCGTAGCAGAACTCAACCCGACCGCGCCGGAGTTCAAACCCGTGGCGCGGAAAGGCACCGGAGCGGAAGTCGTACATCCACTGGACATGGACATAGCCGCCGAACGAGAACCCATCTTGGCCCTTAGGCCGCGCGGCCGCAGCCGACCCGACCAGCGCCAGCACGAAAAAAAGCAAATCAGCCGGTCTACGCATCAAGCTGTCTCCTTAGACACCAGGGGCCAAGGCTTACTGCGGCTCGATTGTGAAGACACTGCTAAATCTTAGCAAAGAACATGCCGTCCAAGCAAGTTCTGCTCTAGATGAGGGTTGGGTTGATTCGAAGTCGGTCTGTCCGGCTCAGGCTGACCATGACTGAACGATGGCGTCCACCGGGCCGCAGGAAGGCACTCAGCGCAGAATCACGACCTGACT
Organism: Caldifarciminota bacterium; assembly: GCA_965648905.1. Taxonomy (GTDB): domain Bacteria; phylum Hydrothermota; class Tepidihabitantia; order Tepidihabitantales; family Tepidihabitantaceae; genus CAZQFS01. The sequence goes on from CBFGIT010000011.1 coordinate 91,275, forward strand.
TACCCAGCTTCCCTCAGCAGTTGTGAGGACGACCTTGTACACCCCCGCGGGCAGGCTCGGTGCTGACCAATACGCCCGGTGTTCGCCCGGCTTCAGGCTTCGGTTCAAGAGCTCGACTGACGCCCTGCCGGTCACGTCATGGATGGCCACACGGGCAGGCCCGGTTCGGACTGTTCTCAGAACCAGCCGTGCTGTACCGCGTGCGGGCGAGGGTGTCACCTCAAGCACTGGTTGCGCGACATGTGCGGGGCGGCCTTCGCCCACGCCCGGCTTCCGGGCTGTGCAGAAAAACGGGTCAAACACCGTGCCGTCGGGCTGCACTGCCTGGCAGAAAACCGAGTCACCATGCACATCGACCTGAACGAACTCATAGCAGGTGAGCCGGAACAGAGTCCACGGCTCAGGCTCGAGCCAGTCCCAGTAGAGCGGTGCACCACCACCGCCACTCGTGACGTAGTGAACCCCATTCACCAGGCTGCGTTCGTAGGCGTGGATGTGACCGCAGAAAACGATGCTGACACCAAACCGCTCAAACAGCGGGCTAAGGTACTCGCGAACCTGAAGGTTGCTCGGATGAGCAGCACTGGTTGTGTACGGTGGTTCGTGAAGCGAGACGAATACGTGCCTGACGGTTGAATCGGCACTGTCGGCCCGCAGCTCCGACTCAAGCCAGGAGTACTGCTCTGAACCTGGTTCGAAAGCCTCGTACACATTCACGGCATGGACCGCGGCGCTGCCGAGCCGGACCGAGTAGAACCGTTCGTTCCCTGGCAGCAAAAAGAAGCGATACCAGTTGTCCATACTGCCCAGGTCATGGTTGCCCAGTACTGGGAACGAGGGCACGCAAGCCAGGAGGTTCTGCTCGACACGAAAGAAGGTCTGATACTGGGCCCAGGTGGCGTTCTCGGTCAGGTCCCCAGTGTGCAGTACGACCAGCGGCAGCGGCATGCAGGCAGTTATCTGGTCAACGACGCTCTGATGAGCAGCGCTGTCGGTCCGGGTATCACCGATGACCGCGAACCGGACCGGGCATCCTCGAGCCGGCGCAGAACGGAACACTGCATCCGGGCTTGAGTCCGGCCCGGCCACAACCCGGTAGTGATACTGTGTGTCCGGGATAAGCCCGGTCAGGACCAGCTCGTGGATTGTGTCCGGCTCGGGCCGCGTGACCGAAAGACCGTACTCAGCAGACAGACCGTACTCGACCAGCGCCGACTCCATGGTTGCGGTCTCCCAGCGCACCACGACGCTCGAATCGGTCAGGCTCTGCAGGTACGGGTAGAAAGTGAACTCGGCCCACGCCGTAGTGCCGACCAGCGCAGACAGCAGAACCAGTCGCGCCGACAGGCGCAAAAGTCCCACCGCGCAGCCCTGGTCTAGTTCCCGGGTGCGCGATAGACTGTCACCGAACGGATGCTCTCCGGGTCCTGACCGGCGCGTCCGAACAGGTCTTCAACCGCCTTACGGTCGGACGCGTCCCAGCAACAGATCGGCTGGTTCGTGCTGTTGTCCACGTATGCCCAGTCCATCTTGAGACTGGTTCCTTCGGCTGCGGAGACGACCTTGAAACAGGCGATTTTCACCTGCTCGGCTGACATCGGCTTCAGCGTGATGATGAACTTGGCCACTTCGACTCCTTGGTTTGTCCGTCATTCTAGCTCAGCCTCCTGCCTCGTCAACGAGAAACGCCCGCAGGTTCTGCCTGCGGGCGTTTGTCTGCCGGTCTTAGCCTCGAATCAAAATGGCGTCGGGAGCGGGGAAACAAGGGGGTTATTTTTGGTGGGTTGGGAAGGAGGGATACCCGCTCCCGACAAATAGCATACTCCAGATTGTCTGCCCGAAGCCTAGCCTCGGGTCAAAAGAGCAATTCTATCTGCGACCGCTGATACCACCACGGTCCTGGGCCGCTGTTTGAGTATCAGCTCTGCAAGCGGATTCTCAATCAGGCGTTGAATTGTACGTTTCAGAGGTCGCGCGCCGAAATCAGGGTCAAAGCCTTCCTTCGATAGCACATCCTCCACGCCTGGTTCTATTATAAGCTCCACCCCCTGCTCTGTCAACAAATCCTTTACCCGGGCCAGTTGAATATCAGCAATCTTGCGGATATCGTCCCGGGACAGCGGATTGAACACGACCACTTCATCAATTCGGTTCAGAAACTCGGGTCGGAAGTTCCTGCGCAAGAGCGCCATCAGGTCCTCACGGTCCACGCGGCCGCCGCGCGCCAGCTCGGTTCCAAGATTGGAGGTCATGATGACAATCGTGTTCTTGAAGTCAACTGTCCGGCCATGACCGTCGGTTAGCCGGCCGTCGTCCAGAATCTGCAGCAGCACGTTGAACACGTCGTGGTGCGCCTTCTCAATCTCATCGAGCAGCACCACCCGGTAAGGCCGGCGTCTGACCGCCTCGGTCAACTGCCCGCCTTCCTCAAACCCGACATAGCCGGGCGGCGCACCAATCAGGCGCGAAACCGTGTGCCGCTCGCCGTACTCGGACATGTCAATGCGCACCATCGCCTCTTCGGTATCGAACAGGACCCGGGCAAGGGTGCGAGCGAGCTCGGTCTTGCCCACGCCGGTCGGGCCGAGAAAGATGAAGCTGCCTATCGGCCGGTTCCGGTCCCCGATTCCGGCCCGGGCCCGGCGGATGGCATTGGCCACGGCCGTGACTGCTTCATCCTGACCCACGACCCGCTTGTGAATCTCCTCTTCAAGCCGCAAGAGCTTATCTCGCTCCGACTCCATCAGGTTCTTAAGCGGGATTCCGGTCCACTTGGCGACAATCTCGGCAATGTCCTCGTCGGTGACCATCTCGCGCAGCATCCGGCTGGTTCGGTCCTTTGCCTGGGACTGGGCAAGACGCTTCTTCAGCTCGACGAGCCGACCGTACTCGAGTTCAGCCGCCCGGTTCAGGTCGTACTTGCGCTTGGCCGCCTCAATCTCGGCCGTGACTCGTTCCATCTCCTCCTTCAGCCTGCTCACCTCCTCGACCTCACGCCGTTCCGCCTCCCACTGGGCGGTCAGGCGCTGCTGCTCTTCCTTAAGGTCGGCGATTTCCTTTTCTATCTCCAGAAGCCGCTTCTGCGACGCCTCATCCTTCTCGCGCTTGAGCGAGAGCTTTTCCATCTCCAGTTGCAGCACACGCCTGTCCACCTCATCCAGCTCCACCGGCTTGGAGGTAATCTCCATCTTCAACTTGGCTGCGGCCTCGTCCACCAAGTCAATCGCCTTATCAGGCAGGAACCGGTCTGAAATGTAGCGGTTGGACATCACCGCGGCCGCGACCAGGGCCGCATCAGCAATCTGCACACCGTGGTGCACTTCGTAGCGCTCCTTGAGACCGCGCAGGATAGAAATCGTCTCCTCAACCGAAGGCTGGTCAACATAGACCGGCTGGAACCGGCGTTCCAGCGCCTTGTCCTTCTCGATGTACTGACGGTACTCATCAAGCGTGGTCGCACCGATACAGCGCAGCTCGCCCCGGGCAAGCATCGGCTTCAGGAGATTGCCCGCATCGACCGCACCCTCAGCCTTGCCGGCGCCGACGACTGTATGCAGCTCGTCGATAAAGAGCACGATTTGACCATCTGACGATGCCACCTCCTTGAGCACGGCCTTGAGCCGGTTCTCGAACTCACCGCGGTACTTGGCGCCGGCAATCAGTGCGCCCATGTCCAGGGCCACAAGCCTTCGGTTCTTCAGGCTCTCAGGTACATCACCGCGAACGATGCGCTGGGCCAGCCCTTCGACAATCGCGGTCTTGCCCACACCTGCCTCGCCAATCATCACCGGATTGTTCTTGGTTCGACGGGAAAGCACCTGGATGACACGCCGGATTTCCTCATCCCGGCCGATAACCGGGTCGAGCTTGCCGTCACGGGCAAGCTGGGTCATGTCGCGGCCGAACTTCTCCAGCGGCTGATAGCGCTCCTCTGCACCCTGGTCGGTCACCCGCTGCGAACCGCGCAACTGCTTCAGCACCGCCAGGACCCGGTTCCGGTCCACGCCGAAGTGCTTCATGATGCGTGCGACCTCGCCGTCCTTCAGGTCCAGAAGCCCAAGCAGCAGATGCTCGGTCGAGACAAACTCGTCCTTGAACCGGTGCGCCTCTGCCTCGGCGTGTTGCAGCACCTTCTGCAGGCGCGAGGACATATAGAGCTGACCTGCGCCCGACACCTTGGGCCGGTCGGCCAAAGCCGCCCGGACATGCTCAAAGACCTGGCGCGGCTCAGCACCCAGTTGCGCAAGCAACTGCGGCACCAGCCCTTCAGGCTGCTCGACCAAAGCAAGCAGCAGGTGCTCGGCGTCAATCTCCGAGTGCTCGAACCGCTGGGCGATGCTCTGGGTATACGAAAGCGCCTCCTGCGCCTTTTCGGTAAACCGCTCAATGTTCATGTTCCATTGTTTTAGACACTTGCGCAGACAAAGCCGATTCGGCGCTGCCACGCGTCTACTGCAATCCAGACCCTGGTTGCCGCCAGCGATACCGTATTGCAGAAGGCTTTCAACGCTACCACAAACACCGGCTCAAGCAGCCAATCATCGGCACGCTCCCTTGGCAAAGAAGCTGCTCAAGCTGCCACATGAGCTTCTGCTCGCGGTCTCGCATGTGGCACGTCCTGAAGCAACGCTCCTGACAATGTTCGGCCCAACGCTCGCGGCCTGACGCCCGGAATCAAGCGCGGCAAGGCCAAAGCACACGCCGCTTCTGTCATGCTTTCAATCGCACATCAAGATACTACCTAGGGGACGGCCCCTCCCTGACCCAGGTTCAATGTAAGTCCTTGCTATTCCAAGTGATAGCTCCTGGCCACGGTCTAAACCGAGCTACACCGGCAACTGACGACCAGCAGTCAGATGCTAACAGTATGACAAGTAGAGATTTATACCAGCAGACCGGCCTTTGGGCACTTGTTCAGACATGTCTGGTAGGCGGTTCCCCAGGTTGTTCCCATTGTTACTCTGGTCTGGACGACCAGCGTCCTTGTTCGACTCGACTGTCTCGGCAACTCAGACGGCATGTCCGACGGAATCTGAGAAGTCCAGCCAGTCAGCACTTGGCGCGGCATTGGTGTCGGCAAGAACCTCGTGACGCTGGCCGGCACGACTGACGCGACTTCACGCGGCGCCTGTTTCAGCACGACCTCCGGCACTTCAGGCATGACAGCCACAAGCACTTCACAAGGCACGACCAGCAGCCCGGTTCAAAGCCCAGGGAGTTTTCAGCCTGGCTGTGCGTCATGCTTGCGCCCTGCTGCCTGCCTGCTTCTCCCGACCTCAGGA
>CBFGIT010000012.1:0-95208 GCA_965648905.1 Caldifarciminota bacterium
CTCTGCCCATCCGCCCGCGCCTCCCCTTGCCCAACCCACCGCAACGCCCCTCAGCCCGACCGCAGAATTGCCTTCTGCGCGGTCCTGACTTCCGCAAGCTCATTGGGTAGTTTACGACGCGGAACCCGGCGCCGAGTCCCACGGGAGCAGTGCGGCGGGCAGAGGACCGGAGCGTGGCGGCACCGGTGGCTGATGGCATGAAGTCCAGGTGCTGCGGCGTGGTGACGGAGAAGATGCGCCAGTGCGCCGAGACCAGGGCCCAGGCGGTGACGGTCCAGCCGCCGCGCGGCCAGGTCAAAGGGCAGAGGTCAAGTCATAGAGGTCAGAGTGGCGGAGGGCTGGCGGGCTCAGGTTCGGCGACCTGGCTTGAGCAGCGGACGGGAACGGATACGGTCGGCAGTGATGACTGTGAACCGGCCGTCGAGAGGGAAGTCGCCGCCCAGAACACCGAGTAGTCGAGTCGTGATGTTCTCCGGGATATGGGGGCAAGCGGAGCAGCAGGATGCGGCCTTCATGTTCGGCCCGGTCGATGACGTTCAGGTCAGGTCTGCCCGGCGTATCGCTGGCCGAGGCAACGTCATAGCTCTAGCCACGCAGTTCCCGGACCGATTCCGGCGGGACGTCTTCGTTGGCGAGCAGACGCACCGGCCGTCAGGGCAGGCTGCAGACGGTTTCCTGCTTCAGCACTTCGGCCGAGTCAGCTGAGCGCCGCAAGGATGTCTTCGTGCCGAAGCTGGGGTAGTTCTTGAGTATCTCGGGCTCGGGTCAGTCCCGGCCCAGGAGTTCGATAATGAACTCAGCGGCAATGCGGGTCCCTTTGTGACCGGTTTGCCTGCGAGTACCGCGGGGTCTGTTTCAATCCGATCCTGAATGTCCATTGAGGTACTTATAGGCACTGGTGCCGGACAAGCAAGCGTTCCAGTTCGTGCCGTGTCCACTTCGGCCGGGGTTCTGCCCTGTCGATGAACAGAAGGCCGGGTAACTCGCCAGGCTTCGAAGAAGGCCGTGGGTTGTGACTTGAGTCATGCCGGTGGTTGGGCCTCTGGAAATGCCGTCCGTCGTGCCGACTGGCATTGCAGGTCTTGTGCCGGTGGCAGTGCGGAGTGACCTGCCGACCGGTTGCACTTCTGCAGGCCCGCGCAGCATGTCTCCAGGATTGCTGATGTAATGGAATCGAACAGGGACGCTGGTCATTCCGACTGGAGTAACGATAGGAGTGCTTCGGGGAACGGCCTGCCGGCCGAGCGGGTGTGGAGCTCCGCGTTGAGCACGTAACACATTTAATCTCAATCCGTTAGCTGATGGCAGCCGGTGTCAGCAGGTTTTTCGTTTGATCAATCGAGACGTCCTTCGGCTCCTGCCGCTGTGACCGACAGTGGGGTCACCAGACGTGCGTACTCACAAAGTGCACGACTCAGGGGTTGACCCGGCTGCCAGCGATGATCCTGCTTGTTGAAGGTAGGTCCGCTCCACTCGCCTTTGGCACTCTCATCGGACATTGCTTTGTCGTCTGTCCGTCAGTTCTTGTGCCCGGACGTTGACGCTCGTTCCCGCCCCGCTATCATAGTAATAAGCAATGAAGCTTACGGCTCGGAGGATCCGATGATCACACCCCAGACCGTCAAGCGGCTCGCCGAGAACCGTAGCGAGCACTGCTTGACCCTGTATTTCAACACCGGACCCAGTCTGCCGCGCAGTGCCTATGTCGGACGATTTCGCGGTCTGCTCAGAAAGCTCGATTCCCGTATTCTGCCCCAGACCCACCGGCAGTATGAAGCCGCGGTCGACCGTGTAACGCGTCTGCTGGAGCAGTTGCAGCCTCGTGGTAACTCGTGCCTGGTGTATGCCGGCGAGCGGTCGCTTGAGGAGTTCAGCTCCCGCGTTCCGGTACGTGATGAAGTGCACTGGGGCCGGCCCGATGTCAGCCAGTTGCTCTGGCTGCTCGAGGAATACCGACCCTATGGCCTGCTGATTGCCGACAAGCAGCACGTTCGCTTTCTTGCGGTTCGACTCAATGAGTTTGAGTGCTGTGAGGAGTTCACAGCCGACATTGACACAACCGCCTGGCGTAAGCGGGTCCTTGGTTCAGCCGGTCGCGGTCCGGCAGTACAGAAAGGCGGGGTCGATTCCCGTGCCTTCGATAATCGGTACGCCGAGCAGATCCGTCACTTCTGGCGTTCCCTGCACAAGCCGCTGAACGAGCTGGTTGAGCGCTACCATGTCCGTCGCCTGGTGCTTGCGGCCAACAAGTCGCTCCTGCCCGAGTTCGCCGCAGCACTGCCGGCCGGCCTTGCCGCAGCCGTGGTCATCCGCACGACCCTTGACGGATTCAGCAATCCGAGCGAGGCGGTGCGACGCGTGTTCCCGGACATCGAGGCCTGGGAAGAAGAGCACGACCGCAAGCTCGTCCACGATCTGCTCAATGCCGCGTCGGTCGGCGAGCGGGCGGCAGTCGGTGTTACTCCGGTACTCAAGCACCTTCTGGACGGCCGCGTCGCCCGCCTGGTCGCAGCCAAAGGGCTCGACCGTCAGCTCTTCGAGTGCGGCGAGTGCGGGTATGTCGTGGTTGAACCGGTCAACTGCCCGGCCTGCGGCAAGACCACGCTCTGGCAGACCAGTCTGGCCGCCGCTCTGGCCCGGCTCACTGCCCGGGTCAGGCTGCCGGTCGACATAGTGAAGCGTGCCCCGGCTCAGGAGCTGCTTCGGAACTCGGGCCTGGGTGCTTTCCTGAGGTACTAGCAACGGAGCGCCGAACTCGGCAACCGCCGCTGTCAGTCGCCGAATACGCTGCTGCTCTTCAGGACTTTCTCGACTACCTGAAGAACGAGCGTCGTTCCTCTCCGCACACTATCCGCGCGTACGCAGCCGACCTCGGCCACTTCTTTGAGTTCTGCACCGACCGGCTCAGGGCCAAGCCCCTGGCGCAGCTTGCTCACGAGGACGTGAGGGACTTTCTGGGCCTGCTTCTTCGCTACGGCTATGAGAAGCGTTCTGCCGCACGCAAACTGACCGCGGTCAGGTCATTTCTTCGGTTTCTTGTGCGCCGAGGCAGGCTAGGGCAGAACCCGTCCGCAGCAGTCAAGGCTCCCAAGCCGGCAAGCCGTCTGCCGGGATTTCTTACCCAACATCAGGTTCGGCAGGTCCTGGATTGCGGCGGCGCGTCCGAATCTGAGCTGAGAGCCGCGGCCATCATCGAGACGCTGTACGGCTCGGGTCTGCGCGCGGCCGAGCTTGTCGGTCTGAACCGGGGGGACGTCGACTGCGCGGCCGAGACAATCCGCGTCCGCGGCAAAGGGGGAAAGGAGCGCGTCCTGCCGCTCGGGCAGGCCGAGCGGGCAGCGCTGGAACGGTATCTGGCCGTCCGCAGGCACCGGTCGGCCGAGCCGGTCTTCGTCAATCGGCTGGGGGGGCGTCTGACGACTCGTTCGGTGCAGAGCATTGTGCGCAAGGTGCTGTCCCGGGCGACCGATGCGGCGGCTACCAACCCTCATGCCCTGCGCCACGCGTTTGCCACCCATCTTCTCGAACGCGGCGCGGATTTGCGCGCGGTCCAGGAACTTCTCGGCCACGCGTCGCTTGCCACAACCCAGGTCTACACCCATACCACAGTTGAGCGGCTCAGGAGAGTCTACAACAAGGCTCATCCTCGGTCCGGTTCAGACGACTGAGTACCGACGCGCTGCCCGTCGTTTCCTCGACCGCACACCGGAGTTCGGTCGATAACCGGACAGCTCCGCACCCGGTTCGCGGCCACCCGGCCGGCGAGCTGGAAACGGTGCAAGGCGAGGGCCCGGCTCGGCCCGCTTCGCTCCGACCCCGAACCGCCGTGCGCGGTCGCCCCTGACTTTGCCCGGTCCAAAACGACCGGTCCGAATCCGCTGTTGACTTGGCCTTTGGGGGTGCTATCATGGGCCACTCTCCCGAATGAATGTCGTCGAACTAATCAAGCGCAAGCGCGACCGCGGTCGGCTGAACCCGGACGAAATCGAATTCCTGGTTCGCACGTATGCTGCGGGCGACATCCCTGACTACCAGATGGCGGCCTGGCTGATGGCGGCGTACATTCGCGGTCTGAGCATGGATGAAACCGCAGCGCTCACGACCGCGATGATGAAGTCAGGTGAGGTTCTCGACCTTGCGGGCGTGGCCGGACCCAAGGTCGACAAGCACTCGACCGGCGGCGTCGGTGACAAGGTGTCGCTCGTGCTCGCGCCGCTGGTCGCCGCCTGCGGGGTGAAGGTGCCGATGATATCGGGCCGGAGTCTGGGCCACACCGGCGGGACGCTGGACAAGCTTGATGCCATCCCGGGATTCCGGACCGACCTCAGACCCGAGCAGTTCGTCGAGCAGTTGACAACGGTTGGCGTCGTTATCGCCGGCCAGACGCAACGCATGTGTCCGGCTGACCGCAGGATGTATGCCCTGCGGGACGTGACCGGCACGGTCGAGTCGGTTCCGCTGATTGCTGCGAGCATCATGTCCAAGAAGCTGGCCGAGGGGGTCGATGGAATCGTACTCGACGTGAAGACCGGTCCCGGGGCCTTCATGAGTCGGGTACCGCATGCCCGACGTCTGGCCCGGACAATGATCGACATCGGTGCCCGCCTCGGCAAGCCGGTCGTTGCTCTCGTGACTTCCATGTCCCAGCCGATCGGCGGCGCGGTCGGCAATGCCGTTGAGGTGGTCGAGGCGGTCGAGGCGCTCAAGGGTCGTTGGACCGATGACTTGAAGACTCTGACGCTGACTCTCGGCAGCGAGATGCTGCTGCTCGGGGGCAAGGCGACGAGCGCGGCTCAGGCGCGCCGCCTGCTGCTCCGGCAACTGACGCTGGGCAAGGCACTGGCCAAGTTCCGCCAGATGGTCGAAGCTCAGGGCGGAAACCCGGGCTTCGTTGATGACTACGGGCTGCTTCCCCAGGCGAAGTCGACCGAGGACGTCCATGCCGGGACGAGCGGGTACGTTCGGAGTATTGACCCGCTCCTTGTTGGACAGCTTGGGGTGACGCTCGGCATTGGCCGGGTGCGGGTCGACTCGAAAGTCGACCCGGCGGCCGGTCTGCTGTTCGGCAAGCGCGTTGGCGACCGGGTCGAGCAGGGCGAGGTGCTGGTACGCGTCGGGTCGTCCGACCCAGCCCGGACTCACGCTGTCGCCCAGCAGGTCATCCGGGCCGTTGTCATTGGCGCCAGCCCGCCCCGGCCGCAGGATGTGGTCATCGCTCGCCTGAACGGGTCGAGCGCCCGGCCGGTCTCGAGGCGCAGCCGGCAAACCGTTTGACACGGGCGAGTCAGGCAACTATACTGGCCGGTCAAGACCGATGGCCCGAGCATCGGCGCGACTGACGTTTCGCAAGTCACCCCACTGAAGGGAGCAGTATGGCAAAGAACCGAAACGAAGGGAGACTGGACACGGTCGTCGGGCCTGAGACCGTGGTCAGAGGGGATTTTCGCGTGGCCGGTAGCCTGCGTCTGGACGGTCAGGTTGAAGGCCGACTCGACGTGGCCGAGACTCTGCTGACCGGGCCGCGGGCGTTTCTCAAGGGCGAAGCACACTGCGGCGATGCGGTGATTGCCGGCCGGATTGAGGGTAACATCGTTGCCCGCGAGACGGTCGAGTTGCAGAGCGGAGCCCAGCTCTTCGGCGACGTGCAGTGTAAAGGACTGGTTATCCAGCGGGGTGGTGTATTCCAGGGTAACTGTTCGATGGTTCGTGAGCAGGAGACGGGTTAGTCGGGCAGTGAGCCGGGTCGGGTCTTTGGTTTTGCTTGTTGTTGGAGTTACTGTTGCCATGCCGCCGATGCCCGGCGCTTCGGTCGGAGCCGGGGGCCTGAGCTGGCCATCACTGGTCGAACGTCCGGAGCCGGCGCGGCCGCCATCGGACCAGCCGCGCCGGGTGCTGGTGCTGCTGGTTGATTTCGGTGATAATGCCCAGACCCACAGCCGGACCGAGTTCGAGAAACTGCTCTTCGGCCAGGAGACGCGGTCGATGCGCGACTACTACCTTGAGGTCAGTTACGGCCGCCTGACGGTCGAGGGTGAGATTGCCGGCTGGTATCGGCTGGACCAGCCTTACTCGTACTATCTGGGCGATTCGTTTGGTATCTTCGGGGAGTACCCGCACAACTCGCAGGGACTGGTGGCCGACCTGGTGGCCAAGGCCGACCCGGAAGTGGACTTCAGCCGCTTTGCCGGGCCGGACCGGATGGTCGAAGGTCTCTTGATTGTCCACGCCGGGCCCGGGGCCGAAGAGACGCGCAGCCGGGGCGACATCTGGTCGCACAAGTGGCAGCTTTCCGACAACGCGTTCGGCTCTCCGGGTATCATTGCGACTCAGGATGGCGTCAACATCGACGCCTACACCGTGCAGCCGGAGCGGTTCTCAGATGCACAACTGATGACCGTCGGCGTGTTCTGCCACGAATACGGCCATCTTCTCGGCATGCCCGACCTGTACGACACTGACTACTCAAGCGCCGGACTGGGGATGTTCTGTTTGATGGCAGCCGGGTCATGGGCGCGGGCTGCTGAGGCGGACCTGCCGGGGAGCTCGCCGGTTCACCCGTGTGCATGGAACAAGTACCTGGTCGGCTGGACCAGACCGGAGTCGCTCGAACCGGAACTGCTCGACTCGGTCACCGGCGTCGAGATTCCGGCCGCAGCCCGGACAGGACTGAGCTATCGTATCCTGCGCAATCCCGATGGGGTTGACTGGCAGTTCGGCAGGCCGGGCCGGGGCGAATATTTCCTGATTGAGAACCGGCAGCAGGTCGGTTTTGATGCCGGGTTGCCGGGCAGCGGGCTGCTGATTCTGCACGTCGACGAGTCCAGACCCGGTAACGAGAACGAACGACGCCCCCTGGTCGGTATCCTGAGAGCTGACCACAGTCCGAGCTACGCGCTTTCCTCGGACGACCGGGGCAGCGATGCTCATCTGTGGAAGTCGAGCGACAGCGGCGTGCATCCCCGGTCGGTTCCCTCGACCGTATTCTATGATGGAGTGCCGAGCGGGGTTACGGTTGACCGCATCTCTGCGAGCGGAACAGTCATGACCGCAGACATGAGAATCGCGCCGCTCTTTCTCGGCCGGGTGTGCTCTTTTCCCAACCCGGTGGTCGTGCGTGAGCCCGGGACCCGGGCAACCATTGTTTACGCTCCGACCGACTCGGTTCGGCTGGCGGGCAGATACCCCAGGTTCAAAGTGCAACTGTTCAACATCGCGGGTGAGCCGGTGCGACTGCTCGACGGCGTTGATGAGATCGACGTCGAACATCGGGCCGCGTTCTGGGACCTGCGGAACGACCGTGGTCGACCGGTGACAAGCGGAATGTACTTCTACCTGGTGGAAATCACCGAACCGGGGTGCGAAGAGCAGAATCACGGTCAACTGACCATCGTCAGGTGACGAAACCGAGCTGACAGGCAAGGAGAATACCATGGAACTGACACTGACCAATAGGAAGGCGGTCGTCACCGGCGGCGGAGCCGGCATCGGCCGCCAGATCGCACTGACGCTCGCTCAGGCCGGAGCCGCGGTTGCAGTTTGTGACCTGGCGACGGAAACGGCCAATTCGGTTGCCGAGGAGGTCGCGGCGCAGGGCGGAAAGGCCCGGGCCTATGGGGTTGACGTTGCCGACTTCGCGTCGGTCGAAGCGGTCGTCAGCCGGGTCGTTGAGGACCTGGGCGGCATTGACATTCTTATCAACAACGCGGGCATCACGCGCGACGGCCTGCTTCTGCGAATGACCGAGGCTGACTTCGACCGGGTCGTCGCCGTGAATCTGAAGGGCGCGTTCAACTTCACCAAGCTCGGTGCGCGGCCGATGATGAAGACCCGCTGGGGCAGAATCGTCAACATCAGCTCGGTCATCGGCCAGATGGGCAATGCCGGCCAGGCAAACTACGCCGCGGCCAAGGCCGGGCTGCTCGGGCTGACCAAGTCCGCAGCCCGGGAGCTTGCTGGCCGGAACATCACGGTCAATGCGATTGCCCCCGGGTTCATCGCCACGGCCATGACCGAGAAGCTCGATGCGGCAACCCGCGAATCGTACATTCACAACATCCCGCTGCAGCGGGCGGGCACAGTCGAGGACGTCGCCGCCGCCTGCCTGTTCCTCTGCTCGGACCTTGCCGGCTACATCACCGGCCAGGTCATTCGGGTTGACGGCGGCATGTTGATGTGACCTCCCGGGTACGGCACGGCGTTCTGGTCCTGCTCGCGGTCGGCGTTGTCGGCCGGGCGCCGGCCCAGCCCTGGCAGCCGGTGCGGGTCGGCCTTGCCCTTTCCGGTGGGGCCGCACTGGGCCTCGCTCACATCGGCGTGCTCAAGGTTCTGGAGCGCGAGGGCATCGAGGTCGTCGCCATCTCGGGCAACAGTATGGGGGCGATGGTCGGGGGCATTTACTCGGCAGGTTACTCGGCGGCACAACTCGAAAGTCTGGCAGTCAATGCGGACTGGCGCTCGCTGTTCAGCTCAGGGGTACCGTTTGGTGCCCAGTATCTGCCTGAACGTCAGCAGGCACAGAAGTACCTGCTGCGGTTGAGACACCGCAACTTCATGCCGTCGCTGCCTCAGGGGCTGGTTCCGCTCCAGAATGTCGAGTTCCTGTTGATGGAACTGCTCTCAGATATCGAGTACCGGACCGGTTTCGACTTCGACAGTCTGGTGATTCCTTATCGGGCCGTGGCGGTTGACCTTGTTTCGGGGCGCCGGGTTGTGATGAGCCGCGGTCGCCTGTCCCAGGCGATTCGGGCCAGTATTGCCATCCCCGGCGTGTTCGCGCCGGAAGTCCTCGACAACATGCAGCTCGTAGACGGTGGTGTCCAGCAGTATCTGCCGGTCGAGCCGCTCCGGGAATTCGCGCCCGACATTATCATTGCCGTGCTGACGATGAAGCGCAATCCTGAGACCGGCATCAGTCTGATTGACGTTGCGTCGCGGAGCATGGACCTGGTCGGCGCCGAGGATCTGACCCAACAGCGTTCACTTGCCGACGTGGTGATTGAGCCGGACGTCGACCCTTTTCTGCACTCGGACTTTGCCCGGGCCTCAGGACTGATTGCTGCCGGCGAGTCCGCGGCCGATGCCGCCCTGCCGCTGATTCGGCAGAAGCTTGCCGGCCGGACTCCGGTCTCGGTTCGACGGCCGGTCGAGGTGCGACCGCTTGCGATTGTCCGGGACTTGCGGTTTGAGGGGCTGGCTGTCACCCGGGCAAGCACAATCGCAGGCTATGTCAGAACCAGGCCGGGCGGGTACCTGCGGTTCGACGTCCTGATTGATGACCTGGTTCGGCTGTTTCACACCGGCCTGTTCGAGGTTGTCAACTATCGGCTCGAGTTCGGCCGGGCCGATTCGGTGGGCGTCGTCATCGAGCTTCAGGAACGGGCCTATGGCTTCTACTCGCTCGGTTTCAGGTACGACACCGACGACGACGTTAACCTGGGCCTGGAGGTGAGTCAGGGGAATCTGGGCGGCTCAGGAGCGAGTGCGCGGGCGGCCTTGACCCTCGGCAACCCAACTGAGCTGCGGCTTGGCCTGACCGGCACGCGGCTCTTCCAGTTTCCGTTCGGGTATCGGCTTGACGGGTTCTGGGGTTCAATCAACCGGCCGTTCTTCGACCGCGCCGGCCTTGCGGGCGCGTACCGGACGACATACCGTGGCGGGATTGCTGAAGCCGGCTACATTCTGGGCTGTCATTCGTTCTTTGTCCTTGGGTTCACCGCCTATGACGCCGCATACCCGCCACCTCGCCCTGCGGCTCCGGTCTTCGACTCCCTGCCCGCGCATCAGTGGGTCGTGGGCCCCAGGTTCAGGTTGGAGAGCAACAGCTACGAGGACATTGATTTCCCGACCCGAGGCGCTCACAGCCGGTTCGAGCTCGGCTACTCCAGCCGCACGATGAGAGCAACGACAACGTCGCTGAAACTCGACTGGAGTTCAGAACGGGTGCTGCCGGTCGGGCCGAGGCTGCTGCTCTGTCCCGGAATTGCGCTGGGTTGGTCAGCCGGGACCCTGGCATGGGCTGAGCAGTTTCACACCGGCGGTAGCAACCTTGTCGGTTTCGCACACGGTGAGTTCGTCTCTACCCGGCGGATAGTCCTGAGGATGGGGGGCGAGGTCATGCTGTTTCGTCTTTTCAGCAGCCCGGCCTACCCGGTCTACCTGCAACTGCTGACAAACGTTGCTGCGTTCCATCCGTGGTCAGAACTGGTTCCGGACCAGAACCTGCCGGGCAAACTCCACTGGGGTGCCGGGCTGGGTCTGCGCACGAACACGCCGGCCGGGCCGGTTCAGTTTGTTGTCGGGGTCGGCGATTTCGGCAAGACCGGGCCCGGGTCGCGCATGAAGTTCAACGCGCGGCTGGCCTTTGGCCGGGAGTTCCGCTATGTGCGTTAGCCGGGCAGACTCGGCTCCATGCCGTACTATCGACCGGTGATGTTCTGGACCAGACCACGGAGCAGGCCGGGCACAATCATGGCCTGCTCCGGGCAGAGTTCAATGCAGCAGTAGCACATGATACACTTCTGTCGGTCGATGACCGGGAACGGTGACATGGCGATGGCCCGGGCCGGGCAGTTGTCGGCGCACCGCTGACACTTGGTGCAGTTGCGCCGGTCGAGAAGCGGCCGGCGTTGCAGCAGCCGGTATGCGGTTGACCCGGCAAGACCGGTCGCCAAGGCCGCAACCCGACGCGACGGAAGCCTGAACCCCTTGACCTGGGCAAAGTCGCCGACCAGCTCAATCAGCGCCTGCTCAGCCGGCCCGAGTCCGCGGCTGGCAGCAATCCGGGTTGTCGGAACCGAACCGGGGTCAGTGCCTGCCATCAGTGCCATCACGGCATCGACTGCGACCGGATTGGTGCCTGCGATAATCCGACCGATATCAAGCACACGACCGCCGCTCGGCCCGTTCTGGCCGTCCATGCCGCGCAGCGCATCAACAATCGTCAGAACCGGTATCGGCACAGTCTGGTAGATGTCGACGAGCAGCTCGGCGAACTCATCGGCGCTGCCGGTCACAGTGTGAAGAAAGGACTTGTGTCCACCCGGGATGATGCCGAACAGGTTCTTGACCGCGCCGGTGAGAATCGTCAGGGCATGGGTCTTGAACACCGGCAGGTTGAGGATGATGTCCGATTCGCCAATGAAGGTCGACACCGGAATTTCGGCCACAAATCGTGAGCGCAGCTTGAGCATGGTCGGTGTCTGCGGTGCGGTTCGGAAAGCGCCTTGGCTTGCTTCAATGACCCCGGTCGGCCGGATGAAACTGGCAATATCGGTGTTGAGTGCTCCACCTGGATTGTCGAACACAACCACGTCTGCCGGTTTCCGTCGACGGAGTTCACGCACGACCCAGCGAACCAGTTCCGGGTCAGTGGTTACACCGGCCTCAGGCAGATGCGCGCCGAGCAGGTTGGGCTTGACCCAGACCCGCCTGCCCGAGAAATCGTAGTCCAGGAAATCGAGCGCCTCCCGAACTGCGGCAGCCAGGTCGGTGACCTTACGGACCAGGACACGGGATAGCGGACCGCGGACGTCGGACACCGGGCGCCGATGGCTACAGTTTGCCCGGAATGATGTAGAGGATGTTTGCTGGCGAGACGTCGGCGTTCGACATCGCCGACTTCTCTTCCGGTATGCCCGGTACATCCTTGAACTTCACGTCAACGGCACGGATCATGCCCTCTTTCAGAGTGTACATCGTGCAGGTAACGGTCCCACCGGACTTTAGGAAGATAACCGGCATTCTGGGTCCTTTCTACTCGGGAACAGGCAGGCGACATCGGAGCGGCTTGTCCTGGCGCAGCCCGAGTGCGTAGTCGGCCTGCAGCAGCTTGTGAATCTCACGCGAGCCTTCGTAGATCTGAGCCCCTTTGGCATTCCGATAGAAGCGCTCAACGTTGTATTCGCTCGAAAACCCGTAGGCGCCGTGGATTTGGACCGCGTTGGACGCGGCCCGCTCGGCCGCGGCACAGGCGTAGAGCTTAGCAAGCGACGTCTCGCGGGTATTGCGTTCTCCCTTGTTCTTGAGCCAGCCGGCCCTGAGCCAGAGCAAGCGGCAGGCATCGTAGTCCCCGGCCAGCTCGGCAATCATCTCCTTGATGAGCTGATGCTCGGCAATCGGCCGACCAAAGGTCGTGCGGGTTCGGGCGTAGTCGACCGAAGCATCAAGACAGGCGCGGATAAGACCGGTTGCGCCGGCAGCAACAGTGTACCGGCCTTGGTCGATTGCGAACATGGCAATCCTGAATCCTTCACCTTCCCGGCCGAGCAGATTCTCGTCCGGCACGCGCACGTCATCGAACGATATCGAGCCGGTGTTGCCGGCCCGAATGCCGAGTTTGCCGTGAATCGTCGCGGTCACGAGACCCTTCATGCCGCGTTCGAGCAGGAACGCCGACATGCCGGTATGGTCGCGGGCTCTCTTCTTGGCGAGGTCGGTCCAGGCAATCACCAGGAAGTGATCGGCAATGTCGGCCAGGGAAATCCACATCTTCTCGCCGGAAAGCACATACTCATTACCATCTCTTTGAGCCAGGGTCTGAATCCCGAGTGCGTCACTGCCGGCAGCGGGCTCGGTCAGACCGAAAGTGGCGACCTTTTCGCCCCGGGCCTGAGGCACGAGCCAGCGCTGTTTCTGATCTTCGGTTCCCCAGCTCAGCAGGGTCAGGCAGTTCAGACCGACGTGCACCGACATCACCACCCTGAGTGCGGTGTCAATGTACTCAAGTTCCTCACACGCCAGACCTAGACTGATGTAGTCGTTACCGGTTCCGCCGTAGCGGGCCGGAACCGACAGCCCGAGCAAACCGGACTCGGCCATACCGGTCAGGAAGTCGCGGCTGAAACAGGCGGTCTCGTCACATTGTTTGATGGTCGCAGCCTGGCGGGACGCAAACTCCCGGGCCAGTGACTGCACCATCAGATGTTCTTCGGTGAAAGACAGGTCCAATGGGTTAGACGCCGGACTTCCGGGCTGAGGTCAGTCCGACCCGGCGGTAGACCGCATCGACGTTGCGCAGCAGCCGCTTCAGGTCAAGCGCGCGCGCCAACGCGCGGCGGTCCAGGGCCGCGGTAATGGCTGGATGCTCACGGCAGGCGGCGTTGAAATCCCGACCCTGGGTCTGGCAGTCAAAGGCAAGCTGCTGGACCAGCGAGTACGCGCGGTCACGGTCCATGCCGGCGCGGACCAGCTCGAGCAGAACCGCCTGGGACAGGAACGCGTGGGCTGAGCCTTCGAGGTTGGCAAGCATCCGGTCGGGCCGAACCACGAGTCCTGAGAGCACGCCGGTCATCTTGCGAATCATGTAGTGCGTCAGCGTGAACGACTCAGGGATGATGACCCGTTCGTTCGCCGAATTGGACAGGTCGCGCTCATGCCAGAGCGCGATGTTCTCGAACGCCACTGCCGCGTAACTGCGCACGAGCCGGGCAAGGCTGGTAACCCGCTCGCAGATAATCGGGTTCTTCTTGTGGGGCATGGCCGACGAGCCGCGCTGGCCCCGGCCGAACGGCTCGGCCACTTCGCTGATTTCCGTGCGCTGGAGGTTGCGGATTTCGGTCGCCATGCGCTCCAGTCCTGAGGCGACCAGCGCCAGCACTGAGAGCACGAGCGCGTGCCGGTCGCGCGGGATGACCTGAGTTGAGACCGGTTCGACCTTGAGGCCCAGCCGGCGCATGACCTTGGCCTCGACCTCAGGACCAAGCTGAGTATAGGCCCCGACCACGCCCGAAAGCTTGCCATGGCCGATTTCGGCGGCCGCGGTTCGGACCCGCTCGATGTTGCGGCTCGTCTCCTGATACCAGGACAGACACTTAAGCCCGAACGTAATCGGCTCGGCATGCATACCGTGAGTCCGGCCAATCATCGGGGTGTGCCGGTAAGCAAGCGCCAGACGCGCGGTTTCGACTTTGAGGTCGCCGAGCGCGGCATCGACCATCGCCAGGGCCGAAACGCAGCGCAGGGACAGCGCCGTGTCGACCACGTCATACGACGTCAGGCCATAGTGGACGTACTTGCCGGCCCGGCCGATGCTGGCGGCCACGCTCCTGGTGAACGCGATGACATCATGGTTCGTGACCTTCTCAAACTCGTCAATCTCTTCGAGTCTGAACGTTGCCCGCTGGATAGCGCGGGCCGCGCTCCCGGGGATGAGTCCAAGCTCGGCCTGAACCAGTGCGACGGTCTTTTCCACCAGCAGCCACGACTGGAACTTCGCTTCCTCGTTCCACAGCGCGGCCATTTCCGGAGTGTCATAGCGCGTTGTCACGAGTGGTTTCTCCTATCTCCGGCCCGGCTCAGCGCAGCCGGTAAAGCAGCCGAATCTGCTCGCCACCGCGGTCAATCACGATGTCGAGCGTACCTGAAAGCCGGGCGTACTGCCGGGCAAAACCCGCGGCCGAGTTGACGCGCTTGCCCTGTGCCATCAGGATGACGTCGCCCGGTGCCATGCCGATGGTCTCGGCGATGCTGCCCGGCTTCACCCTGGTTACGACCACGCCCCGACGGTAGGCCAGGTTGAAGTTCGTCCGCAAAGCGGCAGTGATATCCGAAACCGCGGCACCGAGTTCGGTTTCCTGAGTCTTTGCGCCGCCTTCGGCCGGGGCCTGACCTCTGACCTCGCGCACAAACTGCTTCACGTCGTTGATGGGCCGGGCAAACCCGATGCCCTCAGAGCCGCCCGAATGGCTGAAGATGAAGGTGTTGATGCCGATGACCTCGCCCACGGCATTGACCAGCGCGCCGCCCGAATTGCCGGGATTGATGGCCGCGTCGGTCTGAATCATGTCGGTGAACACCCGACCATCCCGGCCTGACTTCACGTCCCGGCGTACCGCGGAGACAACTCCGACCGTCACGGTCGGTTGCGCATCCTCAATCATGAACCCGAATGGATTGCCGATGGCAATTGCCCACTCGCCGATGATGACGTCGTCGGAGTTTCCGAGCTTGGCCGCGGGCAGGTCAGCGCCGCTGACTTTGAGCAAGGCCAGGTCACGCATCTCATCTATCCCTTCTATCTCGGCCTCGAACTCGCGGTTGTCGGGCAGGGTCACCTTGATTCGTGTTGCATTCTGGACCACGTGCGCATTGGTGATGACGTCACCGCCTGAGGCGATGATGACTCCGGAACCCATCGACTTGATTTCCTGGCGGAAACTCCGGCGGGGAAAGAAGTCGCGGAAGAAATCGTCAAACCCGCCAAAGCCAAATGGGTCATAGGTGACGACCCGGGTCTGAGTAACGGTAACCGAAACCACGGCCGGGCTGACGTTCCGGGCAGCAATGACGATGGCATTGGTGCGCGAGTTCGAGATGTCGCCGGACAGCGAAGCCGGGATAACGGTTCCGACCGGCAGTCCTTCAGACCGTCCTCGGTGGTTCGCAACAAGGATGCCCAGCACCGCCACGAGCGCCGCGACAAGAGAGAGGCCGAGCAAGGCTCGCTTCATACGGCTCAGTGTAACACGCCCCATGCCCGGCGTCAAGGAAACGGACCGACCTGAGCTCACAGAATGGAGAATGCAGAATGCAGAGTGCAGAATGCAAAGTGCAAGACGACGGATGGAGCGCAAGACGGACGGCGAAGAGCGAGAGGCGCTACCACGACCGGTGTCAATAATCCCGGGAGGTGCCGCCGAAACTATCCACGCTCACAGGGTCATCCTTTCACGGTAGGCAGCAGCCTACATGCAGACAAGCAACAGGAGGCGACTTCACGGCCGCCTCCTGCATGATTGGCAGAGAGTCTACCGACCCAGCGCGTCCTGCCGCTGCACCACGAGCTTCCGCGAGCCCGTGAAGTCTCGGCTTGAGAGCTTCACCAAGTATACGCCATTGCTCAGGTGTCGCAGGTCGAGGTTCGCGCCGCTCCGCCCCGCGGCGAGCAACTGCACCATCACCCGCTGCCCGGTCACATCATACACCGAGAGCTCGGCCGTCCCGGCCTGAGGCAGACCGTAGTGCAGTACCGCAAAGCCTGAGGCGATGGGGTTCGGGCTGAGGCGCATGTCCTCTGGTGCAAGCTCAGTCCGCTTTGCCGCCACCCCGTCCTGCCGCGGGGCGTCGAACAGGAGTCCGTCCTTACTGTATGCCCAGAGCGAGTTCGACTTGTTGCCCTTGGTCGCATACAGCACGTCGCCGACCGCGGCGATGCCCGCGCCGGCCTTCACCTTCTTCCTTTCACCCGGCGCTACCGACGGTATCGTCTCCTTTTCGGTCCAGGTGTTGCCGGCTATCGAGTACTGCCAGAACTCGATAGTGTTCCCGCCCTTTAGCGCGTAGATGTTATCGTCCATGAACGCGCCGCAACTGCCGTCTTTGGCCTTGTGGGAACCAAGAGAACTCAGCAGCGGCATCGGGTCAAGTGCCGCACTCCACGAGTCTCCGTCCGGGCTGTATCGGTAGAACTCGTGGTACTTCGACTTGAAGGCGTATATCTTCTTGCTCACGTCGTCATACGCCAGCCACGAGCCTTTGTCCCACTTGATGTTCCTGCCGGTCGGCGCCGGGCTAAGAGCCTTCCACGAATCGCCCGCCACGTCGTAGCAGTAGAACTCGTTCTTGTAACCCTTCAGCAGGTACGGGCTACCGACCGAGCCGTTGTAGGCGAAGACTAGGTCGGTGCCGCCTTTGACACGTTTGTTGGTGGTTCCGAGCGGCACGTCCGCCTTCTGCTGCCAGGAGTCGCCGTCGGCATAGTACTTCCAGAACCCCAGCGTGTTGTTGCCCTTGGTGGCGTACACCGCGCCGTTGCCGTCCGCACACCCGGCCGCGCCTTTGCTCGGCGGCTTGTTCTCCCGGCCGCGCGGCCAGGACATGCGAGCACCCCACGAATCTCCGAGCGGAGCATAGGCGTAGAAGTCGGCCTGCTTGTTGCCCCGCGCTGCAAAGATGCGCCCCTTATTCGCGTCGTACTCCAGCCAGCCGCCGTCGGCAATTGGCTTGATTCCGGTCGGCATCGGCGTCTTCGCACTCCAGCCGCCGCCGGGAGGCGGCGCCTTAGGCACGACCACCACCTGTCCGGTCTGTTGGTCGTTGGCCGCCACCTGGTCTCCGAATACCTGCACCGAACAGCGGACGTCGAACTTCCCACATGGGCTTGCGGTCCAGCCCGGGAACTCAACGTAGGCGGCGGTGCCGGGGTAGAGGTCATCAGGCCTGAAGACTTTGACCGTCGGCCAGTCGAGCGGGCCGGTTATGCTGCACATGATGCTGCAGCCTGATACGGTCGTCGTCCCGAAGTTGAAGAGCGAACAGGCCGGAATCACGACCGTGCCTGAATCTACGCTGCCCGCCGGTGCAACAAGCCGGGTAACGGCTACGTCCGTCACCTTGACATTGACCAGGCCGCTTGCCTTGTCGTTGCCCGGTTTCATGTCGGTCGCAAGCTCGGTCGAGCACCTCACGGCATTGCTGCCCCGCGTCAGCGCCGTCCAGCTCGGGAACGTCACGTACGCGCGGGTGCCCGGCGGCTGCGCGGGGATGTAGGCTGCTTCGTTGTAGGTCGCGCCAATCTTCATCCGCACGCTGCAGCTTGCCGCCCCGGTGCCCCAGTTGCACACTGAGCAGGCCGGCGTTATGACCGTACCCGAGTCCACGTTACCGGCAGGCGCGGCAATGGCTGTTACTCCCACGTCGGCCACGCGCACCATGACCGAATCGACCTTCCGGTCGTTCGCGTTGTTCTGGTCGCCGGTAAGCTCGGTGGAACAGCGCACGCTGTAGGTCCCGCGCCCGCCCGCGGTCCAGTTGGCAAAGGTCACGTATCGCGCCGTGCCCGGCGCGTGGCTGGTCACGCGCGCCGTGTCGTTGTACCCGGTCCCGATGCGCATCCGCACCCGGTAGCTCTCGGTCGTGCTGCCGAAGTTGTAGAGCGTGCAGGCGGGCGTTACCGCTGAACCGGAATCCACCGTGCCGGTCGGGCGGACCAGACTGAGGCAGCCGACGTCAGGCCACGGATTGCCAGTGGGGTTGCGGGAGAAGTATGTCTCCGTAGAAGTGCCTTCCCGCGAGTCGCTCCAAATGAGATACACAGTACCGCCGTCGGCCGCTGCGTTCGGATAGGTTGCATCGTAGCCGGAGTTTGAGACGTTCGTATCCGGCCCCCAAGTCGCTCCGCAGTCGGTTGAACGTCTATAGAACACCTGACTCGGGCCAGTCCTAGTGTCTGCCCAAGCGAGGTGGACAGCAGTGCCCGAAGCCATGGCGTTGACCCAGTTGGCCCTGCCTGACGAGTTGACGACGCCGGTGTCGCCTCTCCAAGTCGAACCACCGTCCGTCGAACGTCTCATACGGATATCCGGATCCGTGTTCCTGCCGTAGAACACGTAGACGTTGCTACCACTGGCCGCAATGCAGCCAGAGTTCTCGCCCCCCAGGGAAACCGACGTTCCCCATGTTGCACCGGCGTTTGTAGAGCGCACGTAGTATTGACCGAACCCATCAAAGAACGTCAGGTGCACAGTATCTCCCGCAACCGCCAGCGACGGCAGGAAGCCGTAGCCGATGTACTGATTGGAGGACCATGTGCTGCCGCCGTTAGTAGAGCGGCAGCAGTACACGTTGTGGCCCGGCCCGGCCGCGAACGCGAGATAGACGGCATTGCCGGTTGCGACTATACAGGGAGGGAAGTAACCCTCGTTGTAGTACGTACCGATGGACGCTTCGCTCAGCCACGTCTGGCCGTAGTCAGTCGAACGCACGACATAGACCATTTCACCGCTTCGGTTGTCGAACCATGCCACATACACGTTCGTGCCTGCCGCAGCCACGACGGGGTGAAACGCCCTCGCCGAACCCGTGACAAGCGGGACATCCGACGACCACGACATTCCGCGATTGGTCGAACGCTTGTAGAAGACGTCGTCATTTCCATTCCGACGGTCAGACCAGACTGCGTGGACGTATTGCCCGCTGCCGGTGACCGCCCAGCTGTTGTTGAACGGTGACTCACTGCTGTTGAGTGAGTCGGACAACCTGACCGGCGTCTGCCATTGCCCAAGCGCAAGACCGCTGATGGCAAGCAGGACGCAGACAAACACCGCGGCACTCAGGCCGCAACGACTGCGAACCGAGTTCTGTTTCAGCACAACACTATCCACATTGCCTCCTAGTGTGTGAGCGGCTTCAGCCTTGTCAGGCTCGTCCCCGCCGAAAAAGAAAAAGCCCGGCCAGTCAAGGCCGGGAACCTTTTGCCTGAACCCTAGACCGGTTCCGACCCGCCCATCACCGACAGGCCATTCTGGCGGCAGGAGTCTAGCGCCCCGTCGCCTCTTGTCAACAAATGCCGGCAAGAGGCTGAAGGACAGTCACAGAGTGATACCGTCGAGATAAAAAGAGCAGCGGTCTTGAAACCGCCGGCCGGTCTAGGAGGCCGACCGGTAGACCCACCGGTGGCAGGGCTGGTGAGCGGAGTGCGGGCCGGATTGGTGGCCGGGTTCCTGACCCCATTGTTGCCAGGACTGGGCGTAGAATTGGTGCGGGGTCTGGTCGCAGGATTGTTGCGGAGACTGGTCCCAGGATTGGTACGGGGGCTGGTGGCAGGATTGTTACGAAGACTGGTCGCAGGGTTGGTGCATGAACCGGTCCCAGGGTTGGCCCGCGGACTGGTGGCAGGAGCGGTAGCAGGACCGGAGGGCCCGGGGGGCCGGGATTTTGGCCGGGTGAAGAAAAACTGCAACGTTTTGGGCGGTTTTTGAAGACTATGTATAGGAGCAGGAGGAAACAGGCATGCACGACTCATCCGCAACCGCCTTTGCCGAGTTTCTGGCCAGCATAAGGCTGGCCCTGTGCTGGCTTCGGTGTGTCAGGCCTGGGCCGGCGCGTGAGTTGCCGTTGCTCGGTTAGTCCTGGATGACCAGCTTCTGTGTGGCGGTGCGGCCGGACGAAGTCAGGCGGACGAGGTATACGCCGGCGGGCATTGACCTGAGGTCGAGCACGACGCTTGACGCTTGACGCTCTACGCCATACGCACGGGAGAGGACCAGGCGGCCTGAGGCGTCGCAGAGGGAGATGGCAAGAGGCGAGGAGCGAGGGGCGCCAAGCGTCCTCACCAGCGCCTGGCCGCGGCAGGGGTTGGGGCTGATGGTGAAGCTCGGGCCCAGGCGCAGTGGGACTGGGGTCTGCCTGACCACACCTGAGGGGGAGAAGTCGATGAGCGTGACAAAGTCCGGGCCTGGGCCGGCAACTGCAGCCAGGTCAGTTGCCGCGCAGTAGTCGAACTGGGCCGGGACCGCAGGCAGTTCGACATGGTCTTGTCCTTTGTGGACGTGGCCGAGGAAGTTGCCGACCGAGGCGGTGAGCACGACCGGGTTGCCGGCAAGGTCGAAGTCGATACCGTTGAGCGGGCCGTAGCTTGAGTAGGAGATGGTGTTGATGAGCGCACCGGTGCGCGGGTTGACGAGCGAGACGGTCTTGGCGCCGTAGTTGCCGATGCCCATCTGGTCGAGTGCGCGGTTGTAGGCAAGGCGCATGGGATATTGGCCGGATGAGCGGGTGGCGATGACCGAGGAGTTGGCGCCGTCAATGCGCATTACGGTGTAGGTTCCGGCCATGTAGTTTGTCACCGTCGCATATTCGCCGGTCGAGTCGAACTCGATGCAGAGCGGAAAGTCACCTGTGGTAAGGGTGGCGACGATTGTGTTGGTGGCGGTCTCGATGACGTGGACCTGGTCGTCAAAGGATGCGGCCACCAGGCAGTACTGGCCGGTCGGGCTCATGGCCAGTCCGCTCCAGACTCCGTACGAACCCCAGACAATGCCGATTTCGCCGCAGGGGATATTGGCGACAACCTGGGCGCTGGACAGTCGGACGCAACTGACCGTGTTCGAGCCGATATTGCCGACATAGGCAAAGGAGTCGTTCGGGGTGATGACGACCGTGGCCGGGCCGGAGCCAACAGTGACTGTGGTCATCGAGTTCCGGGCAAGGTCGACGATTGCGATGTTGTTGCCGTTGAGCCCGGTGACCACGGCCCGGCGTGAGTCAGAGGTGAAGGCGATGTCCTGGGGTCGGTCGCCCAGCGGGATAATGGTCTCGACCTCGGCTGTGGCAGTGTTGATGATGGAGAAGTTGTCGGAGAGCACGCTCGTGGCGATGCAGACTGAGCCGTCCGGGCTGAGCTTGACCCGGTGGGGCGCGTCGCCTTCTGGTTCGGCGCCGGAGTTGGTTGTGCCGCGGTAGACCGGGGTCGGGTTGGTGAAGTCGTAGAAGTAGATGCCTTCGTGACGGTGGGGGTCGAACCCGACAGCATGCGGGCCGACCGGCGAGACCGCACCATAGGATTGAGAGTTGCCTGCGTGCTGGCCGAGCAGAAGTTCGGTCTCGAAGTCGATGATTGAGAATCGGTACTGGCCTGAGACCGCTTTGGAGTGGTCGGCCGAAGTACCGAGCCAGAACGCCGAGTAGGTCTGGGTAAAGGTAACGAAGTCGTGGGTTTGGAACCTGACCAGGGTCGAGGTGTTGTTCGACGTGCCGAGAAAAGCTTTGCTTCCGTCCATGTTGACCGCAGCGTCGATCGTGTAGATGCCATAGCCGGTGATTGTCACCGAATCCAGAACCGCGCGCGTGGCGACGTCGAGCTGGTAGATGACTGCGGGCGTCGCATACTTTGCGGTGATGAGCTTTGAACTGTCGCCCGAGTAGCGGACGAACCAGCACCGGCCAAGGCCGGTGATGGTATCGACTTTGGTACCGGTTGCCACGTCAATCCAGTAGATGAAGTTGCCGGTGTCAGGCACGATAAGACAGGTTCCGTCAGGCGTGATTTCGAACTCAGAGAAGCTTGCCGCGAACCGGCCGTTCTCGCTGTTCCAGCTTACCGTGACAAGGTAGAACGGGAAGTCGGTCAGGGTGCGGATGCGGGCAAGGGAGACAAGGTCGTAGACTTCGCAGGTGTTGGAGATGTCGCAGCCGACATAAGCGCGCGTGCCGTCCGGACTCGTGCGTACAACCCAGGGCTGTTCGCCTGAAGCTAATCGGGCGAGCACAGTCCAGTCGCGGACGCGGACGATCGTGACCGAGTCGGCGAACGGCCGGCAGATGACAAGCAGACTGTCGGTTACAGCCATGCCGGCCGGGTAGGAGCCGACATCGAGTGTGGTCTCGGCCCGCATCGTTGCCCAGTCGAACACGGTGATGTTGCCGGTCATGCGGTTCGAGGCAATTACCTTGCTGCCGTCGCGGGTGAAGATGACGCGGTCCAGGTAGTCGCCCTCGGGCGCGATGCCAGGGTCAACGTTCGTCCGTTCGTAGAACGTTGCCGTGTTCACGAAGTCGGCGAGCGTCTGGCCGGGTTGGGTAACTACCCGGCTGAACTCAGGCTCGCCGGTGCGGCTTGTAGCCGAGGCAAGGGAAAGGGAAACGATGGCAGCGAGCAGGCAACAGGCTCCTGTCCTTTTCATGGTTGCTCCAGTCTAGTCGGTAAGTACTATGGTCGTGCTCAACTCGCCCACGCGGAGGAAGTAGGTGCCAGCCGGCATCGACCGGAGGTCGAGCCGGAATGACGAAGTTCGAATGTCGATTGACGAATGGACGACTCGGCCCGAGGCGTCGTACACGCAGAGGGCAAGAGGCGAGGAGTGGGAGGCGAATGGCGTCCGGACTACCGTCTGGCCGCGGCAGGGGTTGGGGCTGACTTCCAGCTTAGTGGGTCGAGCTTGCGGCGTGGAGGTTTCTGCGACCGCCATCGGGTGTTCGTAGACTCGAATCAGGTTTCCGACCGGAGCCATAACCATGAACAAGCTGCTCACAAAGGCCGGGCCGCTGTAGTAGGCATAGGGGTAGTCCTCATGCCAGATGGTGTCGAGGTTGGGGGTGAGCGCCCAGAGCTTGCCTTCGCCGCTGCCGTTTGTCGCCATCACAAAGACGTAGCCGTACCGGTCGATGGAGATGCGGGGGACAAGCTCGCGCGAGGTCACGAGCTCGGGCGAGGAGTCGAGCGCCGCACCGGTGCTGAGGTCAAGACGGTAGAGCTTGCGGCCCATGGGCGCATACAGCCCGTGCGAACTGACCCCGAAGTTCATCCAGACACCGCCGCCTGAGGTTCGGCTCCATCGTTCATGGAAACCTGCGCTGTCGTAGACCAGGGCATAGAGCAGGCCGCCGTCGCGCTGGCAGTAGATGACGCCATCCGGGCCGACAGCAAACGGCCATTCCTGGTCCCCGTCACCAGGGAGCTCGGGCGAGGAGTCGAGTATCACGCCGGTGTTGGTGCTGATGGCAAGCAGCTTCTTGGGCGTATTGATGAACCCTTTCCAGGTGTAAAGGATGGTGTCATACACGCACATCCATTCAGCACCGGTGTTGGGGAGAGGCCGGTACCGGGTCCAGACCGTGTCGCCGGTCTCTTTGTTCAGACAGAGAATTACCGAGCCTGAGCCGGCAAGGATGATATTGCCCTCTGGCGTGTAGTTGGCGGCCCAGACGATGCCGCGCTCCACGGTCCAACGCGACTGCCAGAGAATCGAGCCGTCTTCGGGGTTGATGCAGTAGACCGTGTCATTGCCGGTTTCTCTGAAGTTGCGGCAGTAGATGCGGTTATCGCGGAAACCGATAGGCAGTATCTTGGACTGGGCCGGGCCGTAGACTCTGGTCCAGCACGTTTCGCCGAACGGTAACTGGTGGCAGGCGAGCGTGCCGGTCATGGTGCCGAAGTCGTAGCGCATCGTGACCGCTTTGAGCCCGGCGGCATAGACCTGCATGCCCAGGGTCGAGTAGGGCGACCAGCCCTGGTGGACTATTGCGCCCTGGACCGGGCCTTCGCAGTCGGAAAGTCCGTTGTGCTGGGAGTTGCCGCCGACCGTGGTCCAGTCAGAGCCAGGGCAGAACGAGAAGGCAGCGGTCAGCAGAAGGACGATAGTTGACCTGACCATAGTGCATTATAGAACCGTACCGGCTGCGGGTCAAACCGGCCCGACGGCAGTCGGACTTCGTAGTCCCCGCTCGACTTCGGTTGCCGGCGCGCTTGACTTGGACAGGGCACTTGGGGTAATCTCTTCCCATGAGCAGTACACTCAGACGGGTCCAGACGCTCATCGCCAAGGGCGAGGTCCGAGTATCCGACCACGGCTACGACGAGCTTGCGGCAGAAGGCATTCTGGTCCGTGACTTGACCGCTGGTGTTCAGTCTGCTCAAGTGGTCGAGGACTATCCTGACTACCCGAAAGGGCCGTGCGTGCTCGCGCTGCAGCGGGACCGGCAGGACAAACCGGTTCACGTCATTTGGGGCATTCCCAAAGGAACGACCGGTCCCGCGGTACTCGTGACAGCATACCGGCCCGACCCCGAGAGATGGAGCGACAACTTCAAGAGGAGAATCAAGTGAAAACCCGACGCCAGACAAAGCTCGTGCACGAAGGCGGCTACGTCGCCGAGGTGGAAGTCGAGCTGGTCGAGACCGAATCCGGCTGGTCGCCGTACCTCTCGCTGGACGACGCGTACAAGCTGGACGACGTACGCGAGGCCCTGCGTCGCGGCGACATCAGTGCGGCCATGCGACTGTCTCGGGTCTACATGCTTACACCGGTCACGGCCTAGCTCGCAGGCCCTCGGCTGTGGCAGGCGGGCTAACCCTCTGTCTCCACAACATCCTTGACTTCGGCGCCGGGGCAGGCAGAATCAGTACCTTAGAGTTGCCCGGCTGAGGCGTGAGGCATGTCGGGCACAGCAGCTCGAAACCCAGGAGGATTCTCGTGAGAGTGTTCGTACTGGCAGCGCTGGCCATCGTGGCCGCGTCTGCCTCGGCCGGTCTAATTGAGCCGGCCTTGCAGGAACAGATGGCCCAGGTCGATGGGCGAGAGCGACTGGGCGTGATGATTGCCCTGACTCGTCAGCTCGATGCCGAGCAGATCATCAATACAGTCAAGGACAAGCAGCAGCGCTGGGAGACCACGGTCAATGCGCTGAAGGAGATGGCTTCGTACGACCAGGCCGGGCTTTTGTCCGAGCTGCGTTCGTTCGAAAGCTCGGGCAAGGTTGCCGATATCCAGCCGCTCTGGATCGTCAATGCGGTCTATTGCGAGGCGACGCCTGAGGTTATCAACAGGGTGGCGGACCGGAGCGAGGTCTGGTTCGTCCAGTGGAACTCGATCCCGACCGAGAACGCTCTGGCGATTGCCGGTGACCCGGCAGGTCGCGACGTGCTCGACGGGTCTTTCTCGATTGAGTGGAACGTACGCAAGGTGAAGGCGGATTCGGTCTGGTTCGTGCACGGCTACACCGGCGACGGCGTGGTCATCGGCAATATCGACACCGGTTGCGACTACACCCATCCTGATTTGGCCGACCACATGTGGACCGATGCGAACTACCCGTACCACGGCTGGAACTTCGAGCTGAACAACAACAACCCGATGGACGCCCACGGCCACGGAACCCACACCTGTGGTACCAATGCCGGCGACGGCACAGGCGGGGACACGACCGGCATGGCGCCCAACGCACAAATCATGACGTGCCGCACCAAGACCAGCCTGAGCCCGCCGATGCCCGACACAATCGCCGAGAACACGGTGATGAACGCGATGCAGTTCTGCGTTGCTCCGCCGCTTTCTCCGGCTAATCATGCGCACCTTCTGTCCATGTCTTTAGGCTGGCTCCATTCTTGGACGCCGCGGCGGGCGCTCTGGCGTCAGAGCGTGACCAACGTGGCCGCGGCCGGGCTGCCGTTCTTCATCGCCAACGGCAACGAAGGCGCTGGCTCGCCGCCGGACAACGTGCGCACGCCGGGCGACTGCCCGAATCCGTGGCGGCATCCGGCTGAGCCGGACGGCGGCCGCTCGGGCGCAATATCAATCGGCGCGACCGACAACGCCGACAATCTCGCCGGGTTCTCGTCGCGCGGGCCGGTGTCGTGGAGCGGCATTTCACCTTACAATGACTATCCGTACCCGCCCGGGCTCTACAAGCCTGACTTCTCGGCCCCGGGCGTGGACGTGACTTCGACGCGCCTGGGCGGCGGCTATACCCAGATGTCGGGTACGTCGATGGCCACGCCGTGCGCGGCTGGTATCTGCGCCCTGATGCTGGAAAAGAACCCGAACCTGCTGCCTGAGGAAGTCTCGGAAATCATGCAGAACTCGGTCCTGCCGCGCGGGACCCAGCCCAAGAACAATGAGTACGGCACAGGCCGGATTGACGCGCTGCGCTGTATCGAGAACACGCCGCTGCCCGGGCCGCGGCACGACGTAGCCCTGGACAAGGTGCTCGCGCCTCAGGCGAAGATTGACCCGCTCGTGCCGCTGGCACCGGTCTGCATCGTCAAGAACCGGGGCACATTTCCGGAGCCCAACGTCCAAGTCTACTGCAAGGTCGAGTCTTTGGGTACGACCATCTACAGCCAGAGCCAAACAATCACCCTGCTCGACTCGGCCGGTGTGGATACTGTAACCTTCCCGAACTGGAACGTCGGGCCGGGCAGCCAGACCTATGACCTGACCTTCTGGCACTTCTATTCGCCCGACACCAACCGCCGCAACGACACCCTGCGCCAGAGCACGACCACGCGCGGGCACGACCTGTCGATGCAGAGCATGAACGTGGGTTCACGAGTGCGAGCCTTGACGCCGTTCACGCCAACCGGGTTCATCTACAACCTCGGCGATTACACCGAAGCCGGATTCAGCGCCTTCTGCAAGATAGAGTCGGCCGGAGTGCAGGTCTATTCCCAGACCGTGGTGGTCGACTCAGTACCAATCGGTGCGACCAGGCCGGTCGCTTTTCCGGCGTGGAACGTCGGGCCGGAGAGTACACACTATACGCTGACGATGTGGCATAACTGCGGGCCGGACCAGAACCGGCTGAACGATACCCTGGTCCGCACGACAATGTCCTCGGCCAGCGTGCTGCGCGTGGCGATTGAAATCGCGGCCGGCTCGAACGGCCGGTATCCGCCCAATGCCTGCTATCGGATCGACTCGCTGTGCCGGGCGCAGGGCTGGACCGATTCGATTGTCGTCGGCACCGACATCGACCAGGTCTCGGAACTGGCTAACTATGACGTGGTTGTGACCGGCGACGTCGGTTACAATGACAACGACTTTCTCACCTATCAGAGTGCGCTGCTGCAGTGGGTGCGTCAGGGCGGCGGGTTTGTCGGGCTGGGCTGGATTGTCTACGGAATTGCGAACCAGAACGCCTGGCAGATGGATTCGTGCCTGGCAGTGCAGTGCGGCGGTCACTATCGGTTCCTTACGTCCGGCACGGTGAATGTGCTTAACAACACCCATCCGGTCACTGCCGGGGTTGGTACCTTCAATGTCTACGGCCATGGCGAGTACGCTGCTTTGGGGATATGGCCGGATGCAACGATGCTCGGCGACTACAGCGCGGCTTCAGGTCAGGCGTCGATTGCGGTACGGAACGTGGGCGCGGGCCGGTCGGTCTACCTTGGGCCGATCTACTTCGCCACCTTCAGCGGGTATCAGAACGAGCCGTACTACGATGACCCGGATGCGATGCGGCTGCTCAAACAGGCGCTCGAATGGGCAGCCTGGGGCGCAACCGGGGTCGAGTCGGAAAAACAAACCGTGCTCCTGCCGCGGTTGACCGAGGCCCGGCCCAACCCGTTCTCGATTGCCGCGACCATCTGCTACGACCTGCCCCGGGCCGGACACGTGAACCTCGCGGTCTACGACCTTGCCGGCAAGCTGGTGCGGACGCTTGTGTCGGCGCATGAGACTCCGGGCGCAAAGAGCCTGCTCTGGAACCGGACCGACAACTCCGGTCACGAAGTTGCGAACGGCGTGTACTTTGTGAAGCTTGCTGCTGACAACAACGTCGCCACTCGTAAGCTCGTGGTCAAGTAACCTGACTCCGTCACCAGGTGCGCGGGTGGTCTTCGGGCCACCCGCGCTGCTTATGGCGCTTTCGGTGATTCAGGAGTCAAGGCCGGCGTTTTGACGAAAGAGCGCTGCTGTGGTATAATTACTACGCATATGGCCAGGAGAATCACACATGGGGCCTTGCCGCACCCACCGCCGCTATCCACTTAGCACAATAGTATTTGCCCGCCTCGGCCCGGCCCGGTCGGTTCTGCTTTGCCGGCCCAGGGGCCGGGACAAGGCCGGCCCCAAGGGCACACCGTTACACCATCCTCAGGCGTCAGTCCGGCCTGGTCTCCTGCTGTTGCCCGAGCCCGGTCTCTTTTTTCCTCTCAGGGCCGGTGCGCACCATAGTCTGGTGGGTCGGCCCGGGCAGGCTCCTTATCAGGCAGTAAAGGGCGTCCTCCTGGGTCGGGCCAAGCCCGGCCTTAAGGCCAGACCGACCAGCCCAGGGGACGGTTCGGGGGATGACCCGGGGGTCACCCCCCCTTGACAGGGTCGGCTGGGCTTGCGGCGAACGGCGAATGGCGAGCAGCGGGCTGCGCCCGCCAAGTCAAAGGTCAAAATGCAAAAGGCAAAGTGCAAGATGGTGAGCGGCGAATAGCGAGCGGCAAATGGCGAATGGCGAAAGGCGAAAGGCGAGCGGCGAAGGCAAAAGGCGAATGGCGGAATGCAGAGTGCAAGAGGCACGTGTCGAGATGGAAGATGGGGGATGACAAGGAAGGGGCGGCACAGTGGCCGCCCCGGAGTTGTCCTGGTCTGCCGGGCTACTCGAGCGGCTCCCAGTACAGGTCGAGGATGGTGTTGGTCGCGCCTCTGGTGCGGAAGCAGGCCTTGACCTTCATCCCGATTCTGGCCTCGCCCCGGACAAGGTAGCCTTTCATCACCGTGCAGGCTCCTGGTATCTTCACGTCAATCTGGTAGTAGGGGTAGCTGATTTCGATGCCGTGGCCCGGGTACTCGACGTGGGTGAAGGTGAAGACTTCGCCGATGACCGGGTTCTTCATCTCAACCCATTTCATGCGGGCGTGGCAGTCCGGGCAGTCGGCGCGCGGAGGCAGCCAGAGTCCGGTCTCGCAGCCCGGCGTCGTGCACCTGGTCGCCCGGAGTACGCCTTCTTTGAGTCCCTCGAAGAACGGGGAGAGGAGGCCATAGGTGTGGTGGTGGAGGAGGGTACGTGGCCACTGGATGACCGTGGCCGGGTCGGTTCGCTCGACCTTCATTGGCACGCCGGTCAGTTTGATGGCACCCGGCCGGGCCGTGGGCCGGCGTGTCTTCGCTGTCTTCTTTGGCGTTTTCTTGAGAGTCTTCTTGCTCTTCTTCATCTGTCCGGCCTAGCCTTTCACTTCTTCAGGGTTCTCGAGGATGCCGCAGGTTACGTGCGAGCCGACCCCGGCATGGGAAATCCAGAGGGCCCGGCGCCGGCGTTTGATTTGCAGTGATTTCCAGTCTGAGGGTCGGTTCTTGCCGTACCGTTTCCACATCTTCTCTTCGCCGTGGAACTTGTCGTACTTGCCCTGGAGCTGCCACAGGCATTCCGCGCCCTGGAAGATGCCGGTCGCGCCGACCGCATGCATGGTTCCCAGGAGTCCGCCCGACAGGTTTGAGGGACAGCGGCCGCCGTAGTAGGCGTCGCCTGAGGTGATGTACTCTTCTTCTTTGCCGTAGGGCCGGAGACCGATGTCGCCGTAGGTCTGCAGGTCGGAGATGGTGAAGGCGTCGTGCAGCTCGACGAGGTCGAGTTCGTCGCACGGGTCGCCCGTGATTCCGGCCATCCGGTAGGCCATGTACGCAGCGAAGCGCGAGGCAAGAAAGCTCTGGAATCCGGGATAGGGTTCCTGGTACTCTTTCTCCATCCAGTCGTACATGCCCGGAGTCTCGTTGGGCAGAAGCGGGACTTCCATGTTGCGCCGGTCGGCCACACGCAGGGTGTGCGTGCCACCGCAAATGTGCAGCCGCATCGGATGGTCGCTGAGTTTGTATGCGGTTTCTTC
This sequence comes from Caldifarciminota bacterium, assembly GCA_965648905.1. Taxonomy (GTDB): domain Bacteria; phylum Hydrothermota; class Tepidihabitantia; order Tepidihabitantales; family Tepidihabitantaceae; genus CAZQFS01. The sequence continues at coordinate 29,810 of CBFGIT010000012.1, forward strand.
GTCACAGAGTAGGAGTGCGGCTGAGCCGACGCTCATCACGCAGCACTCGAGCATTCGCAGCGGGTCGCAAACGATCCTGCCGTTGAGCACCTCCTCGACGGTGTGCCGGCCTGGGTTCTGAGCGAACGGGGACGAGCAGGCGTAGAGGCGGTTTTTTACCGCGATGCGGGCGCGGATTTCTTCTCTTACGTTGAAGACGTGGGCGAAGCGGCGGGCCATCGGCGCGTAGTAGGCCGCGTACATCCGGGCCAGCCGGGTCTCGAAGTCCTTGCAGGCCGCGGTGGAGATGTAGAAGTTGCCGGTGCGGGTGTCGACTTCGTCCATTCGCTCCCAGCCGAGCACCAGGGTGCAGTTGGAGTAGCCGGAAGCGACGGTATTGGCACCAATCAGCATGGCATAGCCGCCGGTAGCGCCGCCGGTCTTGATGCCGACGTTCGGCAGCGGGTCCAGGCCCAGGTAGTCGTGGACCTTGGCCTCGCACAAGAGCTGGTCCTGGAAGTGGTCGGCGAACTCGCCGTAACAGGCCATGTTTATCAGGCCTTTCACTTCCAGGGGAGAGAGCTTCAAGTCGTTCTCTTCCAGGAGCATCTTGAAGGCCATCATTGTCAGTTCTTCCAGCTTGTATTCCGGGTAATGCTTGCGGTAGTCGGTGGTTCCGGCGGCTACCACGTAGACCGGGCGCTGGAACTTGGGAACCCTGAGGTTCCCGGGTTTGAACTTTATCATTCAGTTCCTCCTGCCTGCCGAGACCGCGGCAAACGGACGGCAGGCGAATTTCTTGTCTGTAGATTCGGTGGGAGCAGGCTGAGCCTGCTCTATTGCATATTAGGTGAAAAGCCGCCGGAGTCAAGCGGACGGCGTTGACTTGGCCCGGGGTGTGACCTAGAATTAGATGTGGCTCGGGGCGTCGGGAGCGGTTCGAGGTGCTACGCAACTCCGTCCGGACCCGCCTGTGACAGTCCTACAGTTGATTCTACAAACTCATGACCCGAGGAGGTCTAGTGTCTCGTCAGTCCGACAGAAGAGCATGGGCTCTTGCTTTCGTCATTCTCTGGGCCGGGCTTGCTTCGGCGGACCCGATGCTCGTTCGCGTGGGTGCGCGCAGCTATGATGAGCTCGCCCGCGCCATCCAGTTCAAGGGCAGTTCCATCGAAATCGCGGGCAAGGTCGCGGGCGAGTCCTACGACCTGCTGCTCGACCGGGCCGACCTAGGCGTGGTCCAGGCCTCGGGGCTCGGTTACGAGGTCGTGTTCGACGACTGGGATACCTACAAACTGGCACACCAGCTTGACGCGTTCTACTGCTCATACGACTCGCTCAAGAACATCATGCGAAGCTGGGCGGCAACCTACCCGTCGCTCTGCAAGCTCGATTCCATCGGCCCGACCTATGAGGGCCGGATGCTGTACATGGTGAAAATATCGGATAACGTCGAGGTGGACGAGGACGAGCCTGAAGTACTGCTCGATGCTCTGCATCACTCCCGCGAGTGGGTTGCACCCCAGGCGGCCCGGCACTTCTGCGATACGCTGCTTTCCAACTACGCAAGCGACCCGACGTTCCGGAACTTTGTTGACAACACCGAAATCTGGGTCATCCCGGTTGTCAACCCTGACGGCTATGCCTACGACTACCCGGGCCAGCGCTCATGGCGGCTCAATCGCCAGCCGTTCAGCACTTCCATCGGGTGCGACGTGAATCGTGATTACAACGGCTACTGCGCCGGTACTCCGGGCAGCGGCTGGGGCTCACTCTCGTCCGGCTCGCGGTCGACCCATCGGCCTGGAGACGAGACGTTCATGGGCGGACGAGGGGAATGGGCCTACGAGATCGACGCGATGGCCAGGTTCTTCAGAACCCGCAACTTCGTGGCTGACATCAGCCTGCATTCCTACTCGGAGCTGGTGCTCTGGCCGATGGGTGACGGCACCCTGGCTCCGGACAACACGACGTTCATCTCACTCGGCCAGCGCACCGCGGCCCAGATGTCCAGGCTTTCAGGCGGCACCTACACGCCGGAGCAGACCACGGGTCTTTACCCGGTGGCAGGCGGTTCGATTGACTGGATGTACGGCTGGGCGCACTGGGTCGGCGGATTCCCGTGCCTGAGTTACGTGTTCGAGCTTGGTACCAGCTTCTATCAGAACCTCTCGCAGGTCGACGCCATCGAGCGCGAGTGTTTTGACGGCGCGTTCTATCTGTTCAGCCGCGCCGAGTCGATTCGCACGACGCTCAAGGGCGAGGTGCCGCCGCCGGTGCTTGCCCCGATGGACTCATCGCCGACCGGTGATTACACCGTGCGCTGGACTCCGGTACGGCCAAGCTACAATCAACCCGACCGCTGGGAACTCGAAGAGCTGACCGGGCTTTCGGTCGTTGAGGATGGGATTGAGTCGGGCACGGCGCGCTGGGTTCTGACCGGCGCGAGTCAGTCCACGACCCAGAAGCACGACGGGAACTACTCGATGTATCTCGGGACCGGCAACAATGCCTCAAACTCGATGACCACGGCCGACCCCTATCCGGTGCAGCCGGGCGATTCGCTGCGCTACTGGATATGGTACAACATCGAGAACAACTACGACGTGACCGTGGCCGAGGTGTCAACCAATGGTCTGGAATGGACCCAGCTCCACGACCGATTGACCGGCAATTCGTCCGGCTGGGTGCGCAAGGCGTTCTCTCTGGAGCGATGGGTCGGGACATCGGTCTTCATCCGGTTCCGGTACCTGACCGACGACGGCACACTCGGCTCGGGCGTGTACGTCGACGACGTCTGGCCCGTGCCTTCGTTCGCCAACCGCACTGTCATTTCCAGCAACATTACTGATACGCTCTGCAGCTTCACGGGCAAAGCGCCGGACCGGTACTGGTACCGTGTGCGCGGCCACAATGCCACGTGGGACTGGAACGCCCAGGGGCCGCTCGAGGACGTCGTGGTCGGCTCAACCGCGGTGGCCGGGCCGCCCGCCGAGGTATTTCACACCGGGCTTGCCGCGGTCAGCCCCAATCCGGCGCGCACGAGTGCGGCGGTACGCTACACACTCGGTCGAGCCGGACCGGTCCGAGTCGCGGTATTCGACGCGGCCGGCCGCGAAGTGCGCTGTCTGGTGTCGGGCTCGATGCCGGCAGGACGGTACTCAGTGAGCTGGGACGGCGAGGACAATTCCGGACGGTCGGTCTCGGCCGGAGTGTACTACCTGCGTCTGGTTGCCGACCAGAACCTGACCACGCGGTTCGCAGTCCTGCGTTAGCCGACAGCAGGCAACTTTGCACAGGGCGCGGTTCTTCCGCGCCCTGTGCTTTGCCGCCCCAGGAAAAGAAGGGCGCTAGGATAGCTGGCGCAGCAGTTGGGCTGAGGTCGAGTCCTGGGGCGCGCGCTCCAGCCATTGCTTGAGCAGACTGCGGGCCCGAACCGTGTCGTGGAGTTTGTCCAGATAGATGCGGGTCAGCGCCTGGACCGGGACTGGTCGCTGCGAGCCGGCAGCCAGAGCCGCAAGATAGGCCTGCTCGGCCTTCTGCCAGTCGCCCTTGGCTTCGAAGATGGCGCCGCGCTGGATATCAAACTCGGGGTTAGTCAGGCCGAGGAGCTTGACCGTGTCAAGCGCAGCGAGCGCCCGATCCAGGTTGCCGTTTTCGAGTGCAAACACGGAAAGGTGGTAGAAGAGCGTCGCCCGCTTGTCCGGGTCGAGGTCGAAGCGGGTGGCGCGCCAGGTGACTTCCTCAGCGTCTTTCGAGCGGCCGACCCGCCGCAGCTCGGTCGCCAGTCCGAGATAGCTGGCCGCGTAGGTGATAAACAGCCCGCGCGTGTTGTCATCCTTGGATACTCTGGGGTCAAGCATCGAGCTCATCTGGTACTGGTTCATCAGCAGGTCGTAGCTGCGTTCGATGTCGACCTGGTTGTCAGCCGGCTCAGGCACGACCCGGTAGACCAGACCCTCGAGTCGAACATAGGGCTGGACGTCGGCCAGTTTCTCACGGGCGACCGTGGTGGCGAAGTAGACCGGAGTCCTGGGGTGGTAACCTGAGCCGAACACCTTGGCCTTGAATTCCTCGGATGTCGAGCCGTAGTCGTCAGGCCACTTCAGTTTGATGCCGGCGCTGGTGGCGACCATGTCCCGAATCATCACGTCCTCGAGCAGGAAGGTCCGGCCGTTTTTGCCGGCAAAGGCCCGGGGCAGCCGGTCGATCTCGGATTCGGAGAATGAGATGGGTGCGCCCCAGCGCTTGAGCTGCTTGCAGTACCACGAGGTATTGAGCAGGGAGAGAATCCCGACCGCCACGTTCTTCCCGAACATGGTGTCGTAGCCGGCAACCCGCGACGGCACGGTCTGCATGAACCAGAGCGGGAAAGTGTCGTTGTCGCCATTGGTGAAGACGACCGCTTTGTCACCGGGACAGGAGACGAGCATGTTGTAGCCGTACTCGGCCGGTATCCAGTTGTAGCGCCGGGTGACGGTGGCGTAGTTCAGGAGCATCGGCACGAATGAGAAGAGCGCCAGCACGGTCCCGGCCGCATGGACAACCAGTCGGCGCGAACGGAACGATTCGGCCACGAGGCGCAGGAACGCGTGGGCTCCGATGCCGACGAAGACCGTGAAGAAGACGAACGAGAAGGCATAGAAGTAGTCACGTTCGCGTACCTCCAGATAGCCGAGTCCTCCCCGGGCCGGGTCGCCGCGCCGCGGGTCCGACGGCGAGTATTTCAGGTTCAGGTACGTGACGAGCCCGAGCGAAGCCACGAGGAAGGCGATGAAGATGAGCACGAAAGAGCGCTTGTCGTTCTTGAACTGGTGCCAGATGCCCCAGAGTCCGAGCAGGGGTGGAACCAGGCCAAGGAGTGCCTGCCATTTGATACCGAGGAAGATGTCGAAGAACCGCTCGTTGCCCCACTGCCAGAAGAAGTAGCGGAGATAGAACTTGATCTGTTCGAAGTACGCTACGAGAACGCTGAAACGCGGGTTCTGGTTCATCCGCCAGTCTTCTTCGGTCAGGAACTGGGTCTTGCGCGGCAGCAGCCGCATCGGGTCATACTGCTCGCGTCGGAGCACCGACACGAAGTCGCGCCAGTTCGACGGGTTGACCTCGTTGATGCTCGGCTGCATCCGGGCCCGGATGAGCATGAAGAACTGGACCGTGCCGGCGAGGAAGACGAGGCCGAGCATCAGCCCGACGTAGGTGAGGCTGAGCCGGCCCTGACGCCGCAGCCAGTAGAGGTACGCACCGAAGCCGAGGAGAAAGAGCACCACGAGTAGCCGGCTCTGCACCCACATTTCGATCAGTGCCACGGTCGGCGAGGCAAGGAAGAGCACGCTGTTGTCCATGATGCGGCCGGATGAGGCGACGTAGCCGATCAGGTACATGAGCACCAGCAGGCCGAGCCCCCAGAGTACCGAGGTGGTCCGTTCGGACTTCTCCATTACCCTGACCGCAAGCCAGGTCGTGGCCAGCATCAGGGCCGCAGCAAGGACCTTCATTACCGGACCGGGCACGTCAGTCACGGTCAACACAACAAGATAGCCGGTCAGGAACTCAAACAGCCTCAATTGCAGGATGGTCTGACGGTCGACAACGAGCACGTAGATGAGTACGGCGAAGACAACCATCATCGGGGTGAAGTGGATACCGGTTGAGAGAAAGAGCAGAAACACGGCCAGCAGCACCAGGCGGTTGTCGCTGCCGGACCGGACCCGGTCACGCCAGACCAGCGCCATGTAGAGCACCGACAGCGCGACCACGACGCAGGGGCCGTAGACTTCGGCTTCGACGCAGTTGTCCCAGTAGGAGTAGGCGAAGGCGCACATCAGTCCGGCGAAGACTCCGGCCAGGTGCGGCATCCAGCGGAACCGCGAGTCGGACGAATACTGCGATATCAGCTTGACGACAAGCAGGTAGATCAGACCGCACGAGAGCGAGCCGAATAGAACCGGAATCAGCGTGATGCGGAAGGCGATTTCCGGGTTGACCGGCAGCAGGGAGAAGAGCCGGCCGAGCATGACGAAGAGCGGCGTACCGGGGGGGTGGGGGATGCCGGCAATGTACGACGCGGCAATCAGTTCGGCGCAGTCCCAGAACGCCGCAGTCGGCGCCATTGAGTAGCGGTACACAGCGAACACGATTGCGACGACGATGCCGAAGCCGATGAAACGCAGGTTTCGTTCGCTCACAGGCTAGACCTCCTTTTGCAGGGCTTGCTGAATGTTGTACTTGAGCTGGGACGGGGTCAAATTGAGCAGCAGTCGGCCCCGGCAGGCGAAGCTGATTCGGCCCGAAGTCTCGGAGACGATTACCACGAGCGCATCGGTCACCGAGGAAAGTCCCAGGCCGGCCCGGTGCCTCATGCCGAGCGGGCCATCGAGGAATTTGACGTCGCTCAGCGGCAGAGTGCAGCCGGCCGCCGCGAGCTGGCCGGCGGAGATGATAACCGCACCATCATGGAGCGGCGAAGGCGGGGTGAAAATCGAGACCAGCAGTTCGGCAGTCACCCGCGCTTCGACCCGTGAGCCGGTCTCGGTGTACTCGCGCAGACCGATGTCGCGCTCGATGGCGATGAGCGCACCCTGACTTCGTTCTCTGAGCTGGGCCGCGGCATCGACGATTTCGTCGATTACCGCGGCGTCGGCCGCGCTCTTCAGCAGGAACCGCAGCGGTCGGTAGCGCCCGAAGCGGGACAGGATATTCCGAATTTCGGGCTGGAAGATGATGACGAAGGCGACGATCCAGACGGTGGTCAGCGAGCTGACAATCAGGCCCAGAGCCTTAAAGTCGAGCCAGCGGGCGATCAGTGATACCAGACCCAGGAACGCAAGGGCGTAGAGCATCCGGATGGCGCGAGTGCCGCGCAGGAACCGGAGGAAGTAGTACGCCAGCAGAGCAACAACCAGAATGTCGATTGCATCGAGCACCCGGAAGCGGATGAAGGACAGCATCTAGACCCTGCCCTCGACGGCGTCGGTCAACCGCACCGCTCTTGTTGCAGCCTTGACGTCGTGAACCCGGATGATGTTTGCCCCGGCGCGAACCGCCAGGACGCAGGCGGCGAGCGTTCCCTCAAGCCGCTCGGTCACACCCAGTTCCAGCGTCTCGCCAATGAACCGCTTGCGCGACGGCCCGCAGAGCACCGCGGTGCCGATGGACCGAAGTTCGCTCAGACGGCGCAGGACCTCGAGGTTGTGTTCCGTGGTCTTGCCGAATCCGAGTCCGGGGTCGACAATCACCTGCGAGCGGCTGACACCGGATTTTTCAGCGCGGGCCACGGCATCGACCAGAAACTGGACGATTTCAGCCATCAGGTCCCGGTAGCGCGGGTTGCGCTGCATCGTCTTGGGTCGGCCCTGCATGTGCATCAGCACGCACGGCACGCCGCGTCGCGCCACCAGCCGCGCCATCTTCGGGTCGAACCGGAGTGCCGAAACATCGTTGACCATGTCGGCGCCTGAATCGAGCGCCGCCTCGGCGACACGTGCGCTCATGGTGTCGACCGACACCGGCACCTTTGAGCGCTGGCGCAGTTGTCTGAGCACCGGCAGGATGCGCTCAAGCTGTTCACGGGCCGGAACCGGCTCGGAGCCGGGGCGGGTTGACTCGGCACCGATGTCAATGAAGTCGGCTCCTTCCGACTCCATCCTGAGGGCGTGCTCGACTGCCGCCGTTGGTGCCAGATACCGCCCGCCGTCCGAGAACGAATCCGGAGTCACGTTCAGAATGCCCATGACGCGGGTTCGCCGGGCCAGGTCAAGCGTGCGTCGGCCGAGCTTCAGGACGAGCTGCGGAGCGCTGAGCCTGGCGATGGTCTGTTCAATCTCCGGTGCGAGTCGTGACGCGCATGGCGGCTGAGTCCGGAGACGGCAGGCAATGGCTTCAAGCTGCCGTGGCGTGCCGAAGAGCAGTGCGTTTGACCGTCGAACCCGGCCTGAGGCCACGCTTCGATGGACCGCGCAGTCGCCGCCGGCGGCCAGGGCAACCTGTTTCAGGATGTTGGCTCCAGCCGTTGAGATGTCGTCGGCCTTGAGAACCAGCAGTCGAACCTTGGCCGCGAAGATGGGCCAGCTTGCCGGGTCGGTGCCGACCCGGGCCAGCTCCTGCCAGAGGTCGGACGGATGAAAAACTGCCAGCGCGCGCACGCTCAGTTATACCTTCTCGCGGCCCAAAGTCAAGGCAGACTGACCCCGGCCGGCGCAGCACCGTCGAGCGCCGTCTGCTTGACTTGGGCCGGCGTTCGACTATCATTGCCGCGACAAACCAATCAATTCCCCGGAGGAATCTTTGAAAGAATACGGCGCTGAACGCATCCGCAATCTTGGCTTCTTTGGCCACGGTAGCTCGGGCAAGACCTCGGTCTGTGAGTCGCTGCTTTTCACCATGAAACAGAACACACGGCTCGGCTCGGTGACAGACGGAACCTCGCTGCTGGACTATGACGAGGATGAGGTCAGCCGCAAGATTACCGTCAACCTCGGGCTGGGCTACGGCGAGTACCGCGGGACCCTTGTCAACCTGGTGGACTCTCCTGGCTATGCCGATTTCTTCGGCGACGTCGTGTCCGCGGTCCGGGCGGTGGACGTCGCGGTGCTGGTCGTCGATGCGTCGTCCGGGGTCGAGGTCGGCGCGGAGATGGCCTGGCGCAAGGTGGATGAGCTGAGGCTGCCGAGAGTCGTGTTTGTCAACAAGCTCCGGAAAGAGCACACCGATTTCGGGCGCACGGTCGAGGAGGTGCGGAAGGTGTTCGGCACACGCGTCACACCGCTCTACCTGCCGATTGGCCGCGAGGCGGGTTTCTCGGGTGTTGTCGACCTGCTGAACGACAAGGCGTACCAGTATGAGGACGGCGTTCGCCGGGAGGTGCCAGTGCCGGCTGACATGAAGGACGCCGTGGCACAAGGCAAGGAACGACTCGTTGAGGCAGCAGCCGAGGTCGAGGAGACGCTGATGGAGAAATTCCTTGAGGGAGCCGAGGTTTCGACCGAGGAGATGAGAGCGGCGGTACGACGGGGCATCAAAGCCGGGACGGTGTATCCGGTGGTCGGTGGTGATGCCTTGTCTCAGGTCGGAGTGGACCTGTTGCTCGACCTGGCAGTGGATGTGCTGCCCAGCCCTGCTGAGATGCCTTCCCGGTCTGGGACGAAGCCGGGCACGACCGAGATGCTTGAAGTCAAACCGGAACCGGATGGTCCGGTTGCGGCGCTGGTGTTCAAGACGGTATCGGAAGCGCACGTCGGAGACATGAGCTATGTCCGAGTCTTCCGGGGCAAACTGGAGCCGGGCACGGTCCTCCTCAATGCCCGAACCGAGCGCGACGAGAAGCTGAACCAGATATATGTGGTCAAGGGCCGAGAGCGGACTGAGGTCAACCGGCTGACGACCGGCATGATTGGCGCCCTGGTGAAGCTGAAGGAGACCCACACCGGTGATACGCTCTGCGACAAGCGTCAGCCGGTGGCCCTTACCCCGATCCAGTTTCCTAGGCCTTCAATATCAGTTGCCATTGTCCCCAAGAGCAAAGGCGATGAGGAGCGCGTCTCGAACGGGCTCTCCCGACTGCATCAGGAAGACCCGACTTTTTCCTATGACTACAATGCCGAGATCGGTCAGCAGCTTATCAACGGAATGGGCGAGCTGCATCTCGACGTCATCGTGGCGCGGCTCAAGCGGAGGTTTGACGTACACGTTGACCTCGTGAAACCGCGCATCCCGTACCGGGAGACCGTTACGCGCAAGGCCGAGGCCCAGGGCCGGCACAAGAAGCAGACCGGCGGTCGGGGTCAGTTCGGTGATGTCTGGCTCAGAGTCGAGCCGTTGCCGCGCGGGTCAGGTTTTGTGTTTGAGGACGAGATATTTGGCGGTGCGATTCCGTCTAAGTTCGTCCCGTCGGTCGAGAAGGGCATTGCTGAGAGCATGCAGAAAGGCGTGCTGGCCGGCTATCATATGATGGACATCAAGGCCACGGTCTTTGACGGCTCGTATCACGAGGTCGACTCGTCGGACATCGCCTTCAAGCTGGCCGGGGCGCTGGCTTTCAAGAACTGCTGTGACAAGGCGGGCCTGATTCTCTTGGAGCCGATAATGAATGTCGAGGTGACTGTGCCCGACCGCTATACCGGTGACGTGATGGGCGACCTGAACGCCCGCCGGGGCAGAATCATGGGCATGGAAGTACAGGGAACCCTGCAGGTGATCAAGGCCCAGGTACCGCAGTCCGAGATGTACAAGTACTCGAACAGCCTGCGCTCGATGACTCAGGGCCGAGGTTTCTTCCAGATGGAGTTCTCGCACTACGAAGAGGTTCCGCGGGAACTGGCGAACAAGGTCGTCGAAGAAGCCAAGCGCGCCAGAGAAGAGAAGTAGCGGTTCAGGCCGGGCCGGGCCCGGTCAATGCGCTCGGGCACAGGGTTCGGGAATGGCCCGGCCGGAGTCCAGGTATATGTGGGTATAGGAGCACACAATGAACGCAAGAACCGTTGCCGCCGATCGCGACCGCGAATACGGCCGCGACCTGAGAATTGCCGTATGCCTGACTCTGGTTGGTATGACCGCCTCGTTCCTGTTCCTGAAGCAGCCTCAGGTTAGACCCTACGAACTGAAGCGACCGATAGAGCTTGTTCCCGTCGTGCTGCCCAAGGGGCTTATTCAGTTGCCCAGGCCGGTCGAGCGGCCTGCCCGGGTCGCAGTTCCTGTTCCGGCCTCGCCGGGCGAGCCAGCCGTCAATACCATTGACCGGACCACAGGCGACAACATCTTCGTGCCGCCGGCCGATTTCGTGCCTGACTCAGTCCCGTTCTACCGTGTTGAGCACAAGCCGGTCTTGCTTCAGGCAGCACAGCCTGAGTATCCGGACGTGGCACGGCAGGCCGGTATCGAAGGACGCGCAGCAATATCGATGCTGGTCGATACCACGGGCCTGGTTGCCCAGGTCCAGGTCTATGCCGGCTCAGGCAGTACCCTGCTCGACGAGGCAGCCCTGGCCGCTGCCCGGGAATGCCGGTTCAAGCCGGCCTACCAACGCGACCGACCGGTACCGGTCTGGGTCACGATGACCTTCAACTTCCGGCTACAGTAACGCCGCATTCCGCCTGTGCTTCGGCTTCGGCGCTGCTCTGAGGTCAGCCTTCTGTGTTGGTTCCAGGCCCGGCTTCGAGTGCGAACTCGGGCACGGCGGCCGTATCGCGACTTCATCTGTTTGAGCGCACGCGTGCGAGCCTGTTGTCTTGCCTGGCCCGCGTCCTGCTTTCAGGTGTATCAGCCGGCCTGCTGATTGATACCTCCGGGCGCCTGGTCGATGGCTTGCTCTTGGGTCTGGCGGGGGGAGTGGCTCCAGGAGTCGCTGGCAGAACCGAAACCAAGCTGAGGGTCCGACGCGCAGGCTCAGCCTAAGTTCTTGTGTTACGCGACGTTGGTCAAGAGGGATACCGCGTCGAACCCGCCGCGCGATGATGAAGGCAGAGTCAATGAGCTGTGTTGGTCACGGTATCTTGGCTGGTGCGAGCTAGCGGAGGCTGGTCAAGGTAACGGCAGGCTTGAACCGGCTCGGGCGGATGGTAATATGAGCGACGTGAAAGTCAGTCATCCGGACGCGTCGAGAGGCTTCAGGTTCGGCGCACCGCCTCAATGAACCTCGCTCTGCTGCTGGTTATCGTGCAGGCAGCCCCAGACACGCTGGGAGCAGTCCGGTTTGACGGGAATCATGCGTTCTCCGGGCGTCTGCTCCTTACAGTCGTGTCGACCCGCAGGAACAAGCCCTTCACCGAGTCGGCGCTGGCACTTGACGTTGCGGCGTTGGAGCGGTTCTATCAAGACCAAGGTTTCTTCGAAGTGCACGTGGAGCGGTCGGTCGGCACGGGCCGGCGCCCGACCGTGACGTTCTCTGTTATTGAGGGACCGCGTACCAGGACCGGCGTCATTGCCATCACTGGTAACCGGAGCTTCGGTGCCGAGCACTTGCTGAGATTGGTGCCGGTGCGGCCCGGTCAGTTCTCAACCCGGGCGTCGGTTGAACAGGGAACGCAAGTCCTGCGCAGCTTCTACCTGAACTCAGGTTTCCCTCAGGTGGCGGTATCGGGTTCGATGGAACACAGCGACTCGGTGGCGACCGTATCATTTGACGTGAAGGAAGGGCCACTCTGTCATGTTGCCGAAGTCCGGGTGCGCGGCAACCGTACGGTCAGTACCGCGACAATCGTGCGGGCGACCGAGGTGCGTGTCGGCGAGCGATTCAGCCAGGGGCGCCTGCACCGGGCTCAGACTCGGCTCTATGCCACCAAGCTGTTCAGCCGAGTGGCGTTCGTGGTCGAGCTGCCGGATACGAATCAGGGTGGGGCAATCACGGAGCCGGGTGCTGGGGCGTCACGGGGCGTGGTCATTAGGTTTGACGTTTCCGAGCAGCCGTACCGGTCAGTCTCTTTTGGCGGCGGTGTGGAGACCCCGCCCAACCGGTTGCTTGGTTCGGTTGAATGGGAGCACAATAACCTGTTCAACCGGGGGCACACCGCGCTGGCGAATGCCGAGGCGAGTCCGGCCTTCAACCGTGACTTCCGTGCGCGCAGCGCGGCCGCCTATCGAATGCCGTACCTGCTGCTTACCCGAATCGACCTGCAGTTCCGACCTTACTTCTCGTACGAGCGGATTGGAGGTGCGTCAACCCGCGAGTTCGGGGAGGAGACCGGAATGAGCCGTAGCCTCGCACCCAATCTGGTCATCGGACTGACCAACCGGCTTCGCTTCGTCTCGGATACCACGACCGGAGTGACCAACTCGCTCGGGCTGTCCGGGCAGTACGATACGCGTGACGACGTTTTCGACCCGAGACGCGGTGTCTGGCTGCAGTCGGTGGCCGAGGTTGCCGGTGGCCTGCTCCAGGGGCGAAATGACTTCTACCGTCTTACCGGAGAGGCAAGGGTGTGCTATGGCCTTGGATTCGGGTTCGTACTGGCGCTACGTGGTATGGCGGGCCGGGTTGTGCCCTATGGAACTCGGACCAAGGCGATTCCGTACTACGAAGCATTTACGCTCGGCGGTCGGAGCAGCCTGCGCGGCTATCCGGAGCGTTCGCTCGGGCCCGATACCTCGATTCAAGGGCGGTTTGGCCCGACGGTCGTGAACGGGAATGTCGAACTACGCACGCCGTACCTGGTCGGCTGGGTCGGGCTGGTCGGCTTCATCGACCTCGGAACCGTGAGCCGCGATTTCCGGTTGTTCGCTTACGAGTACAGCGGGGGCACAGGCGTGAGGGTGCGTACGCCGATTGGGCCAGTGCGGCTCGACTGGGGTCGGCGACTGGCGAATCCGGTGCCTGGTGATAAGGGCAGGTTCTATCTGGGGTTGCTGCATGCGTTCTAGAAGCCGGCTCATTGGCTGGGTTGTCGTGGTCGTCGTTCTCCTGTTGGTCGTGCTGCTGGCTCAGCACATTGGTCGATTCCTGCTCGGTCGAGGGCTGGTGGTCGTCGGTCGAATACTGCATGCCCGCGTCAGGTACGAGCAGGTTGAGGGCGACCCATTCTCTCGGCCGGTGGTCCGCGGGCTGTTGGTTGCGCTTGACCGTGACTCGCTCCGGGTGGAGCGCCTGACATTCGGTTTTGACCTTGTCGGACTGTTAAGGCGCAGGTTCACGCTTTCGAATGTGGAGATTGACAAGCCGACCGTCTATCTCGGAGCGAGGCAGGAAGAACCGGTCTCGGCGTCGAAGCCGGTGCAGTCCGGCACCGGTGCGTTTCCCCGGGTGTCAGTTGGGCGGCTGGTAGTTGCGAACGGCGCAGTCGTGCTTGATACCGCGGTCATGGCTGATTCAATCAACTTGAACCTGTGGCTGGTTGCAGGCGGGACGCTCATCCAGGCCGGGCTCGGGGACGCAACCGCGTGCCTGCGTCGCCCGGGAGGAATCCGGATACGCAGCCTTGACGCACGCATCAGGTTGACGCACGATTCGCTTTGCGTGGACAGCGTCAACGTGATGACCGGCGAGTCCCGTGCTCAGGGAAACGCGCGATTCATGTTCGAGACGGGCGGGCTGGCAGTGACTCTTGACAACGTTGTCCTGACGCTGCCTGAGTTCTCCGACCTACCGGGTCGGATTCTAGCCAAGGGCTCGGGCGGGCTGGAACGAGGAGACCTGCATGCCAATCTTGTCTATGCGGCCCAAGGCCTGGCGGTGGACACACTGGTCTTGCCGTCCATCTCCGGGCGTGTGGCGCTCGTGGACTCTGTGGTCACGCTCTCGGCCGCGGGCGCGAGCCCGGGGCTGGGGAGTTTCGCACTCGATGCGACTCTGAGTCTGCGCGATAGTTCATTTGCAGGGCGGGTCGCTGCAGAGGACGTGGTTGTACGAAGGTTTGAGCCAGCCCTGCCCGACTACCGAATTGGGGTCAGGGTCGAGTGTCGCGGTCGTGGTGTTGATTCAGTTGCCGGACGGGTCAGCGTGCGCGTCGTGGAGTTGGGCATTGACAGTCTGTGCTGCCAGGTACAGTTCCGCCACGGCTGCCTGACCGTTGACCAGGCCGACGTGTCCGGTCCGTTGGGCCGCATGCGCTTGAAAGGCAGCTATTTCGGTCAGGAGCTCTCAGCAGACGTGGAGTTGGAGTCGCTTGACCTGGTCTATCTGTCTAGGCTCGTCAGGATGCCGCTTGCAGGTCAGTTGTCGGGTGCGGCCAGGGTACGGCGCACCTCGAATCTGCTGACGCTGACCGGGGGCCTGCGTGCCACCAACTTGCTGGTTGCGACCGTCCACGCTAGACAGGTAGCGGCTGAATTTGACGTCGGGCTTGATCAGGGTTTGAGCGGTCGAGTCGCGGTCGCGGTCGAATCGCTGGCCGTCCAGCAATACGTCTGTGAAGCGGCGCAACTGCTGTGGGCCGGCCCGGAGTTCGAACTGAGAGTCGACTTGCCGACCAACCGCCTGCGCGCACTGGGCGCATTGGAATTGAGTCAGGATCGGGTCCGAGCCGAGGTTGAGATGCTTGAGTTTGCCACCGAACAGGAGACACTGGTTACGACGCGGCCGTTTCACGTCAGTTATGCGCGGGAATCACTGTCCGTGACCGATGTCTCTACCCGGCTGGCCGGAGCAACGGTTGACTTCGGCCTCGCTCTGACTCCAGACCGGTCGCCTGAGGTGGACCTGCGTGTGCGGCAGCTTGACCTGGCCAAGCTCCGCACTCTGCTCAACCTGGACGTGGAGCTTGCTGGAACAGTGGACATCGATGTCCGAGGCAGCGATACGCTCGCACTGGTGCTTGCCGGACAGAAGGTCGAGTTTCCCAAGATGGAGATGGCACTGTCGCTTCTGGAGCTTCAGCTTCATGCCAACCGCACCAGTACGACGATCGACCATCTGAGATTCTGCCGGGCGGTCGGACCTCCAGCCGTGGCTGAAACCAGTGTCGTTTCCGGCCGGATTGGCTACCGGCTTGACCATGGCTCGTTGCTGTCGACGCTGGATTTGGACCTCAAGGCTGACCTGCGTGACCCCGGCGTCTGGGTGTTCTCGTTCCTGAGGCCGAGCATCGAGCTGCCGGCTGGGACAATCTATGGCCTGGTCGCCTTGCGCGGCTCTTTCGCCGAGCCGACGCTCAACGGTCGGGTGAGGATAGCACGCGCGGCACTGCACGTGCCGGCGATCAACACCACGGTCGAACGGCTGAACGCCGAGCTGACCTTTGACCGGAACCGAATCAGGTTTGAGAAGTTCTCGGGCCGTTCAAGCCGGGGCGCGGTAGTCGGTGGCGGTTTTATCGACCTGGGCGCCAACTGGCAGGTCGACACGATGCACTATGACATCCAGTTCACCGGCGCGACGTTCAACCCGCAGCCGGAAATCTATGCGGTTGCCGGTGGCCAGGTGATGCTCGACTGGGCAAATGCCCGACCACTGGTGCTGACCGGGACGGTGGATGTGGCCGAAGCACTGATTGCCATCGGGTTCGGCGCCGCGCCCGCGGCCAACGGCGGCGAGCCGGACACGCTGTTTGAGTACGACATCAGGGTGCGTGCCGAGCGCGGCGTCTGGCTGCGTAACTCGATGGTTGACATCGAGCTGGGCATGGACCTGACCCTGCGCAAGACCAGGGCGGACGAGGTTTATGCCGGAGTGCTCGAATCACGCCAGGGGAACGTCTACTACCTTGACAACACGCTGCGTGTTACCCGCGGCCAGATAAGATTTCCGAACATCACCCGGCTCAATCCCGAGCTCGACATCGCGGCCGAACTGCCGGTGCGGCCGGCGCGCGATTCCTCGTCATCGATGCCTGAGAAAGTCATCCTGACCGTGACCGGGACTCTTGAACAGCCGCTCATCGAGTTCGCGTCTGAGCCGCCCGGCTGGGACGAAGCCGACATCGCCTCGTACCTCAACCTGAGCATGACCCCGGACCAGCTCTCGGCCTTGGAGGAACGTGACGCGGTTACTCAACTGCTTTCTCAACGTCTCCTGAGTTACTTTCAGACTCAGGCGGCCAAGCGGGCGAGGGGTTTTGTCAATCTTGACTATCTCGAGTTCGAGAGCGGGCTGTTCAGCGGCCGCGAAGCCCGGGTCACGGTCGGCAAGTACGTCGGCCGTCGGGTCTATGTTTCCTACACCCAGAACTTCACCGGCGACATGCAGCCCTTGTTCCGAGTTGAGTACTACATCAATCGCAAGAACGAGCTGGTGGCCGAGCGCAATGACCTCGGCCGGTTTGCCCTGCGCTACCGGCTCAAGATCCGCTACTGATTGCTCTACTGCAACGTCGCAGTTCCGCACACTCATCTTGACGTTTTGACCTACGCCTATGACCCGGTTCGGTTGCCCGGGCTGGCGCCGGGTGACTGCGTGCGCGTACGACTGCGGGGACGGCGGGTACGGGGACTGGTGATTGAACTGCTGAAGCGGAGTCCGGTCCAGCGCACAATTGCGATTGAGGAAGTTGTCGAGCCCAAGCTGCTGGATTCGCAACTGCTACACCTATTGGGATGGGTCAACTCGTATTACTTTGGCCGGATGGGGGAGACCCTGAGTTTCGCTCTGCCGCGGGGTGTGTGTGGCTACGGACTTCGCCGACCCGGTTTGGGCACGCCGGAGGTGCGCGAGACCGCCGAGGCCGCATTGACCGGACCGCCATTGGCCGCGTCCGGTCTTGGAGTCTGGACGTACCGGCAGGTTGGCGGTCGGGAGCAGGTCATGGTTCGTTTTGTTGGCCAGGTTCTCAAGAACGGTTCGGTGGTGGTGCTCGCCCCTGAGCAGGGCCTCGACCGCTGGGCCGGACTGTTGGCTGCGCAGCTCGGTGTCGAGCCGATCCTTCTTCACGGCAGACTGAAGCAGAGTGAGCGAAGGCGATTCTGGCTCGAACTGCGTACCGGCACGCGGCATCTGGTCGTTGGCGTGAGGTCTGCGGTCTTTGCCCCGGTCGGTGACCTTGCCGGCATTGTAGTGCTGGACGAGCATGACCCGGTGTTCAAAGAAGAACGGCAACCCGCTTTCCACGCCCGAGACGTGGCTGTGTACCGTGGCCGACTGGCTTGCTGCCCGGTGCTGCTCATTGACCCGACACCCTCAGCCGAGACCTGGCGTAACCTGCAGACCGGGCTCTACCAGGAGCTGAAACTCGATTCCGATACCGTGGGCCGGCAGGAATCAGGCGACCGGTGGCAGACAGTGATTGACATGCGTCGGCACCGGAATGATGTCATCGCGCCCCTGCTCAGGCGGGAGGTAGAGCGGGGCCTGGCGCACGGCGCGGTCATGCTCTACGTGAATCGGCGGGGGCTGGCTCGACACGTCGCCTGCAATGACTGTGGTAGTGCGCTTGTCTGTCCGGGCTGTTCGGTTCCGATGGCTCTTGACAAGTCTGGACTGAGATGTCCGTACTGCGGTCGGTCGGGTCCAGCTCCCGAGTCGTGTTCGCGCTGTGGTGGCAGCGACTTCCGGTTTCGAGCGCCCGGTGTCGAACTGGTCAGCCGTGAGGTCGCACGGCTTCTGCCCGGGGCTGTGGTCGAGAGCGTGGTAAGCGAATCCCAGCGCCGGCTCGAATCAGGTTCGGGACATGTCTATGTTGGAACCCGGTCCATCCTGAGCGCGAACTGGCCGGACCGGGTATCGCTGGTCGCGGTCGTGTCGGTTGATGGCGACTTGTGCCGGTGTGACTTTCGCGCCCACGAGCGCGTGTTCCAGACCCTGTCCGGTCTGGTGCGCCGGGCGGCAGAGTACGGTGCTCGTCTCGTGATTCAGACTAGGAGGCTGGACGAGCCGGCAATTCAGGCAGCACTGTCCGGTAACACCGGTTTGTTCCTTGATGACGAGCTGAAGGGCCGGGCTGCGGCTGTCTTTCCACCGTTCTGTCGGCTTGCACTGCTTACGTTCAGGAGTCCGGCCTCTGATAAGGCCCGGGTGCGGGCGTTGAGCGTCGCCCGTTCTCTCGAAGTTCACCGGGATGTTACCGTGCTCGGTCCGGTGCCAATCGCCCAAGCCGGGTTCAGACTGCTGGTCAAACTCCCAAAGGAGATGCGGCTTGACCGGCTGCTAACGCGCGACCAAATCGAAACTTCGCGCGTCAGCGTGAGGATTGATGTTGACCCATTCGACCTGCTTCAGGCCTGACGCCAGGCTGCTCTCTGGCCCTGCCTTCGAGCCGGGCCAGGTTGTCCTTGACCACCCGTGCCGATCTCGGGTCAGCCACCGTGTCGACAAGTGACAAGGCCAGCCGGAATGACTCCAAGGCATGCGTCGAGTCCTTCAGCACCTGATAGGCAACGCCCAGGTTGTTAGCGAGCAGTGATGACCAGTTTGGCCCGGTGGCCGCCGTACCCGGTTGCGGGAGGGAGTTCAGTGCCTTCTGGTAGTAAGGGACGCAACTATCGGCGAATCCATGGCTCTGAAACAAGAAGCCGATGCTGAACGCCAGCCATGGGCTCAGCTCGCTGGCACCTGTCACGGCCGCATCAAAGCCCAGACGGAACTCGCGCAGAGCCCAGTCCGGACTCGCAGCCTGGTTGTAGCAGTATCCGGCGAAACCGTGCAGGGCCGCTGCCTCAGCGGGCTGGGCGTTCTTGATTAGTCGCCTGGTCTGGGTAACAGCGTCGTGCCAGCGACCTTGAGCGGCGAGCGTCTCAGCGGTTGTGAGCCTGAGTTTGATCTCGGCCGGGAAGAGTGCAAGCGTGGCTGAGTCGAGCGAGACGTCGCCGAGTAGCCGCGTAACTGCCGCCAGGTCGGTCTCGGTGCGGGACAGCACCGGGACCGGACCGGGCTCCGCAGGAGGGCGGCAGAGAGAGCGTGACAGTACGAGCAGTACGCCTACGGCCACCAGTCCGAGCACGCCCCACTGAACGTACGAACTGGGAATGCGGAACTTCTTCTTTGGTCGTTCCTTGCGAATGCTTCGGTAGCTTGGCACAGTGCATCATATCAGTCTGTCCACGACTGTCAACGCACGCGGCGCAGCATCTGGGGATATTCTGCCGAGTTGTGCGGCCAGGAATTCGGGTTGGTTTCATGCCGCATCCTCATGCCGGAACAATGTGCACAGTCATGCCGTTCGTCGTTTTTTCTTGACATCTGGAGAGTGGTCGCTATTCTTCCTGCGCGTGAGCAGATTCACTCTGCCCATAAAGGCGAGAGACCAGTGGCTCGGCAAGCTGCTGGAGCGGTTCGCGGTCTTCGTCCCTGTGGTCAGTAAGGACCGCGTGCATTGGCATCGCCTGGTGCCAACTGACCTCGGCAAGGCCGAGGATTGTCTGACACCGGCTCTTGTCCGCATCCGAGCGGCAGAGCCGGTGAAGTCTTTTCTGTTCCAGCCGCGTCAGTACGTTGCGTCGATGCCAGCCAGTGAGATGCCGGTTGGTGACAAGCCGCGTCTGCTTATCGGGGCGAAGAGTTGTGACCTGGTACCGCTCAAGGTGCACGACCGGATACTGGGTGAAGGTCAGTTCGCCGACCCGTTCTACAGCGCCGAGCGTCGCCGGACTATGATTATCGCGGCAGACTGCCCAACACCTGAGGATTCCTGTTTCTGCAATCTGCTCGGTGGGCAACCGTATGCCCAGGATGGCGTGGATGTGACCCTTGCCGTCGTCGATGGCTGTTATCTGCTGGAGAGCCAGACGCCCGAGGGCGAAGAATTGTTGAATGTCGACTCGTCCCTGATGCAACCTGCAACTGAAGCACAAATGACAACCAGGACCGATTCCCGCAAGGCCGCAGTTGAGACGCTGGGCCGGCTGAATCCCAAGCCACTGAATCCCGACCTGCCCAGAGCTGTGGCTGACCGGCTTGGTGATGAGCAGTTCTGGACCAGGCATGCTGCAGGCTGCGTAGAGTGCTATGGTTGTCTGATGGGGTGCCCTACCTGTTATTGCTTTCTCCTGTATGACAAGGCAAAGGAAGTCGGGTTGGAGCGGACCCGGGTCTGGGACGCGTGTTACGAGGCTGCCTATGCCCGAGTCGGCGGCGGTGCGAACCCGCGCGCCGAATTCCTCAAGCGGTTCGCCAACCGGTTCGATTGCAAGTTTAGCCAGTTCAAGAACGACCACGGGTTCTACGCCTGTTCTGGTTGCGGCCGTTGTTTCCGGGCCTGCATGGGCAAGATTGACATCAGAAAGGTGCTGGCCGAGTTGTGAGCAACCCGTACCAGCCGATTCCGGCCCGGATTCTCGAGACCCATGACGAGACTTCGAACATCAGAACGTTCAAGCTCAAGCCCGAGCAGGAGATACCGTTTCTCGCCGGCCAGTTCGTCGAGCTGACCGTGCCCGGATTCGGCGAGGCCCCGTTTACGCCCTCTTCCTCGCATTTCGAGCGCGAGACGTTTGACATGACGATCATGAAGGTCGGTCGCGCTACCAGTGCATTGTTTGGTCTGAAACCCGGAGACACGGTCGGTGTGCGTGGGCCATATGGGCAGCGCTACCCGTTGGAGAAGTTCGAAGGCAAGGACATCTACATTGTCGGCGGCGGCGTAGGGCTTGCTCCGCTGCGGGCGCTGTTTCTCGCGCTGGTCCATGAGATTGGCAAGTACCAGCGCATCTTCCTGCGCTATGGCGCACGTACTCCTCAGGACATTGTCTACAAGCACCTGCTGCCCGAGTGGCAGAAGATTCCCAAAGTCGACATTGACCTGTCGGTCGACGTCAGTGACGAGAAGTGGATGAAGAAGGTCGGTGTCGTTACCTGCTTGATGGACGAGATACCATGTGACGAGAAGACGAGCATCGCGGTCGTTTGCGGTCCGCCCATCATGATGAAGTTTGTGAACCAGAAGCTGCTCGATGCCGGGTTCCAGCCTGAGAACATCTACTTGTCGATGGAGACCAACATGTCCTGTGGCGTGGGTCAGTGTCGGCATTGCCGGCTTGGGCCGTACTTGACCTGCAAAGACGGGCCGGTCTTGACCTGGGCACAGATAAAGGACATCGAGGAGCCATTCATCTGATGCAGGCCACGCGTACTACCTGCCCGTTCTGCCTTAACGGCTGTACCGCGGGCGTGGACTGGAACGGCGTCGAACACAAGATGCACTATTTCCCCGACGCCGAGGTCAATCGGGGCAGGCTTTGTCCTCGCGGCAACAGTGCCAACATCGTTATTGACCACCGCGAGCGATTGTGTCGGCCACAGTTTGACGGGCGGGATATCACCTGGCCTGAAGCTGAGGCACTGGTACGTAGCTGGCTTTCGCAGACCAAGCCTGAGGACCTGGCAATCGTCTACAGCCGGGCACGTTCAGTGGGCGAGGTCCGCCGCATGCACGGCTTGGCGCGGGAGCTGGGTACGCCCAACCTTGTCTGCGGTCACATTGAGCCGGAGAACAGCTTCAACCACCGGCTCGAAGGTGTCGCCGATGCCACCCTGGCCCAGGTCGAGGCCAGTCGCGCCATGCTGCTCGTTGGAGACGTGTTCAGCACCTCGCCGGTTGCGAGCTGGCGCATTCTCGACGCGCGCTATGCTGACCGCAAGAACCGCCTGGTGGTTATCGACTCTATCCGGACGCGGCAGGCTGGGTTTGCTCACATGTTCGTCCAGGTCAAGCCGGGCACCGAGCCTCTTGCGCTCGTGGCACTGGCGGCTTTGATTGACCCGAAGGGATTGCCGGGTGTTGACGCGGACCGGTTGGCGAGTGTGGCGGGCACAAGCCGCGATGCACTCGGCGCGGCCGCGGCGATGCTCAAACCCGAAGTCCCCGGATTCGTCGGTAGCGCGATGCACCCGGGCAGGGCTTTTCATCCGACGCTGCACAGTCTTGCAAGTCAGTTGGTTGCCAGAGCCGCGAACAAGCCTTTTATCGGTTTCCGCGAAACCGGTCTGCCGCCTGGGCCGATGCGGTTTGCTGAACTGCGCAAGGCAATGAGCGAAGGCAGGATCAGGATGCTCTTCTGGACCGGCGGTCTGTTCCCCTATAGCTACTCTGAGTTGCTTCCGGAATTGAGCAAGGTCGAGCATCTTGTTGCGACGTCGATATTCAGGCCGGACCCGCCGGTGCCGGGTCTAGTCCTGCCCTTGACCGCAGAGCTTGAGCGGGCGTCGGTCGGCAGTTCCTACTGGGGGCCGGTCGAGCGCTCAGCCCTGGCCTCGCCGCTGAGCGGAACCCGGGAGTTCGGCCAGGTGCTTGACTGGTTCGGCAGAGCGGCGGAGGCGGACGAGATTCCAGCTAAGCCGGCATCGGTGAGCGAAGTCGTTGTGCTGGCGCAGAAGGCAGCGGGCTTCTTTCGTGATAATGCTGAATGGTTGCTCGTCGGTGAGAAGAAAGCCATTGGCCTGCGCGGGTTTCATGACCCGGAAGACACCGTGCTCGTCAACCGGTCCGACGCGGCCAGACTGCATGCCAATGACGCCAGTTTTGTGAAGGTCAAGAGCCTGAGTGCAGAAGTCGAGTTTCGGGTCCACGTGACCGACGCGGTGCCAGCCGGTGTGCTGGCGGTCGGCGTAAATGTGCACCGTAACCGCGCCTTGTTCCCACTGGCAGTTGATGAGCTCACCGGCGATGTTACGGTTACGCCGGTTTCGGTGTCGGTTGAGAAGACAGCCCGGGTTCCCACGGCTGGGAGCGAGAATCTCTCGGTGTGGTCGTGAAGCGCATTGTTCTTCGGCTGGACTACTGTATCGGCTGCCGGTCGTGCGAGGCGGCCTGCCGAAGCCGGTTCAAGGGCGAGGCGAGGATCGGCGTTGCCGAATTGAATTCCACAACCCTGCTCGCCCAGGGCTGCCGCCATTGCGACGAACCGCTGTGTGCGGCGGCGTGTCCGTTCCAGGTGATTGTCCGTAACCCGGAGACCGGGATTGTACGCAAATCCGACTTCCATTGCGTCGGCTGCCGGTCGTGCACGCTCGCCTGTCCGTTCGGAGTTATTGAGCCCGGACTTGTGCGTCACATGTCCCAGAAGTGCACCTTGTGCAGCGACCGCCCTGAAGGGCCGCGCTGCGTCACCTCGTGTCCGACCGGTGCCCTGCAGTTCGTCGAGGAGCCTGAAAAGCCGGAGAAACGAACCGGAGCCCGCTACTTGTCACGCCATGCCCACTGGAGGAGAACATGATTGGCTGGACCGGGTGGAAGCTCGCATTCGCTTTCCTTGTGTTCCCGGGCTTTCTGTTCAGCGCCGTGGTCGGCATGGTGCTGACCTGGGTTGACCGGTTTGTGTCGGCTCGGGTCCAGTGGCGCAAAGGGCCGCCGTTCTATCAGCCGTTCGCGGACTTTCTGAAGCTGATGCTCAAGCAGACTGTCGTGCCTGACGGGGCAGCCCGGACCACTTTCCTGCTCGCACCGCTGCTCGGCCTGGTGGCGATGTGCCTGACCGCAGTGATGCTGTTCTACGCCAACTTCTTCCCGTACATATCTTTTGCCGGCGACCTGATTGTGCTGGTGTACCTGTTCGCGCTGCCGCCGCTGGCGCTGATACTCGGGGCGTCGGCATCGCGGAACCCTCTGTCTGCGGTCGGGGCTTCGCGTGAGATGACGCTCTACCTCGGATACGAACTACCGTTTCTCTTGGCGCTTGCCGTGCCGGTCATCAGGAGCCATGGAGCGTTTCGCATCGGTGACCTCGTGCTCGCTCAGCAGGCTTCGGGGCCTTTCCTTAATTCGATATCCGGCGTTATCGCCGCCGTCATCGTCCTGATTTGCATTCAGGCCAAACTTGGGTATCCTCCGTTCGACATTGCTGAAGCTGAACAGGAAATCATGTCCGGAGTACTGATTGAATACTCGGGCGCGCCGCTGGCCGCGTTCCGGCTGGCGCGGGCGATGATGCTTCTACTGCTGCCCTTGTTTCTTGTTACTCTCTTCTGGGGCGGGTTGGTGAGCTGGTGGGCGGTTCTTAAGTTTCTACTCGTTGTCGTCTTGGTTGTGCTCATCAAGAACACCAATCCGAGGCTCAAGATTGACCACGCGCTGCGGTTCTTCTGGTTGATACTCGCGCCGCTGGGCGTGGCGGCGGTGGTTCTGGCGTTCGCAGGACTATGAAAGACGCGCGCATCTGGGGTCTGAAGAAGTCGCCGTGGGTGTATCACCTGGCCGCAGCACCGTGTAACAACTGCGACATCGAGATACTGGAGCTTCTGACCCCGCGCTACGACGTCGAGCGGTTTGGAGTTGTACTCGTGGGCTCGCCGCGTCATGCCGATGCGCTGCTCGTGACCGGTGTGCTGAATCGCAAGTCCCTGCCTCGGGTGCTCGAAGTCTACGAGCAGACACCGAAGCCCTGTCTCGTGATCGGCATCGGTACGTGCGCCTGCGGCAAGCAGATTTTCCGCAATTCCTACAATGTCGTTGGTCCATATGACAAGTACATGCCGGTGCACGCGTACATCCCGGGCTGTCCGCCCAAGCCTGAAGCAATGCTGCTCGGGGTTGTGAAGGCGTTGAGTAAGCTATGAGAGAAGCCGAAGCCAAGCTGAAGCAGCTCGTACCAGTGGCCGACGTGTACGAGCACAATCCGCGGCGGCTGTACATTAGGATACCGCGCGAGCGGCTGACCGAAGCAGCCAAGTTGCTGCACCGGGAGTTTGGCATGCGGCTCTCGATCTGCACCGGCATCGACACCCGCGACGGGTTCGAGGTGCTGTATCACTTTTCGGACGACAAGGCCGGGACGATGTACACGCTTAAGGTTCTGGCGCCGAAAGATGACCCGCGGATTGAATCGCAGGCGACCTGGTTTCCGGCCGCAGATTGGATTGAGCGTGAGATGCACGAGCTCCTCGGCATCGAATTCCCGGGACACCCCAATCTGATACCTCTGCTAACATCCGACGCCGACTGGGAAGGCGGCAAGTACCCGCTGCGACGGGATTACGAGCGCAGGAACGAGGCTCATGAGCGATAGGCGCATCGTCCCGATCGGTCCGTATCACCCGCTACAGGAGGAACCGGAGTTTTTCAAGCTGATTGTCGAGGGCGAGAAGGTCGTGGACCTGGAGATAAACCTTGGCTACAATCATCGGGGGCATGAGTTCATCTCGCCTGAGCTGACCTACGACCAGATCCCGTTCCTGGTCGAGCGGATCTGCGGCATTTGCTCAAACTCCCATCCGCTTGCCTGCGTGCTGGCGGTCGAGGATTGTGCCGGCATCAAACCGCCACCCCGGGCCGACTACATTCGTTCGATTGTGCATGAGCTGGAGCGGATTCACTCGCACCTGCTCTGGGTCGGGCTGGCCGGCCACTTCATCGGCTACAACACGGTCTGGATGTGGGCATGGCGGTACCGCGAACACATTCTTGAGGTGTTCGAGATGATTACCGGCAACAGGAACCACTACGCGGCGAACAAGCCGGGCGGCGTCAGGCGCGATATCAAGCCCGAGCAGGTTCCGCAGATACTTGCGGCATTGGACTTGGCCGAAAAGAAGACGATGATGCTGACCAAAGCGGTACTCGACGACCCGGTCATCCGCTCGCGCCTTGAGGGTGTGGGGGTGTTGACCCGTGAGCAGGCGATTGCCTATTCGGTTACCGGGCCGACGGCTCGTCCGTCGGGCGTCGACATCGACGTGCGGCGCGACGACCCGCACGCCGCCTATGACAAGGTGCCATGGAACGTCATCGTGCTGACCGAGGGTGACGTGTTCGCCAAGGCCAAGGCGCGGCTTCTGGAGATATTCGAGTCGGTCAAGATCATCAGGGCCTGTCTTAAGGACATGCCGGACGGGCCAATTGAGACGAGGATTGACGAAGTGCCGCCGGGCGAGGGCATCGGTCGCACTGAAGCGCCAAGGGGTGAGGTGTTCCACTACATTCGATCTGACGGGACGAACCGGCCCCTGCGACACAAGGTGCGGGCACCAAGCTACATGAACATCGCCTCGAATGTGGTTGCTGTGCGAGGCGGCTCGATTGCCGACGCGGCCCTGACTCTGGCCGCAGTCGATCCGTGCTACTGCTGCACCGAGCGCATGGCCGCCTTTGAGAATGGACGGCTGAAGTACTCGGGCAAGGACCTACTTCGGCTGTCGTGGCAGAGAACCGAGTCCCTGAAAGGCAGGTTCAAGTGAGTTTCGGGGGCTGGTTCGAGTTCACCGGTGGGGCAATCCATGGCTATGTCGCAGCCGTGTTCTGCCTGGTTGGCGCGGCTGCGCTGCTGTATTCCCTGGTACGGCTGCGTGGTCGAGGTGCCGGGCTGGTTGAGTACACCGTCTTCTTGCTCCTGCTTGTTGTGAGTGCGCTCGGCGTGGTCTACGCGCAGAACCTGGTTGTGGTCTTTGCCCTGTGGGAGATTGCTACCTTCGCGCTTTGGCGTCTGGTCGCCTTTTTCCGGTCCGACGACGACGTGAACGCCGGTGCCTGGGCCTGGTACGTTAACTTCGGCGCCGCGGCAATGATGCTCGTGGGGCTGGCGCTGATTCTCGTCGAGAACGGCAGCCTGAACTTCGGCGCGCTGCGTGGTCAGGAAATCACCTGGGCACCGGCCGTGCTCATCTTCATCGGCATTCTCGCTAAGTCCGCCACTCTGCCGTTGCATGTCTGGCTGCCCAGAGCGTACCGGGCTGCGCCGGCGCCGGTGTGTGCTTTGCTCTCCGGCGTTGCCGAGAACCTTGGTGTCGTGCTGTTTCTGAAGCTGTTTGTTGCCGCCATGATTCCACCCGTTGGGTTCATGGAAATGGTCGCGGTGCTGGCACTGGTCTCGAGCCTTATGGCCGGCGGCTTGGCGCTTCAGTCCGGTTCGCTGCGATCAGTGCTTGCTTACTCAACAATCGGGCAGCTTGGATTCATATTCCTGGGGCTGGCGCTGACCGGCTACTACGGCCTGCTTGGTGCACTCACCTACCTTGCAGCCCATGCGGTCGCCAAGTCGGGACTCTTCTTCGCCGTGGGCGCGGTTGAAGACGCGACCGGGAAAGTGGAGCTTCAGGATCTTGGCGGGATGTACCGTAGGGCCCCGGTCCTGGCCGGAGCCACGGGGATGCTGGTGCTTTCGATTGTCGGGCTGCCACCCTTCCTGGGTTTCTTTGCCAAGCTCGGGGTACTGATTGCCGCGGTCCGGCACAGCCTGGTGCTCGGCCTTGTGGCGGTAGCCGCGGCGCTGTTCACCGTGCTCTACCTGGCGCGGTTCTATTCTCGCGTCTTCCTCGGCTCGGCGCCCGAACACGAGCTGCAGCCGGTCGGTCTGACTCCCACCGCCATCGCGGTTGTAATGGCGGCGGTCTCGCTGGCAGCGGGCATTTTCTACTACTTGTCGGTTGGCGTTCTTGAGAAGGGTGTGACTTCTCTCGCCGGGGTAATCTGATGCATCCCTTTCTGCTGATCATACTCATTCCGGTTGCCGCGGGGCTGCTCGGATATCTCGCCGGCCGTTTGCGCAATGAGTTCAGCTTCATCGGTGCGGTCATCACGCTCTACTACGCGGTGCGGCTGTTCTTCCAGTCACGCCACAGCGTGCTGATGCTTGAACCCGCGGCCACGGCCGGGATACCGATTGCCTTCCGGCTCGACGCGCTCTCGGGGTTCCTGTTGCTGTTCATTGCGGTTTTTGCCGTCCTGGTGATGGTGTTCTCCTTCCGCTACATGAAGGGCCGTGACGGTCTGCGCGGCTACTATCTGTACATGCTCTTGGCCCTGGCATGCGCGAACGGCGTGGTCCTGGCTGCGAACCTGGTCGTGTTGTTGTTCTTCTGGGGTGCGATGCTCGCGGTTGTCTACGGGCTGCTCCTTGTCGGCCGGCAGGGTTCGGAGGCGGTCGCCACCAAGGCTCTGGTGTTGGTCGGCCTGTCGGATTTCCTAATGCTTGCCGGCATTGCCTTGCTGGTGCGAAGCAACTGGATCGATCTTGTGCCGGCCGTGCCCATGGCTTTGCACCAGCCGATGAATGTTGCCGCGTTCCTGCTCATTGTGGCTGGCGCTCTTGCCAAGGCCGGCTCGATGCCGTTCCACTCCTGGATTCCGGCAGCAGCAGAAACTGCTCCGGCCACGGTAATGGCCTATGTCCCGGCCTCGCTCGACAAGCTGCTTGGTATCTACCTGCTGACGCGACTGGCGACCTACATGTTCGACATCGGAGGCAACATCGCGGTCAAGAACAGTTTGATGGCGATCGGGTCGGTCACGATTCTCGGCGCGGTGATGATGGCCTTGGTGCAGAAGCGGGTGATGAAGCTGCTTTCGTTTCACGCCGTCTCGCAGGTCGGCTACATGGTTCTGGGAATTGGGACCGGCATTCCGGTCGGGATTGCCGGGGGGCTGTTTCACATGCTGAACCACGCCATTTACAAGGCCGGCCTCTTCTTGTCTGCGGGTTCGGTGGAGCACTGGGCCAGGACCGATGAGATTGACAGGCTCGGTGGCGTGGCTGGCCAGATGCCCGTCACTTTCCTATCCTTCCTGGTGTGCGCCATGGCCATCTCAGGGGTACCGCCGCTCAATGGATTTGCCTCAAAATGGATGGTGTATCAGGGAGTGATTGGAGCCGGACGCGACGGCAATGGGCTGGCCGTAGTTTTTCTGGTCTGCGCCATGCTTGGCAGCGTGCTGACCCTGGCTTCCTTCCTAAAATTGCTGCACTCGATGTTTTTCGGCCAGCGGCCCGACGGGCTGGCCAAGGTTCGCGAGGTCGGGTTCGCCATGTGGCTGCCGCCGGCGGTGCTGGCGGCATTGTGCGTTGTGTTCGGAATTGGTGCCTGGCAGTTGCCCCTGCGTGGGTTCATCTATCCGAGCCTGCCGATGTTGATTGAAGTGCCGGGAGTCTGGCAGCCGCTGCTCGTCACTCTGCTGATGCTCGTGGCGCTGGCGCTGGGCGTGATTGTGTACCTGCTGGGCACGGGCACGAAGCCGGTGGCAGCTCGGACGTTCGTTGGCGGAGAGAGGATTGCCGACAACGAAGAGAGTCGCGTGACCGGCACGGCATTCTATTCACCGGTCAAGCACCTGCCGATTCTGGACGACCTGCTCAGGTTCGGTGGCTCCGGTTCTTTCGACCTGTACAACTGGCTGGTCGGTGCCGCACACGGTCTGGCCGCGGTGTTCCAGGGCCTGGTTGAAGACGTGCTGCAGTTGCTTTACCGCGCACTTGGTCTGCTTACTGCGGCAGCCGGGCGGTTGCTCTCCAGTCTGTCAACCGGCAGCCTGCCCCTCTACGTCGCCTGGGTTTTCATTGGCGGAATGGTGTTCTTTCTGGTGTTGATGCTGAGGTAGTGAATGACTGAGTCTTACGTCCTGCTGGCCGCGATGCTTGCCGCCGCCATTGTGGCAATCGAGATCAATGACCTGCTGGCTGCGGCCGTGGCACTGGGCATCGTCGGGTTCAGCGTGGCGATCATGTTCATCCTGCTGCAGGCTCCGGACCTGGCAATCGTCCAGATTGCGGTTGAGGTGCTTACCGTGGTTTTCTTTGCCGCGGTCATTCTGCGGACGACCAACATTGATACGACAATTGCTGAGCCTTTCAAGCGCGAGCTTGTGCTACCGACCGTCGTTTTCGCCGCGTTTGGGACATTTCTGCTCGTGCTGGCCGGTATGGTGCTGCGTGAGTTGCCGCCACTTGGCAGTCCGACCATGATGGTGGCAAGTCAGTACATTCTACACGGTCTGGAGCGCACCGGAGCGGCAAATGTCGTTGCTGCGATTATCCTGGACTTCCGTGGTTACGATACCCTCGGTGAGGCGACCGTGCTCTTCACTGCCGTTGTCGGCGTGCTGACCGTCATGAGGCGTTCGGGTCGGAAGTCGGCAGGAGAGGGAGCATAGCGATGCGTGGCATGTCGACGATTGTCCAGGTAGTTGCCCACCTGCTTGCCGGCCTGCTGTTTCTGTATGGTGTCTACATCGTTCTCCACGGCCACCTCACGCCGGGCGGCGGTTTTGCCGGTGGTGTGCTGATTGCCGCGGCTTTCATACTTATGTCGCTGGCCTTTGGTTCGGTCGAGCAAGCCGAGAAGAGCTCCTACACATTCTCCTCGATCTTCGAGAGCCTGGGCGGGGTAGCATTTGTCGTTCTGGCCCTGACCGGGCTGATTGCCTGCGGCTATTTCTTCAAGAATGAGCTCGTATACTACACCGGGGTACCATTGCATCTGGTTTCCGGTGGTATCATCCTGCCAGCCAATGTCGCTATCGGCATCAAGGTCGGGGCCGGACTGGTGGCGATATTCCTGGCCCTCGGCGCATCCCGGTTCGTGATGAAGGACTAGGCATGATAGCACTGATGGCCTGCGTTCTGCTTCTGCTCATCGGTCTGTACGCGGTCGTGGCCAAGCGTAACCTCATTAGGATCATCATCGGCTTCAGCCTGATTGAGTATGCCGTCAACCTGCTGTTTGCGTTGATTGGGTTCAAGAAGGGAGCACTGCCGCCGATTATCACGGACCTGACCCAGACGCGAAACTTCGTCGACCCGGTACCTCAGGCGCTGGTGCTGACTGCCATTGTCATCGGCCTGTCGACGACCGCATTGATGCTCGCCTTGGCGATGCGTGTCTATGAGAAGTACAGGACATTCGACATCACCGAAATCCGGAGGCTCAAAGGCTGATGAACTCACGCCTGTTACCGCTGTTCGTCGTTACGCCGATGCTGGCCGCGTTCCTCACGCCACTGCTTTCGAAGGTCTGGTCGAGATTCGGGGACCTGCTGGCCAATCTTGCCGGGGCGGTACTGCTCGGCCTCTCAACCATGGGCGTAGCCACGCTGCTTGGCAGCTCACAGCCACTGATTCATCGCGTGGGAGGCTGGTTGCCGGCAGTCGGCATAACGCTGGTCTACGACCCACTGACCGCGCTTGTGGCACTTGCCCTGAATGCAGTCGGGTTTGCTGCCCTGCTCTACTCGGTTCGTTACCTCGACCACTATACCGGCCGCTGGAAGTTCTACACGCTGTTCATGCTGATCCTTGCTGGTCTGAACGGCGTGGTTATGACCGGCGACATGTTCAACCTGTTTGTGTTCATGGAAGTCGCGGCGGTGGCGTCGTATGCTCTGGTTGCGTTCGGGACTGACTTTGACGAACTCGAGGCCGGGTTCAAGTACATGGTCATCGGCGAGGTCGGCGGCTTCTCGATACTGCTGGCCATCGCGCTGCTCTATGCCAAGGTTTCGAGCCTGAACATGGCGGTCGTGTCCCAGGTGCTGGTAGCGCAGGGACAATCGCCTTTGTTCTGGTTCATTGTCGTCCTGTTCCTTATCGGGTTCGCGGTGAAGATGGCGATGGTGCCGTTCCATGCTTGGCTGCCCGATGCCCACCCTTCTGCTCCGGCGCCGGTGTCAGCCGTACTCTCGGGCGTGTTCATCAAGGTACTGGGGGTGTATGCGATGTCGCGCCTGATGTTCAACGTTTTCGGGCTCTCTCGTGCCAGCTCGCCCGAGTTTTTCAACCTGCTGCTCGGGTTCGGCCTGCTCTCGATTACTGTTGGCGGGCTGTTGGCCTACAACCAGAGAGACTACAAGCGGCTGCTTGCCTATTCGTCCATCAGTCAGATCGGCTACGTCCTCATTGGCTTCGGTATCGGCAACTATTGGGGAATTGTCGGGGCGCTATTTCATATTGTTGCTCATGCGCTGGGCAAAGGGGTGCTGTTCCTGGCTGCGGGCGCGGTTGAGCGTCAGACCGGCACGCGCGACCTGAGCAAGCTCGCCGGCCTGGAAAAGTCGATGCCGGCCACAACCTGGTCTCACATTCTCGGCTCGCTTTCGCTTTCCGGCGTGCCGCCGTTTGCCGGGTTTTTCTCCAAGCTGTTCATTGTCATTGGCGCAGTCTCGGCCCAAATGCACTGGCTGGCGGTCGTTGCTGCGCTGTTCTCAGTCGTGACGCTCGGGTACCTGACCAAAGTCGTGAACCGTTCGTTCTTTGCCCGACCGGGTGCGACTTTGACCCCGGCGCGCGAGGCGCCGGCAACGATGGTGGCGGCGATGCTGCTGCTCGTCGTCCTGTCCCTGCTATTCGGTCTGGGTTTCAAGCCGACGCTCGACTGGTTCGTCGGTCCGGCAGCACAGGTTCTGACCAACGGGCTTGAGTATGCCCGGTTTGTACTGGGAGGGTAGGTGGCGCGGCGTCTGGCGTACTTCCTGCTTGGTCTGGTGTTCTACATAGTGCTGGTATGGTCATTCCAGGTTGAGGAATTGATTGCTGCCGGCGCGGCAGCACTGCTCACTGCGTTGGTGTTTGGCAAACACCTGCCGATTGAGCCGGCCCGACTGCTTTCTCCCCGGCGTTGGCTCTGGCTGCTGATGTACGTCCCGGTCTTCGCGTATCAGTGCCTGAAGTCGAACATCGACGTCGCGCTGCGCGTGCTTTCGCCCGGTCTGCAAATCAAGCCCGGAATCGTTCGAATACGCACAACACTCAAGAGCGACGTGGCGCGGGTGTTTCTGGCGAACTCGATTACGTTGACGCCCGGAACGATGACAGTGGAGATACGGGACGACCTGCTCTACATCCACTGGATCGAGGTCGGCTCGGACGACCCGGTTGCTGCGGCAAAGAGGATCATCGGGCCGTTTGAGTTCTTCCTGTCGAGGATATTCGACTGATGACGATACTGATTGTCTTTCTTTCCTTCGGAGCGTTTTTCTGTCTGTACCGGGCACTCAAGGGGCCTTCGATACCGGACCGTGCGATTGCTGTCGACATCATGTCGGTCATTTTCACCAGCATCACAGCGCTGATGGCGCTGCAGTACAAGCTCGCGTTTCTCATCGACCTGTCGATCGCGCTGGCAATAATCTCTTTCATCGGCAGTCTGGCGCTGGCCAAGTATCTTGAAGGAAGGAGCCTAGATGATTAGCGTTGTCGGCTGGCTGTTCCTTGGTACTGGTGTCGGATTTACCCTGCTCGGCTGCCTGGGACTGGTTCGGTTCCCGGACCTTTACAACCGCATGCAGGCCGCGACGAAGTGCGTCACTCTCGGCACATGTGGCATCCTTTTCGGCGTCTTTCTGATGTCCGGATTCACCGCGCTCGGCGTCAAGGCGCTGGTCTGCGCGCTGTTCGTGCTCATTACCGTGCCGGTGGCAGCCCATGCCTTGGCGCGCGGCTCACTCATTTTCGGCGTCAGGCTCTGGAAAGACACGGTCAAGGACGAGTTCACCGACGACCGGGGTGGTGAGTCGATCATTGAGGGGAGAAAATGAGAATACCCCTGCCTAAGCTGCGTGAGCTGGTTGAAGCGGTCCGGGCAGTGGTCAAGGGGCCGTACACGACCAGGTTCCCGGCCAGGGTTGACTCGGTTCACCCCAACTTCCGTGGTCTGCTCAAGTTCGATTCCGACAAATGTATCTGCTGCGGTGCCTGCACCCGGGTCTGTCCGCCCCGTGCCCGCGAAATCGTATTCGACCGGGACAAAGGCGTCATTCGCAACGTTCACCACGCGGAGCGGTGCATCTACTGCGGTCAGTGCGTGCTCTACTGCACAACTCGTGAGGGCATCTACCACTCGACCGAGTTCGACGCGGCCCGGACCGAACGCAGTCCGGACTGGGAGACATCGGTCGAGAAGGAAGCCGCAATCTGCGAAATCTGTGGTGAGGCATTTGCTTCCAAGGCGCACCTGCTTTGGATTGCGCACAGGGTCGGCGACCTTGCCAATTCAAACCCGACGTTGTTTCTCTCGTTGTACCAGGAACTCGGCACTGCTGAGCCGCGTCCGCCGCGCGGCGACCCGGTTCCTTATCGGTCAGATACCGTGCGTATCCTGTGTCCTGAATGTCGACGCAAGACGTACCTGACCGAGCAGTGGGGCTACTGAGCCCCGAGCAAGAGCCCGATCATAATCAGCCAGCACTCGTCCGCTGACCGGACACCCGCAGTCCGTCGTTGATTGAGACCGGGCGTTCTTGACCGCTGTGGTCGCACCGAGCTATACTTATGTGCGCCCCAGGAGTTGAGTGCTCGGTCCTCAGACCCTGGGCTTCTGACTTGGAACACTAGATTCGGAGGCAAGTGTGAGATGCTTGCGTGTTGTCCTTCTGTCGGTTCTTGCGGGCCTGCTGGTCCCGAGTTACGCCTGGGTTGCGCGTTTCAACGGGCCGGCTAATGGCCCGGACCAGGCCGCAGCGATTGCCGCTGATTCGGCCGGCAACTTATATGTTACCGGCTCGAGTACAGGCAGCGGCAGCGGAATCGACTTCCTTACTATCAAGTACAACCCGGCGGGTGAGACGCTCTGGGTGAGTCGGCTATCAAGCCTGGGCAACGCCGCCGACCGAGCCAGGGCCGTGAGCCACGCGTCATATCCGGCAGTGTACGTGACCGGGTACGCGACCTTTGGTGGAGAGACTGACTTCTGGACGGCACGCTACAATGCAGTAACCGGCGAGACGTCGTGGACGAGGCGCTATGGCGGCTCCGGTAATGACCGAGCTGTAGCCATTGCCGCGGATGGGTATGGCAACGTCTTTGTGGCTGGCACTGCTCAATACGGTACAAGACAGAGCGCGACGGTGGTGCTGTATGATAGCCTTGGTGTTCAGCAATGGGCGGCGCGGATTCCATCCCGTATCGGGGACTCAGCCTCGGCCGCGACCGGTATCGCCCTCGGCCCTGACCGCGGAGTCTACGTCTGCGGTTGGCTCAGGGCCGCGGCGTCGATGACTGATTACTTCGTTGCCCGGGTGCGAGCAGACGGAGATACAGCCTGGCTGAGAACATATTCAGGCCCGACCACCGGGTACGATACGGCCCTGGCGCTGGCAGTTGAACCCAACGGCGGCGTGATAGTCACAGGTGGGAGCATGGGCCAGGAAAACGACTATGACTATCTGACCATCAAGTACGACAGCTCGGGCAGCATCGAATGGACCGCACGCTACGACGGGCCTGATGGGTCAGATGACGTTGCTACCGCGGTTGCGCTCGACCAGTCGGGTAATGTCTATGTCACCGGCTGGAGTACCGGAACCGGCAGCCGCTACAGCGACTACGCGACCCTGCGCTATAGCCCTTCCGGCAATCAGCTCTGGGTTGCGCGCTATCACGGCGGCAGCGGCGATGACGAGGCATGGGCAATCGGTCTTGACCCGGCGGGCGGCGTCTACGTGACCGGCTCAGTCGAGACGAACAACAACGGCACTGACATCTATACCATCAAATACGATACAGCCGGTATCCAGCAATGGGCCGCTCGATACAATTACACTCCTCCCAACCGCGACGACCGAGCCGCGGCTCTGGTTGTTCCCGGCACGGGCGTGGTCTGCGTTACCGGCTCAAGCTACAGCCCGAATACTGATACCGACTTCGTGACCATCCGTTATGTCGGACGCGACGTTGGCATCATGGCGATTCTCGCCCCGGTCGACACCGTACCGCCGTTGCCGATCGCGCCCCAGGTCAGGATTCGGAATGATGGCCTTGCGACCGAAACCGTGACCGTCTCCGTTGAGATTCACGACGGCGCGCGGCGAGCATACTCGGCGTCGGTCGTGGTGCCGGGCCTTGTCCCGAACGAGAGTCGAGACGTTGCGTTCCCGGCATTCTCCGACCGAGATGGCAGATACGTCATCAGTTGCCGTGTGGCGCTGACCGGCGACCTGAACCCGGCCAACGACACGCTCAGCGGCTGGTTCTACGTCAAGTGGCGTGAGTTCCCGTTCTGGAGCCAGAAAGCCAGCGTGCCGGCCGGACCCGCGCTCAAGGCGGTCAAAGACGGAGGCGCGCTCTGTCACGGTCGTTATGACGCGACGCGTTTCGCGGTCTTCGCACTGAAAGGGAACAACACCAGCGAGTTCTACCGCTACCACGTGGCCGCCGATTCGTGGTACGCGCTTGAGTCAATTCCATTTGCGGCCGAGAAGCGGAAGAGGGTGAAGAAGGGTGCGGCGCTCTGCTATGACCGGTACGACACTCTGGTCTTCGCGCTCAAAGGCAACGGTACCAGCGAGTTCTGGCGCTACGACGTCATCCATGACTCGTGGTCGCGGCGGGCTGATGTGCCGTTCGGCACCGGGCCTAAGCCGAAACCGGTCAAAGGCGGTTCAGGCCTTGCGTTCTGGCATCAGGGTTCGACCGGAAACGACTATGTCTATGCTCTTAAAGGGAACAAGACGAATGAGTTTTGGCGCTACCTGGTTCAAGCCGATACCTGGGAGAGCCGGCGCGACGTGCCGCTGGGTACAAGCGGCAAGGGCATGGGCGACGGCAGTTGCCTCGTGAATGCAGGCGGCACGC
This sequence comes from Caldifarciminota bacterium, assembly GCA_965648905.1. GTDB lineage: Bacteria > Hydrothermota > Tepidihabitantia > Tepidihabitantales > Tepidihabitantaceae > CAZQFS01. Next base: position 66,350 of record CBFGIT010000012.1, read on the forward strand.
TCTATGCGCTCAAAGGCTCATACAACGAGTTCTACGCCTACGACATCGGCACAGACTCATGGTACTCAAGAGCTCCGCTGCCGTTTGAAAGTCGCTCGGGCCGGAAGAAGAAAGCCAAGCTCGGAACCAGCATGGCGCATCTTGGCGGCACGCTCTACGCGCTCAAAGGCGGGACCTGCGAGTTCTGGTGTTACAATCCGCTGGCTGATGTCTGGTTTGAGTTGGAATCGCTTCCTCGACTGCCGAGCGGCAAACCAGTTAAGGGCGGCGGTGCTCTGGCTGCGGGCAGCGGTTTGGTCTGGGCGCTCAAAGGCAACAAGACATTCGAGTTCTTCTCGTACGATCCGGGCACGGACGATGGCGCGTCAGGAATGGCTGCGGACAGGTCGTCGTTGCCAGCGGCCGCGATGCCGCGACTTGAGGTTGTGCCTAACCCGCTGCGTGCCGGCTTCGCCACACTGACGCTGAGTAAACAAGCGACCAGGTGGTCCGGTGGCCCGGTGAGGGTGAGTATCTTCGACGTCTCTGGTCGCTGCGTCTGGCACTCGCTGTTTGACATTCGGGCTTCGTCACTGCCGCTTGACCTGCGTGGTCTGAGTGCCGGGATCTACACGGTGCATCTGACCGCAGGTGGCCAGTCGGTCGGTCAGAAACTCGTGCTTCACCGTTAGCTCGTGTGAGACTGCGGACAGTCCCAGCTTCTCGGCGTGACCATTCCCTGCATGGTTCCCTAGACGGTTAGGGTTGCCCTAATGCGCTGGCCGGAGCCCTTGGCGCTGCCGCGCTGGCCGGAGAAGGGGTTGGGGCCGGCAGTTCCGCCTGGACTTCGCTTGCGGCTGCGGCCGGCGCCGCGCAGGCCAGTGCAGCCGCCGAGTGCGCAGGGGGGGTGAGTAGACGGGTGCGAATGGCAGGCGCAATGGGCCTGGGTTCCTGGTTCCGCTCCGGGCGGGGAACCGACCGCGGATAGGCAAATGGAAGAGAGCGTCGTGAAGCAATTCAAAGGTCAAAGTGCGAGCATCAAGATGCAAGATGACGGCGTGCGGGAGGCGAGGGTGAAGTCTGGGACAAGAAGCCGGGGGTGAGACTGTGAAGCAGGCGATTTCCGAGGCACCCCAATCCCGATATTGAGCTTCGGACTTGATGGGGTCACGCGGTTGGTAGTCCGATTGACTAAGTAGACCGTCGTCTGGTGGGTTTCGGAGTGCGGCACACTTGCGGCATCGGCCGTTATCAGACGCTTGCGGGCAAACCGGATGGTCTCTGGTGTCGTCTTCCCTGCCGGGCTGAGGGGTGCTGCGGTGGTTTGGGCAAGGGGAGGCGCGGGCGGATGGGCAGGGGGGTCGGCACCGGTCTGGGTCTGGGTTGGGGACCCGCGAACGCATCGGGCCTGGGCGCGGGCCGCCGAACCCCCCGGGGCGGCGACAGGCGCAGGGATTGCCGAAAGGACTGGGGCAGGGGAAGGCGTAGCCGCTTCGCCTGGGGCTGCCCAACGGGTTTCGGCCGGGGTCGGGGCAGGGGGTTCCGAAAGGGGAACCGTCCCCCTTACCAGCCAGGGGATGGTCATATGGTAGGACGAAGGCAGAATGCAGAAGGCAGAATACAGATTGCAGAGTGCAGAATGGCAGAGGTGCAGAAAAGTCCAAAGGAGGCAGGAGTGCGGACAAAGGCCGAAGGCAGAGTGAGAATCGACTGCCAAGATGGCTCCTACGGACATCCAGTGCCAGCGCGGCTTCCTGAAAACAGGGCCAGACCTGCCCGCCTGCCTGGGCGCGGGCAGGCCCGACTGGTGATAGTATCGGAGGTTGGCGCAAGCTGGAAACCGAGCCGTTCCTGGGTTACACTGCGTCTAAATACCTGGCTGCCTTTCATGTCACCTGACGGGTGAAGTAATCGCATACTCACTAGACGCCGGTGACTGAAGCAAGGCAGCCTCTTTTCTTCACCCCAATTCACACCGCAATATCGGAACTAGGGAGGCAGCGTCTGCTTGACTCAGGCCGAGTCAGGCCTAGACTGAAGCCATGACACGGACGATGCTGGTCGCTCTGATGGGCGTTGCGCTGGCAGTGTCGGCGCAGGCGCGGGTCGAGAGTCTGCCTGCGCCGGTCGTGAATGCCAGCTCGTTTGAGATTGTCAGCAACAGCCGTTACTCGTCGCACTCGGGATTCACAAGCTCACTGCCGACCCAGGTGCTGGCGAATGTACTCTGGGCGATGAATCTGGTTCCATCGTTCGGCAGCGCGTACCGGGAGTTGTACGTGGCAACGTCGAGCAACGTGTATTTCTACGACCCGGTTGAGCACGTGTTGAGCGTGCATCTGACCGGGAATCACCGGTACAGCGCAAACTCGGCGTTCGAGGTCGGTATCGCGGTCGAACGGTATGAGGAAGCCGGGCTGGCAATCCAGGCCGGGCTTTTGGCCGGCGACGCCTTCTGGGCCCGGGGCAGTGGAACGGTGATTTCGTGTCCGATGCAATTCGCTGCGAACCACGCGAACAGCAACTGGAGCCCGCGGCATCCGGTCAGAATGGTGAACGTCTACGGCCGCATGAGCGTGACCGGATTGACCGATTCATGCGTTGCCCGTTCGTCAGACTCGACCCTGCCCCTGCCCCGGACCGACGGGCCGGATACGTTTGAGGTCGTGCTTGCCGACCTGACGCAGGACACGGTCTTTGACCCGGTCGGGTTGACACCTGACCAGGTCTCGCAATTGCTCTGGGCCGGTTACGGGGTGACGCCGCACATGCCCATCGGTCGGAGAGGTACGACGATACCGTCGGCAGTGGCGAACTACTACCTGACCGGGCACATCTATCTGGTCAGAGACACCGCGGTGTCGAGATACCACAATCGGCTGCCGCCGGGAACGAATCTGGCAACCAGCGACCACCGGCTTGAGACCATTACTCTGGGCGACCGGCGGGACGCGCTGCGTGCGGCGTGTCCGAGGATTCCGGCAAGCGCGCCAGTGTACATTGTGTTGAGTGTGGCCGACACGGTCAACAGCGGCTGGGGCCTGATTGAGGCCGGGTTTGCCGCATTTCAGTATCTTGCCCAGGCGCGGATTCTCGGGCTAGGTGGGCACTTGACCGCACCGTTGACGGTTGAAGAGCGGGTGGCAATTCGGGCCGCGCTCGGTCTGCCCGGTTCGGAGCATCCGGCAATAGTCTTCTCGACCGGGTCGGTCTTGACCGGGATAGAGGAGCGCGGGCAGACCGGGGTCGCCCGACTGAGGACCATGACCGGGCTGCCGGTGCGCATTGAGTACTCGCTAGAGCGCTCCGATGTCGTGCGGTTCACGGTGTCGGACCTTGTCGGTCGTACGGTCTGTGAGTGGCAGGAGGCGGGCAGGGTCGGGATTCAATCAAGCTCGTGGTCGGGGCAGGACCGGAATGGCAGGACGGTTCCGGCTGGAGTCTATTTTGTCTGCTTGGCTGCAGGAAAGGAGACCGAAAGATGCAGGGTCGTTCTCATTCGATAGGAGCAAGGCCGGGTCAGGACACAACGCTTCCGGAAAGGCCTGCTGCTGCTCGGGTTCTGCCCGTTGACTGGCCCGCGAGGCGCGACGTGATGTTCTGGCCGTACGTCAGACCGATGAACCGTCCTTCAGGGGCTAACCGCCCGACCTCGCGGCTAAGATTGACAAGGCGTGGCCCAAAGGTGCTCCTGAGCCGGCGTCTGGTCTGTCTGCCTCGCGGCAGCAGGACGTAGTCAGGCCGGTCGGTCTGGCTTGACCGGCCATGGTTGTGCAATAGAATCAGAGACACCGTCCTTTTGTAACCCGGAGGACAATTTTGGCCAGAAGTACTGCTGTGTGCTGGCTGGTGCTGTGCGCAGTAGCATCGGCTCCAGCCATGTTCGAGGACAATGAATCCGGCGTCCGGCCCGAAGGCATGGCCGGTGCGTTCACTGCGGTCGCTGACGACGTCAGTGCTGCGGATTACAACCCTGCCGGCCTGTTTCAGGTCGGCATGGTTCAGTTTGCCGGATTCGGCAGGCTGCTCTACGGCGGTGTCGGTGTCGGACTTCACACCGCGCACCTGGCCGCGGCCGTGCCGATTCAGTCGGTCGGGACCGTGGCTTTGCGGCTGCAGGAGACCGGGTTTGACCTTCAGTCTCAGTTGTCGGTCAAGCTCGCGCACGGGTTCAGGCTGGCAGACGGGCTTGCGGTCGGGTATGGCCTGAATGGGTATCGCCTGAACCAGAAGGAGCTTGGTTCAGGCGCTGCCTACGGGGTCGACGCCGGCATGTTCGGACGCCTCTATCGGGCGTGGACCGTGGGGTTCTACGCGCACAACCTGAACATGCCGCGCATCGGCGCCAGTGACCTGCCGCGCCTCCTGGTGGTTGGTCTTGGTTTCTCGCCTCAGCCGGGGATTCAGTCCGCAGTTGACGTGTCCAAGGAACCGGGGAAGCCGACGCGAGTGAGCGTGGGACAGGAACTTCGAGTCGTCCAGGACCATCTGACCGTGCGGGCCGGGGTTCAGACCGAGCCGGTGAGGCTGGCATTCGGGCTGCGCGCGGGGACCGAGCGGATCCATGTGGACTATGCGCTGCAGACTCATCCGATTTTGCCCATGACCCACAACCTGGGCATGACAGTGGAGTTCTAGGCAGCAATGACCGGGGCTGGACTGCTGGCAGGTCTGTGTCTGTTGTGTCTGACATGGGCCGCAGGGCCATATTCAAACTCTAATCAGATTGATATCAACAAGGCGACGCTGGAAGAGGTCCGGGCTTTGCCGGTCGATTCCGGTCTGGCTCAGCGGATATTCGACCATGTCCAGGAGTACGGTCGGCTGACAAGTATCTACGAACTACTGAGGATTGAGGGGATGACCGCCGAGCGGCTGGCCGTGCTGAAGCCGCTGGTATATGTGTCGCAGTTGGACTGGCAGGAGCGGGTTCGGCTCAACATCCAGCGAATTCAGCGCCGACTTGCTTCTGAGGAGGGACCGACCGCGGCTGCAGTCGAGGAATGGCAGGACCTGTTAGTGACGCCAATCAACGTCAACAAGGCAACGATTGATGACCTTCTGGTACTTGACAACGTTTCGCTGGTCGACGCGGTGGCGGTTGCGAAGTTCCGGCAGGCAGGCAGCAAGCTCTCGGGCCGGCGCGACCTTGCCAACCAGGTGCCCGGGCTGTCGTCGTACGGGTATCGGAACTTAAGGAACTTCGTTGCCTACGAGGACGTCAAAGGAATGGCGTTCGGAGGCAACGTCCGGACCGCATACGAGGCTGAGCCGAGCTGGTTTGTACAGAATTCGGTTGCCGAGTATGACCAGGCGATAGCTACCTTGGCCGACACGTCGGTCCCTTGGGGCGACACAACGCGCTATTCGGCCCGGGATACCGCGTTCTTCCGTGAGCAGCTTGCTGCCAACCGGGCGTTTCTGGCCCAAATGGGCAACCGGGCGAGCGTTCGACACCGGGTCCGCGTGCGGACCGGCGACCGCGTCCGGGCTGGAGTCTGGGCGGTGCAGAAGCTCTATGACCGCCGCGCGTTCGATGCGGTCAAGGGCTTTGTCAGCGTCCAGAACTTGCCGTTGGTACGACGTCTCATGGTCGGTGACTACCGGCTGACAATCGGCCAGAGCCTGCTGCTTGACAATACGGCCGAGCTTCGGGCGCGAGTACACGAGCGGCCCCAAGGGTTGTTCAACGACCTGAGCGAGAATGCCGGGTTCGGCTTTCGCGGTGTGGCGACCGAATTGGTTGCGGGTCGACTGGGAGCAGTCGGCTTCTTCTCATCTGCTCATCGAGACGCGATTCTGAACCCGGACAGCACAGTCAACTACCTTATTGTCTCAACCCCACGTCTGCCGGCGTTCCGCAACAACCTGACCGAGACGAGCGGCGGGGCAGGCCTGAGACTTGATCTTTCAAACCTGGGGCCGGTGCCGACCGGAACCAGGCTGTCGTTAGGCGGGTTTGATGCGGCCTATGACCGGAGCTTCCGGCCTGATGCCCGGTATCTTGAGCTGCCCGGTGACGCCGATACGCTCGACGACCCAAACTACACCCGGCTTGATACGGGCCGCACCCGACGGTACCTCGGTGCGGACTTCCGTACCGTTGTGGAGAACGTATCACTTGAGGCAGAGTATGCGACCCGACCAGGACGCGATTCACTTGGTCGGCATCGAGTTCTGCCCGGCAGCGACGCACCTGCCGCATACCTGGTCAAGACCCGGGTCCAGTACGACTATCTGTATGTTACTGCTCTCTATCGCCACTACGACGTGGGTTACGACAATCCGTTCAACCGTGGTTTCTGCGAGCAGCTCCGGTTCGAAGACACGCCGCTGGAGAAGTCGTACCGCGTGATTGACCCGGCCTATGTTGCGCTGCAGGAGTTTCCGAGTCCGAAGGCTGAACAAGGGTTCTTTGTTGATACCCGCTATCAGATTGGCCGGCAGGTTACGTTCACCAGGGTCTATCTTGACGTCTGGCGTAACCTCGCGTGGGGAGCGGACAACTGGCGACTGCAGGGCGAGGTCGAGTATCAGCCGGTGTATCCGCTGCGCCTGCGGTTCAAGCAGAAGCTGCAGTCCAAGGAGTTGCCCAAAATCGTACAGTCCACGCGCTCGTTCACGATGGAGTCAAGCATCAGAACAATGGCCAGCCTGTCCAACTGGGACTACCTGACCCTGGAGTTGCGACACGGGCAGGTGCTCTTGACTCCGACCATGAGGTACGCAGACCAGACCAGCATGGCCGGCGACTTCGTCGCGGTGCAATGGGAGCACAACTTCTCAGACAACTTCAACGCCGAGCTGGGCGTGGCTGGTTGGTACACACGCGGCATGTCCCAGTGGATATTTGAGGATAACGGCATCGACTTTCTCGACGGTCAGGGCATGAAGTGGTACCTGGCTCTGACCGACAGGTTGTCTGATAACCTGCTGGCTTATCTAAAGTTACGGCAGAAAGTGAGTGATTACTTCCACACCGGTCTGGCCGGCGGGGAAGGTCTGCATTTCCGGGGAGTGAACGAGCCGGTGCGTGATTTCGTTACGCGGGGCAATTTGCTGAACATCGCCTTGCAGGTTGACCTTCTGTGGTAAGAGGAGGACGAGTGAAAGCAGAATGCAGAGTGCAGACGGCAGAATGCAGAATGCGGAGTGCAGAATGGAAGAAGATGGGGGCTGTGCTGCTGCTCGTGGCCGCGGCGGTCGGAGAGATACCGGTAAGCGACTGGAGGGGCGAGGAGGTGACCTGGTACGACGCGCGTGCGCTGGCCCGGTGTGGCGCAGCCGGGATTGATATCGGGCCAGCCGCGGTCTTCTCTAATCCGGCCGGGCTTGCGTTCCTGCGTCGGCCGGTCGTACAGGTAAGCTACGGGATGAGGCTTGCTGCGGAGCAGCGCACGAGGGTCGTCTACGACCAGTTTGAGAACAGCCTGGGCGAGCTGGCGTACGCGGACAACGTCTACTCCAATGGCATTCCCGGGCCCATGGCTGCGGCGTACCCGCGCGGCATATTCTCTGCGGGAGCCGCGCTCGGGGCGATGCGCGACTTCAACTACACCTACCTGAGGGCGTACCGCGATGATTTCTACGTCAAGGTGGGTGAGGACCGGGTAAGTCAGACCGGCATGTTGTACATGGTCGGGTTGGGTGCGGCGGTCCGGCCACTTGACTGGCTTGCAACCGGATTGCGCGGCGCGTACATGTTCGGCAGCCGCAGACTCGAGTCGTGGCACGCGATGGGCGCGGATACGGCATACCTGGCAGACGAAGGCAGGCCGACCGGCGTCCTGCTCGGTGCTGGGCTGGTCACTAATCTTCTGTCCCGGCTGCTGGTAGGCGTCGACCTTCAGAGCGGGTACCGATTGAAGAACTGGCGCGACTCGGCCGGGACCCTGACTCTTGTTCCTTCTGTTTGTGAAGGCCGTTATCCCTGGAGCGCAAGGCTGGGGGTCTCGTACCGCGTGGCCGGACCACTGCCGGGCACGGTCTCTGCCGAAGCACGCTACAGTACATGGCATGACCTGGACTCGAACCTGAGCAACGTACTCGCGGCGCGGGCCGGGGTCGAGCACCGGATGTTGACCAAGGTGCGATTGCGTTACGGTTTCGGCGTCGAACCGATGCCCGACGACCCGGCGATTCAGGTGGCGAGCTTCGGGCTGGGCACCGGCATCGACGCCGGGCAGTTCCGTATCGACCTGGGCCTACGTTTAAGCCGCAGGGTGTTTGGTCCGACCGGATTCTGGCCTGAGTTGAGCGAAACCGATGTCCGAGTCTACGAGAGCAGGAACCACTTTGCCTTCACTTTGTCGCGTGAGTTCTAGAGTCGGCGCGGCTCTGCTTGGCTTGTGGCTTGCAGTCGTGCCGGCGCGTGCCGGGATTCAGCATCTGTACATCGTGCACACCAACGACATTCATGGCGCACTGCTTCCGGCCGAGGCGTACTGGCTGAACCGCGACTTCCCGCCGCCGCTGGCCAATGCTCCGGGCGTGCTCAATGTTATCCAGGAGCTCCGGCGCGAGGCAGAGTCCAAGGGGTATGGATTCCTGTTGCTCGATGGGGGAGACGTGTTCAAGGGAACACCGCTCGGCGACTTTACGCGCGGTCAGGTCACGGTTGACTTCTTCCGGCGGGCGGGCTACGACGCGGTTGCAGCCGGCAATCACGATTTCGACTTTGGCTGGCAGGTGCTCAAGGCTATGGCTGACAGCTCAGGTCTGCCCTGGCTTGCGACAAACGTCCGCGTTGCCGGGGCCGATACCGCGCCCGCTTTTCTGAGGACGAGCATCATGTTCGAGCGCGGCGGCATCAAGGTCGGCGTGGTGGGACTCATCACCAGGTACCTGCGGGGCATGGTCACTGACAGCCAGATTGGCAACCTTGATATTCTGCCTTACCATGACTGTGTGACCGAAGAGGCAGCCCGTCTCCGCGCGCAGGGCGCAGATGTCATCGTTGCCCTGAACCACATCGGGCACAGCCACGACATCCGTTTGGCAGATTCAGTGTCCGGCATTGATGCAATCATCGGCGCACACAGCCACACCGGCGTCAAACCGCCCTACGAAAGCCCGCACAACCACACTATCATTCAGCAGGCTTACAGCAAGCTGAGTACGGTCGGGCTTCTCGACCTTGCCTATGACACCGAAGCGCGGACTGTGGTCGGGTACCGCGGCAGGTTGATTGACCTGATGGGTGAAGAGGTGCCGATGGACCAGGAGTACCTTGCCTGGCTTGATTCGACCCGGGCCGTGGCCGAGCGCGGCTTTGACGAGGTCTTGGGCCGAAGCGTGCGCGAGCTGACCCGGGGTGGATTCATGGAGACCCCGGCCGGCAATTTGATTACCGATGCGATGAGAGAGTACGCCCGGGCCGACATCGCGCTCCACAACTCGGCCGGCATCCGCGCCAACATTCCCGAGGGTGAGGTCACGTTCCGGCATGTCTACGCGGTTGACATATTCGGCAACACACTGGTGACCGGAACCTACACTGGCCAGCAGGTGCGCGAGATGCTGGAGGTATCGGTGAATGGTCATCACGCGATATTCCAAGTCTCGGGTTTGAAGATGACGTACACGAAGAAGAAGCCGATCGGCCAGCGCGTCCTCTCGGTAACAGTGAATAGTGAGCCGCTCCGACCAGAGCAGCGGTACCGAGTGGCGACCAATTCCTTCCTCGCGGCCGGCGGAGGTGAGTACGGCGTGTTTCTCGACGGCGAAGAGATCGAAGACAGCTACATGCCGTTGCGCGACCTGATTGCTCAATACATTCGTCAACACTCGCCGGTTGACGCCCGGGTTGAAGGCAGAATCGTGCTCGTTGACCACTAGGCCGGACGGGCATCGAAAGATGTGGCCCAGGCGCGAGGTTGACGAAGCCGCAGTTGCGGTGCTGGCCGAGCAGGCCCATGTTACGCCGGTCATGGCGCGACTGCTCTGGCTGCGTGGAGTCCGAAGCGGCCCTGAGGTCGAGCGCTGGCTGCATCCCTCGGTTGAGCACTTCCATCCGCCTGAGCTGTTGCCGGATTTTGACCGAGCGGTTGCCCGCATCGAACAGGCGGTCGCCCGACAGGAGGAGATTCTGCTCTGGGGGCACGACGACCTGGACGGCATCACCTCGATTGTCATCCTGTATCGGCTGCTCACCGACCTGCGAGCACGGGTTGGTTACCATGTTCCGGCGCGCGGCCGCGAGAAGCACGGCCTGACCGCGGCAGTTGTGCTAGCTCGGAAGAGTGCTGGGATTCGGCTGGTTGTGACCGTGGACTGCGGCATCACCAACCGTGACCAGATTGAGGTGCTCCACCACCAGGGAATCGACGTCGTGGTTACCGACCATCACGAAGTGCCGGACCCGATGCCCGGGGCAGTGGCAAACGTGGACGCAAAACGGCGGGACTCGGTCTATCCGTATCGTGGTCTGGCCAGTGCCGGCGTGGCTCTGAAGCTGGGCATGGGGCTGGTGCGCAGGCGGTTGGGCTTGACGTTTGCTGAGTTCCTTTCGGTTCAGCCGGAGCTGTTGGCTCTGGCAGTGCTCGGCACGATCGCCGACCGGGTGCCGTTGACCGGCGAGAATCGAACTCTTGTCAGGGTAGGGTTGAAACGGCTTGAGAACACGCGGCTGCCCGCGGTTCGGGCCGTGCTTGACCGGTTGACGCGGCGGGAGCCGCTCTCGGTCAGCCGGTTTCTGGCCGACCTGCTGCCGCTCTTTGCGGCCGCGGTCGGAAACGACGCAGTCGCCAAGTTCATCAGTGCGACCCGGGAAGAGGCTGAAGCCTGGGTTGACGGGCTGGAGGCGGAGAGCCGGGCCTGGCGTGCCGAGGCCGAGCGGACGCTGGAGCAGGCAGCGCGTCAGGTGATCCTCGGTGACGGCATTCTCTTTGTTCGCAGTCGGGAGCTGTCCTTGCGGGCGCTCGGGTTTTGCGCGGCCAAGCTGAAAGACCGGTATCAGGTGCCCGCGGTGGTCATGGGTTGGCGCGGTGATGCCTGGGTCGGCGAGTGCCGAGGCATTGAGGGCGTCAGCCTGCTCGACCTGCTAAACGCGTTGGCCGGGTGCTTCATTGACTTCGGCGGACACAAGAAGGCTGCCGGGTTCTCGATTGCTGATGACCGGACTGATGAGTTCATCCGCATGGCTGAGGAGTATGCTCATCGCAACTTCGCCGGCAGGATTCAGCCTGAGAACAGGGTGATGGTTGATGCGGTGCTGCCATTCGCCGAGTTTGACCCCGGGCTGGCTGCGCTCGGGCCGTTCGGCGACGGTAATCCCCAGCCGGTGTTTGAGTCCGGTCCGGTGAGACTGGTCGCCGACGGTGACGCCCTGCGACCAGCGGTCCGGCGCGATTTGGCTCTGAAGGCGGTGCGCGGTGCGCTCGCGGTTGAGCCGGAGAGTGACTGGAACCTGCTCTACACCGTGGATGAGACCGGCGGGCTGACTGCGCTTGATGCCCGTTCTGTGTCGGTCAATCAGTAGTCGACACGTGCCGGAGAAGCGCATTCACATCTCGCGCAAACGCAGCCGGGCCCAGCACGCCTGGGTTTTCTCGAATGAAGTCCAACGTACTGAGGGTAACCCTGGGCCCGGTGATCTGGTGCTGATCATGGAACGGAACCGGCTGGTCGGCTCGGCGGTCTACAATCCGCATTCGTTGATTCGTGCCCGGTTGTACTCGGACCGAGACGAAGAGATGGACAAGGCGTTCATCGTACGCCGTATCAGGACCGCATGGGAGTATCGGCAGGAGCGGCTGCCGGGTGAGCGCGACTGCCGGCTGGTTTATGGTGAGAGCGACCACATGCCCGGTCTGGTCATTGACAAGTACGGTGACCACTTCGTGGTGCAGACATACTGCCTTGCCTTGGACTTGAGGCTTGAACTCGTGGTTGAGGCGCTGAGAGAGCTGTTCGACACCGCCTGCGTGTTCGAGAAGAATGACTTCCGGCTGCGCGAGCCGGAGAGTCTGCCGCGACGTGAAGGAGTGCTCTACGGTGTGCCGCGAGCTGACGTTGTCATATCCGAATCGGGCGTGCGGTTCCGGGTGGACATTGCAGCCGGGCAGAAGACCGGGTACTACTTTGACCACCGGCTGACCCGGCGCAAGGTCAGAGAGATGGCACGCGACAAGTCGGTATTCGACGTGTTCTGCTACACCGGTTCATTCGCGATTAACGCAGCTCTCGGTGGTGCGACACGCGTGGTGGCGCTCGACGCTTCGCTCGCGGCTTGTCAGATGGCCCGGGTCAATGCCGGGCTCAACGGCGTCGAAGACCGATGTGAGTTCGTTGTCGCCGATGCGTTCCGGGCGCTCGTGCAGATGGTTCGGAGTGGAACCCGGTTCGACCTGGTCTGCCTTGATCCGCCCGCCTTCATCAAGCGTCGGCACGAGAAGGATGCCGGTCTGCGTGGCTACCGCACGGTCAACGCGCTGGGCATGAAGCTGCTGACCGAGGGCGGGACGCTGGTTACGTCGTCCTGCTCGCATTACCTGTTCTGGCAGGACATGCTCGACATGCTGGTCGGCGCGGCTCAGGATGCAGGGCGGAGCTTCACGATTCTCGACCGTTCTACCCAGGGGCCGGACCATCCGGTGCTGCTTTCCATGCCGGAGTCAGAGTACCTGCGCTGTTTCGCACTCAAGGTGCACTAGTCCCGCGAACCGGCGGGCGTCTAGCGGGTGAGGCGGGGTGACCAGGCGGGCGAGAACGCACCGCCGGTCTGAGTGATGCGGGTCTGGCGGGCGCCGGTCCAGTCCATGGTGTAGACTTCGAAGACGCCGGTCCGGTCCGAAGCGAACGCGATGTGCAGGCCGTCCGGAGACCAGCACGGGTCTTCGTTGTTTCGGCCGGAAGTGAGACGCATGTAGGTATCGCCGGCGATATTCGTGACGCAGATCTGATTGGTCCCGCCGGGCTGACGTTGGACAAAGGCAACCAGGTCGCCGCGCGGGGACCAGGCTGGAGATGTGTTGTAGCTGCCCTCAAAGGTGAGTCGGCGCAGGTCGGTTCCGTCAGCGTTAATGACGTAGACCTGGGGCGTGCCGGTGCGGTCCGAGACAAATGCCAGTTGTCGGCCGTTCGGTGACCAGCAGGGTGAGATGTCGATGCCCGGGCTGAACGTCAACCGGCGGAGGTTTCGGCCGTCACCGTCCATCAGGTAGATTTCGGACTGGCCCTCAAAGCTGAGCGAGACCGCGAGTGTCCGGCCGTCGGGTGACCAAGCCGGGGTCGTATTCAGTCCTTTGCGGTCGCTGAGCACGGTTGTGCGGCGGGTCACAAGGTCGAGCGCATAGATGTTGAGCGTGCTTGTGCCGAACGAGCAGTAGGCAAGCCGGGCTGACTGCTGGTTCCAGTCCGGGAAGAGCTTCAGTCCGCCCGAGCTGGTTAGCTGGGTCAGTCCGGCACCGTCGTAGTCAACCCAGGCGAGTTCCTTGGTCTCGCGGCTGAGTACCTGAGAGAACACAATCCTGGTTCGGGAAATCCCGTCCTCGCCGGTGAGGATCTTGATGACCTCGTCGGCCATCTGGTGTGCGGTCCAGCGCCAGGGGGCGGTCAGAGGATACGTCTTGGTGGCGATGAGCCGCTGTGCCTCAAGGTCATAAAGCCGCAACTGAACCTGTTCGGTCCCTTTGCGCGGGACCAGCTCGCCGCAGACGAGAATCTGAGCGCCGGTTGTGCTCCAGCCTTTCAGGTCCGGTTTCTTGGCATCGGTCGAGAAGTTGAAGGTCTTGCCTGATTCCGGTTCCTCGAAGGTGAAGTAAAGAGAGTATCTGAGGTCGGCCTCAAACACGTTTCTTATGTCGCGAATCTGGACTGCGAGCTTGGCATCAGTGCCGGCTGGAGTCGTGAACCGGGCGATAACCAGGCTGAACTTCCGGCGGCCGCCGCCCGAGGTCAGCTTGGCCCAGACTTCTTCGGCTGGAATCCCGGCGTCCGGAGCCGGAGTGAGCGGCGGCTGCTCAGTCTGCGCCTGAGCGTGCAGGGCAAGGAAACCAATCAGCACGACCGGGGTCAATCTCAGCAGGATTTGACGCAGAATGTCGGCTGGGGTATAATTATCCCAGTGCCGGTAAGGGAAGGAAGCGCGACAGACTGCCCGCATTGCGGCTTGGAGCTGCGCAGGGAAGGCTGCTACTGCACGAACTGCGGTGCCCGCCTTGCTCAGCGGGTCGCCGCGGACGGGCCGAACCTGCCCCGCTACCAGCGGCGGGCTCGCCGCGTGGTTACTCCGGCCCGCTGCAGTGCTTTTCACCACGAACTGCTCGTTACAGTCTTCAAGGCGACATTCTGTCCGGAGTGCGGCCGTCGGCTGATTGTCGGGCTGCTCAGGCCCGAAGTCAGCTAGCGCGGTTCGCATTCGTCAACTCGGTTGTCCTAGCGGATGACCGGGAGCCAGTCGTGCAGCAGGAAGTAGAACCGGCCAATGAGCAGAGAGATGCGGGCCATGATCGTGTAGCCGAACGACGCGCCGAAAGCAACCATGATGAAGACAATACCGACCCGCGAGACCAGTCCTAGCGCACCCTTGTGTTCGCGCGAGAAGTAGAAGTAGAAAAGAGTCGTGATGACTCCGACGAAGATAACGATGTTATTGGCATTCACCAAGGGACGGAGCGTGTCCGAGACCTGGGGCAGCAGGTAGCCCTGGACAGCGGCAACGAGCGCAAGGCCAGAGCCAATTCCGACCGTGAACGAGATCGGCCAGCGTGATAACCACTCGATGCGCGGGTTGATCAGCGTTGGCACGAACACGACCAGGCACATGACGGCAAGTACCACCAGTATCCAACTGAAATGGTGGAACACGAGCATCAGCACGCTCAACGCGGCCAGGGCGGGCAGAGTCAGGTTCGAACGCGTGAGCATGATGACTCCGAGCAGGGCGGGCAGGAGCAGAATCCAGGCTTCGACGCGGCTACCGGAGGCGATGTGGCTGTCGAAACGCTCGACCAGCATGGGGTAGACGTCGAATGACCAGGCGTAGATGACTGTGAACCCGGCCGAGATGCCGACATAGATGTGCTCGGCCGCCTTGTAGAGCGGATTGTCACGATAGAGGAACGAGAGAATCGCAATCGTCAGGGTCGCGGCAACCCAGGTGCCGATGAGGTTGAGAATCATGGCTTGCTCTTGCGGCGGGACAGGATGAAGCCCAGATTGCCGAGCAGAAGCAGGAAGATAATCAGCGCATGGGCCCAGGACTGGGCCGGCATTCCGAGCGAGGCCGAACCACGCTGCTCGACCAGTTGCTCGTAGGCGGCCGCGGCCTGGAGTCCGCCAATCAGGCCCTTGATTTGTCCGGAAAGGAGATACTGATACAGATTTGGGGCGTTGACGCCGGTGCAGCCGACGATAATCGGTACGTTGAACCGGCCGCCGGCATACTGAATCCAGACGTCGGCGACCGCGCCATGGGCCAGCGAGACCAGAAGTCCGATGTCGCGGTAGTTGTGGACACGGTGCATGAACTCGAACGAGTCGACCGGCACGCCCCGGTAGTCGACATTGAAGTAGTCGCGGATCTCGCGGCCGATGCCGACCATCATCGCGGTGTAGCCGGGCCGGTACCCGAGGTTGACGTAGTCCTGACCGTAGACCTTGCCCATCGCGGGCGCGACCTGATTGAGCGCGATGCCGCCCAGGGGCAGGCCGAGCGGCAGTTGTCCCATGAGCATTACCTTCAGGTCCTTCTGGAACGAGTGGCGGAGCAGGGCGAGCAGCATCGGATTGACCTCGGGCGCAGATGATGGGTCGAAGTCAATCGAAATCATCACGACCGAGCCCGCCGGAAGCCGGTCAACCGCATCGTAGGCCCCGCGCACGGCGTCAGAGACCGGCACGGTCGTACGCGGCCGGATGATGAGCGGCAGAGCGACCGACAGGGCAAGCAGGGTGTACAGAATCCGGCGGTCAACGCTGGCCAGGCGGTTCCAGATGTTCATGGCTAGGACATGTAAGTGCGTTCGATGCCGAGGATGATGCGCAGCGACATCGCCATGCCGCCCAAGGCCAGGCCGATGCCGATACCACGACCGGCCGCGGCCTGGGGGGTAGCCATGAGCCAGTCTTTGATTCGGGCAAACGGCTCAAGGCCAGCAAGATGACTCAGGTCCAGAGAGGGGAGGACCAGTTGGATTAGTCGGACAATGCCGTGCCAGATGTCGGTGCCCAGAGGTACGTTGCCGAGCATGACGAAGCAGGCGGCAAGGAGCAGCAGGGTGGCAGCGAAGTTGCGGACGCGGAACGCACGGTAAGCTGCCGAGACGATGAAGAACGCAAGACTGGCAAACATCGTTGACTGGAGCGGGATTATCATGTAGGTGTAGAGCCACATGAACGGCGCCTGCAGCGCAAACGGGCTCTGGAACCGAAACCAGGAATAGAGGCCGAGCACAACCGTCGAGGTCAGCGAGAGCAGAAGCAGCAGGCTGTAGGGCCAGCCCGGACTGCGTCGAAAGACCCGGACCAGGTGATGACGGGTGAGCGAGTCGAGCCCTAAGAGCATCGTGAACCCGGCGACGATTGTGTACCAGTTGAGGAAGCGCGATTCCAGGTCGCCGAACGGCCGGTGCGGGATGAAGAACGCAACGATGAGCAGGACTGAGGTAAGGAAGACGATGACCAGCGGAACTGTGCGCTTGAGCATCGGCTAGTAGGTGGGCGTGGCCCAGCGCACAACGGTCTCGAACGCCGCAACCAGGGCTGGAGCACGGGCGACCGTTGCTGCAGTGCCGAAGAGCACGAGCGCAGTCGTCAGCAGTATCAGCCAGAAACGGATGAAATCTTCGCCTTTGATTGTGCCGAGCATCACCGGCTCGGGCCGCAGGTAGCAGGAGGCGGCGAAGATCTCTTCGCCGATCATCGTGTAGTCGCAGGCCGCGACAAAGAAGGGCAACTGAGTTGTCTCGGTCGTACCGGCGAGTTGAATCGCGCCGACCGAGTGGCCGGTCTCAGCCATAATCAGCGACTCAGCATAGAAGTAGCCCAGCCAGAAGATCGCGCCGGGCCGTTCGCGCAGAATGATGCCGTCAACGCCCGCGGCATAGCCGAACTGGTCTGAGGTGAGGAAGTTGACGTTGTCGGCGTTGTAGAGGTCAGGTCGGCCGGCTTCAGTGTAGGCCTCCTTGACCGTTTCCTGTGCCGCGGTCATGACGATCGGGTCGGAATTGGGCACAAGCAGCCGGGATGAGTACTCGGCAGTGCGGCGGGCGATCCGACGCAGCAGGGGCAGGGCAGCGATGACGACCATGTCGGTGATATAGCCGAGTCCGAAGCTGAACAGTATCGGCTTGCCCATCTCGGTCGCGCGGCCGAGCGCGTCGTCGATCGCGTCGAGCCCGGCAATCTTGCGGATGAACATCTTCTCACCCCGGCGGGCCCGGGCAATATAGACGAAGAATATGAGACAGATGGCAACGATGGCAACGAGGATGTTGGTGCGGGCGGTGTTGAACCACTGGGCCCGAGACCGAACCGGGCCAAAGACCAGGCTGCGGGCCGAATCGGCGCCGACATATCCGACAATCAGATAGTAGTAGTTGATACCATCGCGCAGCCCGGAATCCTGATACTCGGTTGAGCTGGCCGGCTCGGTTGCCACGACAGTGAAGCCCGAGTCGGCGTTGACTGAGCGGTACAGGCGGATGCTGTCAAGGAGCGGAGGTTGGTCTTCGGTCCAGCGCCAGGACACGAGGAGTTGTCCGCCTTCGTCATTCGGAACGTCGGCGACCGTGACGTTCGGGGGCGGAACCGGCGCAACGAGAAGGAGCAGGAGGGCGAAGGTCATAGTCGTCAGCAGGCTTGAAACAAACAGCTTAGCGGGCCTGACGGGCAAGTCAATTCTGCCCGCGCCGGGGTTCGGTTCCGAGCACTGGTACAACCGCACCGGCGTCCGGTATGACATAGACCGTGGCCGAGGGACCGAGTCGTCTGAGTGCGGCGTCAAGCGCATCCTGGACTGTCCGGAACGGAATCATGAACGCCGCGCGGACGGCAGAGTCGTCAATCGACGCGACCACGAACAGCTCGGTTGCAGCCATGATTTGAGCGAGGCGCGCTGACTTGTGCCAGCCGAGCACGGCGCTTTCGTCCGGTTTGTGCATGAGGACATCTGACGGAGCAGTGCAGCCGGCGAAGACACGGATGAAGCCGTCGTTGCCGATGCCGTCGCGGCAGGCAGTGACAGTGATGTGGACCGACGGGTGCCTGAGAGCGGAACGGGCAAACTCGACTGCCCGCTGAGCCTGGTAGAAGTTGATGTCGTAAGGTGCCTGGAGCACGCTGACGATGATATCGGCCGGTTGTGATACCGGCACGGCATACACCTGGTAGGCATGGCGGGTCGCGGCGGCGAATGATTCGAAAAGGTCGCCGAAATGAACCGCAAGCAGTTGATGGTCCTGGGCCTGGACAAGCTGAATCGAGAAGACCGGCTTCATCACCATCCTTGCTGCCTCGGTCATGTCTTCGTGAACCGGGTTGCCGTCAAGTGCGAATACTGCCGAGCCGGCAGCGGTCACCATGTTATGGTTGTGGGTGATGGTGTCATGTCCGGCAATTCCGGGCAGGAAACCTTTGCGGCCGCCGGTGAACCCGGCAAAGTAGTGGGGTTCTATTGAATTGATGGTGATGATCCGCTCGGCCCAGAGCAGCTCGCGGTTGAACCAGACGTCGGTGCCGAATCGGGTCTTGCCCAGAAAGAAGAGCTGGGAAGGGTCAAGGCAGTCGTGGTTGACGACCCGGTCGCGGTTCCTCTCGACAAAGCCGGAGCCAAACATCTGCTTGTACTCGTGCTCACGCGGCGGTCGATGTGTGCCCAGACAGACAAGGTAGCGTACGTCGCGGCCGGCAAGGGCTGGCTCGAGCGCGGCAAGCACAGTGTGGTTCGGTGTGGGGCGGGTGTAGTCGTTGACGAGCACGAGTACACGCTGGGCCGGACCAAGGAAGCTGGCGCAGGCCTGAGCGGCTCTGTTCAGCTCCGCTTTGGCATCGTGGAAAGGGTGATGCTCGGGTGGCCGTAGTATCCCGAGCAGATGTCGGTCGGGTACGTCAAGCGGTTGCGTGGAGCTTCCGTAGGCTAGTTCGAAGTGCACGAGCAAGTATAGAAGGGACAGGCCGGCAGTCAACCATCGGGCCGGACTGAAAGCCCGGGGCGGCCCTGCGGCCGCCCCGGGAGAGGTTGCGAAGGTCGTGAGGTTAGTGCTGTACCACGAGCTTCTGCTGGGTCGAGTACCCGTCGGCCTCAAGCCGGACAAGGTACACGCCGGCAGCAAGCTGGCGCAGGTCCAGACCAACCGCACCGGTGCGGGTCGCAGCCAGGGTCCGTGCGATTACCGTCCGTCCGGTGACGTCGGTTACACGCACGTGTGCCTCGCCTGCCCGCGGCAGACTGAACTGCACGGTCGCAAAGCCGTTGGCCAGCGGGTTCGGCGCAATGGTCATCGTTGCCTTGCCCGGCACGATTTCCTGCGTCGTCACGCCGTACTGACCGGCCTTGCTGGCAAGCATCACAACTGGCGGTGCGCCAATCGTCAGGTCGCCACCGGCCTTGACCTTCTTCTTCTTGCCGGTCGAGCCGATGAGCGGCACGTCGTCAAGCTGAGTCCACTTGCCGCTGTCCGCCGCATAGACCCAGAGCTCTTCGGTGTTGCCACCCTTGAGTGCGTAGAGCTTGCCCTCAAGGAATGCACCGGCGCTGCCGTCCTTCGGCTTCTTCGACTTGCCGGAACGGCCGGTGAGCGGGATGCCGCCGCCCGGCGCGGCAGACCAGGCACCGGTCTTGGTGTTGAAGATGTTCATCGCGCCGACCTTACCCTGATGGCAGTAGACCAGGCTGTCGCCGTCAAAGGCAAGCCACGAGCCGGCCGGATACTTGTCGCCCGGCGCGTTGGCAAGCTGGGCCCAGGAGTCGCCATCCGGACGGTAAGCCATGAAGTCGTTCTTGCCGCCCTTCAGGAAGTACAGACGTCCCGGTTCGCCCGGCGCCCACGCCAGGTTGCTGCCGGCCTTGACTTTCTTGCCCGAAGCACCGCCCGGCACGTCGTTCAGCTTCTTCCAAGAGTCGGCATCGGCGTTGTACCGGTAGAACTCGAAGGTGTTGTTGCCGAGCACGACGTAGACATTGCCTTCACCGTCCGCGCGGCCAACCGTGCCCTTATTGGCAGGCTTGGTGCCCGGGATCGGCTTGAGCAGTGCCCAGGAGTCGCCCATGATGCTGTAGCGCAGAAAGTCGTTGGTCTTGTTGCCCTTGCCGGCGTAGATGCGCTGGTCACCGGCGTTGTAGGTGAGGAAGCCACCGGCGGCAATCGGCTTGGAGCCGACCGTAGCCGAGGCCTTCTCAGTCCAGCTCGGGACATCCTGGTTGTACAGCCAGAACTCGTTGGTCTTGTTGCCCTTGAAGGCATAGACTACGCCCGGGCCCTGGCCGACAAAGAAGACGCCGGTCTTCTTGTCGTTGGCCGCGAACGTATCCGGTGCGCAGTAGAGCGAGCAGAGCACGCTCCAGCGTCCGGCAATGTTCGGAACGGGTCCGAAGTCCGGGAACGTGAAGACCGAGTCTTCTCCGACCGTCGCGCCGGTCCAGTTGATCAACTCGTTGTACCGGACCGTGTCATCCGGTGACTTGATGATGAAGTAGATAGCAGCATTGACCGCGCCCTGAGCGTAGTTGACCTTGATGCGCGCCTGGGGCGGAATCACAGCCATCGTCTCAACCACACCGGTCGGAGCGATAATCGACACCACCGCCATATCGGCAGCGAGGCCAACGGCAAACGCGCCCTCACGCCAGTCGTTGGCCGGGTTCTGGTCGCCAGCCGCTGCGGTCGAGCACTTGACCGTGTAGCCGCCCTCGGTTGTCAACGCACCTGAGGTCGGGAACGTGAGCTGAACCGTCTGGCCGCCATTGAGCTGCGAAGCTTGGCTCTGAGTGTAGATGCGGGTGCCGGACGGGTCGTTGATGAAGCAGTAGGCGGTGAAGTTCATCGGTGTCGTGCCGTAGTTCCGCCAGGTTGCCCGTGGAGTCACGGTGCCGCCCGGAGGTACGCGGCCGACCGGAGCTTCAATGCTCGCAACACCGACATCACCCGACTGCAGGGTCTTAAGAATCATCTTGCCGTACAGTGACGGGTCCTGCCAGCCGAGCGTGTCGTCGAGCCATACCGGCCACCAGCCTGGGAACGTGTTCGGTGCATCGAGCGCGAAGAGGAACATGCCGCAGGTATCGGTCGCGGGGTCAACGGTCAGTTGATAGGGCAAATCACCAACCGGGATTCGACCCTCGAACACGAGATAGCCGTTGAACACGCTCGACGCACAGATGGCACCCGGCACCGTAGCCGGCTGACCGGGCCCGGACGTTGTCCACGGCCGGTACTGCACTTCGTCAGCGTTCGAAGCGTTGACCACGAACCAGTAGTTGCCTTCAACCGGTGTGGTTTCCCAAGAACCGTCATTGTCTTCGTCGATGTAGAAGCCGCACTGGTCGCCAACGTTGCGCTGGGGTGCATTGGGCATGGCGCAAGCGATGTACATGTAGTAGGCGTTGTGCATGAAGTAGAAGTACGACGGTCCGGCCGGGGAGCCCGAACCTCTGCCGCCGGCATTGGTGGCATCCATCCGGAAGGCATGATCCCATTCGTTCGGGGCTAGGTAGCCGTCGATGTTCGGAGTCGGAGCGCCGTTGTGAGAGAAGATGGTATCGGTCGTGGTCAGGCAGATGATGGTCTTTCGGTCGTTGGCTGTGCGTTGGTCGCCCGACAGCATAGTGTAGCCCCACATCGTGAAGCTCAAGAACAGCGAGTCGGGTACGTTCCAGTCGGAAAAGACGACGTCAACCGAATCACCGGCCAAGAGCGAAACCAGAGTCGTCTCCGCAAATACCGTGTCGGTTCCGCTGACAATGTGGAACCCGACCGGGAAGTCGACCTGGGCGTTCGTGCCAAAGTTCTTGACCGTGATTGTCGGCTGGATCGTGCTGCCCGGCACAAGCATCGGTGAGGCCGGGACAACGAAGCGGGCTACGCCGACGTCATTCGGGTAGATAAGGCCGGGCCAACTGTCAAACACGACGGTGTTGGTGTAAGCAAAGCCTGAACTCGCACCACCGGTCATCAGGCACTGCTGGAACCAGTTGCCGATGGTGGCACCGCGGTAGCGGGTAATCGGCAGGGTCGTGTTGGGAGTGGACCAGGTCCCGGTTTCATGATTGTAGATGTGGTCGCGGGTGACGATGGCGAACGAGGCATTGGCGCCGGAGTAGATGACGCCGATGCCAGTGTTATAGGGCGTGGATCCCTGGCCGCCGGCCCAGACACCGTTGTCGACACCAGCCGGAATGTCCGGGAACGCAGCATCAGACCAGGTGTTGTTGGCGACAGAGTACGCTTCGCAGACGCGCGTCACGACCTGGTTGCCGTTGCCGAAACCGGTGGCAACCCAGATAGTGTCGCGGAAGAACCAGACGTGCGAGAAGACGCGGCCATGCGACGGACTGGCGCGCTGGGTCCAGCCAGAGCCGGGTATGTAGCGCCAGAAGTTTGCCGTCGGGTTGGTCGCGCCCGGAGCCTGACAGCCGCCGATTCGGTAGATATGGCCGTTGGTCAGGTCGGTGACCGTGCTGGGTTGCCAGCCGAAACCGTTGCCTGAGCCACCACCCGGTTCTGGCCCAGGAGCATAGACCCAGTTGTTACCGGTGATGGAGTACTTGGCCACTGTGTCCATGCACTGGGAGTTGGAATAGGAGTAACCACCGAAAACGTAGATTGTGTCACCCCACCAGTCAGCGTCTGAGTTGCACAAGCCGAACGGCATGGCGGTCAGTGTCGTCCACGTGCGGGAAACCATGTCGTTGCGGTATATGCCGGTGAGCTGGGTGCCGCCGTAGCCGCCCATCACATACTGATGGGTCGGAGTAGCAGCAACCATGTGGTCCATCATCGCGGTCGGGAGCGTGCCCCAAGTGGACCAGGCGTCGGTTTCCATGTCTTCCCTGGCCCAACCCCACTTGTAGTCCTCAGAGCCGTACACGCCGAAGTAGAACTTGGCGCGATACCAGACACCCGGCTCATTGGCCGGATAGTCGTTCGGAACCGGGGCGGTCAGCGAAGGCTTGTTCGACGCACCTAGAACCGCGGCCGCGAACAATAGGAGCAGTATGACTACCGCCCCTTTTTGGCTGGTTAGCATCTTTAGCCTCCTGATGCGTTTGGTTTACCTAACCCGCAAGCCCCTGCCTCCTTGCAGGTGTTCTGTTTGGTTATGCGGCATTCGCACGGGCCCGAGAGCGACCAAGCCCCACCGCATGGGGCACAGCAGTCGGTGCCGCTTGAGATGCCATGACAGGGGTGTCGGTTAGCTGTAACCCGGGCTTTACCGACTGGAACATTATATCCCCCGACCTGTTGCTGTCAAGCAATCCGAGGGGGGTACTGCTTTGGCCAGTGCGGGCCGTGCGCAGCTAGTCTGGCCTGGGAACAGTCGCACGGACGAGGAGGATGCTGTCACCGGCCACGGCGATGTACTCAACCTCGGAGTCAGAACGGAAGCGCAGGCGCGACCCACCGCGCGGAGGTTCGCGATACGGGCGACTGGGGTGACCGTCAAGGACGACGTACCAGTCGATGCCTCGCCAGCCGCAATAGGCATAGTGCTGGCTCGTTGGGCTGAACACAAGAGTGTGCGGCTCGACGCCGTTGAGCAGGAATGTGTCGGCAATTCCATCTATTACGACGTGGCAAAACGGCCGAGACCGTGTCACATAAGCCAGGCGTCTGCTATCCGGACTGAAGACCGGTGGGTACCGGACAAAGCAGTCGGTACCGGCCGGTTCGCCGTCGAGGAGTAGACCGGTGGTGTCACCACTGCGGAAGAAATGAGCGAGGTGACGTGAGTCCGGGCTGAAGACAATGGTCGAGTCATCACCGATGTCGCGGACGATTCTTATCGGCTTGTGGTCGAGGAGTACGGCCCACAAGGTGTCGAAGCAGGCGCCATAGGCGAGGCGGCGAGAGTCCGGACTGAAGACAATGTCATTGCCGATGCCGTCGGTTTCGGGGCCGGGGTCGTTGTCGCAGTAAACGCGCCATTTTGTGTCATTGGTTGCGGCGTAGGCGAATCGGCGTGAATCCGGGCTGAATCTGAACCAGGAAACGGCCCGGTACCAGCCAAGCGGATGGCCGTCAAGCACGACCGCGGTTCGGCCTTGAGCATTGGCGATGAATGCGAAGCGTGAGCCGTCCGGGCTGAACTGAAGCGAGCCAGAAGTAACCGCGTCGAACGGCCCGGTCATCGTACTGTCGAGGACAACATACCAGTTCTTTCCGCGGCGGCCCGGATAGGCAATGTGCCGGCTGTCCGGGCTGTGGATGACGGTTCCGATTCCTTCAAATACCGGACCTTCAATGCCGTTGTTCACAACCAATGCCTGCGTCTCTTTACGCACGGCGTACGCGACCCGGGTCCCGTCCGGACTCAGCAGTCGGCCAACGCCGACGTCGTCGTAGCGCGGCCCCTCTTTGCCGTTGACAACAGCGAAGATGCGTCCGCCGGCTTTGGCGACGTACCCGATGGCCCGGCCATCATCGCTGAACACCGGGTCGCCGCTCCGCACGGCGTCATATCCAGGCCCCGGACGGCCGTCAACCACTACGTACCAGATTGAGTCACCGATACGGGCCAGCCAGGCAGAACGTGAGAGATCCTTGCTCGATACAAAGTTCTCCAGGGTCCACGCCGCCGGCTCGAGTCTGACCAGGAGTCTGGTTTGCGTCGGCCGCCGGCATGCAGTCAGAGTGACCAGCGAGAGCAAGCAGAGCCCTAGGATTGGACGAATGCGGTTCATCATCGTAGTCTTTCCTTTCGATTGCACGACGGCAGTGACCGAGACGCGGTCGATGCGCCCCAGCGGGGACTAATCCTAGCCCCAACTCCGTGCGGGTCAAGCCGGGTCGATTTCCGGGCGGTGGTTCGGTTGACAGACTGGAGCACTACGCTATACTGTCATCGTGCAGTTACTCAGTTACAGCATTTCCCAGGAGAGAATCATGTGCAGATTCTTGGTTCTTCTGCTTCTTGTGTTGTCTCCCTGTCTTGCAACTCCGGTTCCCGACCAAGTGCGGATTGTCGGTATCCTCAGGACCAATGACTATACGGTCAGGATGGACGCGGTCCGGTGGGAGTTCATGGTCGGCGTACCGATTGAACAGATGACCCTGGGCTGGGGTGGTGAGCCTGGTCAAGAGGACACGTTTCAGTTCCCGGAGCTCGAGCAGCAGCCGACATCGTGCGTAATCACGTATCAAGTGGTGATGCCAGCCACGTTGCCCATTGACCCTTTGGTCTTCGATACATGGTATACCATCTTGCCCCAGGCTGAAGATAGCATCGCACCCGAAGTGCTTTTCGCCCTGGAGATCGCCGGCGTCCAGGAGTCTAGACAAACTCCTGAGAACCGGCCTACGGTGATGCCTAACCCTAGTGGCGGACCGGTCAAGATGATTCTCACCGAGCCGGTCTCCAAGCGTGTCTCGATTGTCGGCAGCGATGGACGGCTTGTACGGGAGCTCGATGCTATCGGCAACGAGGTGGTCTGGGACGGCCGTGACCATTCGGGTAGACCGGTTCGGTCCGGCGTCTACTACTGCCGCGTGGGTGGCGCCGGTCCAACTGTGAGATTCATACTCTCAGTTCGCTAGGGCAGGTGCCGTAGCTTGACCTCTGACCTGTTGTCGGTTAACATGAACAGAGAAGGCAACGCTGAGCGATTGCCGGCTTCAGCCTTCTCCAGTCAGAGTATTCCCGGCCGCTCCGGGTCTTACATCGAATCACAAGCTGCCCGGGGTTGCAGTTACAGGACGCTGCAACCCGTTCTCGGCAAACCGGTCCTGCAAACATCATCGGAGGAAAGTGAATGAAGTACGTCGTTGTCCTCGCTCTGGCAGCAGGGGTCTGTGCGACCGCGCTGGCTCAGGTCGAGGTGAGAGGAATGGTGTACACGGGCAGGTATTCTGTCCGGATAGACTCGGTCAAGTTCGCAACCACGGCAGGGATCGTGACTTTTGTGGTCTCGGATTGGGGGGGGGGGGCGTATGTGCGTGATACTGCGACGTTCCATACGGTCAGCGAACCGACGTTCTTCGGAGTCTATTACAGCGTCAACAACCAGACACCCGACCCGGTCCAGGCTCCGTTCGTGCGGGATTCGGTTTACGCTCTCCCCATCGGGAATCTGCCACCTCAAGCGCCTTTCCCGGACCTCACCTGGCTGCCGGCCGGTGGACTCGAGGAAGAGCATTCGAGCGGCTTGAGCTTGGGGCTGTTGACTCAACCGAACCCATTTGTTGGCTCAACCACGGTACGCTATGCGCTGGCGCAAAGTTCGCCGGTTCAAGTTGAAGTCTGCGATCGGTCAGGCCGAGTCGTTCATACTCTGCACAGTGGTTGTCTCGCTGCTGGTCAGCAGATTGCGGTTTGGGACGGACGTGACGCCTCGGGCGAGCGTGTCCAGGCCGGCGTCTATCTGGTGCGTGTGAGTGCGGGCGCCTGGTCTGAATCGAGGCGACTGGTCAAAGTGGATTAGCGTTTCTGTCCGTTTCTGATGCACAGCACCCTGGGTGTACCAGGGTGCTGTTGGTCTACGGACGCGTCAAGGGCCAAGCGGATGTTCCTATTCCCTGCTGCAGGTCGTGAGATCGGGGTCTGCGTCATGCTCTATGCAACGAGCGCCAGCGTGGCATGTGCCATACTGTTGCCAATGCTGGTGCGAGCAGCACTGCCGGTGCAGAGACAGGTACTGACGTCAGGACACCGCAGGGCGCGGTACGATGTGCTGCGCAGAACGGCACGCATTGTCATTGGCACGATGCCGGACAACGTCGGTCTTGGGATGTCCGAAGACGTCGTGCTGGAAGTCACGCGTAGTACGAATTGGACAGGGATGTGACCAATGACGTGGCAGACAGCCTGGGGAAGGCAGGAGGGTTGGACACACCGCTCTGGGTATCTTCTTGCCGGCAAATAGGTTAGGCACGATTCCAGGCTTGTGTCTCCGTATAAGACCTGCTACAATTCACCTGTCTTGCCCGTCACCAAGTCGGATTTCACGCTGGTCCAAGAGCTGGGCCTGAGACTCCGGGAGCTGAGGCAGCGAGCCGGGCTCAGTCTGGCACAGGTTGCGCGCCGGATGAGCCGCAGCCGAGGGTTTGCGGCTTATCTTTCTTTGCTGGAACGGGGCAGGCTGAAGGCTCCAGGCGTGACGCTCGTAGCGGAGTATCTGCGTGCCTGCCGGGCGAGCATGACCGACATCGTCTCCGTGTTCGACCGCTACACATCGCAGCCGACTCTGATTGAAGAAGCCGGGGCTAAGGCCGTGCGCCAGGTGACAACGCAACTGCCGGTTCATGTCGCAGGTGCGCTGGAGCGGTACGATGTGAAGACCACGCACGCACGGATTCTGGCCGGGGAGGAGCCGTCTGACCCAAAGGAGCGCGAGTTGCGCATCCGCAAGCAGGCTCAGGCCTGGGTTGAGCGGGGCCGACTTGACCGGATAGTGCATCGGGAGATGGACAATCTGGGCGTGCTGCCGGTGCTCGCCGTGCGCAAGGTCGCGTTCGACTATGCTCACCGGGTCTGGCGTATTCTCAGGACCACGCGCGCTGTGCCGGGCCAGGGGCTCAGCCGACGGCGCAAGCCGCGTGACCTCAGGCTGGCTCAGGCGGAAGAACAGGCGCTCAAACTCGAGGTGATTCCGCTTGAGGGTCTGAGACTGATTGCGCGGGTGACGACCGCGCTCTTCGAGCAGATGGAGCGGCTCGGTGAGCTTGATATCCTGCCCGGGCTCGCGGCAGTTCCCTACATCCAGAAGCCGCTTTCGTCGTTCTGCCGGGTGCGGCGTTCAGAAGTGGCTGCGGTCGTACCCGGTCTGCCGTATCGGGCCGAATACCTGTCCGCAGTCAAACTCGACGCAGTCCGGCAGCTTGAGGCTGCGGGCATTGTCGGTGACCGGTTGCGGCGTTACCTGCAATGGCTCGGACAGATCGAAGCAGTCGCGCTCTCGACCGGGCCGGATTCAGATGAGCGAGCCCGACGCATCGACGAACTGGTCAATGGTGCACATGATCCGGCTCAGGCCCGCGCGGTCGCCGAAGTCTATCTCGCAACGTTTGAGCGCTGGCGTCCCAGGCTTTACAAGTAGAGCTGGGGCGGCCCGAAGGCCGCCCCAGTGATGTCACGAGAGCCGGACTAGCGCTCGACGACGAGCTTGTGCGTGACGCTGGTGTTCTCAGTGGTGAGTTTCACCAGGTACACACCGGTCGCAAGCCTTCGCAGGTCAAGCCCGACACTGCCCGTGCGACTCAACGCCAGTCCCCGCACCAGCACCGCCCGGCCGGTCGCGTCGTACACGCGCACCACGGCCACAGACGGCTGGGTCAGGTTGTACGAAAGGGTCGCAAAGCCGGTGGCCAGCGGATTGGGCGTAACCGAGAGTGACGCACGCCGACCATCAGCGGTCAGCGCCATAACGCCCTTCTGCTCAGCCCGCGGCAGGGCCAGCGTCGTGACTTCCCCGGTGTTGTAGAAGTAGAAGTCGTTCACGCCGTTGCCCTTCATCGCCGGCAGGTCCACCGGTACCGCAAGTCCAGGTGCAGGCAGCGCAGCACGGGTGATGTCGCCGCCACCCTTCACCTTCTTGTTCTTGCCCGACCGGCCGGCCAGCGGCATGTCTTCAAGCTGAGTCCAGGAGTCGCCGTTGATCGCGTACTTCCAGAACTCCTGCGTGTTGCCGCCCTTCAAGGCGAAGATGTAGCCGGCATAGAAGGCGGCTGACCCGCCGTCTTTCGACTTCTTCTTCTTGCCCAGGCTGTTCACCGTCGGCATGCCTT
>CBFGIT010000013.1:0-81107 GCA_965648905.1 Caldifarciminota bacterium
AATCCAGGCGTCGTAGGAGTATGTAACCGAGCCGGTCACCGTCACCATCAGTTTGTCACCGGGCATCAGGACGTACTCTTCGGAAATAATCGGGCTCTCGACCCCAACGAGCGAAGCGACCGGCGAAACGCCCAGTCCAAGCACGCTGGCGGCAGAAGGCGTCACGCCCGCGCCCGGGGCCATTCCGGTCGAAACCGCGCCCTCCTGGGCAAACACGCTCAGGCCCAGCCCGAGCGCAAGAATCACTAGAAGTCGTCTAGGCACGCGCCATTCTAGGAACAGCCGGCCCTGATGTCAATTCGACCGGTTCGGGATGACCTGCACGAGCAGGCTTGCCAGCTTGGCTGCCCCGACCAGCGCGCCGGTCCAGAGGACGCCGTACACCGGCAGCAAGAAGAGCGCAGTCAATAGTCCGCCGGCAAAGCCGCCAACAAGGTCAAGGCCGGTAAGTGTGCCCGTGCGTGCCGCAACCGTGCCCGTTCGGACCGCACCGGCAATCGCGAACTGCAGGCCAAGGCAGCCCGCGGCCAGCAGCGCGATGAAGCCGAACGACAGCGCACTTCCTGCCCGGGTCAAGGCCGGCTGGACCACACAACAGGACACAAGCACCACCTCAGCCGCGATGAAAGGCATGGTCATACCGATGCGGGCAAACAACCTGCCGACCCAAGCCCCGGCGACCGTGCCGAGCATGAATACGGCCAGCATCATTGTGACACCCGAGTAAGCTGAACCGTACCGAACCTGAAACCCGAACACAGTCATCGTCACGACCGATGCACCGGCAAGTCCCGAGATCATTATGGCAAACCCGTGCCGGAACCGGGTGTCGCCAAACCGCGCACCTGCCAGGCCGACTCCAAGAAGCACGACCAGCGCCAGCAGCAGCCAACTCGGCGACATCTGACCGATGCGCTCATACCAGCGTCCGAAGCCGGGCCAGGCAAGTCGATTCTGCCCCACGATGCTCAAGAACAGCTCGCGTGGCTCAAGCACACTGCTGATGACCCGCCTGCTCCGGTCTTGGCTCAACTCCTGTGCCAATGCCTGTGACCGGAAGTTACTGAGCAGGGCTGCGATGTAGCCCTCGTCAAGAACGTTGTTCTGAACGCCGGCTTGACGCAGTCGCGGCGCGAGCGTCTCCGGAGAGAGGCTCAACTGCCGGGCTGAGCCGAGCAGGAGCGGGCAGTCGGCTGAAAGCGCCTGCACGTTCGCAAACGCTGCGGCCATGGTTCGGTGCCGCAGACGCAGGATATCGGCAAGTTCGGGCGACAACCGGGCAACATCACCCGGTCCGGCCACAGCAAACACGCCGCCATCAGCCAGCCGCTGCTGACACAGCCGGAAGAACTCAACCGTGAACAGCCTGCTGGCGGCAAGGTTCATCGGCTGCACCTCGACCTGGACAATACAGTCATACTTCCCTTGGTCCGTAGCCATGAACCGCATCGGGTCAGCATGCACACACCTGACCCGACAGTCAGCCAGCTCGGATTTCACCAGGCTACTGCCCGCGCTGACAGCGGCACGGGTTAGGAACTCATCAAGCTGCACCACGGTTACCTCGGCCACCGGATACTTGAGCGCCTCAGCAACGTACCCGCCCAGAGCAGGCCCAACCAGCAGCACCCTCTTGGGATGGGGGTGTGCGAGCAGGCCAAACCCGACCAGTTCCTCGATTGCCGCCGGGTCAGAAGATGGGACGCTCATGACCGGCATGCCGTTGTAGAGCAGAACCCGCTGCTCAGCCCGGCGCAGGGAGACGAGCTTGCCGTAGGGCGAGTTGGCCACGGTAGTCACCTGCTGGCCAGGCCAGGCCATTGCCGTTGTCCGGCGTTCGATTCCCGCCGCAGCGTAGGCCACAAGACCGCACAGACCGATGGTCATGGCACCAAACAGAACCGGAATGGACCGGCGCTGCCCGGCGACCAGCGCAAACGCGAGCAGCGCGCCAGCACCGGCGACAATCGCCAGTGCTGGCGCTCGACTGACCAGGACAAGGGAAATGACCAGTCCGGCAATGCTGGTACCAAGACCTTCCAGCACGTATGCAGTGCCCGGGGCCTCAGGTCCGGTTCGACCCAGGTCAGTTCCCGGTCTGCTTGATTCCCGACCCAGTGCGGCAGCACAGGCGACAAACAAAACTCCATGCAGCCCTGCGGGCAGAAGCGCTACCGCGGCTGAGACGAGTACGACCTGGGGCAGACTGAACGTCTCGGCCGGAATCAGCCCGAGTACAGGACGGGCAAGGATTGGAGCGAGAACTGCAGCCATGCTGGCGAACGCCGACCCGATGCCAAAGGGAACAACCAGAGCCGCTGCCCGGTCATCAGGTATTTTGGCCGCGACCAAAGCACCTGACGACTCGAACAGAATCCAGACCGCGACTACAACCCCGACCGTCAGCTCATTGCCGGCAAACACCGCCATCAGTTCGCGCATCAGCGAGACCTGAGCGGCAAAACCGAGCGCGCCGGCCGCCAGCAGCCTCAGTTGGGCCGGCCGGACAACTGCCCGCGAACATGCCATGCAACATCGTAGACCGACCAGCGGCTGAGTCAATCCCCTGCGCCGGCGACACCGTGCAACCGGCAGATGAACATTCTGAGTGTGCCGCGGTTGACGCTACCCCGGCACGGCGTAGAATCACCCGTGCGTGAACTGAAGGTGCTCAGGAAAGACCTGCTCTTTGCCCTTGACAACCGGGCCGAGGGCATACCCCACTATCTCGACACTGAGACCGGTGAAGTCGTACCCGTGTTCAGCTACAATCGGGACCGGTTGCTCGGTGAGTTCCGGGCCGTGCCCGGCCGCTACGTCCGCGTCGCGCCTCTATCCGGTCGCCAAGGGTACGCGGCGATGGAAGAGTTCGTCCGCACCGTTGCCAATCTGCCGCTCCAGTCACGCCTGACCGCGGCACTTCAGAGCGAAAACGTCTTCCGCAACTTCCGGGCTGCGCTCGCCGACTATCCTGAGGAACTCACCCGCTGGCGTCACTTCCGAACCGACGCAGTGACGCAGGGACTGAAGGACCGGCTCAAGGAACTGGGCATCGAGCTTGTCCTTGTATCCGAAGACACTAAGCCTGCCCCGTCAGGGCAGGACTAGACTGACGGTCTGCTGCTCGCGGCCGGCAACCAGTCGCACGAAGTAGACACCCGGCCCCAGACCGACCCCGCGGTCATCGGCAAGACTCCAATCCACAACCGAGCGTCCGGCCGGCATCGGACCGCGCACCAGCGTACGCACAAGCCGGCCGGCGCGGTCTATGACCTCAAGCCTGACATCTGCCGAGGCCGGCAGTTCGAGGTTCAGGCGCACCGAGCCGCAGGCCGGATTGGTGCCGACAACCCGCAGCCGCGCCGCCGTCACACCGTGATTCTCCTCGATGCCGACGGTAACGGTATGCTGGTCGAGCAGCCACTCGTTCGGGTCAAATTCGACCGCGGTCGGCTGCGCCCGAACCGGGAACTCAACGCGCTGCGGGTTTGCGGTCACGTCGAACCGAACCAGTGTATCGCCCGCGGCGAACTGCACTCTGACCTCGACCGGCATGTGGAAGCAGGTCGGCGCACCGGACATGTTATTCTGGCTCAGGTTGAGCACAACCGACCAGTTGTCGCCCGACTGCCGTGACTGCCAACCCATGGTGTAGCGCGGATAGCCGAGCTGGTAGACCCATTCGTTGAAAAACCAGCCCAGGTCCAAGCCGGTCACGCCTTCGGCGATGCGCCGGTAGTCCTCGGTGATGGCGTTGCCGTACCGCAGGCTGTCACCGTAGGCGCGCAGCACCCGGAAGAACATGCCCGGCGCGGCCCAGCTCGTGTCGCCGAGCACATAGCGGAGCATGTGCTGCACCCACGCGCCCTTGCAGTACGAGTGGCCCCAGTCGAACTCATGCCCGGCCGGCGGGTCGTAAATCGGATGCGGGTCGCTTGCTTCTTCGCTGAAATAGTCGTCCGCCCGGGAGCGTATCATCGAGAGGAACGACGAACGGCCCTGGTAGTGGTACTGGTACAGCTCATCCGAATAGGTGGCGAAGCCCTCGTTCAACCAGATGTTCCGCCAGTCAAGACACGTCACCATGTCGCCCCACCACTGATGGGACAACTCATGTACGATACCGTTGACCGAACCTGAACGCGCCCACTGGCGGTGAATCGTGGTCATGGTCTGGTGCTCCATACCGCCCCAGGGATACGGGTAGACCGCAACCATGCCGTATTTCTCTTGAAAGAACGGGTAGAGTCCGTAGCGGTTCGGCTGGGACAGGAACGTGAGCATGTCACTCATGCGCGAGAAGTTGTTCGCGGCCAGGCTTGAGTCCTCAGGCCAGACGTAGTAGCGCACCGGCATTGAGTCGCCGTCGTGCACCCACCAGACCTGCCAGTTGGTGAACACTGACGCGGCAAAGCACATGAGATAAGTCGAAATCGGAGAACGGTGGCTCCACCAGTAGGTCTTGGTCGACGCGCCGACGGTCACCGAGTCCAGCGTACCATTGGCACAGGCCGACATCGAATCCGGGACCGTGACGTTGATTTGACACCCCTGCTCGGCCTTGTCCCAGGGCTGGTCAAAACACGGGAACCAGTAGCGTGAATCATCAGTCTCGGTCACCGAATACGCCACGGCATGAGGAATGTTCTGAGTACCGCGCGCATACCAGTAGAAGCCGCGGTTGGTAGTGCCTGAGTTGCGGCGGTAGAATACATCAACCGCCAGCGTCTCGCCGTTGGCGAACAGGCGGTCGAGGGTGACGAGCAGTCGTCCGCTTCCGGTCGTGAAAGTGCAGACATTGCCGGCGCGTCGGATTGAGTCACAGACCAGGTTGACGAAATGCAGGCTGAACGTGTCGAAGCTGTCGTGACGCGGAATCAGCCTGACCCGGCACCGGGCGTTCATCGCGCCCGAGGTCATCGGCAGGTTCAGGTCGATCCGGTAGTGCCGGACGTCAAAGTGGTGAGTCGATTCGCGGTCGGTCGGCTCAGGCCCTGGAAACAGGGCGTACTTGCCCTCGTGAAACAACTGGGCTGAGGCGACGGCCGCAAGCACCATGGTCAGACTGAGAATTGTGGTCTTCACGTTGTCCTTTCGTGTGGATGGCGATACCGCCCGAGAAGATATTCTAGGTCTGCATCTGAGCGAAGTCAAACCACTGAGCGAGTTTCCCGCAGCCTGGAGCGGACTGCCCGCCATCTCCTCGGCTGGAGCAACGACCGCACTTGACAGCCACGTCCTGCAGCCTAACATCTATCGATGGCAGTGGTCTATTGCTGACGTCAAGCCAAAGGAGGAACGAGATGAATCATATGCTGACTCTCTTGGCCCTGGTCGTGGTCGCTGCCGGCTGCGGGCGTGACAAGAACCGCGTCCCGGGCGGACCGAAAACACCATCAGTCGTGCAGGCCACACTGGCTGAGCCTGAAACGCTGCCCGCATCGCTCACCTACCCTGGTTCGGTAGAAGTGTCTCATTCTGTCCAGTCGGGTGAGCATTCGACCACAACGACCTTCATCTGCGGGACTTCTGATTCCCTGCCAGCCGTGGCTGCGCTCTACCAGCAGGCGCTGGCCGACAGCAGCGAGCTGAGCGGCAGTGCGTCAGGCCGAATGGCGACGTTTGAGATGTCGTCTGTGGACGGCCGCCCCGGTACCCATATCGTGCTCCACCGGCAGGACTCAGGAACTGCGATCCTCATCATGCGCTGGCACTGCCACAGCCCTTCCGGCTTTGCCCGCAGACACGGGTAGCTGTCACACAATGAAGGAGATAGAGACATGAAAGGATATGGATGCACGGTTCTCGTTCTAGCCGGTCTGCTGCTTCTGCCATTGAGCCTGAACGCCAATCCGGTCATCGTGAACTGGGTTGGGTACGCTCCGGCTGAGCCGTGGCAGCCCGGCCAGGTGATTGACGACAGCCTGGTCCGACTCGACCTCGAAATCCTCGCGCGGCACGGCTTCCGGGGTCTTGTCACCTACGGCACGCTCGATTCGCTCTGCGTCGTTCCGCGCCTTGCTCGCAACATCGGGTTCCAGCATGTTGTGATGGGCGTCTGGATTGACTCAGATACCGCGGCCAACCGTCAGGGCATCGAGCTCGCGATTGGGCATCACCAGTACGCCGATGCAATCTGCGTCGGCAATGAGGCGCTCTTCTTCAACCGGGTAGATACGAACTACCTGAGATGGGCGATCGACACGGTCCGTGCTGCGACCGGCAAACCGGTGACGACATCTGAGCACTGGACCAAGTACCTGCAGCCGGGCTACGCTGCCTGGCTCCAGCGCAACAGCGACTTCCTGTTTCCCATCATGAACCCGACTGACAACGGCATTACCAACCCGGACTCAGGCGTTGCCTGGGTCATCCGGACATACGAAAGAATCGTCTCTGCGGCCGGTGACAGCATGGAAGTGCTGATTAAGGAAGCCGGGTGGCCAACGTGGAGCGATAGCGCACAACAGCGAGTCTGGGCCAACGAAGGCAATCAATGCAGTTTCTTCCAGCAGTTGTCATTCTGGCAGCAGGACACGATGAAATACTTCTGCTTTGAGGCGTTTGACCAGTGGTGGAAGAACTGGGACCCGACCCAGCGCTACTGGGGCCTGTTTGACTCGGGTCGCAGACCCAAGCTCTATGTCTACAGCATTGGAGTCAAGGAGTCTGGTTCAACCAGAGGCCGGACGTCGACCGATGCCCTGTTCAGCCCCAGCCAGAACGACCTGTATGATATCACCGGCAGTCGGCGGTCGGCGCAACAGGCCCGGCCCGGGGTCTACTTCCTGAAGCCCGAGTCAGGTCGGTTCCGCAAGGTTCTCGTGGTGCGCTGACCTTCTACCTGGTCTCTCCCTGGTAGCGCGCGGCCGCGTCGTCCAAGGCCTGCTTTGGGGTCTTGGCACCAAGCATCGCCTGTTCGAGCTCCTCGACCAAGGCCTTTCTCCCGGCCAGCCATTTAAGGCCCCTAGGCTCGAATACGGCGCAGTCCATCTGGCCGTAGGCAGCACGAAGGCCGGGCGTCTTGTCCAGTCGTTCCTTGATGCGCGGGTCTTCAAGACAGCAACGGTGTATCGGCACGTACCATGTGCCCAGAGACCAGAGCACCTGCTGCTCCGGGCTGATGAACCACTTGATGAACTTCCAGGCTGCGGCCTTCTCCTCGGGTTTGGCCTGCCGGAACATACCGATGTTGGTGCCGTAGACAATCGCCGCGGGTTTGTCCCAGATGGGAATCGGCGCCATACCGACCTGGAATGTCTCCTTGTCCACAACCGGAGCCCGCCAGGTCGAGCTACCGGTCAAGCATGCCATCCGGCCGACGAGGAAGTCGTCCATCGGGGTCCGGCCGACATCGGTGTTCTGGGTCTTGTCCTGAAGCACCATGTCGACCTGGAACTGAAGTGCAGCGACACCCAGAGGGCTGTTGAACTCAGCCGGGCCATCCTCTTCACTGACAAACCGGCCGCCTTTCTGGAACAGCATTGAGCCGAATATCCAGATATCGGTGCCGCCAGCCGCGCCCCAGACTTCAACGTTGCCTTTCTCATCGCGCCGGGTGAGTTTCCGGGCCGCGTCGCGGAACTCAGGCCAGGTCTTCGGGAACTCCTCGTACCCTGCTGAGCGGAACATCGGCACGTTGTAGTAGTAGACCGGCACGGACTTGTTGAACGGCAGGGTGAGCAGCTTGCCGTCCCATGAGTTGTTCGCAAGCAAGGCCGGATAGATGTCGGCCAGTTCCTCAGGCGCAAGCCCGTCCGGCCCGTGCACGAAACTGTCGAGGTAGACCAGCTCGCCGCTGTGGTGGAGCTGCGCGGTCCAGTTCTCGTACTGCTGGGCAATGGTCGGCGGGTTCTTCGCCGCCACTGCGCCCATCAGCTTCTGCGACAGCGCATCATAGTTGCCCATGCCGACCAGCTCGACATGAATGTTCGGGTGCTTGTGCTCGAAGCTGTCAACCATCGCCTTCAAGGTCTTCTGCGATTCGCCGCCCATCGCATGCCAGAAGGTGACAGTAACTTTCGACGAACGGGAAGAGCACGAAGTAAGAAGGCAGAAGGCAGAAGTCAGAAGGGAGAGTGCGCCGCCGCGGATAGCGTGAGTCATGGTTCTATTGTAGATTGGCCGACCAGGGTGTCAATGCGGCGGGGTGAAGTGCAGCGTGGTCTCGGCGATGCAGGCCGAGCCGAATACGCCGACCGCGCCGTCAAGGTGCATCAGATTGTCGCCCGCCCCCTGTCCGCCCCAACGCATGATGAAGTAGTCGTCGTAGTTCCGGTCTAGGGCCCACACTCGGAACTGCATCCGGTCGAGAAACAGGGTATCCTGTCCGGTGCGGTCGGGCACGTACGCGCCGAACCAGGTCTCACCCTCGCGCCCCATCGGGACATAGGGGCCATCACGCAGGCACAGGGTCTCGCTCGCACCGCTGTAGCGTATCTCTGCCGCCAGCAGATAGCCACTTGCGCCTCGGCTTGCACTCCACCGGGCCCGGGCGCAGAACTCGTACATATAGACCCCCGGTTCAATTTCCCAGCGCTGCGTGTCGGTCTGGATTGATACGATGGTGAACGTATCGGGAACCACGGTCGTACCCGATACTTTCTGCCCTTCAGGATAGTACACGGACAGCGTGTAGGTGTCGCGCGGAACGACGAGTAGTGAATCGGTGATGTAACGTCCTGCCGAATCGGGCAGCGGCTGCAGGACCAGTCGCTCACCGTTGTGACCAATCTCGACCACGGCCCCGCTCACGCCCTGCCAGTCGTCAGACTCTGAAACCGAGTCTTCATAACTCCGGGTCATGCCGCACAGGACCCGGGTCGTGTCGCGGTCCGGACGCAACAGGCAGTAGACGTTCGGCTCAGGCTTGTACTCGTCCGGCGTGCTGTCGCAGGCCGCTGCGAGCAATACCGCAGCGAGAATCAGCCAGTGGGTAACCCGGACTTTCTGCGTTCTGCATTCTCGATTCTGCCTTCTGACTTCCATTCCCTAGAAGCTTCCTCTCAGCCCGATGCTCGGCACTGCAATCGGCAGGATGTAAAACGGCTCGCGCACGAGCCGCCCGTTCTCGTCCGGATGGTAGTCGTACCACATCACGTTGCGGGCGAAGTAGACATTGATAACCTGAATGTAGAACGCGCAGTCCATCCGAAACATCCGGAAGGCCTTGTCCAGACCGACGTCAAGGCGGTGATAGGGCGGCAGGCGGTAGTTGCCGCGCCGACCGTAGAGTACGCTCCAGGTGTACTCGCGCTGGTAGGGATTCTCCGGTTCCGGCTCCACGAACTGGTACATGCCAATCGGCCCGGTATAGGGAAATCCGGTCCTGAGCAGCCACTGCAGGTTCAGGGTCCAGCCATGGCCCAAACCCACGCTCCACGCTACGTTGAAGTTGTGCCGTGCGTCGAAGACCGGGAAGAAGCTTGTTGAGTCAAAGGTCCGACGGGTGACCGCGAGGCCGTATCCGAACCAGCTCCCCTTGCGCCGCAGCAGCAACTCCAGGCCTGAGGCCCAGCCGGTCCCGGTGTTGAACTTGACCGAATCGCCCTCGTTGCTGCCGAACAGGCCGGGCAGCTCAGACTTGGTCTCCAGCAGGTTGCCCATGTTCTTGTAGTAGGCTTCGGCCGTCACCTGCACGTCAGACGAAAACCACTTCTCGGCCCCGACCAAGGCATGGTTCGCCCAGACCGGAGCGTAGAGCGAGTCGGCCGGTATCCACTGCTGGAAGAACGCAGCCGGCAGCTTCGCGATGAACTCGTCGCGCGGAAACGGGATGGAAAGGTACTGGTAGTACCGGCCCAGCCCGGCAGTGAGGGCAAAGTCCGCGCGCAGGAAATACTTGGCCGAGAGCCGGGGCGAGACGCGCAGATAACTGCCGCTGGTGAAGTACTCACCACGCACGCCCGGGTTCACCACCCATTTCTCGTTCGGCTGCCACTTGTCACTGATGTGCGCCGCGAAGTATCCGGCCTTCGAACCCATGTCCCACAGCAGCGTCGTATCAACCTTGAGGTAATTCGCGATGTTCAGATACTTGGCTTCGATGCCCGCTTTGAGCGTGTGGTTTGAGTCGGCAAACCAGGTCAGGTCTTCCCTCAGCCCGAAGTCATGAATGGTCATGCGCAGGGCCGCGCGGCTCGTGTCGCCAAAGTACCGGTCCTCAGCGCTCATGCCTACGCGGTTGCGGCCGTGGGCCAGCAGCGAGGACAGCAACAGCCGGGGTGAAAACATGTGCCGTTCCTTGAGTGCGAGCGTGTAGTTGCCCCAGCGGAAATCAAGCATGGTCACCGAGTCGTTCATGTGAATGACGTCGTCGCCGGAGTAGCCGCTCAGAGTGACGCGGTCCTGCTCGGACAGGTCGAAGTTGGCCTTGGCCGCAAGGTCATAGAAGTAGTAGGGCAGGTAGACCTGGTTCAGGGAGTCGTTGATGAGTTTGTTCAGCACCCACGTGACTGCGTCGATATAGGTCCTGCGGCCCGACACGAGGAACGAACCTCTGGGCAGCGGGCCCTCAAACGTCAGCTTGGAAGTAAGCAGACTGACATCCCACTTGCCGGAATAGCGCTCACTATTGCCCTGCTTCATCTCGACGTCGAGTACCGAGGAAACCGCACCGCCGTATTCGGCCGGAAAAGCCCCGGCCTTCAACTCGGCTCCGGCCAGCGCATCCATGCTGAAGGTCGAAAACAGTCCGCCCAGATGGTACGGATTGTACACCGGCACGCCGTCAAGCAGCACTAGGTTCTGGTCCGGCGAGCCGCCGCGTACATACAGGGCGCTGGCAAAGTCGGAGAGTGACATCACACCGGGCAGCATCTGCAGGGACCGGAACAGGTCCTGCTCGATGAACCCGGGTGCAATCTTCAGGTCGCGGATATCCAGCCGCTTCACCCCGATGTCCACCTCGCGCCTGAACCGCTGTCGCTCAGCCGACGCAGTTACACCCTTCACCGGTATGACCTCAACCGCGAGTCGTGCGTCGAGCCGGGCCGGTCGGTCGGGCTTGAGGCTGACGACCTGCTCCAGTTCCCTGTAACCAACAATCGAGAAGACAACGGTCTGCTCGCCTGCGGGCAGACCGCTCAGCACATAGTAGCCGGTCTTGTCCGTGGCCGTGCCTGCGCTGCGGTCCTTCAGAAAGACCGACACGTAGGAAAGCGGCTCGCCGTTGGCTGCGTCGCGCACAAAACCGCTGACCGTGGCAGCCTGGCCGGCAGCAAAGGCAAGCACGAGCACGGAAAGACTCCGGCCGAGAGTCATGCCGGTAATCATATGCCCAATGCACCCGATATCAAGCTCGGTGGCGTTGACCATTCTGCAGTGTGTCGTATAATGGCCGGGTGAAGCCGGTCGCAACCAACCGCAAAGCGCTCCGGGATTACGCAGTCCTGGAGCGGCTTGAATCCGGCATCGAGCTGACCGGCACTGAGGTCAAGTCCATCCGCGCCGGCAACGTCTCACTCGACGAAGGCTACGCCACGGTTGACCAGGGCCAGGTCTACCTCCACGGCGTGACGATAGCGCCCTACTCACACGGCAACATCTTCAATCCGGAGCCGAACCGGCGCCGTCGCCTGCTGCTCCACCGCGACGAAATCAGACGTCTGTTCGGCCGGGTGACCCTGCGCGGGTACACCTTGATTCCCCTGAAGCTCTACTTCAGTGCCCGGGGCTGGGCCAAAGTCGAACTCGGTATCTGTCGCGGCAAGAAGCTTGTCGACCGCCGCGAGGACCTGAAACGCCGGGCTCAGGAACGCGACGAACGGCTGCTTGCGTCCGCGGCCCGGCGAAAGCGCTGAGCAACCTGCCCCGCGACAACACTCGACGCCGCTTTCTTGGCGGTCACTGCGTGGTTACGCCGCAGCCGTGCTGATTTCAGGCCCCGCGCCCTGGTTTCCGTGGTGGGCATGAGTGATTGTGTGTACTGGCCACCGAACCGTTAACCACCGCGAGAAGCGGCGGGGAGAACCCCGCCGCTCTTGGAGTCCGGTGCGGACTAGCGGACTACGGTAACCACTGCGGTTGCCTCCCGGCCGTCTTCGGTTGACAGTCGGATGAAGTACGTCCCGGGACTGACCATCTGCCCCTTGTTGTCGCATCCGTCCCATGTAACTGCGGCCGCCCCGTGTGTCTGAAGTGCGCCATCGAACAGGACGCGCATCTGTGCCCCCTGTTCATCGTAGACCCCTGCTGACATCTTGGCTTTGCCAGGTAGTGTGCAGGCTATCCGGGTAACGCCTCTGCACGGGTTAGGAACGCAGCTAATGTCCGACATCCTAGCCGGGCGAGACGGTGCGATTTTGTCGGCAACGGACAGATCCTCAGCGTCATAATGCCATACCTGCCAGTCACGAAGAGTGCCGGATGCAGTGGAGGTCCCGACCACGGTGCAATATCCCCGTCCAACAGCAATGCCGTTGGCGTCGGCTTCACCTGCCTGGAACTGTTCATCGAAGCTCGGGTCCCGGAGCACTCCGCCGTCAGAGGCGTACTTCATGACCTTCCAGTCGTGGTCACCGGTACCCGGATTGAAATAGGAACCACATACGTAGACGCAGCCCAAGTTGTCAGTCGCCACACCCTGTGCATCGCTGCCCAGACCGGAATCCCAGGTCAGTGTCCACAGCGTGTCGAAACTGGGGCTGTACTTGACGACCCGCCAGACGTTGTTGCCGCTTGAGTTTTTGCACCAGCCAACAACGATGACGTTGCCCAATGGGTCCGTAGCGACACCGGCCGCATCGTCATCGCCGTTCCCGCTGTCAAAATAGTCCCGTGCGAGTTCCGTCCCATCCGGGTCATACTTGACCACTACCCAGTCGTGGTCGGTGTCAAAGTACGAGCCACAGACGTAGATGTTACCTTGGCTGTCTGTCGCCACATCGCTAGCATCGCTTCCCAGCCCTGGGTCCCATGTGCTGGCCCAGATCACGCTTCCATCCAGATGGGCATACTTCGCAACACGCAGCACATTGTTCCCATATGGATTGTAGTAACCCGCGGCAACAACGTCACCCTGCGGGTCAATCGCCACGCCATAGCACTGTTCATTGGCGTTGACGCCGTTGTCCCATCGGAACCACCATGCGCTTGCCGGGGTCTGCAGGACAAGCAGCAACAGGATTCCGGCGGTCGCCGCAGCGTACGTGTGGAGCTTCATTCCTTTCCTCCTTGTGAGAGCTTACGCGGGACTGAGTTTCTCCTGCTCTCTAAGGGAGAAACCGATTCTGCCGATGCACCTCCGTTAGGCAGCCCGGCTCGGTGCCGCCGTGATGCTTGCTCTTGGTTGTTGTGTAGCATCGGGTCGCTGAAGAGCACATGGCGTGCCAGGGCGAGTTGGGCCGAAGTCTGAAGGGAAGCGGCGTCTGGCTGTTGCAGGACTGCAACGTAGGTTGCTGAGCAGCAACGGCCGGCTGGTGGGATTAGACTGCGGGCTCTTCGGTCGGGCGGAGGTTGTGTTTCTTGATAAGCCGGTAGAGGGTGGTGCGTTCGACGCCAAGGAGGCGGGCGGCTCGGTTCATAACGCCGCCTGAAGCAGCAAGGGCATGTTCCACAGCTTCGCGTTCGGCCTTCTCATACGCGGCTTTGAGCGTACCGTCACCCTGCTGACCGGCAACAACGGACGAGGTAATGAAGGTGCTGAGTTCGTCCGGCTCGACCGGGCTTGCCGCTGCAAGCACCACGACCCGCTCGACCAGGTTCCTCAACTCTCGTACGTTACCCGGCCAGTCATGAGCCTTGAGCACAGCCATGCAGCCTGGTGCGAACTCCATCAGCCGGTTGTGCCTTCGGCAGTAGTGGTCGAGAAAGGCCGCCACCAGCGGTTCGATGTCCTCCTTCCTTTCCCTAAGGGGTGGAACCGGAATCTCAACCACGTTGAGCCGGTGATACAGGTCCTCCCTGAACGCTCCCCGTCGGACGTGCTCGGGCAGGTTCTTGTTCGTCGCGGCGATCACCCGCACGTCGAGCTGGACCGTGGCAGAACTCCCGACCCGCTGGATTTCCGCTTCTTCCAGAAACCTGAGCAGCTTGGCCTGCGCTGGAAGCGGCATGTCACCAATCTCGTCGAGAAAGACCGTACCATTGTCTGCTTCTTCCAGCTTTCCCTTGCGCCCGGCGACCGCGCCGGTGAAAGCGCCTTTCTCGTGTCCGAACAGCTCGCTCTCTACGAGCTCTCGTGGTATCGCGGCGCAGTTCAGGGCCACGAAAGCCTCGTTCGCACGCTGGCTCTGAGCGTGCAGGGCCCGCGCTACCAGTTCCTTGCCCACGCCGCTCTCACCGGTAATGAGTACGCTCGCGCTGGTCGGAGCGGCGCGGGCAACGGGGTCCTTGACTCGCTGCAGCGCCGGCGAGGTGCCAACCATCTGGTAGCGACCTGCCAGCTCGCCCTGCAACCTGCCGACCCTTCGTTCAAGCCTGCCTCGCTCCAGCGCATTGGCAATGGTCAGCCGGATGCGGTTCGCGTCAGGCGGCTTCTCCAGGAAGTCGTACGCGCCCAGCCGCGTTGCCTCAAGTGCGGCTTTGATGCTGCCCTGTCCCGAAAGCATCACGATAGGCAACCCTGGTGCGACCGCATGTACCTGCTTGATAACCTCGATGCCGTCGATGTCGGGCAGCATCAAGTCCAGCAGCATCGCGTCGGGGCGGTGCTGCGTCACCGCGGCAACCGCGCTTCTGCCGTCAAGCAGCACCGTCGTCTCATGACCCGCCTTGGCCAGCATGTCGCGCAGCACCTCGGCAAGGCGTGCGTCGTCATCAACGACGTAGACAAGTGACTTTCTCACGGTGCTGGTCATGCTATGCACCCATCGTGCCAGAGTCACGTGCCACCGGCAGGAAGATTCGGAAAGTCGTCCCCTTGCCGGCTTCGCTCTCGACCTCTATTGTCCCACCGTGGTCTTCAACCGTCTTCTTCACGATGGTCAGCCCAAGGCCTGTGCCACCGGGTTTCCTTGTGAAGAATGGCTGGAAGAGCTTGGCGCGGTACTCCTCCGGTATGCCGGGGCCGGTGTCAGATACCTCAACTACCAGCCGCTCACCACCCGCCGCTGAAGGCTCGCCGCTTCGCAGCATTCGGGTCCGAATCGTCAAGACTCCTCTGTCAGCCATTGCCGCAAGGGCGTTGTTGACCAGGTTGGCCAGAGCACGGACGACCTGTTCTTCGTCAATCCGTATCTTCGGGAGGTCTGACGCCAAATCCAATTTCAACTCAAGCCCTTCGACAAGCCCGATCCCCTGCTCGCCGACGACCCGCTGGATGACCTCGTTCAGGTCCTCCTCGGCAAGGCTGAGCGGCTCAAAGCTCGCCAGGCGCATGAATCCATCGGTCATCCGGCTCAGCCGGTCCGCCTCCTGCTGAATCGTGGCCGCCTCGGCCACGCCTTCTTCCTCCATCTGCTGCGCCTTGAGTCTGATGGTGCTGAGCGGAGTCTTGATGCCGTGCGCAAGGCGTTGAGCGACCGGACCCCAGGCTGACACGCGGCGGGCGTACTCGGCCGCGGACAGGTCTTCAAGGCTCAGAAAGATCCCTCCGAATCGCACGCGTGCGACTCTCGCTCTGAAAGTACGCACTCCCCATCAACGGGCAGTGGCAGCTCGAACGTCACCTCCTGTTCCGCACCTGCGATGATTCGCTGCAGCGCCTCGCGCAGAGGCGAGAACTCCGGGGCGGTCAGGGTGTGCACAAGCACCTGCCTCTCCCAGTCGCCCTCAAGACCAAGGAGCTGCCGGGCGTAGTAATTCGCCGAGAGCACCCGTCCTTTCCGGTCCAGTTCGACTACTCCGGCCTTCTGCACGAGCCCGCCCGTCAGCCCGCGCATTTGTCGGCGGTGCTGCCCCTGCGTGTACACGAGACTAACCATACCGGCAACAA
The DNA here is from genome assembly GCA_965648905.1 of Caldifarciminota bacterium. Classification (GTDB taxonomy): domain Bacteria; phylum Hydrothermota; class Tepidihabitantia; order Tepidihabitantales; family Tepidihabitantaceae; genus CAZQFS01. Next base: position 15,875 of record CBFGIT010000013.1, read on the forward strand.
GGAGCAGGGCGAGCACTCCGCTGACAACGGCCCATGGGAAGGGCTGAGGTAGAACTGACAGGTGTAGCAGGACCCAGTTGGGCTGGTGGCTTCCACGTGTGTACGGTGCGGTGGCAACGAGCAGGCCCATTGGCCTGCCTTTGCCGATGTGAACGGGCCGAACTTCCTCTACGGCCCTGGAGAAGTCAAGCGCAGCGAGCGTACGCAGTTTGTCGTCGAGCACCTCCAGGGTACCCGCCTGGGTCACAACCACGATTTGCCTCTTGGCAGTTCCTAAGAGATGGTCACACGCTCCAACCCGGTCGATACCGGCGACAATGGTAGACGTCTGGATGGTCTTCAACCGATGGTCGCGGACTTCGATTGCCCCGGTTCGAGTCATCGTGACTATCTCCGCGTCACCATCAGCATCCAGATCAGCGACGACACGACACTCCCTGATTCCGCCCACTGGTTCCTGCCTCAGCACAGTGCCGTCGTCCGGGCTCAACAGAATGATGCGTCCCGTCGTCGTGTCCGATAAACAGCTACCCTCGACGGCGAGAACATCGAGGCTCCCGTCGCCGGTCAAGTCCGCAACCTCGACTTCGGTCCACGACCCAACGCCTGAGCGGAGTGGCGCCAGCCAGCGTCGCTGGCCGAACCTGTCTAGACAGATGACGTAGGCGCAGGTGTCAGCAGTCCCGTTCTCGAAGCACCCATTCCCGACGGCGCCCGTTCCGACAAGAACCTCCGGCCACCCGTCTCGGTCCAGGTCGGCGGTCACTGGTCCGCGTGCGACCGGGCCCAGACCGTATCGCCACATGATTCGCCCATTCTTGCAGTCGACAGCGTACAGCGCCCTTCCGGTCCATGGCCAGGCGTAGCCAGACCCGACGGCGACAATCAGGTCCTTGTCCCCGTCGCCGTTGAGGTCGGCGAAATCAGCACCATCGAAACCGGCGTCCCAATCGACAGACAGGCCGGAAGGACGGGGCCGCGATAGCAGGACCACGTGCTTCTTATCCATGCAGATGACAAGCGACTCAGCGACCGAAACCGCCAGTACGTAGCGCTGATTGCCGCAGGTGTCCGCATTCCCGAGGAAGAGGTGGCATCTGGCACCATCGGGGACTGGCGACCGTGTCTGCCAGTCAAACGACAGGTCCAGATTCCGTGCGCTGAGATTCGCCTCGTCAACAGTGAGCAGTTCGTCAACGCCGTCGCCATCAATGTCCGCAGCTCCGCAGTCGTACGCCTGCCACTCGCGGATTGCCACGTGCAGCTCGCACTTGGGCGCGGCGTCACAAGCGACGAGGAACAGGATGGCTAAAACAGTTGTCGCAAGAGCAGCACGCGCCACAATCCGTGGGTTGTCTTGACCAACAGCCGAGGAGAAGGGTGCCTTACGATGCAAGGCCAGATTATCAGCAGCGGGCTTGCCGAGTCAAGACGGACGGACGGACGAGATGAGAGTGTCTGGTCGCAATGGCATGTCACTCTGCCACACAGGAACAACGGGCGGAGTTGAACTTGGCGAGATAGTCGCACCATGGCGCCCGTCTCGCTGGAAGCGACACTCGAAGCTGGTCCTGTCCTGTGCAGTCCAAGGTGCGTACCTACGTAGGTTGGGTCAACCAACCACGTCCGCAGTCCGGCTTCGGTTCTGGTGGGGGGAGTGATTCCCGGAGTCGTTCCCGCTGCCACTTGCGGCTGCAATTCGGGCTGCGGCTTCGACTACAGGTAGTGCTGCGGCTGGCAAGGCAGGTGAGTTGCCGGGCAAGAGGCCGAAGCCATCAGCGGTCTTGTCTCCAGGGAAGAAACCAGAGGGCACGGCGCAGGTTGAGCCGGTTTGGCCGTCAGTGTCGCAAGCGAGCCAAAGGTCGGTGCCGAGAGCATGAGCCGAGCCGGTTCTGGAAGCGGGCGTCAGGTCACGGCCGAGGTTCGCGTGTCGCCCGCAGGCTGGATTTACTGGGCTGCAGTCGCGGCGTCTCGGGCCGGATGCTCAAACTGGTCGACGATCGGCTTGAGCATCAGGAAGACGACGAGCCAGGTCGGAATCAGGGCGATGAGTATGGCGATGACCCAACTGAATCTGGTGGCCATGGCCGGGTCAACAACGCTCAAGACCTGCCCGAGCACCGGCGGGCCAAAGGCCACGGCAGCGATGGCCTGAAGCGCATTCAGAACCACAGTGAGATACCATCCCCAGCGGTGCCTGAGGAGCAGGCCGATTGCGCCGGCGAGCACCCCGGCACTGAGCAGCACCTGCGCCAGGTTGAGCGTGCGCAGGTTGGCATAGAGTGCGTCGATGGCGGCGAAGTTCGCGCCGGAGAGAAACGGACCAAGCTGCGCCGCCAGACTCTCGGGTCGGAAGGTCGCGAGCAGCGGGATGGACAGAAGGCTTGAGATGAAGCCGACCCCGGACTGAATGATGAAGAGCCAGGAGAAGACGGTCAGCGCGACGCGCCAGCGCCGAAGGGTTCGGTCGTCTGGTGTCATTCCGAGTGGGGCGTCCGACGCCCTGCGAGGAATCGTCGAATGCCGGTCCGGGCGTTCATACCCATTCGCTGCCCAAGTCCTGCCAGCCCGGATTGAACGAGTCTACTAGCTCGACCTTCTTGGACCGACGCCAGCCCTTGATTTGCTTCTCGCGGGCGATTGCCGCATGTACGTCGCTGCAGCACTCGAAGTAGACGAGACGGTCGATGTTGTAGCGGCACGTGAATCCTGGGATCAGACGATGTTTGTGCTGGTAGACGCGCCGGGCAAGGTCGTTGGTAACACCCGTATAGACCGTTCCAGCCCGGTTGGCCAGAATGTAGACGTAGTACTGGTGGCAGCGCGTCATGGCAGAGAGTTGAGGTTATCACAACGCTAGAACAACGCAAGCGCGAGGCATGCGCCCGCGGCTCCGTCGCCTCGAACGCCCCTTGCTTTCACCACAAGGCACTCAAAGCGGGGCGACGCTCCTCCGACGATTCCTCAGTCGTCTGACTCCTTCGGAATGACAGTAGTGCAAGGTTACTCCGGACGCATGCTTCTTGTCGCTCGGAATCGGTCGAGGGGTCGTCGGGGGGAAGACGCCGACGATTCCTCGCTGCGGTCGGAATGACAGGGGAAGGGCAGCTCGGCATGTCGACCGGGCGGCCACCATGAACAGCAGGACCATGCGCGGCTGCAGGCTAGCCTCTGCCGGGCTACCCTCTCTTTTTCAGCATCGCAGTGATGAGCTCTTCCAGGTCCGGCTTTGACTTCTCCTGCAGCCGGTACTTGACGCGCACCACGGGTTTGTTGACCTTGATGATGCGAGACAGGTCAATCGGCGTGCCCGAAAGCACGAGGTCGCAGTCGGCCTTGTTGACCGCGTCTTCGAGCTCCTTGAGCTGGGCCGCAGAGTAGCCCATGGCCGGCAGGACTCTCTGAAGCTGCTTGAACTCTTCCATCGCCTTGGCGAGCGAGCCGGTGACGTACGGCCGCGGGTCAACCATTTCCTTGGCCCCGAACTGCTGGGCCGCGAGCTTGCCTGCGCCATAACCCATGCCGCCGTGAGTCACGGTCGGCCCATCCTCAACCACGAGCACGCGCCGGCCCTTGATGGCAGCCGGGTCAGCCACTTCGAGGGGAGAGTCGGCATCGATGATGACCGCCCCTGGATTGACGGCCTTCACGTTCTGCCGCACCTTCTCGATGTCCGAGGGCTTGGCGCTGTCCTCCTTGTTAATAACCACGACGTCGGCCGAGCGCAGGTTGACTTCGCCGGGATGGTAGCGCAGCTCATGCCCGGGCCGCAGCGGGTCGGCGATGACGATGAGCAGGTCGGGCTTGAAGAAGGCGATTTCGTTGTTGCCGCCGTCCCAGACAATGACATCGGCTTCGGCCTCGGCGTGCTTGAGTATCTCCGCGTAGTCGCAGCCGGCATAGATGACCATCCCTTCTTCGATGTACGGTTCGTACTCTTCACGCTCTTCGATGGTCGCGTTTGCCTTGTCCAAGTCGTCGTAGGTGGCGAAGCGCTGCCAGACCTGTTTCTCAAGGTCGCCGTAGGGCATCGGCTCGCGCACCGCGACGGTCGAGAGACCTTGGGACTTCAGTATCTGGTACACCCGGCGCGAGGTCTGGGATTTGCCGCACCCGGTGCGCACCGCACAGACCGCGACAACCGGCTTGTCTGCCTGGAGCTGGACATTCCGAGGTGAGATGAGCCTGAAGTCGGCTCCGGCCACAAGCGCCCGGGACGCGAGGTTCATCAGGTAGACGTGGGAGACGTCGGAGTAGGCAAAGACTACCTCGTCGACCTTCAGTTCCGGTATCAGTCTGGGCAGCTCGTGCTCGAAGTATGTCGGAATGCCGTCGGGGTAGAGCCTGCCGGCAAGGCCCGGCGGGTAGGGTCTAAGGCCGCCGGTCGTGCCCAGGTTCTGCTCCGCGGCCATGGTGAATCCGACGACCTCGTACTCGTTCCTGTCGCGGAAATAGGTGTTGAAGACATGGTAGTCCATGCCGACCGCACCGACGATGATGATCCGTCTTCTGGTCATGAATAGGTCCTATGTGTCCTGTGCGACCTATTCTGCCTAGAACCGCTCGGTCATCGACTTGGCCTGGAGGAAGAGCAGCAGGTAGTCGCGGCCGCCGGCCTTGGAGTCGGTCCCGGACATGTTGAACCCGCCGAACGGCTGCACGTCGACCAGCGCACCGGTGCACTTGCGGTTGATGTACATGTTCCCGACCATGAACTCCTGCTTGGCACGAAGAATCTTTTCTCGATTCCTCGTGAAGACCGCGCCGGTCAGGCCGTACTCGGTGCCGTTGGCAATGTCCAGGGCGTCAGGGTAGTTCCTGGCCCTGATAACCGCCAGCACCGGGCCGAAGATTTCCTCCTGGGCGATGCGGGCCGAGCGCTTCACGTCGGCAACAACGGTCGGCTGAATGAAGTAGCCTGAGTCCGGGCCGCGCTTGCCGCCCGCAACCAGCCGGCCTTCGGTTTTCCCGACCGCGATGTACGCCATGATCGAGTCAAATGCCTTCTGGTTGATGACCGGGCCGAGCCAGTTCTTCTGGTCTTCGACCGGACCGATGGTTATCTTCTTCACGCGCTCGACAAGCCGGGCGAGGAACTCGTCGTAGACCCGGGCGTCAACAATGACCCGGGAGCAGGCCGAGCACTTCTGGCCCTGGAACCCGAACGCGGATACGGCCGTGCCTTCGACCGCCTCAGCGAGGTTGGCTTCGGAGTCGACGATGATGCAGTCTTTGCCGCCCATCTCAGCCACGACCCGCTTGATCCAGATTTGGCCTTTCTGGGTTCGGGCCGCTTTCTCGACAATGCCCAGACCGACCGCTTTGGAGCCGGTGAAGGAGATGAACCGGGTCTTGGGATGCTCGACCAAGTAGTCGCCGACCGCGCCACCCGGGCCGGTCAGCAGGTTCACGACGCCCTCGGGCAGGCCGGCTTCTTCGAGCACCTCGACAAACAAAGCCGCAAGCAGCGGCGCGTCCGACGAGGGCTTCAAGACTACGGTGTTGCCGGTGACCGCGGCCGCGGTCGTCATGCCGGCCATGATGGCACAGGGGAAGTTCCACGGCGGGATGACTACACCCACGCCGAGCGGGATATAGCGGACTTCCTGATTTTCTCCGGGAAAGGGCGTCACGCCGCAGGGCTGGTCGTAGCGGATTGCCTCGCGGGCGTAGAACTCAAGGAAGTCAACCGCCTCGGCGAAGTCGGCGTCGGCCTCAAGCCAGTTCTTGCCCTCTTCGAGAATCATGGCGGCGTCGAAGTCAAACCGGCGCTGCTTCATGATGCGCGACGCGCGCAGGAAGATGGATGCCCGCTCGATGGCCGGCATGAACCGCCAGGTCTCGAATGCCTTGAGCGCGGCCTTCATTGCCAGTTCGGCTTCCTTGACCGTCGCCTTCTGGAACGTGCCGACTGAGGTCTTGTCCGAGGGGTTGAATGACTTGAACTGCTCTTTCGCCTTGAGCTGCTTGCCGCCGATGCTTAAGTCCCAGACGCGGTCGGCCTGGGCCTTGCGCTCGGCGATGGCCGCAAGCATCGGCTGCTGGTTTTCGGGCTTTGAGAAGTCGAGATACGGCTCATTGCTGAATTTCGGTAGCATGATGCCTCCTGCAATAAGTGTTTATCGGTCTTAGCTTATCGCAACGGCTATTCTTGATTCCGGGCTGCATCGCAGCACGCGCGGCCGCGGCAGGCGAGCGACCGCCGTTGCCGGGTACACTCGGGCAGTAGTGCGGGACCGACGACGGCCCCTGAATGACTAAGGATAGCGAGCCGGAAACAGAAGTCAACTGGACAAGTCGATGCCCGGTCTTGACTCCGGCCAGTGGTCAACTATCCTTAGAGACAAACCCTGGAGGCATATTGTCCACTAGAATCGGAATCAACGGCTTTGGCCGAATCGGCCGACTGGTAACGCGCATCGCTGCCCGTCACCCCCAGATTGAAATCGCGGCAGTCAATGATGTTGCCACCGGGCCGACCCTGGCACACCTGCTCAAGTATGACTCGGTGCACGGTCGTTTCGACGACGTCACCGCGACCGCCGACACGCTAGTCATTGCCGGCCGGGCGGTCCGTGTGCTGACCGTCAAGGAACCGGCCGAGCTGCCGTGGAAAGCACTGGGCGTGGATGTTGTCATCGAGTCGACCGGCCTGTTCACGGCTTACGAGAAGACCGCGGGGCATCTGGCCGCGGGTGCAAAGAAGGTCATTATCTCGGCTCCGCCCAAGAGCGGCGAGAAGCCGATCAAGTCTCTGGTCATCGGCGTCAACCACACAACCTACGACCCGGCGAACGACCACATCGTCTCGAACGCCTCGTGCACGACCAACTGCATCGTGCCGGTTGCCAAGGTCCTGCACGACCGCTTCCGCATCAGGCAGGGTTACATGACAACGGTCCATGCTTACACCAACGACCAGCGCATCCTGGACCAGCCGCATAAGGACCTGCGCCGGGCCCGGGCTGCGGCCATGTCGATGATTCCGACCTCGACCGGCGCAGCCAAGCTCATCGGCGTGATCTTTCCGGAACTGGCGGGCAAGATTGATGGCGTCGCGATTCGGGTCCCGACGCCGGACGTGTCGATGATTGACTTCTCCTGTACGGTAGAGAAGCCGACGAAAACGGATGAAGTCAATGCCGCGTTCCGGGCCGCGGCCGAGGGGCCGCTCAAGGGCATCCTTGAGTACCAGACCACGCCGCTCGTCTCGGTCGACCTGGTCGGCAACCCGCACTCGGCCATCGTCGATGCCGGTCTGACCACGGTCGTTGATGGGACGCTGGTCAAGGTATTTGCCTGGTACGACAACGAGTACGGCTATGCCTGTCGCCTGGTCGAACTCGCCGCTTACATTGCCGAACGGCTGTAGGAAATGAAGAAGCTCACGGTCCGGGACCTTTCGGTCCAGAACCAGCGCGTCTTTGTCCGGGTTGACTTCAACGTCCCGCTCGCCCCTGACACGCTTGAGATTCAGGACGATACCCGGATTCGCGCCGCCCTGCCGACGATACAGCATCTTGTCGACCACGGTGCGGTCGTAGTACTCGCCTCCCATCTGGGCAAGGCCAAAGGCAAGGCCGACTACCGGTACAGCCTGAGAACGGTGGCCCGGCATCTGGGCGAGCTGCTCGGCCGGCCGGTGGCGTTTGCCCCGAGCTGCGTCGGCTCCGAAGCCCGAATCCTTGTCAGCCGGGCCACGCCCGGCTCGGTTGTGCTTCTGGAGAACCTGCGGTTTCACCCGGGCGAAACCGCCAACGACCCCTACTTCGCCTCCCAGCTTGCCGACCTTGCCGACCTTTATGTCAACGACGCCTTCGGTGCGGCCCACCGGGCCCATGCTTCGATTGCGGCGTTGCCCGGTCTGTTCAAACAGCCCGCGGCCGGGTTGCTGATGGAGAAAGAAATCACCTACCTGAGTCAGGTAACCGAATCTCCGGTCCCGCCCTATGTCGCGGTCATTGGCGGAGCCAAAGTCTCGGACAAGGCCGGCGTCATCGAGAACCTGCTGACCCAGGTGGACCGACTGCTGCTCGGCGGCGGGACCGCGTTCGGTTTCATCGCCTCGCTCGGTTTCTCCATCGGTCGGTCGCTCTGCGAACCAGAGCTATCCCCGACCATCAGGAAACTGGGTGATTCGCCCAAGCTCGTGCTGCCGGCCGACGTGGTCGCAGCGTCGGCGCCCGACGACGAGGCCGGAGCGCGCGTGGTGCCGGTCGAGCTGATACCGGAGACCGCGATGGGGCTGGACATCGGGCCGAAGACGATTGTCCGGTTCAGCAGCGTACTGGCGCAGGCCCGAACCGTGGTCTGGGCCGGACCGATGGGCGTATTCGAGCGCGAGGCATTCTCCCAGGGCACACGAGCCGTTGCCCAGGCAATAGCTGAGGCGACCGGCCGCGGTGCGACGACGGTTGTCGGCGGCGGCGATACGGTTGCCGCCTTGGCCCGGTTCGGGCTCAGCGACCGGGTAAGCCACGTTTCGACCGGGGGCAGCGCATGCCTGAAGTTTCTCGAAGGCAAGAACCTGCCCGGCATCGCGGCGCTGGCCGACAAGTAGCAGCGTGGGCCCAGGATAGCGACGAGCGAGGAGCGTCAGCCGATGAACCGCGAACGCCGAGTCATGATTGCCGGCAACTGGAAGATGAACAAGACCGCGACCGAGGCAGCGCAGTTCTGCCGGGAATTGAAAACCCGAATCGGCGTTGCTGCCGGCCCTGAGCTAGTCCTGTTTCCGCCCTTCACCGCGCTGCCCGCGGTCGCCCGTGAGCTGGCCGGGACGCCGGTCAACTGGGGAGGCCAGAACCTGCACTGGGAGGATTCGGGTGCGTTCACCGGCGAGGTCTCGGGCCGGTTCCTTGCCGACCTGGGCTGCCGGTACGTACTGGTCGGGCATTCTGAACGCCGGGCGCTGTTCGGCGAAACCGACGAGACCTGCTGCCGGAAGGTCGCGGCCGCGGTCCGATGCGGGCTCGTGCCCGTGCTCTGCTGCGGCGAGTCGCTCGTCGAGCGTGAGGCGGGTTACACCTTGTCGATCATCCGGGCCCAGCTCGATACTGCGCTGATGGGTTCGGCCGAGATACCGCTGGTTGTTGCCTACGAACCGGTCTGGGCAATCGGCACGGGCCGCAGTGCCACGTCGGACCAGGCTCAGGAAGTTCACGCTTTCATCCGGCAGTGGCTGGCCGAACGTTTCTCCGAAGGCTATGCCGCGCAGACACGGATAATCTACGGCGGCAGCGTCAAGCCGGACAACATTGCCGACATCCTGGCCCGTCCGGACGTCGACGGCGCACTGGTCGGCGGCGCCAGCCTCGACCTTGGTTCTTTCCTCGCGCTGGTCCCGGTGCTACCCGCCTGACCGGGTTGGCGGTCGGACGCGGACCGCCCGCAGGCCTTGACTTTGTTCGTGGCCGGGTTAATCTTGACACTCAAAGGAGAAACACCTCGTGTATGGAATACTGATTTTCTTTCACCTGCTCGTCTCGGTCGTCCTTGTCCTTGTCGTGCTGATGCAGCAGCCGCAAAAAGGTGGCATGGCCACCATCCTCGGCGGCGGCGAGTCGATTTTCGGAGGCGGCGGCGCTGCGCCGTTCATGGCCAAGGTAACGACCGGGCTGGCAATCGCTTTCGCGATTACTTCTCTGGGGCTGGTTCTGCTTTCGGCCCAGCGGGCACGGCCCCAGGCTGCGCCCCGTCCGACTTCGAGTCGGCCGGCGCCGGCTCAGCCCGGGCCATTGGGAGGTGAGTGATGTACGCAGTGGTGAGAATCCGCGGCATGCAGTACATGGTCCACGAAGGTGAGACCGTCACCGTGCCGCTGCTCCCGGACGAGCCGGGAACGAGTCTGACGTTCGATGACGTCCTGCTCGTCAACACCGGGTCCGACGTGAAGCTCGGTCGGCCGAGAGTGACCGATGCCTGCGTCGAGGCCGAGGTTCTGGACCACATCAAGGCAGACAAGGTCACGACGTTCAAGTTCATCCGCCGCGAGAACTACCGCCGTCGCAAAGGCCACCGTCAAGGCCTGACCCGGATTCGGGTTACCAAGATCGCCTGTGAAGGTCAGTCAAGTGCCCAGCAGTGACAACCGGGAGAAGACCATGCGCTTCCTTGCTGGCGCAGCTCTGTTCTTGCTTGGCTCCTATGCCTCGGCTAACCTGCTGAGCAACCCTGATTTCTCCCAGTGGGACAACGACTCAACACCGACCGCATGGACGGTTGAGGCCCGCAGCTACGCTCCGGCACGACGCGAACCAGGCCAGGGACATTCCAGCCCGCCGTGCCTCATGCTTACTCGGCAACAGGCCGGGACCGGCAACAACAAGGGCGTGCTCCAGAACGTCCCGGTCTTGCCGGGCAGTAACTATACGGTCGGAGCCTGGCTGATGACGCCGACCATGCCCGACACGATGCAGTTCGTCTCGGGCCGGGTGATACTCACGTGGCGTAACGCTTCCGGTGCGGCCATCGGCTCGACCAACCCGACGACCTACGTGCACGAGCCGGTCTGGACTAACCAGACCTACGTCGCAACTGCTCCCAACAATCCGAACGGCGACAGCATCGCCGCGACCGCAGATGTGCTGGTTCGTTGCTACGGTCGCGCGGGCGGCAGTCCGGGAGGCATTCTCTACGTTGACGACGTTTCACTCGAAGAAGGCGGAGCAATTGCGGAGCAAGGCAACGTGCCTCGCCCGTCCGCCGGGCTATCGGTCAGCCCGAACCCGGTCACCGACCGGTTCGTGGTCCGGTTTGAGCTGGCACGCGCAACCGGGCTCAGCCTGCGGGTCTATGACCTTGCCGGCACGCTTCGCGCAGAGTCTTTCACCGGGACACTGTCGGCCGGCCCGCACTCGCTCTCGCTGCCCGCGGTCGATGCTGAGCAGCGGCCGCTGCCCGATGGTCTATACTTCATCGTCCTGAATGATGCCGGCCTTGACCGGGCGGTGCGCAAACTGGTCATCCGGCGTTAGCTAGAGATGCGAACCGGGTGTGCGTTGCCGATTGCCGGTCTGCTTGCCGTCTGGCTCCACGCTCAACCCCAGGGGCGGTTACTCTGGTCCTTTGAGGGAAATGACGGGATATACAATGCCATCGCCATTCCGGACGTGAACGGCGACGGACTGCCGGATGCGGCTGCCGCGACCTACTACGGAGCCTATCCCAGCGACCCGCGCAAGCTCTATTGCTGTTCGGGCGCTTCGGGTGAGACCATCTGGGTCAACCGCACGGCCTACGGCACCTGGGGTAACAAAGGTCTCGACGTCTCACCCGACCTGAATCAGGATGGTTATGCCGATATCCTGCTGGGCACCGCCGGCGGCTACACGACCGCGGGTCGTTCGGTCATCGCGGTCAGCGGGCGAACCGGCGACACACTCTGGCGCTACAGCCGCTACCAGTACTGGGGTTGGGTCTATTCGGTGCGCACCATCGACGACATCGACGGCGACTCGGTGCCGGACGCGCTCGGGGGCAGTGGCACGACCACCGACTCAGCCGGCGCGGCCGTGCTCGTTTCCGGCCGGACCGGTCAGCCAATCTGGCTGCGCCGGATGTATGACGACGGCGTCGGGTCGGTGGCTCCGTTTGTTGACGTAAACGGCGACCAGGTGCCTGACGTGCTGGTCGGTGCCGGCGGCAACAGCCGCTCCGATTCGGTCATCTGCCTGTGCGGCGCGACCGGTGCGACAGTATGGCGAACCCGCGCAGCCGGGTCGGTTTCTGACGTCGAACGGATTGCCGACGTCAACCGCTCCGGCTGCGACGACGTAGTCGCCGGTGGCTGGGACTATTCGGTCTACTGCCTTGAAGGCAGCACCGGCCAGATCATCTGGTCGACCCCGCTCGGCACTGCCCGTGTAGTTATGGAGGTCGTTCCGATCCGCGACGTCAACGCCGACGGCATTGACGATGTGGTTGTCGGCTCGTGGAGCTCGCTGGTCACGGTGCTGTCCGGTGCTGATGGCTCGACGGTCTGGAACGGCATGCTCGCCAGCGATGTCTGGTGCGTCGACACGCTGGGCGACGTCACCGGCGACAACGTTCCGGAAGTCGTTGCCGGCTGCCTGGGCAACGGTAACGGCATGGTCAAGGTTTTTTGTGGCCGCACCGGCCAGGCACTGTGGCAGTATGCTTTCAGTGAGCGAGTCTACGACGTAACCGGCGCGCCGGACATGAACGGCGACGGACAGCCGGATGTGCTCGTCGGACTTCAGGACCAGGCGCACGAACCGGCGCACCTGCTGCTGTTCGATGGCGTACCGCCGGCCGCCCTGCTCGATACTTCGGAACCGAAACTCGGGCTGTATCACGACCGGGCATCGGGCCGGCTCTGCTTCGAGGTTGTCAGGCCGGTCCGGTACCGTCTTGTCCTCTACGACTGCGCCGGTCGAGAAACCGGCATCGGGCGGTCTGGCTACGGGCCGCTCTCTCAAGAGGTCAGTCTTGCCGGACTGGCCGGTGGCAGCTATTTCGCGCAGCTCCGGGTTGCCGGTGAAAGAGAACAGACACTGAAACTCGTTGTTCCGCCAACAAGAAGACAGTAACCATGCTTTACAGAAAGGAAGTAGCATGACTGAACTGACCGCGCTAGAGAAAATCGAGAAGCTGGGCAAGTCGGTTGCGAAAATGACTCAGGCCGACCTTGCCCGGGCCGTGGGCTGCTCGCGTGAACGCATCCGTCAGCTAGTTCCGCGGCTCAAGGTGAAGCCAGGCAAGCGCGCCGGCGCTTGGCACCACATGCTGGCCAAGAGAGAGCGCGAGGCGATGGCCCGGCTGTACGAATCCGGCACTTCGCTTGCTGATATCGGCCGCCGCCATGGCGTCAGCGACTACCATGTCCGCGAGGCCATCCGCGAGGTTCGCAAGAGTCTGACATCGTCGAAGAAGTCGAGCCGCAAGCGCTAGCTGTCCGGCCCCGGCGCTCGGTTGTTGTCGGAGAGTGGGCGATACTAGAGTTGAACTAGTGACCTCTGGTATGTGAGACCAGCGCTCTGACCAACTGAGCTAATCGCCCCTGCGAACTCGGGAATTGTACCGAACTGAGGTCAGGAGTCAAACTCCTGACCTCAGGAGTCGAGGAACTGAACCCCTCGGCTCGGCCGGGGCAGCCGGTTGAGCAGTACGTTCACCTCATCGGCATGTTTCCGGTCGCCGAGCTTCAAGTACAGCCGCAGGGCCTGATTCAGCCGCATCCGCGCCTCATCGGGCTCGCCGCCGTCGGCGTGAATTCGCCCCAGTCCGGTCAGACATTCAGCCTCGCCGGAGCTGTCACCGATACTTGAGTAGACCTGCAGCGCCCGAACATAGTTCTCCCGAGCCAGCATCAGGTCACCACGCAGCCGGTTGACTGCGCCGATGGCGGCAAGGGCGCGGGCCTCGCCCGACGGGTTACCCGACTGATGGGCCAGTCTGAGGCCGTCCTCAAGCAGCTCGCGCGCCTCGTCGAGTTCGCCATCATGAGAAAGCACCTCGCCGAGCCGCACCAGGTCCTCGGCTTCGGCCTGTTTGTCGCCCAACTGGCGGTGCAGAGTAAGCGCCTCCCGGCCGGCCGCAACCGCTTCGACCCACGCGCCCGCGGCGGCCCGGGCAGCACAGGTCTCGGCCAGCACGTTGGCCAGCAAGGCAGTGTCACCGAGACGACGTGCCCCCACCAGGCTCTGTTCGAGGTACTCAAGCGCTTTCTCAAGCCGGCCGGCTCCACGCAGAGCGCGGGTCAGCTCGAAGGCCAGCGCGGTCTCGCTTGTCGAATCCTGCCGCTTCCGCGCCTCCTCCAGCGGCCGACTCAGACACTCCACCGCCTCGTCGAAGCGCTCCAGGCACAGGTAGGCGCGACCGACTCCGGCAAGGTCCTCGGCCAGCTCGCTCTCACGGCCGGCATCGCGGTCCAGTTTCGCGGCCTCTTCGAGCAACTCCAGTGCTCTTTCCGCTCCGCTTCCGACCAGGCAGGCACGGGCGAGCCACCGCAGGTTCGCGGCGACAAGAGCATCGTCCCCTGCTTTCCGCGCCAGCTTCAATGACTCCTCGAAGCACTCATGGGCCGCATCGCGGTCCTTGAGCCGCTCATGGGCCAGTCCCATCTCATGGACTACCAGCGCCTGACCGCGCAACTGCCGGACCTCACGGAAAAGCCGCAGTGCCCGTTCCAGTACTTCCAAGGCCCGGCGCTCGTTACCTTGCCTGCGGTGGATGATGCCGATGGACATCAGTCGTTCTGCTTCTGCTGCCCGGTCATGAGTCTGGCGGGCAAGGTGCAGGCCATCTTCGTAGGCAGCTCGGGCCTCGTCAAGCTGGCCGCGCGCGACCAGCAGGTTGCCGGTCGCGGCGTATTCGCCCGATGCTCCGACCCGGTCTCCGGCCGCATCGAACGCCCGCACAGCCTGACGATGGAATGCCAGCGCCGCATCAATCTGACCTTCGCGCTCCGCGAGTGCGGCCAGGGCGGCCAGTCCGACCGCCCCCATCTCCGGGTTGTCCAGTTTCCGCGCCAGCTCCACGCCGGCGCGGTAGCCGGCCCGCGCCTCGGCTATTCGGCCTGAGTCCGCGGCCAGGCGAGCAAGCACCAACTGGCACGCGGCAATCGCTGCCCGGTCGTTGGCAGCGCGGGCCGCGGCCATTGCCGCGCGCGCTTCTTTCCACGCTTCATCCTTCTGACCGACGAACAACTGACATCCAGTCGCCAGTAGCCCAAGCGCGGCCAGCTCCGCGCCGCGGGCACGCGACTTGGCCGACTGCCAGCGCGAAAGAGCCTGACCCCACCGCGCCTCGGCCGCAAACCGAACACCAGCCTCGAAGCTGTCGGCCAGGGTCCGGTCACGAACCGAGTGAAGCCCGTCCAAGTAGAGAACACCGAGCCGACTGCGGACCAGTGCCAGTCGTTCTCGATAGCGGCTCGCACCCTCCTCTTCGATTCGCGCCAGCCGGACCTCGCAATCGAACACCCGGCGCACGGCCCACCGCCGGCTGAGCAGAAAGAACACGATTCCCGAGGCAGCCGTGCCGACCAGTATCCCAACTAGGAACGACATCGGCGTCTCCTGGTAATGCTATTCGACATGCGCACCTTTCTTCTAAATCGTCCGTTCGTCCACCCGCCTGTTCCACGCCCTCCCACCTTAGCAAGGTTAGCTCAAGTCCGGCGATTGTCAAGCCTCCGCGACCGGGCTTGACCGGCGCAACGGTTGGGCTACAATCGGGGCACGCATGGCGCGTTCCGACCCCCTTCGGTTTCGCCGGTTCGGGCACGCTGCCGGGCAAGACACCAGTAGTACCTAAAAGGAGGTATCAGTGAGAACCGCAAGACTCGTGCTCCTCGCCGTGATTGCCGTCGCCTTGGCCTTTGTCGGCTGCAAGAAAGCCACCAGGGCCAAGTGGACCGTTCTGGCCTATATGGATGGCAACAACAACCTCGATACGCTTCAGAACGGCAGCTCCTGGGTCATCGGCGACTGCCAGGAGTTGGAAGAGGTTGGTTCGACCGACGACGTCCAGATAGTCGCCATGGTCGGGTCCCTGCGCAACGGCGGCAATTCCAAGGTCTACCACATTCAGAAACACCTGAACGAACAGCCGGACCAGATCAGCTCAACGGTTCTTGAAGACCTAGGTGGTAAGGACATGTCGGACAAGGCCACGCTCCGGGACTTTGTCCGGAAATACGTCAGCCAGTTCCCGGCTGAACGCTACATGCTCATCATCGACGACCACGGCGGTGGCTGGTACGGTGCGTGCGAGGACAACCAGAACGGCTCCGGTGACATGATGTCCATGCCCGAGATGCGCGAAGCGCTCAAGGACACGGTTAAGTTTGACGTCGTTGTCTTTCACGCCTGCCTGATGTCGATGGTCGAGGTCGCCTATGAGCTTAAGGACCAGGCGAACTACATGGTTGCTTCCCAGTTCACCATGCCGATGCAGTCAATCCTTGGCTCGGACAAGTGGGTTGCTGACCTGGTCGCCAACCCCGACATCTCGCCGCTCGACATCTCCAAGAAGATTGTCGATGCGGTATACCAGACCGCGGGCGAGAAGCAGAAGGACTGCCATGTGGCGGTCACCGACCTCTCGAAAATCCAGGCGCTGGCAGCCAAGGTCAAAGACCTGGGCAACAACATCGTGACCGAGGCCGGCGACGACTGGGGCGAGGTGCTGCAGGCCTTCAACGAGACCCACTATACCCAGTACGACCATCCGGCATTCGTCGACCTGCGCGAGTACGCGAAGAAGATCAAGCAGATGCCCAACCTGCAGAACCGGAACATGATTAAGAGCGCGGCCGATGACGTGATTGCGGCCATCAACGACGCCGTGCCGCTGACCAAGACCAATGTCACGGCAATCCCGCGCGGCGGACTCTGCATCCACTTCCCCTACAAGGCCGAGCTGTTCGACTCGGTCAAGTACGCCAAACTCCAGTTTGCGAGCTGGAACTGGCAGAACTTCCTCTCCAAGTTCATCGCCTTGGCCGGTGGCGGTGGTGGCGGCGGTGGCGACAAAGGCTGGCTCTCGGTCAACTCGACGCCCCAGGGCGCGACCATCTGGGTCAACGGCAACAACACCGGCGCCCAGACACCAACCGTCTTCCGCGCTGACCCGGCAACCTATCAGCTCAAACTGACTCTGACCGGATACCTGGATTGGGAACAGAACGTCACGGTCCGGGTTGGCGAGACGACCTACGTCAACGCCCAGCTTCAGCAACAGGGTGGTGGCGGCGACAAAGGTTGGCTGTCAATCAACTCGACCCCGCAGGGCGCGACGGTCTGGGTCAACGGTGCCAACACCGGCTACCAGACTCCGGTCATGCTCGAAGGCCCGCCAAACAGCTACCAGATCAAGCTGACTCTGACCGGTTACCTCGACTGGGAACAGACCGCGACCATCCGGGCCAACGAGACGACCTACATCAACGCTCAGCTCCAGCAGCAAGGCGGCGGAGCGGCGATTGTGACCGGCACGGCGCTCTGGCAGGGAGGTCAGCCGCCGTCGACTCACACGCTCGCTTTCCTGGACACCGTCGCCGGGTCTCAGGCCGTGCCGATTGCCCAGGGCCAGGTCAGCTCGGTGAACGGCACCTATTCAATCAGCGTGAACATCACTGCTCCGCGCCAGGTCCTGGCCGACGCCTGGGACGACGTCAACGGTGACGGCGATTGGACCCCGGGCGTGGATGGCTGGGGCTTCTACGACCCGGACGGCGACCAGCAGTGGACAGTGAACGACCTGTTCACCATCACTCCGGGACAGACCAGGCCCAACATCAACATCACTATCTGGCAGGGCAAGGACCGACCTGCCGGTCCAATCAGGAAGCAGTAGGCGCATCTGCACTTACCAGGGGCGGTCTCGCGGCCGCCCCTTCTTGTTGCGCCGACACCACGCAGAGGCCTGTTGTCGGTGGCGCGCTATTCCGACTAGCGAACGACCAGCACCCCGCGTACCGCTGGCCCGTGGCGCACGAAGTACACCCCGGGCGCGAGGTGGCGCACGTCATTCGGGCCGGGTCGGAGCCCCATCACCTTCCGGCCGGTGATGTCGAGCACGACGGGGACAGGCGCTCCTGCGGAGCGGCAGTCCCCGTTCTGCGACCAAACCAGGGCACTGCGTACAATGGTCGGGCCAAGACCCTCCATTCGGGCTTCGGGTCGCGTCAATTCCTCGACCGCACTTCAACCCCACTGCCCTTGGCGGCAGAACGAGAGACAATAGCAACTTCGCTGCGAACACAGTGGAGCGACACTTCATCACTCAAGCCTCCTCTCTGGCCGTTACAGACTCAGACGATATTACATCCGCAGGCAGACGTCTGTGAAGCACGGGGCAGGAATGACCCATGACCGGGCGTCAATGGGCAACTGGGAGCTGCCGGAGCCCTGCGAGCGCGAGGGCTCGCACGATTGGTGATTGTAGCGCTTCCTATACTTGACCGGCAGAGCCGAAATGGACATAACTCCTTGCCGGCTATCAAGTTACGACACCCACCATGTCAAGCCCTCCCCTGCTCCCCAAGCGATACGCGCGTAAGTCTTGAGCGTTGTGAACGAAGGCATGCTTGTCGTGACCTCACCTGCGCTGATACCGGGAGCGCTTGCTCGAGTGCCGCCCGGGTCTTTGTGTCCAGTCGCGCCGCGTGCGGTAATGCAGGTGCTTACCCGGGCCGTAGCTGGAGCAGCAGCTCAAGCCGGCTGCTGAGCAGTCGCCTCGGCTGACAATTGCCTGTCTGAGCCGACGCTTGTTGCGGTGCTTACCCCGGTCTCAGGCGAAGTTTCGGCCTCGGTAGCTGTCTTGGCGTAGTGCCAGCGGTTCAGAATCGAGGGTGACAAATCGACCGCGGCTGGACCTTGCTGCCGCGCGTGACAGGAAGCCTACGGCGACTTCGGCACACCGTAGATTCGGGCCTTGGCCAAGTCCATGATGCAGCGGAACCCGAGCCAGCCCGAGCCTTTGACGTCCGGGTCGATGCCCCAGCGACAGGTGCAGCGGCAGAACGCCGCGCTGCTCTTGTAGGAGCCGCCGCGCAGGGCCTTGCCGAAGTTCTCCCAGTTTCCGGTCGTGAACTCCCAGACATTGCCCGCCATATCGAGCGCGCCGACCGGGCTTATTCCGGCCGGAAACATCCCGACCTCGCTGGTCCGTCCTGAGTTCCACTCCCGGCTGTTACAGTTCTTGATGCCGAACTCGTTGCCCCATGGCCAGAGCCGCTCATCAGTGCCGCGCGCGGCCCGCTCCCATTCTTCCTCGGTCGGAATGCGCTTGCCCGCCCACTGGGCATAGGCTTCGGCATCGCGGTAGCAGATTCCGACAACCGGGTGGTTTGGCCGATTCCAGGCCGGGTCGTGCCAGAACAGCGGCGGCTTGTGGCCGGTCGCCTTCATGAACATCTCGTACTGTCGGTTGGTCACCGGGTACTTGTCGATGTAGCAGTCACGGACCGTGGCATAACGCCGCGGCAGCTCGGTTTTGAACACCGCGTCCATCGGCTCGCCCAGTTTGGCCAGCACCTCGACCACGCGCGTTTCATCAATCCCGAAGACAAAGTCGCCGGCCGGCACCAGCACGGCCTCGGCGTTGTCCTTCGATGTGACGATCAGTCGTGGCAGACTCATGGCCCGCTCGCAATATACCCGACTAACACCACCTCGTCAAGCTGAGGGTGTCGCTCCCGGCTCAGCCATCCTTCATCCTCAGTCCTCCCTCCTCCGTTCTCCAAGCTCAACCATCCGCTCCAGTGCGGCGCGTGCCCGGCTCGCAACCTCCTCGGGCAGCTTCACCTCGGCAACGCTGCCAGTCAGCGCGGCCAGCACATCGGCCAGGCCGGTCCGTTTCATGTTCCGGCACAGCGCAGTGCGGCGCAGCGGATAGCAGTTCGTGTTCGGGTGCTCGCGCCTGACTCGGTGACACATCCCGGCTTCAGTGCCGAGCACGACCGAGGAGTACTGACCAGCCAGCTTCAGCATGCCTGAAGTCGAAACAACGTCATCGGCCGCGGCGAGCGTTTCGGGCCGGCATTCCGGGTGAACAATTACCCGGGCTTCAGGATGTTCGGCGCGTGCCCGGGCTACGTCTTCAGCCGAGAACTGAGCGTGGACATAGCAGAATCCCGGCCAGGCGATGATTCCACCAGCATCAGACGGTTCATCGAGCGCTGACCGCAACTGACGCCCGCACACCCCTGCCACGTACGCGGCCAGATTCTGGTCCGGGACAAAGAGGATGCTCTGGTCCGCGGGAATCGAACCTGCAACCTGGACCGCATTCGCCGAAGTACAGCAGACGTCCGACTCGGCCTTCACCTCAGCCGGCGTGTTGACATACGCCACGGTCACGACCGGCCCAAGCTCGGCCTGCTTGGCCCGCAAAGCCGAAGCCGAAATCATGTCGGCCATCTCGCAGCCGGCGTCAGGCCGGGCCAGAATAACCCGGGCGCGAGGGTTGAGCAGCTTCGCGGTCTCGGCCATGAACCGGACACCGGCAAAGACAATCACTCGAGCCCGGGCCGTGCGTGCCTGCCGGGCCAGTTCGAGCGAGTCGCCAATCGCGTCCGCGACCTCGTAGATTGGCGGAACCTGATAGTTGTGGCAGAGAACAACCGCGTCCTGTCGGGACTTCTCTTTCCGGATTCGGGCAGCGAGTTCCTGGTCCTGGGGCGTGAGGTTCATCGCCGGCTGCTACCGGCGCGGAAACCGACGGTGCTGATCCCGGCGGCCCGGTTTTTCACGCCGCGCTGGTCCGCTCGGCGGCTGCCAGAACACACCCTCATCCAGGATGTGCACCACCTCGATGCCGCTCCTGGCGAGCTCCGCGGCAATCCGGCGCCGGTGGCAGAACTCCGGACTCCGCTCCGAACAAAGGATGCAGCACACCCGCGTCAGTGCCTTCTGCCGGATAATCTCAACCCCACGCCGGAACCCATCCGAGCCGAGCCATTCGGCCATGCTCGCGCTCCCGGGCCCGCCCAGTTCGTTGCCGAAGAAGACGTAGTCGGCACGCTGGGACGCAGCCAGAGCCTGGAGTCCGTCGCGCCGGAAGTGAGCCTCGGTTGCCTCAGGTGTGGGCCGGACGTCGAACACGACCTGGATGCCGTACTTGTAGAGCAGGCGTGCGAAGTCATAAGGCTTGCGGTGGTCGGTGCCGATGGTGAAGAGTCTCATTGCCGTTACCTGCCGGTCTGACCGCTCAAGGGCTCACCGAGCAGAGAACCGGAGCGGGTTTCGGGTCGGGCTGTTTCAACTCGAGGCGAATTGTCCCAAACTCGGTATCCTGCCGGACCCGCACCTCGCCGAGCCGCACCAGTTCGAGCACGGCGATGAACATCACAATCACCTCGGCGACGGTGCGACCACTGACCGCTTCGTCGAAACCGACCGCGCCCCGGGTCCGGACCAGCTCGCGCAGGTCAGCAATCCGGTCCTCAAGTCGCAGCCGGCGCGGTGCCAGCCGAACCACCGGCTCGGGCTCAAGGCGCGAAAGGACCCGCTGGAGCGCCGAAGTCAGCAGCATCAGGTCTTCGGAGTCGGCCAGCCTGGCGCGCGGGGTCTCACCCAGGCGGGGAAACATCTGCCGCCGGACCGCCTCGCGCTCGGAAAGCACCCGGGCCGCCTGCTGGAAACGCCGGAATTCGTCGAGAATCTGCTCCAGGCTCAGCGCCGGGGTGTCAAGGTCCTCGGTCGGAACGCGGGGCAGCAACTGACGAACCTTGAGCCGGAGCAGGACCGCGGCCATGACCAGAAAGTCAGCCGCGGCCTCCATGTTCAGCACCGACGCGGTTCTGACCCAGACCAGGAAGTCGTCGGTCAGTTGCGCAATCGGCACGTCGGTAACGTCAAGCTCGTTCGTGCGGACAAGGTAGAGGAGCAGTTCGACCGGCCCCTCAAACAGTTCGAGCCGGACCGCAGGAACCGTCACAATGTCACCAAGGTATGGGCGCGCCGGCCCAGACCGCGCTGCTCGGCCACCTCAAGCAGCAGCTCGGGTTTCAGATGGGGATGGAGCTCGGCGAGGACCGAACCGGTTCGGTCCCAAGCCGCTTGTTCACATGCCACCGGGTCCAATGAGCCGAACAGCCCGACATCGCCCATGATCGGCTTCTCGGTCTGCGGGTAGCAGTCGCAGTTCGGCGTGACCCGGAGACAGAAGTTAAAGTGGAACACAGCCCGGCCCGTAACCACGGCCCGGCAGTACTCGACCATCTTGCGCTGCACGGTCTCTGAGGCCGCGTCCCAGTTGACCCGCACCGCGCCCTGACGACAGACCGCCAGACAACCACCGCAGCCGGTACAACTGCGGCCAATCTGGGCAACGTACTGCACGAAGTTGATGGCTTCGTGCGGGCAGTAGTCAACGCAGACCCCGCAACTGACGCATTTGTCCGGGTCAACAAAAGGCCTGGAACCGGAGTGCATCTCGAGCTTGCCTGCCTTGGCTGCCAGCCCCATCGCCAGATTCTTGATGACCCCGCCAAAGCCGGTGACGAAGTGACCCTTGAACCGAGCCATGTTGATGAGATAGCTGATGCGCCGCAGCCCGTGGGCCAGCCGGGCCCCGCTCACCAGCTCAGAGTCGAGCGGCACAGTGTAGTAACGCTCGCCCTGACGGCCGTCGAGGATTTCGACCGGCGCAAGCAGCGCCTCGGTCGTGAACCCGTGCTCGTGGGCGAGCTTCAGATGTTCGATGGCCAACTGGCGGCGCCCGCGGTACAGGGCCGTGGTTTCGACCACGACCGGCTGCAGGTCGTAATAGCTGCACGCCACCGCTGCCGCCCGCACCAGCTCCGGCGCCAGATGGTTCGAATTGCCCTGCTCGCCGAAATGGACCTTGAGCCCGATGCGCTTCTTCGGCTTGAGCTGCTTCAGGAAACCGGACGCCTCAAGCATCGCGCCGATGCCGGCCCGAACCCGCTCCGCAGGCACAAAGTAGACGACCGACTCGCTCACTGCCAGACTCCGGGAATATGTTCACCGCAGAACCGGCACTTGCCCTGGTTCACGTTGTTCTCCAGCACTGAGAAACCGCGGCGCCTCACGAGTATCCGGCCACAGCGCGG
Organism: Caldifarciminota bacterium; assembly: GCA_965648905.1. Classification (GTDB taxonomy): domain Bacteria; phylum Hydrothermota; class Tepidihabitantia; order Tepidihabitantales; family Tepidihabitantaceae; genus CAZQFS01. The sequence continues at coordinate 38,421 of CBFGIT010000013.1, forward strand.
ACAGACCGTGCTTTCGTCCTGATGGCCGGGCACATTGCCGACATAGACAAACCGAAGACCCGCAGCCCGGGCAATGCGGACCGCAGTGTCAATCGTTGTCACCGGCGTAGGCGCAAGGTTCCTGAGCCGGAAGGCCGGACTGAACCGGGTGAAGTGCACCGGCACCGTGTCACCCAGGTCGGAGACGACCCAGCGACACATCCGGCCGAGCGCAGCCGTGTCGTCATTCAGCCCGGGCACGAGCAGGTTGACCAGTTCCAGATGGGTTCCGGATTGGGCGACAATCCGGCACGCCTCGAGCACCGGCTCAAGCGAAGAACCGCACACCTCGCGATAGAACTCCGGGGTGAAGCCCTTCAGGTCGATCTTGATGCCGTCGACCAGGCGGCAGAGCTGCCGGAGCGGTTCCGGGTTGATGTAGCCGCCGGTCACGACCGTGGTTTTGACACCCTTGGCCCGGGCCAGCCGCGCCACGTCACACATGTACTCGTAGAATACCACCGGCTCGGTATAGGTGAAGCAGACAATCGGCACCTGCTCCTTGACCGCCAGTGCCACGACGTCCTCGGGCGCCAGCTCGTAGCTCGGCAGGTCTTCAGGCCGGGCCTGAGAAAGCTCCCAGTTCTGGCAGTACTTGCAGCTCTGATTGCAGCCGGCAGTTGCCAGACCGATGCGCATGCTGCCCGGCAGGAAATGAAAGAACGGGGCCTTCTCGATCGGCTCGCGGGTGACCGAACACGGCCGACCATAGACCAGCGAGTACAGAACGCCGTCCTGATTCTCCCTGACCCGGCACAACCCGCGCTGGCCCGGCCCAAGCACGCAGCCGCGCGGGCACAGCTCGCAGGCAACACGTTTGTTGTCAAGGGAGCGAAAGAACGCGGCCCGGGTTCTGGTCAGACCGTCTTTCGGTGGGACCAAGAAGAGCAGGCCGAAGGCGAGCAGGACCGCTCTGACCATCCTAGTGGCTGACCGCGACGTGGAACAGCCATCCGGCCAGCATGCCCAGACCGAAGAGCCCGGCCAGACTCGAACAGGCAACGAGCTTCGACTCGGTCGGCGCCGCGAGCACCCGGCCGTAGTCGAGAAACACCTCGGTGACCTGGCCGCGGCTGATGCTCACCTGATGGGTTCCGGCGTTCACCGCGGTCAAGGTCCAGAACGACGAAAGCCGCCGGCCGATGCTGCCGCGGCGCAGATGCCAGTAGACCATGTCCAGACTGTCATTGGAGATGATGCTGAGGTTGTAGTCACCCACCGCCACCCGGCAGCGCTCCAAGGGAGTCCGGCCGACCCGCTCGCCGTCAAGATAGAGCTCGATGCCCGGCGTGTTCGAACGAACCGTCAGATAGCCCGAATCAGGCAACTGAGCCGCAACCAGTACGAGCAGGGCAAGCGTCACGAGTTACAGACAATACCCAAGACTGCCGCCAAGTCAATGAGTCGTGTCAGTCGTCCGATGCCTGGTACCAGAGGTCGAGACGAACCACGCGGTAGGCAGGGCGGTAGAGTTCGACGTAGCGGGCCGAATGGTGGCGTGCCGGGAAGCCGCAGGACCCGGCTTCAGTCACGGTTGCGGCGAGAGCATCAGCCTGTTCCGGCAGCCTGTCACGACACCAGGCAGCGGTTTCAGCAAGCCGGCCGCGCATCTGCTCCGGGCGGCCATGAACCGTGGCTGCGGTCTGAACCAGAACCCTGGTTAATCGCTCGACCGCACCGGGTCGGCCAAGCAATCGTCTGAGACTGATGCGGCCCATGAAGCCTTGCGGGTCCAGCGGCTCCTCTTCGGGCTCGATGCCGGCAGCCGTTGACAGCGATACCATTTCTTGAGCCAGCCGGCGGCGACAGGAATCAAGGTCTCTGACGATATGGCCCGGACCGAACACCGATTGATGAACCAGCTTGTAGATGTCGGCCGCCTCAAGCGCTGGATACCGGGCAAGATGCCAGTCAAGAACCGAGACCAGCGCCGGGTCAGGCATCAGTTGACCTGACCTCGGCCGGTCGGTTACGCTGAAACAGACGCGCGAGCAGGTCCACGAGCTCGAACCCGAGACCGACTGCCGCACCGACTTTGGCGCCAATCACTGCCTGGTCCATCACGAGAAAGGCGGCAGGCTTCTGGCGCATGAACACTAGGAAGACGGCAACCATCCCGGCATAGCCCGCTGCGACGACAGCCCCCATGACAATGAACCGGCCAATCGGCACGCGGTGCAGGACCCGGAACAGATAAGACGAACTGACCAGCGCCAGTCCGACCGGAATTGTGAAGAACGCCGCGCCGACCACTGCTGACGGTCGAAGCGGCGGGTTCAGGGCAACCTCGGTCAGGTAGAGCAGCAGCAGCACGAGCATCACCGTCCCCGGCCCGCGCAACCGGACCGAGGCATAGACGAGCGCGGCCAGGAGTCCGATTACTGGAAAACTCATAAACTGCCGCATCTGGAGCATATTGCTGCCGAGCGAAAGACGCGCGGCCGCCAGTGCTCCGGCGAGTCCGGCAACAACGTAGCCCGTGGTCAGCAGCGTGTCGCTTGCGGTCCGGGTCATCGCGCCGGTCTACTCGGCCCGTTTCCGGGCGCGCGCGGCGATGATCTCCTCGGCGATGCTGAACGGCACTGCCTGGTAGTGCTCAAAGTGCATCGTGAAACTCGCCTTGCCCTGGCTGATGTTGCGCAGCTCGGTGGCATAGCCGAACATCGTCGCCAGCGGCACCATTGAGTTGACGACTTTGGCACTGCCCTGGGTGTCCATGCCCGATATCAGACCGCGGCGGTTGCAGAGCGAACCCATGATTGCGCCGGCATACTCCTCCGGGGTCACGACATTGACGCTCATCAGCGGCTCGAGCAACTGCGGGCTGCCGGCCAGGAACGCCCGGCGGAACGCGCGGGCCGCACAGGTCCGGAACGCGATGTCGGATGAATCAACCTCGTGGTACGAACCGTCCTTCAGGGTCACGCGCACGTCAACAATCGGGAATCCGGCATAGACGCCCTTGTGCAGCACGTCGACGACGCCGCGCTCAACCGCCGGGATGTACTCCTTGGGCACCCGGCCCGATACGACCTTGTTGACGAACTCGAACCCTTGGCCAGCCAGAAGCGGTTCCAGCGTGATGATGACGTGAGCATACTGACCCCGGCCCCCGGTCTGTTTGACGTACTTCTCATTGACGTCGGCCGGTCCGGTTACGGTTTCGCGGTAGGCGACCTGGGGCGGACCGGTGACCACGTCAACCCCAAACTCGCGTTTGAGCCGGTCGACGATAATCTCCAGATGCAGCTCACCCATGCCCGAGACAACCGTCTCTTCGGTCTCGTGGTCGGACGTGACGATGAACGTCGGGTCCTCTTCAGCCAGACGCGAAAGCCCGTGGGCCAGCTTCTCACGGTCCTTCCGCTCGGTGCTGCCGACTGCCATCGACAGGACCGGGGCCGGGAACTCGATTGCCTGGAGCACGATCGGCGCCTCGCGGATGCAGAGCGTGTCGCCGGTGACGGTATCAGCCAGGCCGACGACCGCGCCGATTTCGCCCGAATAGAGTGCGTCGACCATCTCCTGCCGGTTCGCGTGCATCCGGAGCAGACGGCCGACCCGCTGGTCCTTCTGCCGGGTCGAGTTGTAGACATAGGAACCGGCCCGGAGCGTACCGGAATAGACCCGGACATAGACCAGCTTGCCGATGTGCTTGTCGGCCACGACCTTGAACGCGAGCGCAGCCAGCCGGCCGTCATCCCACGGCACTCGAATCACCTCTTCGCCGCTCGGATGTACACCGACCGTCGGCAGCAGGTCAATCGGGCTCGGCAGATAGGAGACGACCGCATCGAGCAGCCGCTGGATGCCTTTGTTCTTGAACGCCGACCCGCAGATGACCGGGCAGACAAGGTGCTTCAGGGTTGCGCCCCGAATCGCGGCCGAGAGTTCGGTGCGGCTGACCGGCTCATCGTGCAGGAACTTCTCCAGCAGCCGGTCATCGAATTCGCTCACCTTTTCGAGCAGATGCTGCTTCCAGTGCCGGGCTTCATCTTTCATCACTTCCGGGACCGGCTCATCGCGCCAGGTCATGCCCTGGTCGGTCTCGTCGTAGTAGACCGCAGCGTCGTCAACCAGGTCAATGATGCCGGCGAAGTTCTCTTCGGCACCAATCGGAATCGTCACCGGCACCGAGTTCGCACCCAGGTCCCGGGCAATCTCCTCAACGACCGCGTAGAAGTCAGCGCCGGGCCGGTCCATCTTGTTCACGAAAGCGATTCTCGGCACCGAGTACTTCTCGGCCTGGCGCCAGACCGTCTCGGACTGCGGCTCGACCCCGCCGACCGCGCAGAACAACCCGATAACGCCGTCCAGCACCCGCAGGCTGCGTTCCACCTCGACCGTGAAATCGACGTGGCCGGGCGTATCAATCAGGTTGATCTGGTGGCCGCGCCAGACCGTGGTCGTGGCGGCACTGGTGATGGTGATGCCCCGCTCGCGCTCCTGCTCCATCCAATCCATCACCGCCTCACCGTCGTGGACCTCGCCCAGCTTGTGCGAGCGGCCGGTATAGAACAGGATTCGTTCGGACACCGTCGTCTTGCCGGCGTCGATGTGTGCCATGATGCCGATGTTGCGCACATTCTCAATCGGGTAGAGACGTGACGTCATAACGCTAGAGACCGACGACCTTGACGGCGAACTCCTTCGCCTCTTCCTGACTGGCCGCGATGTGGTTCAGGAACAGACCGATGCCGCTCCGGCGCAGCCAGTAGTTGCCGTTGCTGATGACAATCAGCCCGCGTCGGACCCAGTCGTGGACCACCCGCTCGTCCTTCGACAACTCGACATAAGTCCGGAAGTCATCAACCGGCTTGTGCGTGTCCCGGTCGAGGACAAAGGCAATGAGCACGAGCGGGAAGGTCCGGACGTCGAACCGGAACGCGGGTGGAAAACCGGGCCGCGCCGGAATCACGTCAATCGAGGTGATATTGCCCGGCGCGAGGATCCGCTCAATGTTCAATTCCGGTGTGAACCCGAGACGGTTGGCAATCACGCCCATGCCCATGTTCTGCAGTTCGACGTCCTTGTCGCCCGGCTTGAGCAGACGCACCATCCGAATCTTGAACGTCGCCTTGTCCTGCTGCTTGAGCAGCTCGTGGAAAACGTGCACGGCCATGATCGACGCCAGCCCCTTACGCCTGAACTCCTCCTTAACCCCGATGTCCCAGAAGACCACGCCCCGCCCCGGCGGGTCGCGCTCGACATAGGTCTGACCGATGCGCTGGCCGTAGTAGTACATGAACACACTGGCTGCGTCGTCCTTGATTTCGGTAACCAGTTCGAACTCCTGACCGGCCAGCTCCCCTTCGAGGACACGAATGTGGGCCGGGCTGAACCACTCGTACTCAGGCCCGATCCGGGCCGGAGTCCATACCAGGTTCCTGGGCGACGGACCGAGCAGACTCCCGAGCGACTCAAGAAACCGCTGCCTCAGCCGATTCACTGCGCCCACCCCGACTGCGGCGCGTGGTTCGAAGCAGAAGATGGCAGCCAGACGTTCATCAGAAGACAACTATGCCTGAATCAACACCGCAGTCAAGGCTTGCCGGCTTCGGCTCGGCCGGGCCTCGTCCTGCCGCCGCTGGTCGGACTCAAGCCGCCGACTCGTCCCGGCCTGATTTGACAACTCCGGCCCACAGAATAAGATTAGCTCTCGGGCTCGTAGTGTAGCTTGGTTTAACACGTCGCCCTGTCACGGCGAAGATCGCCAGTTCAAATCTGGTCGAGCCCGTTTGTCGCTGAGCATCGGCCGCGCCCACGCTGTCTTGTTTGCGCTGGGCGCGGCCTCGCTGCTTCTGGGCAATCGCCCGATGGCCGACAACTACGAACTTTCGCTGCGGGTCCAGGGCTTCACTGAGGCACTGGTCCGCCGGGATACCCGGGCCGCCTATCGATTGTTCAACGATGCGTTTCGGAGCGAGGTATCTTTTGCCCGGTTCGATTCTGCGCTGCGAAGCTGGTACGGAACCGGCCGGGTGGTGAAGGCACAGCACAAAGTCGTGGACATCCAGGGTCCAACCGGGGCGGTCTCAACGTGGGTGGTTTTCGAGGGCGAGCGCGATTCGCGCTACCTGTTTCAGAGCTGGCTGCTCAACCGAAACACTTGGGAGCTGGTCTGGGTCTCAAGGATTCTTGACGAATCGTTCCAGTACGGGCGGAGCGACACTCTCGAGTTGCGTCGGGTCGCCCAAGCAGCGCTACGTCACGCCCTGACTCCGCCGATTCTCGCGCGCCTCAGCGGCCGGCCCCGGCGACCGGACACGATTGTGCTGGTTCGACTCGGTCAGCCTGAGGAAACGGACATGTCGGTCGAAGGCGCGAAGATGGTCTGGCTGCTGCCCGAAGAAATCAGCGACCTGGCCATCCTACCTCGGGTCCCGTTCTACGTCGGCTTCGGCATTGTTCGCGTCTTTGGTGACATTGCCGAGGCTGCGGTTGACTTCTACCCAACACCGTACGGCCGTCTGCCCCGACGCCAGTCGGTGAAGGTACTGCTCCGGCGGTCGGCCGACGGCTGGCGTTACACTCACGCGATGCGGGTCTGGTAGTTCATGCGAGCCGCACCAGTGCAGTCGGTGCCGCCGAGTGACGCCGGCCGGCAGCTTCGTCTCATCCTGCTGCTTGTGGGACTCCTCCACCTGGTCGGCTGCCCGGCAGAAGACACCACTCCGCCGACGGTTGAAATCCTGACACCAGTCGCCGGTGACACCGTCTCCGGCATTGTACCGATTCGGGTGAAGGCAACTGACAACCGCGGCGTGGTCCAGGTTCAGTTCCTGATTGACGGCAACCTGCTCGGCATCGACTCCTTGCCGGACCAGAACGTCTTCGCTTTGAGCTGGAATGCTGCCGGGTTGGCTCCAGGTTCGGCCCGCGTTGTCGGCTGCGCAGCGCTCGACCGTGCCGGTAACCGCGCCGCGGCCGAGGTCGAGGTATTCATCAACCCCGCTGCCGGCACCCGTCATCGCGGTCCGATTACCGCGCCCGAAACCTGGACCGCGGCTGGCAACCCCCACGTGGTCGAAGCAGACTTGTCCGTCGAGACGCGGCTCGCGCTTGAACCGGGCGTGGTTGTGCTGGTTGCTGACCGGGCCAGGATTACTGCCGGCAGTCGGTATCCGGCTGCAATCGTCTGCCGGGGCCAGCCCGACTCCGGGATCACCATCACGGCGCTCTCCTCAAGCCCGGGCCCGGGAGCCTGGCAGGGGATCGAGCTGCTGAGTAATTGCCAACCGGACAGCTCGGTCTTCGAATACTGCACCATCGAGTGTGGCGGCGGCAATGGTCGGGCTCTGGTTTCGAGCGACGGAGCGCGACCGGCCCTGAAGAACTGCGTGCTCCGCCGCGGCGCCGGTTCAGGCGTGGTTGCGACCCGGCTCGGGTTCAACCTGTTCACCAACAACGTAGTCAGCGACTGCGCCGGGTTCCCGGTATCGGTCGATGCCGGCTCGGTCTCAACCATCGGAACGAACAACAATCTCACCGGCAATGCCCTCCGCGCTATCGAGGTCACCGGCGGCAGGCTTACCGTTTCGACCAACTGGCCCAATCGGTTTCTGCCCTACTGCGTTACTTCGACCGTGACGGTTGCCGGTGATTCCAACCCGCTTCTGACGATTGCCCCGGGCTGCTCCCTGCTTTTCGCCGACAGCGTCCGTCTGCGCATCGGCGCGGGCGCACCGGGTGGACTGGCGGCCGACGGCTCGTATGGGCGGATTGTCTTCGGGCCGTTCTCGCCCGCTCCGGCACCAGGTTCCTGGCGTGGCATCGAGTTCTGGGAAAGGACCGATGTCAACCGCACCGTGCTCCGTTTCTGTCGGGTGGAGTATGCGGGTCTTGCCGGTTCGGCCGCGGTGGCGTGCTACTCGGCTCCGATCACGCTGACCGGCTGCTGCATCAGCTCCGGAGCCGGCGACGGACTCCTCTGCACCAATTGCGGATTCATCAGTCTGGAGTACGACACGGTCGTCAACTGCGCCGGCTATCCGCTGCGCATCGGTGCGGCCTTTGTCGCCTCGCTCGGCGCAGGCAACGCTTTCACCGGCAACGGTCGCGACAGTATTCTCGTGCTCGGCGGCACAATCACCCGCAACGCCCAGTGGCGACGCCACGACGTCCCCTATTCTGTCAAGGGCATGGTCGAGGTCGGCTCGGCCGACGAACCGGTCCTGACGATCGACCCGGGCGTCCGGCTCTGCTTCACCGATTCCGGGCTCGCGGTGGGCCGGCGCTACCGCGCGACCCTGACCGCGGTCGGACTACCCGACTCGATTATCTTCACCGGTGCTGTGTCGGTCCCCGGAGCCTGGCGCGGAGTTGAGCTGCATGCGTATGCTGACAACCGCTCGCGCCTTTTCCGCTGTTGCCTGCGCTACGGCGGCAGCAGCGGCCGGGGCATACTCTATGTCGACAGTTGTGTCCCGAGCGTGCTTGAAAACGAAGTCGCCTACTCTGGCAGCTACTGCGCGTACCTGTGGAACACCGACCTCGAAGCCGACTCGCTCATCGCCCACAACTGGCTGCACGACCCGGCACCGGGTTATGACACCGTGTTCGAGGGCGGGCGGACGACTACAGCTCGGCCAGCAGGTCCTCGTAGACTCCCAGCAGGTCGGTTTCGATAAGCTCGATCTCCTGGAAGGCTACGGCCAGCTTTTCCTGATCTTTGACCGAGCCCGGACGGACTCCGCTCCGAACGATGCCGTCGAGCTTGGCGATGATCGCGACATTGTCTGCGATCGCATCGTCAAGCAGGACCGCCAGTTCCGGCAGCGCCTCGCGCATGTCGGCGAAAAACCGGTTGGCGCTTTCCCGGTTCGCGCGCAGTGTCCAAAGCAGCCGATCAAAGTCGGCCTGGCTGCCGGTCCCACACACCGGACAGAACGGCACTGTGTCCAACGCGCCAATCAGCAGGTCATACGCGGCAATACCTGACTGCCAGCCGGTGTCGGCAAAGGCCTGGCCCAGCTCCAGGGCGCGGACCAGCACCTCGGACAACACGGTCTCCGGGTCCTCCTCGGCATTGCCCACGCGCCGCACCTCGTAAGCCTGGATGATGTCACCGGTCAGCGGCAGCTCGTCGGCCGAACCAAGGCTGTAGCCGTAGATTAGCGAGTCGTCCGGGTCGTAGCGCACCGCCACACCCCAGTAGTCTACCTTCTCATCAGGCCACCCGCCCTGCACGAGCACGGTTCGGCCGCGGCTGAGTGCCGTTTTGATGAGCGCGACTGGAGATCCACCCAAGCCGGTGGTGTCACGCTGGTAGACCAGCCCGAGCGAGAGTCCGGCCATCGCGGCCGCATCACGCAGATAGACCCCGGACGTACCACCAGGCCAAGAAGAAACACAGGTCCCGGTCCGTGCCGTAAAGGTGAACGACTCCCCGGTCAATGCGGCCAGCCAGTCGTAATCCGCGGTTGCGCCCATGTAGTTGAGAACGTCCTCCAGGGCGACAGCGAGGCTGCTCGAATAACGCCCGACCTCAGGCATGAACCCCAACTCACCGGGCTGAACCGACAGCGTAATCTCCTCATCACCTCGCAGCAGAACCAGCGGCACAGCACTGCCCGAGCTGGTCTGCTCGACAATGAGCTGCCGCAAGTCGTCGTTGCTCTTGACCACCACGTCGTTGTAGGAGATGACCAGGTCTCCGGGCTGAAAACCGAGCCGCTCGGCCTGACTTCCGGGCAGGACCTGCCAAACAATAGGCCGTGCGACGCGCTCGTAGACCACGCCGGGCGGAGAGCCGATTTCACCCCGGCGGCAGACCACGCCCGCCACGAGCGCGACCGCGACCAAGAAACTTCTTTTCATCGGGAACTCCTTCTACGCCATGCGTACCGCGCTCCACCGCCACTCACGGCGTGGAGTGCAGGCCGTCCGGCGTCCTGGGTTTGTGCCAGTACCATAACTGCCAACTAGTCATGCAATTATGCGTCTGGAATCACCAAAAGGCAAGGGAAATCTTGCCCGACCATCAAGGCCGGGCTGCACAGCTCGAGCGACGAAGACCCGATGGGCAGCCGAGCGCTGCGGTTACGACGGACGGGTCGCGACTACCGGCTCGTTGAGGCTCGACGACGCGTCGAGCTTGACCGCCACGTCGGCCAGTCCCTGACAGAGTGCCTGGACCTGTCCATCCGACATCCCGCTCTCGCGGATTCTGGGCCAGACCGTCCTGGCCAGGGTCGCAGCCGAGTAAGCAACGCGCACGTTCACAAAACCTGCCTCCTCCAGCGCCTGCTTCATTGTCGCGGCAGTGAAGTGCTCCAGCTCGTAGAACGACGCGCCGACAATCAAACTCTGATGACGCTCAAGGAACTGCAGGCCGACCTCAGGGTTGGTCGACGGACTACGACCGATGCGCTCCATCAGGTCTCTGAGCTTGGTGAAGGCTTCCTTCATCTCGGGAGTGACGGCGAACTTGACCAGATAGCTGCGCTCCCAGGCCGGCCGGGAGTGCTTGATGACATAGTGATACCCGAGCGAGTCCGCGGTCTCGGTCAAGAGCACGTCTTCCTCGAACCCACGCTCCCTGCCCTCGTATGATTCAAACTCGATCCGGAACTTTCCGCCCGGCTTCATCACGCGGAAGACCTCACTCAACGCCTGCTGCGGGTCGGGTGTCTGCTCGATCGAGCTGGCGGCAACCGCGCCGTCAAAGCTCCGGTCCGGGAAGTCAAGCTTGATGGCCGACATCTGTTTCACAATCACGTTCTTCAGACCCAGCCGCTCGGCATGGGCCTGAATCACCGCGCCCCGCTTCGGTGAAGGCTCAACGCCGGTCACCGACTTGAAGAGCGGTGCCAGCCGCAGCAGGGGCCAGCCGTCACCCGGTCCGATGTCGAGGATATCCTGAGCCACTCCCAGGTGCGCAGCAAAATCCCGAATCCGAGCCTCGTCGAGGAAGTGCTCCTCCTGGCGGTAGTCAGGCACGACGTCAATGACCGGGAGTCTGCCCTCGCCCTGCCGCTCGAGGCGGTCATAGAGCTGTTCGGCGCTGGTCGACTCAATCGGGTTGGTTTCTTTGACAATCCAGGTTTCCAGGACGGTGTACTTCTTCGCCATATTCGTCGAATCTTACCCGGTGCTGCTCCGAAGTCAAGGCAGCGAGCTGGCGGCTGCGGTAAGGCCGCTTCGCAGACCGACTTTTTCGGCCCCGCCGGCAGCGCGTCTGCCGTGCCCGGTCCAGGCCGGCTGCGCACCTGCATTCCGGCTCGCCGGGCCGCGGATTACCTTGACTTTGCCCCGACTGCCGCTAACGTAAGTATCATGATGGCCCTGATTCTTGCGTTTGGTGTGGTTTCAATCGACCCCAGCGCCGGAACGACCGGCTTTGATTTTCTCAGGATTCCGCCCGGCGCACGCGAGGCGGCAATGGGTGGCGCCGCCACCGCGGTTGCCGGCAGTCCGATGTCGTTCTGGTACAACCCCGGCCACGCGGTTGCCACCGGCAAATCGCGGGCCCAGGTAAGCTACCTCAACTACGTTGCCGGCATTCATCTCGGCGCCCTCGCCTACCACCAGGAACTATCATCCCGACAGGGCATGGGTGCGGCAATCGTCTATCTCAACTCCGGTACGATGAAACGCACCAGCGAGAATGCCGAGGAACTCGGCACCTTCGGCGTCTCCTATGCCGACCTGAACCTCAGCACCGCGCTCAACGTGATACCCGAACTGGACTTAGGTATCGGACTGCACGGGCTGTACGGCTCGATCGACAACTTCTTCAGCCTGGGGATTGCGGCCAGCGTGGGCGCGACCTACCGGCTGCCGGTCACCGGACTCTGTGCCGGCCTGGCAGTCCAGCATCTCGGCTACCAGGCAAAACCGTTTCAGGAAGACCGCGACCCGATGCCGCTTGACTTCGGCCTCGGGCTGGGGTTCGAACCCAACCCGGCGCTGACCCTCGCCCTGGACCTGCACAAGCCGATTGACAACCGCATCAACGTCCGCGCCGGTATCGAAGGCCGGGTCGGCGACGTCCTCACCATCCGGGGCGGCTATTCTTCACTCGGACTCGACTGGCAGTCGGGCGGCGGCTCCGACATCCTTGCCGGCCTCACCACCGGGCTCGGGTTCCGCTGGCGGGACTATGTACTTGACTACTGCTTCATCCCGATGGTCGAGCTCGGTATGGCCCACCGGCTGTCGCTTGGCTTCTCCTTCTAGCCGGATGTTCGCTTCGCCCGGACCAGCATGAAGAAACAGTTCATCAAAGACCTGAAACCCGGAACCCAGGTTGACGACGTCTTCTACTGCTCGCGCCGTGATGTCCGCGAGCGGCGCGACGGCGGCGCGTTCCTGATGCTTGAGTTTCGCGACAAGACCGGCTCGGTCAACGCCGTAATGTGGGACCGGGTCGAGGACGCACTGCAGTGTCTTGAAGCGGGCGGCTTCTATCGGGTCATGGGTAAGTTCGGCGAGTATCAGGGCAAGCCGCAGCTCACGGTCAACGTCATCTATCCGGTGGCAACCGGTGAAGTCACGCGCGATGACTTTGTCGCCGCCTCGCGCTTCAACCGCGACGAAATGCTCGCCGAGCTGCGTGGCTTCATTGCCGGAGTCAAGAACGTCCATCTCCGTGCCCTGCTCGACTCGTTCTTTGACGACCCCAGGTTCGTCGAGCAGTTCTGCCTGGTTCCGGCCGGGGCTCGGGTTCACCACGCCTACCTTGGCGGCCTGCTCGAACACACCCTGATGATGTGCCGCGGTGCCCGGCTGCTGCCCGAGATCTACCCCGAGGTTGACCACGACCTGCTGATGACCGGCATCATTCTCCACGACATCGGCAAGATCAAGGAGTACGTCTACGACATCGCCATCGACCACACGCTCGACGGCCGACTCCTCGGACATCTGGTCATGGGCTGCCAGATGGTTGAGGAGAAGCTTGCCGGCCTGCCCGGCTTTCCTGATGAGCTCTCGCGCCTCATCCGCCACATCATCCTCTCCCACCACGGCGAGATGGAGTTCGGCTCACCCAAGACCCCCAAGTTCGTCGAGGCATTTGCCGTCTACTCGCTCGACTACCTCGATTCGCGGGTCGCCATCTTCCGCGAAATGGTCGAGAAGAACCGCCACGTCAAGTGGACCGACTTCAACGACTACCTCGAGTCGAACGTCTACGTTCGCGGCCCGGTCGGCTAGCCGCTCTGCCACAGTTTGGACCCGTCCTTCGACCGCCTCGCGGCCGCCTGCGCTCAGCTCGGCGTCACGCTGACCGAAGACCACTACCGGGCACTCTGCCGCTATGCCGCGCTGACCCGGGAGTACAACTCGCGCGTCAACCTCGTCTCCCGCCGCGACATCGACCGCATCATCACCTACCATGTCGTTGACTCGCTGGCCGCGGCCCGGCTTATCCCGGACCAGACCCGCTGCTGCGACATCGGCACCGGTGCCGGTCTGCCCGGGATTCCGCTCGCGGTTGTCCGCTCTGACCTCAGGATGGTTCTTGTCGAGTCGATTCAGAAGAAGTGTCGGTTCCTGGTTCGTGCCGTCGAGGAACTCGGCCTGGGCCAGACCGAGGTGATATGCGGCCGGGCCGAATCGCTTGCCCCGCTCGGCTGCGCGGTCGTGCTCAGTCGGCTCACCGGGCCGACCCCGCGAACCCTTGCGGCGATTGCTCATCACGCACAGTTGACCGGAATAGTCGTGCTCTACAAGAACCCGGCTGCAACTGACCCGCCGCCATCGCTGCTCGCCCGGCACGGACTGACGCTGGAGCGCCGGCTCGACCTCGTACTGCCCCTCAGCCCGGTTCCGCGCCGTCTGCTGCTCCTGCGCCGCATCGCTCAGTAACGAAACTCCCGGCCCGAGACGCGGCCGGGGCAAAGAAAACCCGGCAGCGACCTACTCTCCCATGCCGTTACCAGCACAGTACCATCGGCCCTGGAGGGCTTAACGACTCTGTTCGGTATGGGAAGAGGTGTGGCCCCTCCGGTGTTACCGCCGGGAATTAGTCAAACGTTTAAGGAGAAGAAGCAGACTGAAATCTCAAGCCGCACGGCTTATTAGTACCACTCGGCTTAACGCATTGCTGCGCTTCCACCTGTGGCCTATCGCCTGGTAGTCTACCAGGAGCCTTCAGCGTGTCCGCCCTTGCGGGCAGACACTGGGGAGACCTAATCTTGGGAGGGGCTTCCCGCTTAGATGCCTTCAGCGGTTATCCCGTCCGTACTTGTCTACCGAGCAATGCACTTGGCAGTACAGCTCGTACAACAGAGGTACGTCCACCCAGGTCCTCTCGTACTATGGGCAGCTTCCCTCAAGTCTCCTGCGCCCACGATGGATAGAGTCCGAACTGTCTCACGACGTTCTGAACCCAGCTCACGTACCGCTTTAATGGGCGAACAGACCAACCCTTGGGACCTTATTCAGCCCCAGGATGCGATGAGCCGACATCGAGGTGCCAAACTCCGCCGTCGATGTGAACTCTCGGGCGGAATCAGCCTGTTATCCCCAGAGTACCTTTTGTCCGATGAGCTATGGCCCTTCCACGCAGAGCCACAGGATCACTAGGTCCGACTTTCGTCCCTGCTCGAGCCGTCGCTCTCACAGTCAGGCCGGCTTATACCCTTACGCTCAACGCACAGTGACCGTCTGTGCTGAGCCGACCTTAGAACGCCTCCGTTACCATTTGGGAGGCGACCGCCCCAGTCAAACTACCCGCCTGCCACTGTCCATTCCCTGGATTACAGGAGAATGTTAGAACCTCAACAGAACAAGGGTGGTATTTCACCGTTGGCTCCGCCCGGACTAGCGTCCGGGCCTCAAAGCCTCCCACCTATCCTACACATGCCCTGCCAAAATCCAATGACAAGGTATAGTAAAGGTTCACGGGGTCTTTTTGTCCAATCGCGGGCAGGCGGCATCTTCACCGCCGCTACAGTTTCGCCGGGCTTCTTGTCAAGACAGCGCTCCACTCGTTACACCATTCGTGCAGGTCGGAACTTACCCGACAAGGAATTTCGCTCATTCGCTCCGGAGCTTTCACCCCGGAATGGACTCTAGCTTAAACCAGTCACGGCTCGCGACTGCCCCGGTTCATGGTCGCGGCAATCCGACGGATTCGGGACAAACCCTCCTCGGTCAGATGTGCCTGCTGAACCATCAACCGGACGACACGCGCGAACTTGCGGAACTCAACTGCCTTCCTGGACCGGAGCGGATGCCGTTCAAAGAACGGCACGACCACCCGGGCAAGACTCGTCAACTCCCTGACCCGCCAGCAGTAGCGGTCGTCGTGATTGCGGCGGACGACGCCGCAACCCATTGCCGACCGCAGCCGGTGGAGCAGGGCGATATCTCGTCGGTGCTGTACCACCGTCAGTTCCGGTAGTACTTGACAGCCCAGGCTCATTTTCGGCTGCCGGCTGATGCCGACATGAAAACAGCCTTCACCGTCAACAAACCCGACGATCCAGTCTGGGCTGAGTCCTCGGCTCTGCAACTGGCTCTCGACGTCTGGTCTCTGAGGGGTCATCTGGATTACTCCTTTCTGACTTCCCTGCGGATTGTCCCCGTGTGCGTGGCATTTTTACTGCCCCGGCCTGTCGAAGGCCAGGCGAGTAGCCACGCCTGTTGAGGAGTTTCCCGCATATAGTCGAAGTTGCCTCTGGCATTACTGCCAGAGCAGGCTAGCGATTAACCTTAGGACCGTTAGAGTTACGGCCGCCGTTTACCGGGGCTTCGGTCGAGACCTTTGCCTTGCGGCTGAGCCCCTTCCTTAACCTTCCGGCACCGGGCAGGTGTCAGTCCCTATACGTCGCCTTCACGGCTTAGCAGAGACATGTGTTTTTGTTAAACAGTCGGTAGAGCCACTTCACTGCGGCCGGCTTAGAGCCGGCACCCCTTATCCCGAAGTTACGGGGCTAGATTGCCGAGTTCCTTAACAAGAGGTCACCCGAGCGCCTTTGGATATTCTCCTCGCCCACCAGTGTCGGTTTACGGTACGGTCACCCGGAAGTCTGGCATAGAGGTTTTTCTCGGCAGTCGGGCCGGCCCGGTTCCGCTCCCTTGCGAGAGCGTCCCATTCACTCCAAGGGTTTACGCGCGCGGATTTGCCTACGCGCCGCCCTCGAAGCTTAGACCCCGATCCAACACGGGGCCGGGCCTTTCCTTCTGCGTCACCCCTTAGCTCGTAACGACTCCAAGGTGGTTCCGGAATGTTGACCGGATTGCCATCGCCTACGCTTTTCAGCCTCGGCTTAGGTACCGACTAACTCTGGGGGGATTAACCTTCCCCAGAAAACCTTGGGCTTTCGGCGAACAGGTTTCTCACCTGTTTTAACGCTACTCGTTCCGGCATACTCACTTCTGGTTCGTCCAGCGTGCTTCGCAACACGCCTTCGGCCTACAACAGAACGCTCCCCTACCACTCACGCTTGCGCGCGAGTCCGCGGCTTCGGCGGTATGCTTGATCCCCGTTATATTTTCAGCGCAAGACCACTCGACTGGTGAGCTGTTACGCACTCTTTAAATGATTGCTGCTTCTAAGCCAACATCCCAGCTGTCTGAGTGACCTCACCTCTTTTTCAACTTAGCATACACTTCGGGGCCTTAGCCGGCGGTCTGGGTTATTCCCCTCTCGGCCCTGGACCTTAGAGCTCAGAGCCTCTTTCCATGGCTCTAGAGTTGCGGCATTCGGAGTTTGGTCGGGTTTTCTCCCACATTGTGGGAGAGCGCCCATCCAGTGCTCTACCTCCGCAACTGAACGCCACAGACTGCCCCTAAAGGCATTTCGGGGAGAACCAGCTATCACCCGGTTTGGTTAGCCTTTCACTCCGACCCACAGCTCATCCGAGACTATTGCAAGGGTCACCGGTTCGGTCCTCCCTTGAGTGTTACCTCAAGTTCAACCTGGCCATGGGTAGCTCACACGGGTTTCGGGTCCTGCGCATGCTACTGGTCGCCCTGTTAGGACTCGCTTTCGCTTCGGTTACGGCTCAGAGAGCCTTAGCCTTGCAACATACGCAGACTCGCCGGATCATTATGCAAAAGGCACGCGGTCATCAGAGTTGCCGAACCTTGCGGAAAGGCAATTCCGACTCCCGCTGATTGTAAGCACATGGTTTCAGGTTCTATTTCACTCCCCGCCAGGGGTTCTTTTCACCTTTCCCTCACGGTACTAGTTCACTATCGGTCAGTTGCTAGTGTTTAGCCTTGTGACGTGGTCGTCACCGATTCCCACAGGGTTTCTCGTTCCCCGTGGTACTTGGGATACGCTCCAGGAGAGTCGTCGCCTTCTGCCTACCGGACTGTCACCGTCTCTGGTACTCCTTTCCAGGTGGTTTCGACTAGGCAACGACCTTTCTGACTCCTCCACCGCACGGCAGTAGGTGAGGAACGTCCCGCGACACCGCTCCAGCAACGCCTGCCGGCTTGACACTGGAATCGGTTTAGGCTCATCCCTGTTCGCTCGCCACTACTGAGGGACTCGAGGTTTCTTTCTTCTCCTCCGGTTACTGAGATGTTTCACTTCGCCGGGTTCGCTTCCCGCGGCTATGGATTCACCACGGGATGTACGGACATTACTCCGTACGGGTTGCCCCATTCGGGAATCGCCGGGTCAAAGCTTGTGTGCAGCTCTCCGACGCTTATCGCAGCTTACCACGCCCTTCATCGCCTGCAACTGCCAAGGCATTCACCATGCGCTCTTAGTAGCTTGAGATGAATATCAGCCTGCCTCTTCTCCAAATTGTCAAAGAGCAAATTGTCTTGTAGGGATTGGCCTACGACTACAGTGTAGTCAACCTACGCGCAAAGTCAAGCTGGAATTATACTGACCCCGGCCCGAATGGCAAGCCCGGAAGCCAATTCGCCTCATGCGCGTAAGTCACTGCTCAAACTGAACTTCGGAACCGCCGCCGCCCGAGCCCTGGTCTGACATGACCAGGGGGTTCGAGCATTGCGCTTCGGCGCGGCTTGACCCCGGCTGATGCGCCTCTATGCTTTCTGGCCATGACCACCGACTCAGAGCCCGCGCTGCGCTGGCTCATCTACGCCCAGGACAACGACCGGTTCCCTTTTCGGCTGCTCATCGAACAGAAACCAGGGCACTTCCTTGCCTTCGACGTCCAGGACAAGTGGCCCGGCCCGGGTCGAAGCGTTTTCTGCATTGCCCGTCCCGGGATGGAAGAAGCTGACCTGCCCGGCGGCGTCGAACCGGTTGATGCCTGCTTTGTCAAGACTATCCAGACCTTTGGCCGCAAACTTACGGTCATTCTCGACCGCAAGACCCGCAAACGCTCCTGGTTCATCTCAGTCGAGCGAGCGTCCAAAACCAAACCCGGCAAAGTCTACCAGCAGACCTTCTGGATTACTCAGTCATCAGCATCAGCCCGCCGCGGCGGAGCCTACCTCTCAAGACGGGGCAAGGATTCCGACCTTGCGATTGTCCGTGACGCCCGCGAACGCTACGGCTACCGCTTTCCCGACCACCAGGTCGAAGAGATTGAACTTGAAGCCGGTGACTACGCGCTCAAGAACGAGCGGGGTGAAGTCATTGCCGCAGTCGAACGCAAGACCCGCGAACAGTTCCTTGCCGACATCGCCACCCTCGAAGTCATCAAAGCCCGCCTGCTCGAGATGGCCACCCGCTACCGCCACAGCGCAATGGTCATCGAGACCGACTACGCCCGCCTGGTCGACCCGAAAAAGAGCCGGTTCTACTCAGCCGGCCTGGTGGCCGACGTCATTGCCGAGCTCCATGCCGGCTTCCCTTCGGTCCAGATTGTCTTCTGCTCCAACCGCAAGTTCGCCCGTGAATGGGTCGAACGCTACTTCACCCGCATCGCCCGGCTCGAACAGCCGCCTGAGACCACCGGCGACCGACCCTGACGTCGCACCTGTTTGGGAATCCGACAGGTAAGAACCAGACCTGCAACCGAACCTGAAACCTGGGCAAGCACCGAAACAACTGCCCGCTCAAACGCGCATTCACTCGCACCGATGACTGCTCAGCAATCCGGCCAATCTGCCGCTTCAGTCCGCGCTCACGGCTTGGCTGGCAGCATGGCTCAAGACACCACTTGAGCCAGCGCCCGAACAAGCGCGTGCGGGATCACACGCGGTATCATGCGCGGCAAGACCAGGACCAGCACCCGCTTAGCCGCGCTTCCAATCGCGCATTCAGATACCCCTTGGGGTACGGCCTCTCCCTGACCCAGGTGCTCTGTAACTCATCGCCAATGCGAGTCTTACGTCTTGGTAGCGGCTCAGACAAGCTCTACTGACAGCCTGCGGCCCAGGTCCAACTGCTAACACATTGACGAACAATGAGTTGCGCACGCATGCCGGCCTTAGGACCCTTGTTCAGGCATGTCTGGTAGGCGGTTCCCAAGAGCATTCCCATTGTTGCTGCGGTTGGGACGGCCAGTGTCCCTGTTCAGTTCGATCATCTCGGCAATCCAGAAGACATGCTGCGCGGGACGAGCGCAGTGCAACCTGGCGGCAATAGCCTGTGCATGGCGGCCGAAGCAAACCATCTGGTGCCAGCCGGCACGACCGCCATCACTTCAGGCGGCACGAACACCAGCACGACCACCGGCGCGTCGCAATGCACAACGACGAGCACTACTCAAAGCGCAGCGAGCAGCCTTGCAAACATGGACTCCAATTCCCGATTTGCAAGGATGACATTGACGCTCAATTCTCCCCGCTCGTCTCTTTCTCTCTTCCTTTTGCCCCAGGCTCTGTCACAGGAGACCTCGGACCTCATCCAACCTCCTCTACTTCCAGGTGACGACCAGGTCGCGGTCTGGATAGAAGCGCGAACGGGTGATGAAGTAGGTTGTCGTGGACTCGGTCCGCGCCATGCTGTCCGGCCTGAAACTGAGCTCAACGCCCTGGAACGAAGCTGGGACCGTGACGCGGAATTGAGCAAGGTCAATGGGCCGGCGCCACTTGCGGGTCGAGGTGACGATGTAGCGGGCTGAGTTCGTCTTCAGAGGCTGGCGATACCAGGCGAAGAAGGAGTCCTCGGCTCCGGGCTGAAACTTCATGCGGAAAGAGACGCCGGAGTCAGCCCGGGTGAACCGGTGTCCGGGAAGCTCGACAGAATCTGGATAGAGATGGGTCGAGTCAATCGGGAACGGGTAGAAGATACCGGCAACAAGCGGGCTCGGCGCGGTGCAGGTGAAGTGATACATGCCGCCTACGTCAAGGGTTCCAGGCCGCACGTGCAGGGCAACCTCCTCGCGGGCAAAGTGAATCGGCCCGGCTGGCTCGGGCTTGTTACAGCCAGTGGTTGGCAGAGAAACCAACAACCAGCAGGCGAGCAGAACGCTGCGCGTTGAGCGACGCGTGATGAGCGGAGCAGAAGAACTGAGACCGCGCATGTCCTGTGAAGATAGGCACAACCCGGCAGTTGTCAACTCTGCTTGAGCATTCCGAGGTCTGCGGATGAGCTACGGTCACCCTTGATACCGCCCCCGACTGCGGCTATAGTGTGCGTCGGCCGATTGACCCGAAGATGGCACTTGATGTATTCCGGTTCTGTAAGGACGTAGTTAGCGACTACGCGTCCTATGTCGGTGGCTTCCTGGCCATCCGGGACCCGAGAATCGTCGAGTGTGTCAGGCAGTCGCTGGCTGCCGGCACACTCTGGCCTGAACCGCTAGTTCAGGTCAACCCTGCTTTTGAGTCAGGCGGGACCGTGGAGGCGCTCTGTCAAGAAGGGCTGCTACACCCCACCTGCGCAAGGATATTCCGCCGCAACAATCGCACGTTCACCCTCTACCGCCATCAGGAAGAGGCGATCCGTCACGTTATCGCCGGCGGCAACGTCGTACTCACGTCAGGGACTGGTTCGGGCAAGAGTCTCGCCTATCTCATTCCGATCTTCGACTACATTCTGAAGAACCACGCGCCGCAGCCGCAGGTGCGTGCCATTATCGTCTATCCGATGAACGCGCTCGTGAACTCACAGCAATCGGCAATCGACGACCTGCTCAGTAACTTCGGAACCGGCCGGCCACCCATTGTCGTGAAGACCTACACCGGGCAGCAGTCATGGGAAGAGAAGAAAGAGATCCGGGCCAAACCGCCTGATGTCATCCTGACCAACTACGTGATGCTCGAGTACATGCTGGCGCGGCCCGAAGAACGCTGCTTCACCGACCGGAGTACGGCCGACCTGCGCTTCTTTGTTCTTGATGAACTGCACACGTATCGCGGCCGTCAGGGTGCTGATGTAGCACTGCTGATTCGTCGCCTGCGTGAGCGCGCCGGCCGTCCGACCCTCCGGTGCATCGGCACCAGCGCAACGCTCGCTTCCGGAGGTAGTCGACAGGAGCGCCGCACCGCCATTGCTGAGTCGGCCACAGAGCTCTTCGGGGTCCGGTTCAATCCGGATGACGTGGTTGAGGAAACACTGCGCCGCTCGTGCGACCCAACCGTCGACACCAGTCAAGCGTCACTTGCCCGTGCGGTCCTGAACCCGCCGGGCCCAGGTGCCAAGGCCAGCGACCTGGCAGCGCATCCATTGGTTGCCTGGATTGAGACTACGCTCGGTCTGCAAGAAGAAGACGGTGTCCTGCGCCGTCGTCCGCCGGTCACGTTGCAGACGGCCGCAAACCTGCTCGCCGAGGCCAGCGGGCTTGGTGTCGAGCAGGTAACCGAGCCGCTGAAGCAGACCCTGTTGATTTGTGGAACCGCGGCGCCGGGTTCGGCCGAGCCGTTCTTAGCGATGAAGCTCCATCAATTCATCGCCCAAGGCGACTCAGCCTATGCCACCCTCGAACCAACTGACCAGCGGCTCATCACCTTGGACGCAGGCTACCGAGCGCCCGGGGAAGACCACGAACGGCTACTCTACCCGATTAGCTTCTGCCGTGAGTGTGGGCAGGAGTACTACCTGGCCGACTTCGACGAAGCCCGGCAGACGCTCCTGCCGCGCCCGACCGACGCGCCCAGGCGGCTGCCAGATGACCCGGTGCGTGATGGCTACTTTCTGGTGGATTCTGACCCGGCAAACCCAATATGGAGTGAGGAGCACGAGGACAGTCTGCCTGACTACTGGTTCCGCCCGACACGCAATGGCCGAGCGATTCAGTCACAGCACAAGTCCAAACTGCCCAAGCGTCTAGTGTGCCAGGCCGATGGTGCCGTGGTCTCAAGTCCGGGTCCGGAAACCGTGCAAGGTTGGTTCCTGCCGAGGCCGTTTCCGGTCTGCCTGTTCTGCGGCGTTGCCTACACAGGCCGAGACAGGAACGACTTCAAGAAACTCGCCAGCCTCAGCAGCGAAGGCCGCAGTACCGCGACAACGGTACTGACGATTGCGGCCCTCTCGCGCATGCGCGATGCCGGCCTTCCGGATACGGCCCGCAAGCTGCTCAGTTTCACGGACAATGTGCAGGATGCTTCGCTCCAGGCCGGCCACCTCAATGACTTTGTGAACGTCGCCCTACTGCGTTCAGCACTCTGGCGGGCGCTTGACGCGGCCCCGAGCCACCGGCTCGACCACGCAAGCATCGTGCCGCAGGTCACCGCCGCTCTCAACTTGCCTCAGGAGGAATACGCCAAAGAGGTCGGCCGGACCGACTCGGCCGAACGCTACAACCGTGAGACACTTGAACGACTGGTCGAACACTACGTACTGACCGACCTGCGCCGAGGCTGGCGTGTCATCCAGCCCAACCTTGAGCAATGCGGTTTGCTCAGCATCGAATACCGTGGCCTGCGCGAGCTGTGCGAGGACGAATCCCAGTGGCAGTCGCACGCAATACTGGCCCGCTGTCCGGCAGGGCAACGCCAGAAGGCTGTACGTGGATTCCTCGACCATCTTCGACGTGAGTTGGCCTTGGACGCCACTTGTCTGTCCGAGAACGGCCAGAAGGAGATGAAGCGCCGCGTCATGGCCGCTCTCAAGGAACCGTGGACGTTCGACGACGACGAATACCTCCGGCCGGCGACTCGCTTCAGTCTGTCGGACGACGCACCGCGTTCCCGCGGCACAAGTCTCGGTCCACGTAGTGTCATTGGTCGCTACCTGCGCAACCCGGCGACATGGCCCGGCATCACCGGAAAGCTGAGCGAGGCGGACTACCCGTCGCTGCTACAGGCCCTGATTGCCGCCCTCCGCGGAGCCGGCCTGCTCGTCCTGCTTGAAGACCGAGGTCTTGAGTACGTGCAGCTCCGAGCTGATTCCCTGTTCTGGGTCCAGGGTTCTGGTCAGGCACCTGAGCCTGATCCGGTGCGAAGCCTGTGGGTCGAGACCCCGCGCTCTTCTGAGGTTGAACGCCGGGTGAACGCGTACTTCCAGGACTTCTACCGTCGGCCGGTCGAGGACCTGCGTGGGATTCTCGGCCGGGAGCACACAGGTCATACCGACAAGCAGGTCCGTGAGGAACGGGAACAGGACTTCCGCAAAGGTCGTCTGCCGTGCATCTACTGCACCCCGACGATGGAACTGGGAATCGACATCGCCGAGCTCAACCTGGTTCACATGCGCAATATCCCGCCGTCCCCGACCAACTATGCTCAGCGCAGTGGCCGGGCTGGACGAGAGAAGCAGCCCGCGCTCGTGCTCGCGTACTGCGCCCGCCGGAGCGGTCATGACCAGTACTTTTTCCGACGTCGGGACCAGATGGTTGCCGGTGCCGTATCTCCACCGCGGTTCGACCTGGGCAATGAGGACCTCGTCCGAGCTCACGTCCACGCAACCTGGTTGGCCAAGACCGGTGTCTCGCTCGGCGATTCGATGCTCGACGTACTGGATACCGCTTCCACCAGTGCGCGCCATCCGCTCAAGCCGGAAATCCGCCATCAGGTATCCTTGTCGCCGGCGCGGTTGGCCGAGTGTGTCGCCGAGCTTAGGGCCATCCTTTTGTCCTGCCAAAGAGACCTTACCCGTGCCGGCTGGTACACCGATGCCTGGCTGGAAGCAGTCCTCACGAATGCGCCCAAGGCGCTCGATGAGGCGTTCAACCGCTGGCGCGACCTGTACGACGTTGCTCAGCGCCAACTCGCCGAGGCGCGTGGAGTCCAGGATGATGCGTTTCGCACCAGGATTGCCAAAAAGGAGGTCGAGGAAGCCAAACGCCGCGAGGTCGAAGCCAGGCGACAACTGGAGCTGCTCTGCAATCAGACGCGTAGGTCCGAGGAGTCGGACTTCTACCCATACCGGTACTTGGCGAGTGAGGGCTTCCTGCCCGGCTACAGTTTCCCACGACTTCCCATCCGCGCCTACGTTGACTCAGGAGTTGACCGGCAGACCTACCTGAACCGAGCCCGATTGCTGGCAATTCGCGAGTATGGGCCTCAGAACGTCATCTACCACGAGGGACGCAAGTTCCAGGTGACGCGCAGCCTGTTACCCCCGCGCGAGACGCCGGACCGGTTCGTTTCGGCCAAGCTATGTAGGGAGTGCGGCTACTGTTTGAGCGGTGACCATTGCCACGACGACCAATGCCCGAACTGCAACACAACGCTCGACGGGCAGACCTCGGAATATGTTCAGGACCTGTTCGAGATGTCGTCGGTCTCCACCTGGCGCCGGGAGCGCATCAACTGTGACGAGGAAGACCGTTTCCGGCAGGGTTACAGGTTGACCGTTCACTACCGTTTCGCCCCGGCTGGGGCTGACCTGCGCCGTTCCTGCGCCGTGGTCCACGACCGCGCCGACCTGCCGTTGCTCCGGCTGACATTCTCAAATGCCGCCGAAATCTGGTGCATCAACCACGGCTGGCGTAGCGCCTCCGCGCCCGGGTTCACCATGAACACGGTGACCGGTGATTGGGGCCGCAGGCCAGGTGAAGACGAAGAGCTCGAGGAGCAGATTCGACTCGACCCGGAAACGACGCGCTCGGGCATCCGGGTGTTTGTCCGCGACTACCGCAACCTGCTTATCGTGACACCGGACCCGCAACTGTCCCTGAACGAACAGAAGCTCGTCTCGCTGCAGTACGCCTTGAGCCGGGGCATCGAGGCCGAGTTCGAGGTAGAGGAGCGGGAGTTGGCCTCGTGTCTGGTCGGCAGGAACAAGCAGCGGGGAATCATGCTCTATGAGGCGGCTGAGGGTGGTGCGGGCGTACTGGAACGTCTGGTTGCCGACCCTGGGGCGATGCGACGAGTCGCCCAAAAGGCATTGGAGGTCTGCCACTTTGACCCTCAGTCTGGAGATGACCAGAAGGCTGGTGAGTGCCCGGCTGCCTGCTACGACTGCCTGTTGTCGTACACCAATCAGACCGAGCACCCCATTCTCGACCGGCATCTTGTCCGGGACCTCCTCGTGGCTCTCACCGGCTCGACGACCAAACAACAGCATCGCCGTCGCTCGTACGAAGAGCACTATCAGTGGTTGCAGCAACTTACCGACGCTGGTTCCGAACTGGAGCGCAGATTCCTCAACTACCTGTACCAGAACAGGCTGACCCTGCCCGACGATGCTCAGGTGAAGCTGGCTGACTATTATGCTCAACCAGACTTCTACTACGAGAAGTCAAGAGCAGTTGTCTTCTGTGACGGCACGGTTCACGACCAACCCGAGCAGCAAGCGCTCGACCGCAGGATTCGCTCCGACCTTGCCCGGCTCGGTTACCGGGTTGTTGTCATCCGCTATGATTCTGACCTGGGTGAGCAGGTGGCCAAGTACCCGGACATATTCGGCACCGGCCGCTAGCAGACCATCATGCCCAGTCAGTATCCAATTGGCTCCTTGGTCAGGTGCCGGGGCCGCGAGTGGATTGTGCAACCCTCAGACAACCCGGATGTCTTGCTGCTTCGCGGTCTTGGCAGCGACCTTGAGACGATCGGCATCTACCTCCCACTCGGCCTTGACCCGGTGGAGCCGGCTTCTTTTCCCCCGCCCGACCCGAATACGGCGCGTGACCACATCTCAGCGCAACTGCTGCGCAACGCCGCGCGGCTGAACTTCCGCTCCGGCGCGGGGCCGTTTCGTTCGCTCGGCCGCGTCTCGGTCCGGCCCCGGCCTTACCAGTTTGTGCCGCTGCTTCTCGGCCTGCGTCTTGACACTGTTCGGCTGCTCATCGCTGATGATGTCGGCGTGGGCAAGACCATCGAAGGCGCGCTTTTGGCCCGGGAACTGCTCGACCGCGGCGAAGCGACGCGGTTGGCCGTGCTCTGTCCGCCCCATCTCTGCGACCAGTGGCAGAACGAGCTGGCCGAGAAGTTCCAGTTGTCGGCCGTGGTCATCCGCTCAGGCACGATACGCCAACTCGAGCGCAGCTTGCCGCACGGCGACACAGACGTCTTCGCCCATTTCCCCTGCTTTGTTGCCAGCCTCGACTTCGTCAAGAGCGACCAGCGCATCAACACGTTTGTCCGTTCGTGTCCTGACCTGGTGATTGTCGACGAGGCGCACACCTGCGCCCGGCCGGCCGGCAACAACGTCGAACAGCAGCAGCGTCACCGACTGCTTGCGCGTCTGGCGAAGAAGCCAAACCGCCACATCATCATGCTTACGGCCACGCCCCACTCGGGCATCGACGAATCGTTTCAGTCCCTCTTGGCTATCCTTCGACGTGAGTTCGACGGTATTGACCTGGCATTAGACCGGGAGCACGACCGTATCCAACTTGCCCGACACTTTATCCAGCGTACTCGTGCCGATATCCGGCGCTGGCTCGACCGGGAAACACCTTTCCCCGAGCGCGAAGCCGTGGATGAGTCCTACTCCCTTTCGCCCTCGTATCGGGAGCTGTTTGACCGCGTGTACGCCTTTGCCCGCGAAATCGTCCAGAGTGCGGAGACGCTCAAAGGTTTCCGTCAGCGCATCCGCTACTGGACCGCCTTGGCCCTTTTGCGCAGCGTCATGTCCAGCCCGGCAGCAGCGGTTGCTGCTCTGCAGGCACGCGCCCGCCGGCTAGCCGGTGAAACCGACGAAGCCGCGGTAGAAGAAGACCTGCTCGACCTTGTTTTCGACCCGACCAGCCGGGAAGCAAATGAAGACAGTACCCCGACCTCGGTTGTGGCTGAGGCCGAAAAGACGTTCGACGACTCCGAGGTGCGAAGGCTTCGGGACCTGGCCCGGCTCGCAGCAGGCCTTGCCGAAGGTGACGATGAGAAGCTCGAAAAGTTGACCACGGTCCTTGAATCCTTGCTTGCCGAAGGCTATCGGCCGATTGTCTACTGCCGGTTCATCGCCACGAGCGACTACGTCGCCACCCGGCTCAAACAGAACACCGGCCGTATCTGGAATGACTGCCGCATCATCTCGGTCACCGGTGAACGGTCTGAAGACGAACGGCAACAGATGGTAGAAGAACTCGCCCGTTGTCCGCGTCACGTGCTCGTCGCAACCGACTGCCTGAGCGAAGGCATCAACCTCCAGGAGCACTTCGATGCGGTCATCCACTACGACCTGCCCTGGAACCCGAACCGGCTGGAACAACGCGAAGGTCGGGTGGACCGGTTCGGCCAGCAGCGGCCCAAGGTGAAGACCGTGCTGCTCTACGGCAAGGATAACCCGATTGACCTTGCGGTGCTCGACGTGCTGGTACGCAAAGCGCGCAAGATCTACGCTCGGCTGGGCATATCCGTGCCTGTGCCGGTGAACAGCGTGCAAGTGATGCGGGCGCTTGCCGAGTATCTGTTCCAGAAGGGCCGCGACCCTCGTCAGATCGAGCTCTTCGATGACCTGCCTGCGGTCAGGCAGTTGGACGTTGAGTGGAACCGCATTGCCGACCGGGAGAAAGAGAGCCGTACCCGCTTTGCCCAGCGTTCGATTCATCCAGAAGAGGTGGCGACTGAAATCGAGGAGTCAGACCAGGTCCTGGGTGATGAGTCGGCAGTTGAGGAGTTTGTGCGCGCTGCTCTGGAGCGAGTCGGCGCGCCGATGTCCAGAGTCAACGGCGTCTGGCGATTCCACGCCGAGCCGCTCAAGAGCAGGCATTTGGTGCTCCACGACAAGCTCCAGGAGTACGACGGCCAGGAGTTCGTCTTCCGGCTGCCGGTTTTGCCCGGTGCCCGCTATGTCGGCCGCAACCACCCAATCACCGCTTCCCTCGCCGACTACCTGCTCGACCAAGCTCTCGACCCTACAATCAAAGAACCGCCGGCAACCCGGTGTGGCGCCATCCGCACCGACGCGGTGTCACAGCGCACGGTGCTGCTCCTGCTGCGCCTGCGCTATCGCCTGATTGAGAAAGACATGCCCGAGGCGCTGGCCGAGGAGCTGCTGGTGAGCGGGTTTGAGTTCAAAGACAAGGTCCGAGAGCTTTTCGGGACTGACGACGCCCTGCGGCTGATGAGCAGTCGGCCAACCGGACACATCTCTATCGAGGAACGGCGTCGTTCTGTTCAAGAGGCGGTTGACCTGCTGCCGTCGCTTGAGAAGCCGCTGGAGCAACTCGCCCAGGCCCGCGCCGAGCGCCTGCGCCAGGCCCACCGTCGGGTTCGGCACATCACCCGTGAAGGCCGGCTCGAAGTCAAGCCGCACCTGCCGGTGGATGTGCTTGGAGTGTACGTCCTCGTGCCCAAGCCAAAGGGTAGGGAAGAAGCCACCGAGTAAGACGTCATGTCTTTCCCCTGCGTCCGCATCGAAGGTGCCTTGATTCCCGGCGATATCCTCGACCAGATCGTCAAGGCCGAGGCGGTTGGACAGCGGCCCCAGGACTTTGGCCTGCCGAAGAGCACCCGACTGAGCGATGAGATATCGCGGGCCTGGCAAGACGCGCTGGCGTACTGGAAAGCGCTGCAACGTTCCTTGGACCGGCTGGGCGCGGAAGACCCGGCCACGACCCAGACCCGTGAGCAGTGGGTCGTGCCTCTGCTCAAAAGCCTTGGTTACGACAAAGTCTCCTTCATGGCCAAGGCGGCTGAGGTCTCGGGCCAGACCTTTGCCATATCCCACCGCGCCGGCGCATCCGAAGACAACCCGCCCCTGCACATCGTCGGTATCCGTGCCGACCTGAACGCTCGTCCGCAATCCGGCCGGCCGCGGCTTAGCCCGCACGCCCTGGTGCAGGAGTACTTGAACCGTACCGACCATCTCTGGGGCATCGTCACCAACGGCAAACTGCTCCGTCTGCTCCGCGACTCATCGCGCATGAGCCGGCCCTCCTACGTCGAGTTCGACCTTGAGCAGATGATGACCGCAGAGAAGTTCTCTGACTTCTGTTTGCTCTATCGGCTGCTGCATCGGACTCGTCTGCCGACTACTGAGGCCGATGCATCCAAGTGCCTGCTCGAAACCTACCATCAGCAGGGCATCGAGCAGGGCGGCCGGGTCCGGGAGAGACTGCGCGACGGCGTGGAACGGGTGCTCAGGTGCATCGGGCAGGGGCTTCTCGACCATCCGGCCAACGCCGAACTGCGCCGGAGGCTCAGCACCGGCGAACTCAAGCCCGAAGACTACTACTGCCAGCTCCTGCGCATGGTATACCGCCTGCTCTTCCTCGTGGTCACAGAAGAGCGCAAGCTCCTGGCAGTCAGCGACCAGAACAACGTCTACCAGCGCTACTACAGCCTGACTCGACTAAGAGAAGTCTGCGCCCGACCGTACGCGGTCACCTGGCGCCACGACGACCTCTGGCAGGGGTTGCTGACTACGTTCGCTCTATTTGCCGACGAGAACACCAGCCAGAAGCTCGGGCTCTCGCCGCTCAACGGCAGCCTGTTCGGTCCCCACGCCATGCCGGCACTGGAGAACTCGCGCCTGGCCAACGGTGTGACGCTTGAAGCCCTGCGTCACCTGTCGTTCTTTCAGGACCAGAAGGTCACGCGCCGCATCAACTACGCCGCACTCGACGTTGAGGAACTGGGCAGTGTCTACGAAAGCCTGCTCGACTACCACCCGATTGTGCGCGAAGACAACGGTCGCCTGAAGTTCGACCTTGCTTACGGAACCGAGCGCAAGTCCACCGGTTCATACTACACCCGGCCCGAGCTGGTGGCCGAACTGGTCAAGAGCGCCCTGGAACCGGTCATCGAGGCAAAGCTCGCCTCTGCCGAAAGCGCCGAGGAAAAGGCCAAAGCCTTGCTCAGCATCAAGGTCTGTGACCCGGCCTGCGGCTCCGGCCACTTCCTCTTGGCCGCGGCCCGCCGAATTGGCCGGGAACTGGCGAAGCTTCGCTCCGGCGAAGACGAACCGACGCCGGACGACTTCCGAATGGCCGTGCGCGAGGTCATTCAGCACTGCATCTACGGTGTGGACCTGAACCCTCTGGCCGTTGACCTGTGCAAACTCGCGCTCTGGATTGAAGGTCACTCCACGGGCAAACCCTTGAGTTTTCTCGACCATCGCATCAAGTGCGGCAACTCTCTGGTCGGCGTCTTCTCGCTCGACGTGCTCAAGCAGGGAATCCCGGACGACGCCTACAAGCCCGTGACCGGCGACAGCAAGCAGGCTGCGTCCGCTATTCGCAAACTCAACAGACACGAGCGGGAGATGGGGCGTATGCTCAGCCTTGACCTTGGACGTGTCGACCCGGCTGCCGACCTGCCGCTTTTTGCCGGTACTGCGGCAACGCTTGAGGCCATCGCTGACGACACCCCGGCCGACGTGAAGCGCAAGGCCGACGCCTACGAAAGGGCACGACGCGATGACGCCTGGTGGCGCGACAAGACCGCCTGCGATATCTGGACTGCGGCGTTCTTCACGCCTCTCACCCGCGCCGACGACCCGGCCATTCCCACCACCGATCGGCTCTGGTCATACCTTGAGCATCCCAAAGCCGCGCACGGGCAGTTGCTCGGCCGGGCCGGAGCACTGTCGCTCAGCAACCGTTTCTTCCACTGGCCTCTTGAGTTCCCGGAGGTCTTCGCGCAAGGCGGCTTCGACTGCGTGCTCGGCAACCCGCCGTGGGAACAGATTCAACCGGAGGAAAGGAAGTTCTTCGCGGTACCAGCTCCTGATATTGCCCGGTTGGATGGAGAGGTGAGGAAACGAGCCATTGCTCGATTGCTCGAAAGCAATCCCGCCTTGTACGAGAGATGGCTTCTGCATTGTGAGGCAATCGCACGACTCTCGCGCTTCGCCAGGTCGAGCGGCAGATATAAGCTCACTGCCGCCGGCAAGCTGAACACCTATGCCCTGTTTGCCGAGCTGGCGCGGATGCTGCTCGGCCCGACCGGCCGCGCCGGAATCATCGTGCCCACGGGCATCGCTACGGATGCATCCACCAGCCGCTTCTTCGGTGACCTGAACATCGGCAAGGCATTAGTCAGTCTCTATGACTTCGAGAACCGGAAGGCAATATTCCCCGGCGTACACCGCTCCTACAAGTTCTGCCTTCTCAGCGTCAGCCGAAAGCCTGTGCGTTCAACCGACTTCGCCTTCTTCCTGCTCGGCACCGAAGACATGCTTGACCAGCGCCGGCGCTACACCTTGTCGCCCGACGACCTTGCGCTCTTCAATCCCAATACCCGCACCTGCCCGACCTTTCGCACCCGTGTTGACGCCGAACTCACCCGTGCCATCTACCAGCGCGTGCCGGTGCTGGTCAACGAACAGACCGGCGAGAATCCGTGGGGCGTGTCGTTCAGGCAGGGATTGTTCAATATGACAAGCGACTCCGGCCTGTTCCGCACGCGCGCAGAGCTCGAAGCGCAGGGCTTCAGGCTTCAGGGCAACATCTTTGTCAAAGGCAGCGAGCGCTTTCTGCCGCTGTACGAAGCCAAGATGATCTGGCACTACGACCACCGGTATGGCAGTTACGAAGGAGTTGGCTCGCGCGACAGCACTTCATTACCCGCAACGCGGCCTGACCAATACGCCGACACGGGCTACGTTCCCCTGCCTTGTTACTGGGTGCACGAAAGCGAGGTAAGCGCGCGGCTGGCCGGCCACGATTCACGATGGTTGCTGGGATTCCGTGACGTGACTAACGCCACCAACGAGCGCACGGCCATATTTGCTGCGATACCCAGAACCGCCGTGGGACACACAATGCCTATCGTCTTGGCCCTTCCTGAAGGTGGCAAGAATGCTGCTTGCCTCATGGCCAATCTCAACGCGCTCGCGTTTGACTTGGCGGTGCGGCAGAAGCTTGCTGGCACTCATATGACCTACTTCATCCTTGAACAGCTTCCCGTCCTGTCGCCTGACCAGTATTCCCAGGCCGATTTGGATTTCATCGTGCCGCGGGTGCTGGAGCTGACCTATACGGCGTGGGACATGAAGTCGTTTGCTGAGGACATGGGCTACAGCGGGCCGCCGTTCAAGTGGGACGAAGACCGCCGGGCACTGCTGAAGGCAGAGCTCGATGCCTACTACGCGAAGCTCTACGGCCTGACCCGGAAGCAGCTTCGGTACATCCTTGACCCGCATTCGTTGACCGACCACGAGCTTGAGAATATCCTCGACCCAGCCGAAGACCCAGCCGACGCCCCGCGCACGAAGGACTTCCCCGGTGAGACCTTCCGCGTGCTCAAGGAGAAGGAAATCAAGCAGTTCGGCGAGTACCGCACCCAGCGCCTCGTGCTCCAGGCCTGGGACCGGATGTTTGGTGGCTAGCCGGTAACTAGCC
Source organism: Caldifarciminota bacterium (assembly GCA_965648905.1). Taxonomy (GTDB): domain Bacteria; phylum Hydrothermota; class Tepidihabitantia; order Tepidihabitantales; family Tepidihabitantaceae; genus CAZQFS01. Next base: position 70,901 of record CBFGIT010000013.1, read on the forward strand.
GTTTGGGCAAGCTAGACGCACGCCCAGACCGGAAACGTTTTGAGCTCGGGCGTGTCAAGTATCTCGGCCTCATGTGGCCGCCAGCGCTCGCCGTAGAGCACAAGGCCGTAGATGAAGCTACCCAGCCTGCTATCGGTTGGGTCGCAGATGAAGTCAAGAAGCGGCGCACGTCCTTCGACGCTCGAACAACCCAGACATATCTCGGGAAGTCGCGCTCGGAGAGAATGGTGTACGCCTGCTCCGCGCTTCGGCTGAACCGTAGCATATCAGCCGTGAACGCGGTTCCGCGCATAAGCATGGCTTGGACTGTCGCCTCCTGCAGGCCGATGTCTTGGTACTTTGTGTGAATGGCTACGATTATTGGGTGAACTGCCCCCATAATGTCTCTTAGGTCCAACCGGATTTTCGGGTAGACCGGTACGATAATGTGCCGCAGATACCATTCTTCCACCGTCGGCGCCGGGTCCCACTCGTACGTGAGTTCTATCTTGCTTAAGGTGTCATTCTTGAACTTGACGCGCGCATACGGACCAATCCGGTCGTCATGGACGTAGAACTTCGTCACGCACAGGCCCTTGGGGACAAGCCCGGCTCTCAGCATTCGGACATCGTAGGGCGGCACTTCGGATGAAGCAAGCTCCTCTGGTGTCGTGCCATCTTCGTAGCCAACAACCGCGACCGCGTGTCCCTTGCCTTGTCCATCAGGTTGGGAAGACAGTGCCGCAATCACCGGGATGCCGGAATGCAGGTACGACTGCAGGAGGTCTCGGCAGAGGTCGGGTGTCTTGTCGACCTTGTATAGTTCCGGAGCAAGCCCGAACGAACGCACTGCCTCACAGAGTTGCTGGGTCGTCAGGCCCTGATTGGGCACGGGCCGTCCGGACAGGAAGTACCTGGTGGCCGCTTCTGTGATTTCCCGGGGAGATGGCATGGTGAGGTCGTCGTCATAGGCTGCTTTTTGAAGCGCGGTCCAGGCCGCAGCCGTCGCGCAAGCGCTGTGGGTGCGGTCCTGCTGCTGGAATGCAATCGCCTCCAGACCTAATCGGATACCGGCTAGGTGTGTTTCATAGCGCCGGCAGCATCTGAACTGCCGGTTGCTTCCATGAGTTGGCGGACAGAGTACGCTCTTGGCAATGAAGGCCTTGGGATGGGGCCGAAGTACGATGTAGCCGCGATAGCTGCTGCGCAACCTGTCCGCAAGCGGAGTCCTGCCGGGCTCAACCGAAGACTTGGCCTCGCGCAACACGGCCAGCAGCCGTTCTTCGTTGACCTCTTCTGTGAAGAAGTGGACGCGCCAGCAATAGTTCGGGTATTGCCTTATTGACCTCGCGTAGAAGCCGGCGAAGTCGTCCATGTAATCCTTGTCGATGTAGTGGGACTCACACACATAGCTCGTGCACGCAAGCTAGTTTCTAAGATAGTGCGCGATGTACCTGAATTGCTTGCTCTGGGCAGGGTCAGCAGGACCGAGCCGCCCGACGAATTCCCGGACTAGGCGGTAAAGCGACTCGGGCTGACAATTGCCGAAGCTAAGTGCGTATGGTGGGATCGAGGGGAGCGCGGGCAACAGAAGCTAGTCCAGAATCAAGTTGAGTTCCTCTTCACGGTCAACATACGTTTTCTCGACTTCGCGTATGCTTGCCTCATGAGTCTTGAACTCCTCGCGGATGGTCTCGGACAGCGTTTTCTGGCTGCCTGAGGCCCGGGTCTTCTTCTTTGCGTCCGCTGACATTATGACTCCTCACTGCTCTAAGCCGTGACAAGATAGCTCCAAGTCACCGATTGTCAAGCTTGGATTCACCCCGCGAATCCCGAGTCGCCCCACAGAGCGAAGAACGAACCCTTGTCCATCAGACAGGCTGACGGTTGTCAAGGCTGACCGACAGCCGCACGTTTTGACTTGGTGTCCGGACGATGGTACTCTTTGAGTCAGGGGCCCGTAGCTCAGTTGGTCAGAGCAGCTGACTCATAATCAGCCGGTCGTCCGTTCGACCCGGACCGGGCCCATTCCCCCCCTGCAACACGAACTGGTCAAGGCTCAGCCGGCCGCTCAGCCACGATAACGACAAAGCTCGCTCCCTTGACATAGCCGGGCCGGGGTTGCTCAGGCGCAACCGTGTCTTCCGGGCCCTGAAGCAGGGTCGAGACGGTCTGAACGATTCTGAATCCGGCCTGCTCAGTAAGGTTCTTGACCTTTTCGTAGTCGTCGAAGTGCGCGTGGCTGAAGAGCGGGTGTCCGGCCTGCGCTTTCTTGACATAGCTTGCTGCCCATAGACCATGACGGTCAAGATAGGCGTTGACCAGCCGACCATTGGGACGCAGTACGCGCCAGCATTCGCCGAGGACCCGGCCTGGGTCAGTAAGAAACTCCCAGGTCGTGAGCAGGAAGACCGCGCCAAAGCTTTCCGCCTGGAACACAAGTTCTTCACCCTGGCCCCAGAGAACTTCGATGCCGCGTTGCCGCGCCTTTTCGAGCAGAGCCGGAGACGGGTCGATGCCGAGCTTGATGCCCAAAGCCTGAGCAAACCGGCCGGTCCCGACTCCGACTTCAAGCCACGGCTTGGGGCAGTCGGGCAGGAGCGGCCGCAGTGCGGCAAGTTCGATCTCAAATGCCAGTTTGCCTTTGGTGTCGTACCAGGCGTCGTACTTGTCGGCAAGCTGGTCGAACGGGCTTGAGGGCATAGAGTCAGAAGATGAGCACTTCGTAGCCGGCCTCTTTGTACCGGGCGATGCTCGGGTGGCCGGAAAGCTCGTCGCAGACCTTGAACCCCTGCTCGACAACTGCGGGCAGAACCGTGTTCTTGGTAGCGCAGGCTTTGCAGACACAGTCGATCAGACCGAGAATGCGCAGTTTCTTGAACTCAGCCGCGCCCGGCTTGGTCTCGTTGCGCAGCAGCGAGATGAGCTTGGTCGCTTCGCCTTCGACCACGACTTTGACGTCGTAGCCCCGGTCTTTCATGTCCATGGCGTTCAGGGCCACGTGGATGAAGCAGAGCGGGTCACCATTGAATACAAACAGGGCGACTTTCTTCATGGCATTCCTTTCTTCTGTTGCCGGGCCATGTTAGCCTGACAGACTGACGTGTCAATCAACGCACGGGTCTGTTGACCCGGGGCCGGTTTCCGCTATGCTCGGAGCCAGATGACCGCACTTCTGCTGCAGCTTGCGCTCCTGGCCGGGTCGAATCCGGTCCCGGTGCTGAAGGTCGGCTACCGCATTGACAATCATGCGGCGCCGCTGTACGCGGCGTGTCTCTATCCCGGTGACTTCGAGCGCCGCTACGGCATGTGCTTGAAGGAGCGCATGTCCCGGCGTCAGTATGACCTGTCCGACGGCCGGCAGTGCGTATTGCGGGTGGAACTGGTCGGGCTTGAGTCAGACCAGGCGGTGTTGGCTGCGCTGGTTGCTGATTCGGTTCAGGTCGGGCTGGCGAGCGCCGAGGACGTGATGCTTGCGACCATTGCCGGCAAGGGAACGCGGATTGTCGCTCCGCTCCAGTATCGCGGGGACATGCTGCTTGTGTCCGGGGACACGTTCCCGAACTCAAGCAAGGGTTCGGGTCAGGTTCCCGGCGACTGGGCCGGCTTCGTGGCCTGGGTCAAGGCCGGGAAGCGGCCGGTCCGGGTCGGGTTCGTCGGGCAAGAGCCGGCGGCGCTGCACTGCCTTGACCAGGCGCTGGAGTTTGAGGCGGTGAGTCGGTCCCGTGACACGCTCGATTCAACTGCAACGGTGCGCTTTGTCCGGGTTCGTACCTGGCAGGAGCTGGCCCAGGGACTAGGCGAGTGCTGGCTCGATGCGGCGACAGTACGTCAGCCTGAGGCGACGTTTGTCCGCCGCACCGGCGGGAGCCGGATAGTCGGCGAGATTCACGACCTGCCGCCGAACCGGTTTGAGAACCGGCCCGGCACGGTCATCGCATCAACCGACCGCGCCATCGCGACGCACGGGCAGGAGATATCCCGGTTTCTCGAACTGATGGGCCTGGCGACCCACTATGCCAACAATCGGACGCGCAACACTCTGGCCGCGACTGCGAAGTGGCTTGGGACATCGACCGAAGCGGAAAGCGCGGCACTGGCCGGCATTGCTTTCTCGTCCATGCCGAACCTTGCGTTTCGAGACGGGCTCTGGAACTGGTACTTTGCCCTGAAGCTTGGGCAGAGCCTGCCCGACAGCCTTGACGACTTCATGGAGCGGGACGAGTGGCTCGGTATCCCTTACGACTCGTCGCTGGTTGCGCCGGCACTGGACCGCGCCGGCGCACGGTTCATCAAGTAGCCGCTCGGTCAGACAACCCGCAGCTCACCCGAGTCAACGAACAACTGGGCCGGACCGGGTCGGCTCATGAACTGGTGCAGGCTCATGGTGTAGCCATAGGCACCGGCGTTCAGGAAGCCGACAACGTCACCCACGACCGGTTCAGGCAGACGAACCCCTTTGGCAAGGCAGTCAACCGGCGTACAGATCGGGCCGCAGACATCAACATCGGTTGAGGCCGGGTCGGCGAGCCGGTTGAGCAGGCGCACCGGATGGGACACGCGCATCACTACCGGCCGCGAGAACGCGTTCATGCCGCCGTCGGTAATGGCGAACACCCGGCCGCGCGAGCGCTTGACCCTCACCACCCGGGTGACAAACAGACCAGCCTCAGCCACGAGAAACCGGCCCGACTCAAAGATCAGCCTGGCTCCGGAAAGCAGGTCGTGGTGCTCTTTGACCATGCGGGCAGCAGCCTGGCCCACCGGCCCAAGGTCGAGTTCGGGTTCGTCTTCCTGATACGGCACGCCAAAACCACCGCCGAAGTCGATGTACGAGAGCTCAAACCCTATTCGCCGTACCAGCCGGCCAGCCAGGTGGAGTACGTATTCGATGTGGTTTACAAGAAAGGTCGGGTCAAGGACCTGGCTGGCTGAATAGACATGGATGCCGGCGATTCGCACCGAATTGAGCCGGACCGAGGCAACATCGCGTACCACAGTCTCTTCGTCAAACCCGAACTTGGACGGCCCGCCGACCATGGTCTCCCAGGCCCGGGGCTGTTCAATCGTGTTGATGCGCAGGAGCGCAGTGACCGGTTTGCCGAGCTCCTGGCCGACCGCGTCAACTGCGGCCAGTTCTTCGGCCGAGTCAACCACGAGTCCGGCAATGCCAGCTTCAACTGCGGCGCGGATATCAGAGCCGGTCTTGGCCGGCCCGACAAAGACGATTCGGTCCGGCGCAGCACCGGCCCCAAGTGCGGTCTCAAGCTCGGCAGCCGAGCTGACCTCAGCACCGGCCCCAAGCGAGAAAAGCAGCCGGCAGATTTCAGGGTTGGGATTGGCCTTGAGCGAGTAGTGGACCCTGAAATCCGGGAAAGTTGAGGAGAGCAGCCGGTACTTTTCCCGAATGACCGCGCCGGAGTACAGGTAGAGCGGGGTCTCGTGCTGTCTCAGCACGATGTCAAGGCCTATCCCTTCGGGCAAGAACCGGCCGTCCCGGACAAAGTCCTGCTCAAACCTCATCATTCTCTCCTGAAAACCTCAATCGTGCTTGTTCCCTGGAAGATGTAGAAGGGGAAAGGCTCGGATACGACCGTGTCAATGCCGATGGTCTGGCAGTACTCTTCGCCGAAGTTGGCTCCGGTCTCGGCAAACAGGAGCAGTCTGGTGCCGGCCCGGCGTGCTTCTTCGACAATCAGTTCGAGCGAGTCGGTGGCAATGGTCATGCCGGTGACGATTGCCAGGTCTGAGTCGCGTACGTAGTCGAACGTCTTTGTGCCGTCCTCGACTAGGACGCCGTGAACCGTGGAGCCGACCAGGTCTCGCTCCAGGTCGGTTGCCAGCACCTCACAGCCGCAGCTTTTCAGTTCCCGGATGACGTTGCCGACCACGCCGACGTTCACGACGCGCGGACAGGTCTTGCCTGAGATTGCGGCCAGTCGGTTCGCCTCAGCCATGATGACCGCGGTTCGGCGCGCGGTCTTCTCAATCGGCGTGCCGGACAACTGGTGCACGACCGCGGGCCGCCGAGGCAGCGAACTATACAGCGCGTCCAGCACCGCAATCGAAATACAGGTCTTGTCCTTGACGACATCGCGGGCGTCCTTGCCGACCAGCTCCCGGCCGCGCTCGTCGTCGCCGGTGCAGTAGCAGCATCCCTGGCCCTGGTTCATTGCCAGCCAGAATGTGTACTGAAACGTCCGCTCGGCCGGGTTGGGCCGAAATGCCAGCTCGACTTTCCACAGCCCGCGAACTAGATAGTCGGCGCCAGGTCCGAGCCGGTCCAGCGCCCGGTCGCGCAGCACGGCGAAGATATCAGTCGTGGTCTTGCCACTCATTTCGATGTGCGGTCAGCCAGCGCCGCAGCAGCACAGCCAGAGGTTTCTCATGACCCAGGTAGTTGTGCGGTGCGCCTTTGAGCACATGGCCGGTGAAAGAATGGGTACTAGTCGCTGCCAGCCGGGCCGCGGCGACGAATTGAGCCGGGCTCAGGGTGAACGCTTCTTCCTTCGTGCCGACAACAAGCATGATGGGCACTTGAATCCGGGCCAGTTCCGGAAAGGACTTGCGCGCGGTCAGGCTCAGGTTGAACATGCCGGTGACTGAGTCCGGGGCAAAGCTGTCAACGAAAGTGCCGGCTGACACCGGGTAGGGAAACAAGTCTGCGGGCAATAGTTGTCGTGCGCGACCTGAGCGCACCAGGCGGCGGGCACGGGCCAGTGCCGGGCGAAAACGCCTGCCCATCAGTTCCTGCGCCCAGGCTAGGTCGTCAGAAGGCGAAAGCAGGATAAGTCCGACTACGCGCGGGTCAAGGGTCTGGGCGACAAACCAGCCAGCTTTGATTGCGCCGTGGCTGTGGCCCTGGAGCACTATTCGGCAGTAGCCCTGTGCCTTGAGAAAGTCGAGCGCGGCCCTGATATCAGCCAGGCAGTCAGCCAGCCGCTCATAGATGCCGCCGAGCTGAAGATAGTCCCCGGCTTTCGGTCTCAGGATATCGGCAATGTAGTCGTGACCGCGATTGTTGAACGCGAAGAAACCAAGCCCCAGACTGACTGCGGTTCGGGCGGCGTGGTCGATGAACCGGTTCTCGTAGAAGTTGCCGTCCCAACCGTGAACGTGGACAAGACAGGTGCGGGTTTTCCGCCCCAAAGGTTCGGCGAGAAACCCGTTCAGTTCAAGCCCGTCTTTGGTCTCAAACCGGCACAGCCTGCCGGCAACTCCGCGTGGTACTGACCTTGAGGACATGCACAGGATAGTAGCAACTATCCTGCCTGATGCAACCGGCGTCGGGTCTGTCGGCTAGTTGCCCGGCTCGGTCTCCGGCTCCAGATTCTGAAAGCCGCCTTCTGGTGCGGGCGGTGTGCTGTCTGGTGCGGGCGGCTGGGCCAGGGGCATGCGGGCCGGGTCTTGAAGCCGGGCCAAGAGAAACGTGCGGGAGAGGAGTTCGCCCGGCTCAACAGTGACCGTCAGAGTCTGACCCTGATGCACCGAGTCGAGCGGGGTGACCGTGATGTCGTATTCGCCGGCTTTGAGCTTGCGAACCAGGAAGCTGCCGTCGCGGTCATTCGTAGTCAAGGTTCCTTGGTCCTGCCCAGAGTAATGAACCTCCGCCGGCACTGGAATCCGGCTCAGCGAGTCATAGACCACGCCCCAGAACGAGCCGAATCCGGCCCGGCGGGCAACGAGTTTGACCGTGTGGGTCATGCGCGGCTCGACGAGTACTGAGTCGACTGCTGGCTGGTATCCGGCAGTTGTTGCCGTCACCTTGAGCCAGCCTGGCTCGACTCCTTCGACAACAAAGGTTCCGTCCGGCTCGGTGTAGGAGTTGCCCTGCTGCACCCCTTCGAGCTTGAACTGGGATTGAACCGGTGCGCCGGTCTTGAACTCAGAGACGCGAATCCGAACCGTGCCGTAGAGCCGGGTCCGGAAGCTTGTCCGCAAGGCGACCCGATGGGTCATACCCAGCCCGCCATAGGGCACGAAAGCATAGTCGATCGAAACGAGGTTCAGGTTGATGCCGAAGCCGCAGGTGATGCCCGAGAGGGGCGAGAGCTGACCGATATCCTGAGGCCCGGTTCGGTAGCCGGCACGCAGGGCCAGGAGCTTTGAGACCAGGTACTCGCCGCCCAGGTGCACGTCGGGCCGGTTGTCAACTGGTGCACTGGCATCGAGCAGAATGGCGAACCGTGGCCGGACATAGCTTGCGCCCAGACGAACCGTGACCGGCAGCGGCACGTTGTCCGGTCCGTAGCGCATACCCCAGCCAAGGTTCTGGCCCACAAGGCCGACTCGGAAAGGCCGGGCCACACGCCAGAGCAGGCCAACGTCAGCACAGACCCCGGTTCCGGTCTGCTCAATCAGGTCGTCGTACAGTGCCTTCAAGGTCGCGCCGCAGTCGAGTTCAGGTGTGACGCCCAGACCATAGCCCAGGGTCGCATACCCGCTGCGCGCATCTGTCGGCTGACTGCGGTTGTTGAGCGGGTCCCAGACCTCGATGTCCTCGGTCACCGAGAAGACCGCGGCTGCGCCAACCGTTCCCGGGCCGAGCGGTGCAGCCAGACTGACGTGCTCGTCCCTGATTCCTGAGAACCACTCGTGATGCGAGAGGCCAAGTTGGACTGAGCTGAGCCGGCCCAGTCCGGCCGGATTCCAGAGCACTGCGCCGACGTCGTCGGCAAAGCCCGTGAAGCTCTCACCCATGGCGCAGGCACGCGGACTGGTCGGAACCCTAAGCAGCGGGAACGCCGTGGTTCCGGCGTCGCCCGAGCCGAATATCCCTACGAACGCGAATAGCAGCAGGTTATCGAGCACTTGTCCCTCCTGAGCAGCCGGCGCAGCTCGTCCATCGAAATCTCGTAGGCCCGGAGTAACTCAAGCCGCAGTCGCTGGGCATACCGGCGGCTGGACCGGGATTGATTCTTCTTTGTCATGTCCCTACCTCTTGAGAATCGCCTTTTTCAGAATCCGTTGCGGCAGCCCCTGAGCCGGAACCAGCTCGAGCTCGTACAGGTAGATCCCTGGAGCAAGCCGTTTGCCGGCAGCATTGGTTCCGTCCCATTCGACCGCGTAGATGCCGGTTGGACGGGTCTCGTTGTCGACCAGGGTCTTGATTCGTTCGCCCAAGCGGTTGTACACGGTCAAACTCACTCTTCCGGGCGTGGGCACGGAAAGGATAAACCTGGTCTGGTCTTTGAACGGGTTGGAGTAGTTGTGGACCTCGAACCTGGGCACCGCGGTCAGGCTGAGCACGGCAGAATCGTTCACCGCCTTGTTGCCCGAGAGCGACGCGGAGATGTGCACCGCGGCCCGGAACAGCGAATCAACATTGCCGGCCAGGGTCCCGGCTTCAGGCGCCACCACGCGTACGGTGAAGACCGTCCGGTTCTGCGGACTGACCCGACCGACGTCAGTCACGCCGTCCTGGTCCGTGTCCTTGAGCCCTGAGGTACCCGCCTCGTCGTAGAGCCGTACCTGCCAACCTGAGTTTGATACGGTCGCAGTGACATTGACCACCGCCTCGATCGTGCCTTCGGTCTCAACCCAGAGCTGGTAAAGTGCCGAGTCGCCGACCGGCAGGGATGCCGCGATGTCTGGTTCGACAATCAGGCCGGAGACCGAGCCGGCCACCTCGGTGACGGCCCGAGCCTCGTCTTCGGCGGTCGGGTCGGCAAGTGATGCGACTCGCACCAGAGTCGTGTCGACCGTGCCGAGCTTTGCCTGCGCGTCGGGCCGGACATCAAGCTTCAGTTCCACGCTGCCGCCAAAAGGCGGTATCGGCCCGATGTCGGGCACGCCGTTGTTATTCCGGTCCTCAAGCGACTTGCCCGAGCCGTCGCGCAGATCCCGACGCCAGTTACCCTTGTCCGAGTACAGGCTGATATCAGCCCGGTCATCGGCATTCCCAAGATTCGTCACGGCAAACCGGTACTCATAGACCATGCCCGGTGCAGTCGTGCCGGTCTGGTCCGGCTCAATCATCAGGTTGGCAAACACCAAGACCCGGGTCGAAAGCCGGACCTGGTCAGACACAGCCGGGTCAGACCCGGAAACCGCCTCGACTTCGGTCGTGTCAACCACCCCGCCCTGTTCTTCGTTCGGCACAGTCAGCCGACAGACGAAGCTGACCGGCTCACCTGGTCTGACCTCGCCCAAATCCGGACGACCATTGGCGTTGTGGTCGGCCAGAGGACAAAGCCCGGTCGAATCGAGCAACACCACCTGCCAGCCT
>CBFGIT010000014.1:0-78065 GCA_965648905.1 Caldifarciminota bacterium
GAGCCTTACCCGCATTCCCTTACACGAGGATGCCAGACTGCGCGGTTCATCCAAGTGAACCGCGTCCCTTGGGCACGGCCTTCCGGCTACGATGGCTTGACAGTTCCGCCCGCGGGTTATAGAATCCGGGCATGCCCGAGCGAGTGGCGTTACGAGCACGTGCTGGTCTGGCTGCGGCCATCGGCCTGCTCCTTCTTGCCGTCGGCTGTACGCGATTGGACAACCTATTTGACAATCCCAAGGGCTGGGCCGGAAGGAGAGTGTGCCTGCTCGGAAGGTCTTGCGGCCCGCCGGGCCCGCACTTTGGTGCCGGCGACTGGCTCGAGGCGTGTGAGCCCCAAACGTACGAACTGCTCGTCGCCGACGGGAGCAGCGCCGAACGCATCGATGTCATGACCAGCGGTCCGCTGCCGAAGGAGGGCAACCGCGTGTTGGTCTATGGTGTCGTGCGCGCACGGCCTTACGTCATCTCGCCCTTAATCGGGGAGTGCTTAACCGTCAGCGGCCCGGTCATCGAAGACCCGCCGGAGATGAAGGCCCTGTACGCGGCAGCCCGGTTCTGCGCGCAGGCAGTCCGAGGGCCCAGGTCCCGCCAGCGCCGCGCTTCGGTGCGTGGTTCCTTTCCCCATCCGGGCTCGCACTGATGCCATTGATTCGCAGGAATTCCGGTGACACAGTACGCGATTCCTTTGGCCGGCCTGTCCATTGACGAGATTGCGATTGTCGAAGGCCGGGCGAAGTAGGCTTGCTGGGTGACCAGAGACGAAGTCAAGGAGCTGCACTACATCACGCACGTCGACAATGTGGCGTCCATTCTGAAGCACGGGATTCTGTCGCACAACCGGGCCAGTGGTCTGACCTGCAAGTCGGTGGCGCTGGAGGCGGTACAACTGCGGAGGAGAAAACGGGTGCCCAACGGCAGGCCGCTGCACGACTACGTGAATCTGTACTTCAATGCGCGCAATCCGATGATGTTCCGTGTGATTCGCGGCGACATAGCCGAGCCCAGAGACCTGGCCGTGCTCAGGGTGAGTCCGTCGGTGCTGGGCCAGTCGCATGTGGTCATCGCCGACAGGAATGCTTCCAGTGACTACGTGATGTTCTACGCTTCGCCGGACGGACTGGCGCAGCTCGATGGCAGCCTGGTGTTTGCGGAATACTGGGTTGACGATGACCCATTGGAGCAGTTCCGGAAGAAGTCCGCGATATGCGCCGAGGTGCTGGTTCCGGACTGCGTTCCCGCCCGGATGGTGACCGGCGTGTACGTCTCCGGCGACAAGACGGCCGCTCTTGTCGAGGGCAGCCTGCGCGGCAGGGCCGGACTGGACATCGTCGTGAATCTGCATATCTTCTTCATGTAGGCAACCCATGAACAGAGTAAGACCCGTCATCGGCGACATCTTCCAGTCGAAGATGCAGACGCTCGTCAACACGGCCAATACCGTCGGCGTGATGGGCAAGGGGCTTGCTCTGGAGTTCAAGAACCGCTTCCCCGACATGTTTGAGGACTATGTCAGGCGGGCGAGAGCCGGGGAGGTGAAGCTCGGCCACCCGTATCTGTTCAAGCGTCTGGTTCCACCGTGGATTCTGGTGTTCCCCACGAAGGAGCACTGGCGTTCCGTCTCGCGGCTGTCGGACATCGAGGCGGGGCTTGAGCACGTTAGGCGCAACTACCGTCAGTGGGGAATCACGTCCATCGCCGTGCCCCCGCTCGGGTGCGGTCTGGGCCAGTTGGAATGGAGCATCGTCGGCCGGACGCTGTACCGACATCTGGCTGAGCTGGACATCCCGGTCGAGCTGTACGCTCCGACTGGGACGCCGCTGGACGAAGTCGCACCAGAGTTCCTGTCTCGACCCAGTGAGGCGCAACTTGTCGAATGCGCGAGAAACGGCAAGTCGAATATCCCTTCAGGGCTAATCGTGGTCATTGAGGCCCTCCGGCGTATAGAGCGGACGCCGTATCACTGGCCCATCGGCCGGGTCGCATTCCAGAAGCTGGCCTACTTCGGCACGGAGATGGGGTTGGCAACCGGGTTGAAGTTCCAGCGCGCCAGCTTCGGACCATACGATGAGAATACCAAGGCCGTGGTCACCAGGCTCGTGAACAACGGCCTTCTGGAGGAACGGCGCTATGGAACTGGGCGCATGTTCAGGGTGAGTGCCGGCCCGACGTTCGAGGACGTTCGCAGACGGTTCGCCAGCGACATCGCCGAGAATGAGGAGACGATACGGCGTCTGGTTGACCTGTTCTGTCGCATCAGAACAACCCAGCAGGCGGAGATGGTCGCCACCGTACACTTCGCGCGGCGCACGATGAGACCAAGACAGGGGGGCAAGCCGAGTGAGTGCGATGTTCTGTCTGAGGTACTTGAGTGGAAGAAGAAACACCGACCCTCCTACGACAAGACGGAGGTCGGTTCTACAATCCGGGCATTGGCTGTCCTCGGATGGCTGGACGTCGCCCCAAGCAAAGACCTCCCGACTGCGTTAGAACCGGCGTAGCCCCGTCAAGTTAGCCGGGGAATCCCGGTGACATCACATAGAGATTTTCTTCGCCGCGTCTGACCGAGGATAAGAGCCGCGAGAGAGCGGGGAGAGGCAAAGGCGGAGGACGAAGGCAGAAGCTAGAAGCTAGAAGGCAGAAGGCAGAATGGAGAGTGCAGAATGGCGGAGAGGCGAATGGCGAGTGGCGAAAGGGCGGAGGACGAAGCTAGAAGCTAGAATGCAGATTGCAGAATACAGATTGCGGAGTGCAGAATGGCGAAAGGCGAGAGGCGAATGGCGAGTGGCGAGGAAGGTGCCGGGCTAGAGTCGGGCCCAGCGTTCGGCATCCACTCGGATTCCGGTCCCGCGTTCGACCTCACGCAGGAGCAGCCACAATTGGGCGACCGAGTACTCCGAATCGGCAGGCAGGGTGAGAGTGTAGTGCCGCAGCCGCATGAAGAAGTGCCTGCCACCAGGCTCCGGGGCGGTGAAACCGAGTGCGCGGAGTTTGCGGATGAAGTCGCGTCGCTTGCAGGGCGACCAGCTAGGTACGTGTCGTCGTCTTTGGCCGCGGCCTTCGGCCACGGTTGAGGTTGACCCGGCCAAGAACCGGCAGCGGGTCGCCGTGACGCAGTTTGACAATCAGCCAGTCTTCAAGGACCGAGCGAAGCTCCTCCTGACATTCGTACAGGGTCGATGCGAAAGCGATTACTCCGGGACAACGTCGGATTGTCCCGCAGTAGTTGCCGTCTTCGGTCTTTTCGTAATCCGCGGTCTTCATCGCCGCGGCGATGTAGTCGAGGAGCATACAGGGTCATTCTAGCCGGGGCGCCAGGGAGGTCAAGAGCGCCAGGGGCCGCGGGGGTAAGGAGCGGGCGAGGCGAGGCAGAAGGCGGAAATCAGAAGGCAGAAGGCAGAATGCAGATTGCAGATTGCGGGGCGTAGAATGGCGGAGAGGCGAAGGGGCGGAGGACGAAGGCAGAAGCTAGAAGCTAGAATGCAGAAGGCAGAATGCGGAATGCAGATTGCGGGGCGTAGAATGGCGGAGAGGCGAAGGGGCGGAGGACGAAGGCAGAAGCTAGAAGCTAGAATGCAGAAGGCAGAATGCAGATTGCAGATTGCGGGGCGTAGAATGGCGGAGAGGCGAAGGGGCGGAGGACGAAGGCAGAAGCTAGAAGCTAGAATGCAGAAGGCAGAATGCGGAATGCAGAATGGCGGACGGCGAAAGGCGAGAGGCGAAAGGCGTGGGGCGGAGGCAAGGCAGAAGGCAGAAATCAGAAGGCAGAAGGCAGAATGGAGAGTGCAGAATGCAGAATGGCGGAGAACGGGAGACGAAGGGCGAGCGGCGGGAGGCGGAGGCGGGTCGTTGACTAGACCTGTGTCGGAAATCGGCTAGAATCTGCCCATGAGTGAAGTGGAGCAGCACAGCGCCACCGTGGTGGTCTATACGGTCGGCCATTCGAACGTGTCAGCAGAGGCGTTTGTTACCCTGCTCAAGTCGCACGGCATTGAAGTACTTGTCGATGTGCGTTCGGCGCCGTACTCGAAGTACGTGCCTCACTTCAACCGCGACGTGCTGAAGCAGGCGATCGTCGACGCCGGCCTCAAGTACCTTTACCTCGGCCGCGAGCTGGGCGGCAGGCCGCCCGGGCTTCACTTCTACGGTTCAGATGGACATGTCCGCTACGACCTGATAGCGGCTTCGCCAGAGTTCTGCCAGGGCATCGAGCGGCTGCGACGCGGGATTCGCGAGCATCGCGTCGCCCTGATGTGCAACGAAGAGGACCCGCGTGAGTGTCACCGTCGGCTGCTCGTCGGTCGGGTTCTAGCTGAAGGCGGCGTCACCGTGCTTCACATCCGCGGCGACGGACGCGTTCAGTCCGAGGCCGAGCTGGCAGAGGCCGAAGGCAGCAATAGTGCGTCCGATGTCCAGCAGGAGTTTGAGTTTGCCCTAAGGGAGAAACCAGAGTGGAAATCCACACGGTCGGTTTTGCCGGCAAGTCGGCCCAAGCGTTCTTCGGGGCTCTGAAGCGCGCCGGCATCAAGCGCGTCGTCGACGTCAGATTGAGGCCGAATGGCGGCCTGGCGCTTTTCGCCCGAGGCACGGACCTACCCTATTTCCTGCGCGAGCTCTGCGGTGCCGAGTACGTCCACGTCCCGTTGTTCGCTCCCACGAAGGAAATCCTCTCGGATTTCCGCAAGAAGAAGACGGATTGGCTCGAGTACGAGCGCCGGTTCCAGGGCCTGCTCGATGAACGCCAGGTTGCTGAGAAGGTGGACCGGGCGTTGTTCTTGACTACGGCCGCTCTGCTCTGCAGCGAGGCCAAACCTGACCAGTGCCACCGACGGCTGGTGGCCGAATACCTGCAGTCGCACTGGCCGGGCGTGACCGTGACCCACCTGTAGTACACTCGTGCGTATCGTCGTCAGTCACCTGACCCGGATGCAGCCGGGGTTCGTCTGCATCGCCGGCATTGACCCCAAGACCGGTCGCCACGTCCGACCGGAGCTGCGCGGTGCCCGCATCGGAGTTGATACGCTGGAGCCAAACGGTGGGCCGTTCAACATGGCGGTCGAGGTCGACCTGGGTCATGCCAAGTCAAAGCCGAGTCCGCCGGAAATCGAGGACTGCGAGGTTCGGGCCTCGTCGGTGCGCAAACGGCGCGACGTGCCGGCAGATGAGTTCTGGCAGTTACTACAGAAGGTCGGCCAACCGAGGCTGGCCGATGTGTTCGGTGCAGACCTGTGCCGACACGGGAACACCTGCATACTGGAACCCGCAACCGGCAGAGCATCGCTCGGCTGTCTCATCCCCGGGGACACCCCGCAATTGGAGGTCTGCATTGAAACGTATCTGGGGCGGCCGAAGAGGCGCATCCGGTGCCATGTCCGAGACCTGGACGGCGAGTACTTTCCTGCGGT
Organism: Caldifarciminota bacterium; assembly: GCA_965648905.1. Lineage (GTDB taxonomy): Bacteria > Hydrothermota > Tepidihabitantia > Tepidihabitantales > Tepidihabitantaceae > CAZQFS01. The sequence continues at coordinate 5,407 of CBFGIT010000014.1, forward strand.
CACGGACTTCCGTCTGTATCATAACGACCAGCAGACCCCGCGCCGGGAGCTGATTGCCAACTTGAACCGGCGCATGAATGATGGTGTGGCTGCGATTCTGAGCGTCGGTGTCACGAGGGCGATGAGCCAGGGCAAGCACTGGTTGCAGGTCAACAACATCCACCTGCAGGACGACCCGACGTGGCGACTGTAGTCTGTGGCCGACCCGTCTCACTTCGAGTGGGCCAACGCGACGTGGAATTCGGTGACGGGTTGCGCGCTGACCGGGCAGAAGGCGTGTCGCGGAGGTAAGTCGAAGGTCAAACGGCGAGTGGCGAAAGGCGGTCGTCAGTGCAAAGGGCAAAGGGCAAAATGCGGGAAAAAACCAAGCGCCAACCAGTCAAGCTCCAAGGGATGAGGGCAGAAGGGAGGGAGAACCGAAGAGACAGACTAGAGGAGTCCGGCCAGCTCGTCGGCAGTGATTCCCGCCTGCTTCAGGATGGACTGCAGGGTCTTGGGCGCGAGCGTCCTGCCGGCATGAACCGGTACCGTGACCAGGGTGTCTTTGCCGCGGTGGAACAGGTAGTGGTGGCTGCCACGCACGCGGATTTGCTCGAACCCCGCCTGCCGCAGCGCCCGGAGCGCGTCGTTACCGGTGACCCGGGGCAGCCGGCTCACGAGACGGCTGGTTCTATCTCTACCGGAACCTCGACCGGGATGGGTTTGCCGAGGTCGCGGAGGGTCTGGACAAAGCCGGCGATTGCTTCCTGAGCGTTGGCGACGGCTTCATCCCAGGTGGCGCCTTCGGTGATACAGCCAGGCAGGGCCGGTACGGTCACCGTGTAGCCGCCGTCCTCGTTCTTCTCGATTTCAACCAGGTATCGCGTGAGCATGGTTCCATTGTACGGGTTATCGGGGACGAGTCAAACCGCGAGAAAGACCGGGAATGGAGAAGGCATGGAGCGGAGGCAGGGCAGAAGGCAGAGCGCAGAATCGCGGAGAGCGAGAGGCGAATGGCGAAGGAATGCCCGTGCTACCACTGGAAGGTGAAGATGGCGCGGGAGCGGACGTCTTTGATGGCGTTGTGCATTGTGCCGACAATGAAACGGCCAGGCAGGGAGAATCGTCCGACAATGCCGAGTTCTTCGATGACTTCGCGCACGAACTGGACAAAGCTCTCGGCACTGCGCGGCAGGTCCGGGCTGCCGTGCGTGTCAACCAGGACCGGATGCACGCCGTAAAGCAGGCGCAGCCGACGCGCGGTTTCGATGCGGGTAGTGAGGGCAAGGACCGGCATGGTCGGCCGGAAGCGAGAGACCATGGCCGCGCTCGCACCGGTGGTGGCATAGGAGATGATCAGGGGTGAGCCGGCCTGCTCGGCCAGTTGGCAGATGGGAAAGCCGATGATGTGGATGTTGCGGGTGACCGGTTTGCGGGCGTAGTCGTTGTTGAACTTGGCAAGGTAGCGTGCGCGGTTGATGGGCATGGTTGCCGCAATGACCCGGGCCATGACCTTGACGCTTTCTAATGGGAAGTCGCCGGCCGCGGTTTCGCCCGAGAGCATCAGGGCGTCAGCGCCTTCTTCGATCGCCGTAGCAATGTCCTGAGGCTCGGACCGGTGCGGCAGGGGACGCTGCATCATCGATTCGAGCAACTGGGTGGCGACGATAACCGGTTTGCCCGCGATGTTGGCTTTGTCGATGAGCCGGCGCTGGATTTCCGGGATGCGGTCGAAGTCGACGAGCACGCCCAGGTCGCCGCGCGCGACCATGATGCCGAAGACATGTTCGTCGGCAAGAATCGCGTCGATGTTGCTGACTGCGGCCGGGGTCTCGATCTTGGCGATGATGGGGCGGCGGCCGCGCGGGCTGCGGTCGAGCAGTCGGACCAGGGCACGGACATCGGCGGCATCCTGGACAAACGACTGGGCGACAAAGTCGACATCGAAGCCGTGGGCGAGTGCGGCCCGGTCTTCGGCCACGTCGAGCGGGCCAGCCTGGAGCCGACCGCCGGCAACGTCCGGAAGGTTGACGTGCTTGCCGGCCTGGATTGTGCCCCGGTGTTCGGCCCGGAGCAGAACCGTGTCGGGCGAGCGCTTGCGTTCGACCCGGAGATAGACTTCGTTGTCGCCGATAACGACCAGGTGGCCGCGTTCGAGTTCGACATAGACGTTTTTCGGGTAGGAGACAAGCAGCCGGGCCTTGATGCCGGATGCGGCCGGAGAGCCGGCGTCTTCAACGTCCGAGAGCTGGACCCGGTCGTCTTCAACGACCTTGAGTGTCGGCAGCGGGTTGCCATCCGGGTCGCGGATTTCGACCACGCGGATTTCCGGGCCTTTCAGGTCCATGATGATTGGAATTGGCACGTGGAGCCGTTCCTCAGTGGCACGGATGGCAGCGATGAGACGGTCGATTCGTTCGAAGTCCTGTTCTCGGACATGGGAGAAGTTGATTCGGGCCGCAGCCATGCCGTGCTCGACCAGTTCTTCAATCGAGGTCAGGGCCGAGGGCTCGGGAAAGGTGCCGTCCGGGTTGCGGCCGGCGAGCGAGACGCGCGGGCCCATGGTGCAGACGATGGCGAGCGTACCGGGCTGCATCGGGCCGGCCGCGAGCACATGGTGTCTTGCCTTGTGTTTCATGGTCTTGAGCATAGGCAGCAGGGGACGGGTGTCAAGCAGTTGGCAGACCCCGAGTCCGATGTTGACAACCGGGCCGCTCCGGGCTAATTTCAGTCGTGGCAGACTCGATGCGGCCCCGTATTCTCGACGGGCAGCCGGATTCACTCAACACAATTCAAGTATAAGGAGGAAGCGTGAAGAGAGTCGTGTTCGCTGCAACGGTGCTCCTGGTTCTGGTCCCGGCCGCAGCATTGGCCCGGGTTCAGGTCAGGTTGCACACGCCACCTGCCGGACGTCTCGGAGTCGAAGACCTCTGGTGGGTGGAGCTTTACAGCCGTGAGGGCGTGCGCCAGACCGTCTGGCTTGAGGGTCGTGTCAGCGAGGCCCGTCAGGGTGAGGTGTTCCGCGCCCGCAGTAACCGGTTCGAGCTGAACCTGGCTCCAGGCGAGCGGCGCACCATCCGGTACCGGGACATCACGGTCGAGGAGCCGTGGTACAAGCGCGGCTATGAGGCGTTCTATCTGCGGACCGGTACGGTGCCGGAGGGCGACTACACTTACTGGGTGCTGCTTCAGCCTGATTTGGGCGGCGATACCGGCCGGGTGCGGGTGAGCCCGAGCGGGCCGCCCCGGCTTCAGACCCCGCTTGACAATGCCCACATCACCGAGCGCAATCCGCGGTTTGCGTGGCTTGCACCGATGCCGGCAGTGCCCGAGGTAAGTTATGAGCTGAAGCTGGTTCAGGTGCTGCGCGGCCAGACACCAGAGGCGGCGATGATGGCCAATCCGCCGTTCTTTTCGGCCAGCGACCTGCGGACAACCTCGCTTGTCTACCCGCGTTCGGCCCGGCCGCTGGCAGCCGGTGCGCGCTATGCCTGGCAGGTGAAGGCGTTCAATCGCGGCACGCTGGTCGGCTCAAGCGCAGTCTGGAGTTTCTGGTTCATTCTGGGCGGGGGCGGGACTGGACCGATTCCCTCGAACGAAATCTACTTCTGCGACGGCGGCGAGACCAAGGGCGCAGTCTACCGCTACACCGGCGTCGAGACCAAGGTCTACCAGCGGCCGGCCAACCGCATCTACAGCTTCTGTTTCGCACCGTGGGACCGGAATCGGCTCTATTTCGTGGACGCCAATCAGTTCAACATCTATGTCAAGCGGCTTGTGCCGGGGGCGCCGGCTGAGTCGATCGTCTACACGCACACGACCTATGTGCGCGACATTCACATCACCAAGGACGGAGCGATCTACTTCAGCGAGGCGACCGGGGCCGGCGGTGACGGGAAGGTCTGGCGTCTGAATACCGACGGCACCAGGACGTTGTACTACACGGTCCAGCTTTCCCGGGTCAACGGGTTCTGGGGCGGGGACTTCAGTTTTGACCCAACGGGGACGCTGTATCTGAGCACCGGCAACCGGATCGGTTCGAGCATCTATCGGGTAGACGTGGCCGCCAACACCGTGACGCCGGTCTACACCATCAGCACCGAGGCGATTGCCGGGTTCACGTTTGGGCCGGACAGCCTGGTCTACTACGGTGACTGGGGCAAGAAGATCTACCGGCTTGACCTGGAAAGTGGTGTCAGAATCGCGGTCTACAACCGGGCGACCCGCAAGTGGCTTTCGGACGTCGGGTTCAGACCGAGCGAGACCGGAGTGACACCGCCGGGCGGGGTCGGTAACTGGGTGCTGGCTTACGGCGTGGGTGGCACGACGCTGGAGCGGATTGACACCTTTGGTCTGACCGACTACACCGAAGGGAGCCTGGTGATGAATGACGCGCCGTTCGGCGGACATCTCGGATTCCGGTCCGGTTCTTCGAGCGCGATTCCGACGGCCGACATGTACTACTACCGCTGGCAGTACCGGCGCGACGGCGAAGTCGGCTGGCATGACTTTGACGAGAACGTGGTCGTTCACTATGTCAAGGAAGCGCCGGGCGAGATGCCGTCGTTCCCGACCTACAAGCTTGGGCCGAATCCGATCGGCGGCAAGAACCTGTACCAGTTCCGGCCTCATGACCCGCCTTCGATTCCCGGCGCAGTGACCTACTGGCCGACAAGCGGTTTTCTGGGCGACATCTACTCCGGTCTCCTGCATACAGTGTCGAAGAGCCTGGGTCCGGGCAGATACGCGGTCCGGCTGAGCGTCTACGATTCGCTGGGCAATCAGACCCTGCCCGGAGCCGGGACGTTCCGGTTCCTGATTCCGACCGCACCCGAGGCCGGCGGGACGATTCCGACCCGACAAGCCCTGCCGGGCGAGATTGTCGATGGCGGAGTCCGGTTCTATCTGCATGTGGACAACCGGCCGTGCAGCGCCTACATTGCCGCGCCGACGATCGGCGGGACACCGGCTTCAGACACCTGCGGATTCCTGCGCTACGACCCGGCTGACCCGGCACCGGTTTCAATCCGGTTCCACGCGTCGCACCCGGACTCGTTCGCGGTTTACGGGTTTCGCATCTACCGCGGCATCTTCACGGTTGACAGCTCGGCCGTGGCGTATCCTGAGGTCGGGGCAGCGGTCGCGGGCGTCTATTCAAGCGACGGTCACGGCAACTTCAGCCACGACTTCCTGCGCTCGACCATGCTCGGGCCGTGCACTGAGGCGGCGTTGTCCGAGAACCTCTACGTCTATGCCAAGGCAACAACCGGTTGGGGCACGCGCATCTCGGGTTATGACCGGTACTATGTGCGGGCGTTTGCCCTGGCTGAGAAGAAGCCTTGAGTCAGGTTGGTCTGAGGAGGGCGAATGACGGATGATAGGCCACGGCGAGAGGTTCGGGGGCGGACGTGCGTCCTGATTCTTGCTCTTGGTGTCGTGTTTTGCGGCGGCCGCTTTCCCGCGGCCGCCGCTCGTGCCGGGCCGGTCCAGTTTTCAGGTTCGGCTGCGCTCAGCTCGGACGTGAGCGCGATATCCGGGGTCAAGGGCGACACCCTGCGCCGGTCTCAGTCCGACGTGATGCTGACACTCAATCCGACCTTGAGCCTGTTCGGGTTCCCGCTCGGGCTGGACCTGTTGGTTTCAACTCAGGAGTCGAATCTGCGTCAGGCGCTGAACAAGTTTCGGATGTACTTTGCACCGGACCAACTGGCCCGGTCTCTGCTCCAGATGCCGGCGTTCATCTTTGCCATCAAGGGCGTGGAAATCGGAACCTGTCAGCCGAGCTACTCGACCCTGACTCTGTCGGGCGTGCCCGTGACCGGGGCGGCGGTGGAGCTGAATCCGTGGTACGTCTATCTGGCCGGAACCGGGGGAAGAGCCCAGCGCGGGGTGGAAGCATCGGACTCAAGCCAGCCGGCGTTCAGCCGGATGCTCTACGCGGCCAAAGTCGGCGGCGGCAAGAAGGAAGGGACGCATTTCTACCTGACCATGCTTACTGCCCGAGACGACCCGAACTCGATTGCGCGGCCGGTGCTGGTCGATTCGTTCGGCGACTCAACCGAAATCATCACGCCGAATGAGAACTACCTGATTGGAGCGGAGTTCCACCTGAACCTGGCCGGTGGCGCGTTCCGGCTGCTGTCTGAGGTGTCGGCGATTGAGTTCACTCGGGACCGGCGTCTGCCCATGCTCGATGTTGACGCAGCAAAGCAGGTCCCGAACTGGGCCAGGAGCACGGTGAAGAAGCTGAACCCGAACCTGTCCAGTTCGTTCGACCTGGCCTATGCCGTCAAGCCGGTATTCAGCCTGTTTGAGACGAACGTTGGGGCCGAGCTGAGGATGGTCGGGCCAGGTTATCGCTCACTTGGTGCACCGAGCCTGCGCAATGATAACCTGAGCTATGGCCTGACGGTTGAGCGCGGGTTTCTTGACCGGCGGGTGAGTCTTTCAGCCTCGGTCAGGCGCGAGCACGACAATCTGGTGGTCGCGCGGGATTCGGCGGGCGAGCCGATTCGGCTCAAGGCCCTGACCACATTCTATACCGCTTACGACTTCACCGTCGGGCTGAACTTCGACCGGGTGCCGAGTCTGGTGATGAGTATCTCACCCCAAACCGAGCACAACGACAGTCTGGACGTACGCTCCAGCATCGTGAGCTTCAGCACCGGATACAGCTTCCAGACCGGGCAGGTTGTCCACTCACCCGGTCTGTCGCTGGCACTGCAGAACTACGGGGTGCGGCCCGGAGAAGGCGGCTACCGGTCATGGGACCTGGGTCTGTCTCATGACCTGAGCTTCAGTTCGCCACTTGCGCTCGGGTTCGGCTGCGGGTTGTCGCGGACGACCTACCAGGACACGACACCAACTGATGGCACTTTCTACGTCGAGGCGTCGCCCGGGTACACGATGTTCGAGCGGTGGAATAACACGGTCACGCTGGGCGGTTCGTTTGAACGGCAGGGCAAGCGGTATGATGCCCGCTACAGCACAGGCTTCCCGGTCTGGAAGATATGCGACGGCACTGCCAGTCTGGGCTACAGCATGTACCGGGGTGCACCCGACCCAGGCGATGGGAACGAACGCGATGAGCACAACGAGTTCCGGCTGACCGCGGGTCTGTCCAGGAGCTGGTAGGTTGAGCGTGACCTGAATCGGTAGTCAGCAATTCGGTCAGGAGAGTTCGCGCCAGGGGCGGCACATGCCGCCCCTGGCGCTGGTTTCCGAGGCAGGAGCTTGTCCTGCCTTGTTCTTGAGCTACCGCTCGACCACGAGCTTGTGAGTCAGGGTGTAGTTGTCTGACTCAAGCCGGGCAAGGTAGACGCCGGCGCTCAAGCTGCGGAGGTCAAGAGTGGTGCTGCCGCTGCGGGTCAGGCCCAGACTGCGGACGAGCACGGCTCGACCGGTCGCGTCGTAGATGCTGACGCTTGCCTGACTGGTCCGAGGCAGGCTGTAGTGCAGTACAGCGTACCCCAAGGCCAGCGGATTGGGGAGAACCGCCAGCCTGCCGCCGGTGAGTTCGAACCGGGCCTCGGCCTGGACCTGGGTCTGGGTGGTGCGTCGAGTCGGTGCCTGCACGATGCGCGCCGCAGGCGTGTACAGCCAGAGCTCGTTGGTCTTGTTGCCTTTGAAGGCGTAGAGTGCCGGGCTCGGGTACTGAGTCAGCCCAACGATGTCACCGCCGCCCTTGACGCGCTTCTTGGCGGTTCCCACCGGGATCGTCTCGGCCTCGGTCCATGAGTCGGCGCCGACGTCGTACTTCCAGAACTCCTGGGTGTTGCCGCCCTTGAGCGCGTAGATGAAGCCGGCGTGGAAAGCTCCGGCACCGCCGTCCTTGGACTTCTTCTTCTTGCCTGCGCTGTTCAGGGTTGGCATCGGCGTCAACGGCGTGCCCCAGGTCTGGGTGTTCAGGTTGAACGCGAGCAGGGTCTGGTACTTGGACTGGTGGCAGAAGATGAGCGAATCAGCCCGGCAGAGCCACGAACCCTTGTCGTACTTGGGCGCTGGGGCAGGCACGGGAGCGAGCGGCTCCCAGGAGTCGGCCGCGACGCCGTAGCGGTAGAACTCGTTCTTGCCGCCTTTGAGGCAGTAGACGTAGTCCTCATCCGGCGTTGCGCCAGACACGTAGACCAGGTCGCTGCCGCCTTTCACCTTCTTCTTCGACGTGCCGAGCGGGATGTCGCGCAACTGCTTCCACGAATCGAGCGCGACGCTGTAGGTCCAGAAGGCGGTTGTGTTGTTGCCTTTGAGGGCAAAGAACAGTCCGTCCTGGTTCGAGCCCGGGGTTCCGACCGCGCCTTTGCTCGGCTTCTTGGCTTCGGTTCCATCCGGCCAGTCGGTCTTCGCAGTCCAGGAGTCGCCGACCACGTCGTAGCTGTAGAAGTCGGGCTGTTTGTTGCCGCGGGCAGCAAATAGCCGGGTTGTGCTATTGTCCCAGCCCAGCCAGGCGCCGTCGCCAATCGGTTTGGCGCCAGAGGGCATCGGGCTCTTGAGCGACCACGGCGGCGGCGGCGGCCCGGTGGTGAAACTGAAGTTGCCGCTCATCGTGTCGTTGGCCGGGTTGCCGTCGTAGGCGATGTAGGTCGAGCACCGGGTCACGTAGTCGCCGGCAGAATGTGGTTTCGGGATGGTGTCGAAGATGACATCAGCCGATGCCTGCGAGGCGAGCGCGGTTACGGTTCGGGAACTCGTGTAGACGTTCGTGCCTTCGCAACTGACATTGCAGAAAACGGTGAAGGTCGCTGCTTGAGCACCGAAGTTACGGACCGTGGCCGCGGGCACGGCATCGGCCGAGGTATCCATGACCCCGGTCGGCGCGGTGACGGCAGTGACGCCCACGTCAACTGCCCCGACGCCGAAGTTCACTCGGACCGTGTCGTTGCTTCGCACCTGGTCGGTTGCGAGGTAGGTGAAGCAGGTGGCAGTGTAGCTGCCCGAGACTGCGGTCCAGCTCGGGAAAGTCACCGCGGTGTCGGCGCCGAGCGGAAGCCCATTGGGCAGGTTGATTGACTGGGAGTAGACCGAGCCGATTCGGAACTGAATGGCGCACGGCTCGCGCAGGGTTCCCAAGTTGCGCACGGTTGCCTCAGGAGTCACCGGTCCGGGCAGAATCTGGCCCACCGGCCGGACAATTGCCCGCGCGCTGTAATCGTGAACGTTGACCGTGACTGAGCCGGTCTGCCGGTTGTTGTCCGGGACCCGGTCATTGTCGAGCATCACTGAGCACCGGGTGGCATAGGTGCCGCGCGCCCGGGCAACCCATTGGGCGAAGCTGACCGTGTCAACTGCGCCCGGGGCAAGGTCGGTGACGCGCTGGGTGTCACTGTAGGTGCCGATGGCGAACAGGACGTCGAACGTGTCGTTTTCCGAACCAAGGTTCTGGACCACGGCGCGCGGTGTGACAGTCGCGCCTGAGTCGTAAGCGCCGCTTGGCCCGACTATCGCGGTGACCGCGGCATCCACGACCCGGACGTCCACCGACCCGCTCAGGGTGTCGTTGACCGTGACCAGGTCGCTGGTCATGATCGTCGAACACCGGGTCGCGAAGGTGCCGCGGCCGGGCGGATCCCAGTTTGCGAAGGTAACGGTCCGGAACGCGCCGGGCGCAAGGCTGGCGACACTCTGGGTGTTAGAGTAGCCGCCCTGTATGTCGAACCGCACTTGGAAACTCGCGGTGTCGGTCCCTTCGTTCTTGACCTGAACCTGAGGCGCAATCGGGACCCCAGAGTCAACCTTCCCGATTGGTGAAAGGATGACCGTCGGAAGGGCATCCCACACCCTTACTCGCACTGAACCAGTCTTCTTGTTGTTGGTCTGGTCCCAGTCATTGCCCAGGCGGGTACTGCAGGAAGTGACATAGGTTCCGCGAGGTTGCTGGGTCGGGGTCCAGTTGCCAAAGGTGATTGTGCCGGTTGCGCCCGGGTCAAGGGTCGAGGATGTGACCGTACTCGTATATGGCGTACCAACGATAATGAAACGCGTGCTGATGGAGGTGCGGACGGAACTCAGGTTGCGGACTATCGCCCGCGGCTGGACCGTCGTACCAGAATCGACCGGGTCCCAGGGGAAGAGGATCGAATCCACTTGTGCATTCATGACTCGGCAGAAGACCGACGAGTTCATTGTGTCGTTCCACGGTCGCTGGTCGCCCGTGCAGTTGACCGAGCACCGTACCGGCCAGGTGCCTCTGGGCCAGGCACTGTAGGTTGGAAACAGGACACGCGTCTTCGCGCCGGCAGCCAGATTCGAGACCGTTGCCGTGTTGTCGTAGAATGTACCGATACGCATGCGCACCGTGAAGGTCTGGCTCGCAGAACTGTGGTTCTGAACCGTGCAGGCCGGCTGGACGTTGCTGACGACCGAGTCCAGGGTTGTGCTGTAGTTGGGATAGACCCAGCGGACGTCGACGTCGGTTGTCGCCGTGCCGGTGTCCGAGACAAAGGCCCGAATCAGCCAGTCGCCTGGCAACTCAGCCGGCAGGGGTGTGCGGAACCGATGTTGGTCGTATGACGAGTCTATCCAGTTGGTAGTCGAGCTGAACTGGGCGTTGTCGATTCCCATGCGGGGCCGGGTGTTGACAAACGGGAGAGTATCGTTATAGATGAAGACAAAGAAGCCGCCGCTGGTGACGCGGATATCGAAGCTCCCGACATAAACCTTGACCCAGCCGGTGGCCGAGGCCCGGCAGGCGGTGTCGAGGAGCACAGTCCCCGGACTGCCGCCGGCTCCATTGTCGCGATAGATCATCAGCCGGAACGGATTTTCACCTGAAGTGCCGTTGTTGAAGCTGACCGTGTCAATCCGAATCGGGCCGGTGGGAATGAACTTCATGCCGGCTCCCTGCCGGTAGTTGTCCCAGTTCCAACTGACTGCCCGGTTGCCGTCGTCGTGGTACATCCAGCGGTCGTCAAGCCCGATCTCAGACCCGGGTCTGGTTTCCTCGGTCACCGGCGCGGCCGCGCCGAACGCGACCGCACAGAGAGCGAGGGTTACGACAAGCGATGCAGCTTTGTGCATGATGCCTCCTTACTTTGGTCTTGTCAGACTGTCAGCTTGGGTGGTAAGCCATCTCTTCTCGATTCTTCACGGCCCCGGTCCACCCCGGACCAAGCCTGTACCCACAGAAGCAGGGTCCAAGCGGGGCCGTGGATTCTATGCCCGGTAGAATCCCCCGGCACAATGAACACGTAGCGCGCCGCCGGGCGCGTGACCCATACGACGCTGCGTCTTAATTATAGGCAGATGCGCCGCAAAGTCAAACAGAACCGGAGGGTCGGCCCGACACCGTTCTGCGGTTAGGCCGGCCGGCCGGCCGGAATCGGCACGAACGCGGGCCGCCGTCTAAAAGAGTCAACCAGCTTGCGGCCGAAGGGTAGAAATGCTTCACAACCTTTTACCCGTCGTCTGAAGACCTGGGCTTCAAACTCATCCGCGGCCAGGTGGTTGACAAGTCGGTCAAGACCGGCTGAGGTAAGCCAGTAGTTGCCGTTGCCGATGACAATCAGGCCGCGGCGCACCCAATTGTAGATGGTGCGCTCGTCCTTGCTCAGCTTGACGTAAGTGTCGAAGTTATCAACCGGTTTCAGCGAATCCGAGTCGAGGACAAAGGCGATGAGCACGAGCGGGAAGGTCTTGATGATTATCTTGAAGCTCGGGGGGAATCCCCGGTTCGCGGGCAGAACTTCAACGCCGGTGATGTTGTCCGGGCTGAGTAGTCGGTCGATGTCGAACTCGGGCGTGAAGCCGAGTCGGTTGCCGATGACACCGATGCCGACGTTCTGGAGTTCGACGTTGCGGTCGGCCGGCTTCATCAGCCGCATCATGCGGATCTTGAAGAAGGCAGTCTCCTGAAGTGCAAGCAGTTCGCGGAAGATGGTATAGGTCATGATTGACGCCACGCCCATCCGTCGGTAGTCCTGTTTGACGGCGATGTCCCAGAGGCAGATGCCTTTGCCGGGCGGGTCGCGTTCGACAAAGGCCCGGCCAATCTGTTTGCCGTCGAGCGCGACGTAGGCGTTGGCCTTGGTCTCGAGGATTTCAGTGGTCAGTTCGAGCTGGCGGCCAGCCAGTCCGCCGTCACGCACCAGAATGTGGGTGTGGTCGAGCCAGTCGAAGCGCGGCCCGATGCGACCCGGAATCCAGACAAACGGGATTTTGGGTCCCAAGTGGCGGCGAAGTGAGGACGCAAGTGGACCAATGAGAGGCCAGTTATGGATTGCCATCTCTTACCGCATCAGGCAGGGGTTGAGGGTTACAGCCCGCTCCAGAGCCTGGACCGCTTTCTGGACCATCCCTTTGTCGCGGTAGGCGATGCCGAGGTTGTGCCAGGCACCGAAGTGGCGTGGGTTGAGTTGGACTGCTTTGCGGTAGCAACTGATTGAACCGTCGAGGTCGTGTTTCTCGTAGTAAGCGCGCCCCATGTTGTAGCGGGCCGGCGCAAAGCCAGGTTCGATCCGGCAGACCTCGCGGTAGGCGGCAATCGCTTGGTCGTACTGGCGTTGTTCGAGCAGCAGGTTGCCGAGGTTGAAACGGGCCTGATAGTAGTCAGGTCTGATGGCGGTCGCCCGCTCAAAAGCGGCCTGTGCCTTGGCCGGGCTGTCCATGTTCGCATAGGCGAGTCCGAGGTTGTTGGCGGCCTCGGCATAGTCGGGTCTCAGCTCAAGTGCCCGTTTGAATGCCCCGATTGCCTTGGGCCAGTGCTTCATCATTGCGTAGGCGTTGCCTTCGCAGTACCATGCTTCAGCCAGGTCCGGAGCGATGGCGTGAGCCTTGTGCAGTGCCTTGATTGCCTCGCGCGGTGCTTCCCGCCGCAGGTGGCACATCGCGATGCTCACATATACACCAGACGAATCGGGCCGGAGCGCGAGTGAACGCTGGTACAGCTCGATCGCCTTGTCCCAGCGGCTCTGGGCAAACAGATAGGTTCCGAGGCTGGCGTAGTACAGGGCAGTGAGATCGCGTCGGTCGAGTCGCTCGCCCGCGGTGGTCGACGCGAGCGAGAGTGGTGCTGGGTCGAGCAGCTCCCAGCAGACGAGCCGGCCGCAGACGTCCACCTCAAGACGCAGGATATCGTTTCTGGTCAGATAGCCGACCCGGAACCCCAACCGATTGATGATGATGGAGTCGAGGATTGCCAGACCCAGCGAGTTACCGGCGCCGGCACGGCTGTCGGCATAGCTGTCAATGACCTGGGTGAGTAGGAAGTCGGGTGAGACACGGCCGGGCTTCAAGGCCCAGAGCGAGCGTCGAACCTCAAGCAGCAGCCCGAGCTGGGCGTCGAACCCGCGCTCGCCTGAGCGGACGCGGGCCAAGTGGCTCAAAGCCAGAAGAATCGGGGCGGAACCGACCACCCGGGTCCAGACGGAGTCGAGTTTGTGCGCGTAGGAGAGAATGCTGTCCGGGGCGTGAATGCCTGATGCACTGAGCAGGCCAAATGCCAGCGCCGTTGCGGTGTCGAACTCACGTTCAATCTCATCCATTGCCGCGACCAGCCGTTCGGCCGAGGCGGCGATGCGCCGTGGCTGAAAGTCCGAGCAGGCGAGGATTTCAGCGAACCGTTCGGCAAGCGACCCAGGCAAGATGCCCTGCGCACGGCGGGTCAAGTTGTCGTGTTGAGTGGTACTCAGGACGAGTTCGCCGGCCTGCTCCTGTTTGAGCTGGGCTTCGGCGCGGCGCCGGCTGGCCTCAAGCGCACGCGCCAAGGCGCTCGGTTCAGACGCGCCCCGGGCGTTGTTTTGGGCAGAGCTGTCTAGCCGTTCCATTGGCTTCCCTGATTACTTCGAATTGTCCTTCCCTTAATAATTGTATCCGAGGCCGCGCCGAAGTCAAAAGAAGGCGAACAGAGGGGCGTGAGGCCGCCTTCCGAATGGCAGAGACCGAGCGGCAGGCGTTCTGACGCGCTGAGTGGGTCTTGACACTCATTTGACAGCGGGCGAAGTCTCTGCTATAATTAGCGCGCTGAGACTTCAGGTCCCGGAAGGACCTGGGGAGGAGTAACAATGCGCAGAGAGAAAGTGGTGGCGACAGCTTTGCTGCTGTCGGCCGTCGCCGTTCTTGGTGCGTCGGTCGGTCAGCATCGCGGTTCGCCCGGTTACAGCACGTCAACGCTCTGGGGTCTGGGCGGGCTGTTTGGGAGGTGGACCCCGGCGGACGAGGTAGTTTCACTTCGCACCGAATGCTCGAAGACGTTCGACAATCACGACGGCACCTACTCGCTCGTGCTGAGCGGTCCGGTTCATCGTCTGGGGCGGACCGGCGAGTGGGAGGAGTTCCCGGTGCCGGAATCGAGCTACGGAACCGATTCGTACGACACGGTACGCATCGGCACCAACCCCGGCTATGACCCGATTATCTGGGCCGCCGGGTACCCCTATTTCCGGGTGCAGTTCATCTATTTGAGCTCGGAACTGCAGTTCAACGGCCACATCGTGGGTCTGGGGTTCTATGGCGATGGCCAGGCCGTGGGCGGGGACACCATCAATCGCGCCCGGCACTGGCTCAAGGACGTGGGCTACAGCACGTTCGGCTCCGATAACTGGGATGACCCGGGCACACCGGTCTGGGGTGAGGGCACGCTGTACCTGCCCGAGGATAGCAACTGGGTCAGACTTCCCCTGCAGCAGTCGTACACGCATATTCACGGCAACAATCTGCTTGTCTCCTACTGGCACAAGGACGGCACCGTCGAGCGCGCCCAGTGGTATCGTTTCCACGAGCTGAACGCAGACCGGGGCAAGCGGGGCCGCGACAATACCGATTCGATTCCAACCATGATTCGAATTCGCACCCGCCCCAACATCGAAATCGTCTACATTCCCATCTACCCGGACATGCAGACTGTCTCAGTCCTCGGACCGAAGGACACGGTCGTCTCCGGGCAGACCTATACGCCTCAGGCCGTGGTGCGCAACAATGGTCCAGTTCCAGCGGTCCGCTTTGACGTGAAGCTTGACATCAGCGGCGGCTACAGCAAGACGCGGTCGTATGCTGACTGGCCGGTCAGTTCCCAGCAGACCCTCAGCTTCGACAACTGGACTGCTTCGAATCTGGGCATTTTTTCGACTCGCTGCTCGGTCCGGCTCAACTACGACTCGGTGGCGACAAACAACAAGGTCGAGGTCGATGGTCTTGTGCGGCGGCTCGATGTTCAGGTAGTCGACCTGATTGCACCGCCGGCCGAGGTTGACTCAGGTCAGGAGTGCATGCCGAGTGCCAAGGTCAGAAATAACGGGAATACCACCGTCAGTTTCGACGTGCGCTACATTGTCCAGGGTGGCTATGTCCGCACGCAGACTGTGGACGCACTCGCACCGGAAGAGGAGCGAGTGGTCGTGTTTGACCCGTGGACCGCGGCCACGCGCGGGGCGCTGACGGCGCGGTGCACCACGATGCTGGCCGGCGACCAGAATCAGTCGAACAACCGTCTCTCCCGCAGCGTATTCGTGCGCGTGTTCGATGTCGTGCCGGTCGTCATTACCGCACCCCCGCCTTTGGTGGACTCGGGCCAGTTGCTCGCGCCGCTGGCGGTCGTGCGTAACAACGGTAACACGACTGCGAGTTTCGGTGTACGGTTCGACATCGAGGACGGCTACTCCGATACCCGAAGCGTGAACCTGGGGCCAGGAGCACAGACCTCGGTTCTGTTTGCCGGGTGGACTGCTTCGAGACGGGGTACTCTTGTGACCCGTTGCACAACCATGTTCACCGGCGACATGGTCAACGGCAATGACAATCTGAATGGCTCGGTCACGATTGCAGTTCACGACGTCGGGATTTCGAGCGTAGTTACACCCTGCGGGCAGATTCCCTGTGGTTTGGTGATACCCGAAGTACGTCTGAGCAACAACGGCACAACCCGGAAACCCGTAGATGTCACGTTGTCAATCACTGCCAACCCGCCGTACTTCCGGCAGGTCCACTGCCCGGACGGGTTGCCGACGGGCGAGGACACGGTGGTGACCTTCCCGGAATGGCTGGCGCTGCCCGGCAGTTACGTGCTCCGTTGCTCGACGTTCATGGAGCGGGACCAGGTCAGCACGAACGACACGGTCAGCATGGCTCTGGAGGTCAGGACGGTGGACGTCGCGGTGATGGCGATTGTCGCGCCCGCGGGTCAGATTGAGACCGCCATGGTCATCAGGCCGACGGCCCGGGTCGCCAATCTCGGGGGGCAGGCGGCAACCTTTGAGGTCTGGTTCCGGATTGACTCGATGGGCGAGCCGGTCTACTCCCGTAACATGCTCGTCAAGGACCTGGTCCAAGGAGGGGAGACGCTGCTGTTGTTCGATACCTGGCCGAAGCCGCATCGGTACGGGATGTATGCGACTTCATGTTCGGTCTACGTCGTCAACGACCAGCAGCCGGGCAACGACCGGTTAACCGGCTGGTTCTTTGTGGTCAAACACGCGCAGCGTTACGGCTGGCGCAGCCGGACCGACATTCCGGCGCTGCCATCGAACCGACCCGCGGGCAAGGGCGCCTGGCTTGCCTTTGACCCGCAGACCGAGCTCGTCTACGGGGCCAAGGGGAACAAGTCCCGCGAGGTGCATTCCTACGACCCGGACGCAGACAACTGGAAGCAGCTCAGCCCGGTCCCGACCGGCCGCGAGGGCAAGCCTTTCGGCAAGGGCGCGGTTGCCTGCGGCGACGGGCAGGGGATGATATATGTGACCAAGGGCGGCAACACCAGCGGCTTCTGGCGCTACAGTACAACAACCGATTCCTGGCAACAGCTTGCCGACGTTCCGCTCGGCACGACTCGACTGAAGGTCAAGGAGGGTTCGGGGCTGGTCTTCACCGACGCGAACCGGGCTGAGGAATCGAGGGATCCTGAAGACAGTGGGCTGCTCGACGGGCGGTCGCATGGTCTTGGCGTTCCGACCGCGGCACCCGGATTCGTCTATCTGCTCAAAGGCCAGAAGGGTGACTTCCTCCGATACAATACGCTTAGCGACTCATGGGAGGCCGGTCTTACCCCGGCACCCAGTCAGGCCGGCAGATGGGCGGCCGGTTCCTGGCTGGTGTCCGACCGCGCCGCGAACATCTTTGCACACAAGGCCAAGGGGCACATGCTGTATCGGTATGACGTCGATGCCAATGTCTGGTTGGAGATGGCGAGCGGCATGCCACTCTTAAGTCGCTGGACCGGAAAGGCGAAGAAGTCCAAGGATGGCGGCTGCGCGGCGTGGCTCGACCAGTCGGTGTACTGCCTGAAGGGCGGCAACACCCAGGAGTTCTGGGAGTACCGGCCGGCGAAAGACTCCTGGTACGAGCTCGACACGATGCCGTCGGTCGGGACATCGGCCAGGCGCAAGCGGGTCAAGGCAGGCGCGGCCATGGTCGGTCTGCGCGGACTGATCTATGCCCTGAAAGGCAACAAGACTACCGAGTTCTGGATGTATGTGTTTCCACCTGAGAGCCTGAGCGCACTCGGTCCAGCGCGGCACGACGGGGTTGCAGCCGGCAGTCGGAATCCAGAACGCGGAGTGCAGAGCGCCGAGTGCGGGTTCAGTGTCGGGCCGAACCCGCCGGCCAGCGGTATCGTACGGGTCAGCTACCGGCTGGCCGGCCCTGAGAAGGTGACGGTGCAGGTTCTTGATCCGGCCGGTCGCGTGTACTTGCGGCAGACCCGGTCGCTGGGGCAGCTCGGCAGCTTCGACGTTGACCTGCGCGGTCTGGGGGCAGGAGTCTGTTTGATCCAGATGCGTTCTTCGAGCGGCACAAGCACTGCCAAACTGGTCCTGCAGCGCTAGACTCCGAAGGCGGGGACACGATGACGAATCGTGTCCCCGCTGCCGGCGCAGCGGTGAACAAACTTCTGTCGCGCCGGGCGTGTGTTCGTTGCCCAAGGGTTCCTTGAGGTCTCCAAGACTTGAGATTGACAATCGCTGCCGAACGACTAAGCTTGATGACAGGCGCGGACGGAGCCAGCCCTGCTGGCCGACGCGCAGGCAGAAAAGCAACAAAAAAGCCATGGAGGAGGCACCCATGAAGAAGAGCATCATGGTGATTGCCCTGATGCTTGTCGCCGGGCTGGCTTTGGCCGCCCGCGGCCCGGCGCAGCTACCGAGTCCGGAAATGCCGGGCGGCCCTGAGCTGTCGGTGCGCCGGGGCGAGGTTGTGCTTGAGCCGTGGGCCGGGCAACTCGAACCGGTGGACAATCCGGACGAGACCCTGCGCTACGACGGCGGCAACTACAACGGCATCGGATTGACGCGCGGCGGCACTTATCGTGGAGCGGTCCGCTTCACGCCCGTGGCGACCTGCACGGTCAAGGCGATTCTATTCTATCAGCGCGACGCATCCCAGAACGAATACGTGTTCGTGTTTGCCGAAGACAACGATACCAACCCGGGTGGAATCCTCGATTCCGCACCCTATACCGGCAGCGGCTCGATGCAGTGGAAGCGCATCAACCTGCCTAATCGGCCGGTGGTGATGGCGGGCAGCGACTTCTGGGCCTGCGTACGTGTCACCCACGACTCGGGCGCGTTTCCACTGGGAACCGATTCCGGGCCGATGGTGCCGAACCGCGGCGGGTTCATCTCGACCGGCGCGGGCTGGCGCCAGTTGCTCGGTTCGGGTCTTAACTACAACTGGAACGTGCGGGCGATTGTCGCGGGCGTCCCGGGACAGGCGAATGACGTCGGCGTCACCCGAGTGCTCTCTCCGGCAACGTCGGTGCCGCCTGGCACGTATCAGCCCAAGGCGCGGATTGTCAACTTCGGCACCACGCCGGTGAGCAATATTCCGGTGACCTGCTGGATAGACTCAGCCGGACAGCACATCTATGACCAGAGCACGAGTTTCACCGGCCCGCTTCAGCCCGGCGGCCGGACCGAGGTTACCTTTCCGAACTGGGTAACCGGGCCGGCCCGCAACACGTACACGGTCCGGATGTTCACGAGCCTGAGCGGGGACCCGGTACCGGCCAATGATACGGCCACGCAGGTAACGAACACCGTGTCAGTTCTGCCGTTTGCTGACCATGACACCGGCAACTGCCGATTGACTGTGACCTGCTTCGGTGCGATCGGTCATGATGTTCCGTCGGACGCGGGCAGCGGGTTCAAGTGGCCCAAGACCAGCGCGGACTGGCTGTACTTCGGCTCGCTCGCGATTTCCAACTCCCCGGACTACGTTGTTGATCACTACTACTCAAACCCGCCCACGAATCCGCCGAACAATGACTTCCGGCCGGTGGACAGCGTCGCGCCGGTTGTACCGCCCGTGCATGCAGACCAGCATTTCCGGGCCTCGTACTCGGACGCTTCGCATCCGACCCCGAAGGGCATCAAGGTGACTCAGAACAGCTACGCAACCGCCATGCCCTACTACAAGAACAGCGTGGTGATGGTTTTCGACATCGAAAACCAGGGGTCGGCTCCGGTCAACGGCCTGTATGCCGGGACCTTCACTGACTTCGACATGGGCACGAGCAACCAGGTGACCACGGTTGCGGACACGGTGCGGCGGATTGTGGTAATGCGTCAGTCAACGACGGCGAATCCGTCGATCGGCGTCAAGATTCTGGAGCCCGAGTCATGGCGGAATCTGACTTCGATTGACCACAACATCTGGGTCTACCCGGACTCCTGCGTCACCGACAACCAGAAACACCGTTTCCTGAGCGGAGCGATTGTCAACCGGAATTCTAACCGGGCGTTCGATTGGTCAACGGTGACCTCAGTTGGGCCGTTTGACCTGGGTGTCGGTGAGACTTATCGGTTCGCCGTGGCACTCTGCGGTGGCACGAGCGAGGCGGATTGCCGCGCCAATGCCGACAGCGTCCAGTCGTGGTACGACCGCGGCATGCCGGTCGGACTGGTAGAGAACCTCGCGCCGGCCAAGACCGGTGCGGTGGTCACGGTCGGTCCGAGTCTGTTCCGACGAAGGACGTCCATTGACTACGTCTGCCGCAGCGCGGGCAACCTGACGGTCGAAGCCTACGACGCGGCCGGACGACTGGTGGACCGGCAGACCCTGGCGGTGCGGCCTGGAGCCGGACGCTACGTCTGGCAGCCGGGCACCCTGGCCGCAGGAATCTACTTCCTCAACGTCAGGACGCCGGACAGCGAAAGCCTAACCAAGGTCCTGCTCGTCGAGTAGCTCATTTCGTTGCGCAGTTCAACGGGGCGCCCGTTTGCGGGCGCCCCGGATGTTGAATTGGCAGCGCGGTCGGAACCTGGGAGCTAGCGAAGCGAGTCGGCGATGATAAGGACGTGCGGCATCGTCCAGCCGGATTCGAGGCCCTTCTCGTCCCGGGCTTGAGCCTGGATGAGATACTCGCCGGGCAGAGTCCAAGCATGGGTGAAGGTAGCTTCGGTGTTCTCAGGTATCAGGTCGCTCCAGGCAGTTGTATCGCCGTCACCCCAGTCCGTCCGGTAGCGGATGCGGTCGCGATTCGGGTCGGTTGTGACGGTGGTGAAGCTGTAGACCGAGTCAACCAGACCGGAGTCCGGACCAGCCGGCGTGGTCGGCGTACCCGGTGCGAGGTTGACCGTATCTTCAATCGTGATCTCGTGCCAGTTGGACCAGAGCGAGAGCGCACTCTTCTTGTCCCGGGCTCGAGCCGAGACCTTGTATTCGCGCGCCGTCGCCCAGATATGCTCGAGCGTGACGGTGTCGCCCGAGCGGAACGGCTCAGTCCAGTCCGCGGTGTCGCCGTCGTCCCAGTCCACTCGCACCGACACCGGGTCGAAGTCAGGGTCGCGGGCGGTGACCTTGAAGCGACAGGGCGTGCCCACCCGGCTGAGACTCGGTCCTGATGGCGGCGGCGGCGTGTCGGGGTGGAGGTTCCGGGCGCAGCCAGCCGCAAGGAACAGACTCACCGCCGACAGAAGCAGAGAGCATCTCCTGCACGTCATGAAAATATGCTAGGCGGTGGGGCCGGGAAGTCAAGTCCAGCCGCTTCTTCTGACCATCGGCTTGACTGGGGAACGAGGTTTGTCTAAAGTGGGATGTGACTCAGAAGCGTCCGTCGGGTAATCCGCGTCCGGGGAGAACCGGCCGCAGGCTGCGGGGAAGATTCCAGCATCTCGGCAGCGTCCTCCCGAAAGTAGTCAAGGGGCTCAAGCTCCAGGGAGCGGTTGTCGAGCAGCAGGTGGTGGCGGCGTGGCCGGAGTGCGTCGGCGACAAGGTGGCTCAGCACACGCGGGCGCTGTACGTCGAACGGAAGTCGCTGGTCGTTGCCGTGGACAGCCCGGCCTGGATGACCCAACTGGCATTCCTTAGACCTCAGATCCTTGCCCGGCTGGCGGAAAAGAAAGGTCCGGGGTTGGTCGAGGACCTGCGGTTCGTACCCGAGCGCAGCCGGCCGTCTTCTCCTTGATATTCAAGGAAAAGACGGTATCATTGGGGGCGATGGCAGAAACCTACAACGCAGCACAAATCCATGTCCTGAAAGGACTTGAGGCGGTTAGGCATCGTCCCGCGATGTACATCGGTGACACCGGGATTCGGGGGATGCACCATCTGATATACGAGGTTGTTGACAACGCAGTCGACGAGGCACTCGCTGGGTTCTGCGATGAAGTGAAGGTGACGATTCACGCTGACGATGTGGTGTCGGTCGAGGACAACGGCCGAGGAATCCCGGTGGACCTGCACCCGACCGAAAAGAAGTCGGCACTTGAAGTTGTCCTGACCGTGCTGCATTCCGGGGCCAAGTTCGAGCACAAGGTATACCAGATTTCCGGTGGCCTGCATGGTGTCGGAGTGTCGGTGGTCAACGCCCTGTCCGAATCACTTGTTGCCGAAGTGTTCCGGGACGGCAAGGCCTACCGGATGGAGTTCGAACGGGGCGTACCCAAAGGTGACCTGAAGGTTACGGGTAAGACTAGGGTTCGCGGTACGAAGATCACGTTCAAGCCCGACAAAACGATATTCAAGAAACAGGAGTACAAGTACGAAATCATCCAGTCACGAATGCGTGAGCTGGCTTATCTCAACAAGAACCTGAAGATAGTTCTGCGAGACGAGAGGACTGGCACCGAAGAGGTGTTTCGCTACCCGAATGGACTGGCGGACTTCGTTCGGTTCCTTGACACAGGTCGCAACCCGCTGCACAGACCGGTGCTGGTCGAGGAGCAGCGCAACGGCATGGAGGTCGGCGTGGCGTTCGAGTACAACGATGGCTACGTCGAGTCGATCTTCTCTTTTGCCAACACCATCAACACGCATGAGGGGGGCATGCATCTCTCGGGGTTCAAGTCGGCCCTGACCCGGACCATCGTCGACTACGCCCGCAAGAGCGGAGCGCTCAAGGATGATATCGAGCTGGTCGGAGAGGATACGCGCGAGGGTCTTACCGCGGTCGTGTCCTTGAAGATCTCGGACCCGCAGTTCGAGGGACAAACCAAGACCAAGCTTGGCAACAGCGAGGCCAAGAGTATGGTTGAGACCGTCGTCTATGAGAAACTGGTGCAGTATTTCGAGGAGAACCCGCGCGTCTCAAACCGGATTGTTGAGAAGGTGATTGCCGCGGCCAAGGCGAGGATGGCGGCGCGCAAGGCACGCGAGCTGGCCCGGCGGCGGAACCTGCTTGATTCCGACACGCTTCCCGGAAAGTTGGCCGATTGCGCGTCCGAAGACCCAGCCGAGAGCGAGCTCTACATCGTCGAAGGTGATTCGGCCGGCGGGTCGGCCAAGCAGGGACGAGACCGGCGTTTTCAGGCGGTGCTGCCTTTGCGGGGCAAGATTCTCAACGTCGAGAAGTCGAATCTGAACAAGGTCTTGTCGAACAACGAAATCAGGACGATAATCTCGGCGGTCGGAGCGGGTATCGGCGAGGAGGACTTCGACCCGCAAAAGGCCCGCTATCACAAGATTGTTATCATGACCGATGCGGACGTGGACGGTTCGCACATCCGCACCCTGCTTCTGACGTTTCTGTACCGTTTCATGCAGCCTTTGATTGAGGCCGGGTATGTCTACATCGCGCAACCACCGTTGTACCGAGTTCGGCAGGGCAAGGTTGAAAGCTACCTCTACAGCGACGAGGAACTGACCGAGCTGACCGGCAAGCGCAAGGAGACCCAGTTTGATATCCAGCGTTACAAGGGGTTAGGAGAGATGAACCCGGAGCAGCTCTGGTCCACGACCATGGACCCGGAGCGGCGTACCCTGAAGCGGGTGACGATGGAAGATGCGACCGAGGCAGATGCGGTGTTCCGTATCCTGATGGGCGACGATGTCGAACCGCGGCGTGAATTTATTGAGAAGAACGCGCACGCGGTCGAGAACCTGGACGTGTAGATCGACCGCACCGAAGCACGACCGCCCCGGTAACGGGGCGGTCAATGCTGTTGCGGGTAGCTATCTTACGCCGTAGCCGCCGCCCTGGCCGAAGCTGGTGAGAATTGACATGTAAGGCATGATAATGGCGATAATCAGGAAGATGGCGCCGATGCCCATCATTCCGATCATCACCGGTTCGATCATGCCGGTCAGGTTCTTGACCGCGTATTCAACTTCGCTGTCGTAGTAGTCGGAGACCTGCTTGAGCATGTCATCCAAGGCTCCCGACTCCTCGCCGGTCGCCACCATCTGGACGACCATTGCCGGGAACACGCCGATTTCCCGCATCGGAGCGGCAAGCCCGCGTCCCCGGCGTACGCTCTCGGCCAGCTTCTCCACGGCACCAGCCATGTAGACGTTGCCGACGGTCTTCGAGACGAGGCCCAGGCTACGCAGAATCGGCAGCCCGGTACGGTCGAGGGTCTCGAACATTCGGGCGAACCGCGATAGAGCCATCTTGTAGATGATCGGCCCGAAGATGGGAATCCGAAACTTGAGTCGGTCCCACCAGAGCCGGCCGGCCGGGGTCCGGATGAACAGGTAGAAGAGGACGGCTACGCCCGCAGCGAGGAGGGCGATGACGTACCAGAACTTGCTCATGAAGTCGGTTACGGCAATCAGGATTTGGGTTGGCAGCGGCATCTTGCCGCCGACCGTGGTCAGCAGTTGGGTGAACTTGGGCAAGACAAACGTCGCCAGTACGATAACGGCGACGACGAAGCCGACCATGAGGATGATTGGGTAGCGCATCGCCGAGCCGACGTCGGATTTGAGCTTGCGTTCGTGCTCAAGGAGCATGACCAGCCGGTCGAGGATGTCGTCAAGTACACCGCCCGTCTCTCCGGCCCAGATCGAGTTGACGTAGAGCTCGCCGAACACGCGCGGGTGTTTGGCCATGGCGGCGGACAGGGCCGCACCGCCCATCAGGTCCTTGCGGATCATGTCCAGTGCCTTGGACAAAGGCTTGGACTTGGTCTGGGCCTGGAGCGCGCCGATAGCCGAGAGCATCGGCAGACCGGCACGGTGCAGGGTGACGAACTGGCGGGTGAAGTTGATCAGGTCAACCGGCTTCACCCGTTCAAAGAAACGGGCGAAGTCGACTCCCACCCCGCCACCGGCTTTCTGCTCGCGGATGGTGATTGGCACATAGCCGAGGGTATCGAGCTTATCGACAACTCCGGCGAGGTCGGTTCCCTCGAGTGTGCCGGAGATTATCTGGCCTTCTTTGTCCCGGACCTTGTATTGAAAAAGTGGCATTGGTCTTTTTCTCCTCGGGGTTCGCTACTCGACCTTTTCGGCTTCGTCCATGACTTCCTCAATGGTTGTGACGCCATCCACGACTTTCTGGATGCCGTCCTCCCAGAGGGTCTTCATGCCGTACTCACGGGCCAGAGCACGTATCGCACTCGTGGGTGGCCGCGTCACGACAAGCTCGCGGATGCGGTCGTTCATCTTCAAGACTTCGAAAATGCCGATTCGGCCTTGATAACCGGTGTTACGGCAGCGGTCGCAGCCCCGGCCTCGGTAGAACTTCGTTCCCGCGGGCAGTTCCAGCTCCTCAAGCAGCTTGGCGGGCGGGTCGTACGGTTCCTTGCACTTGCCGCAGATCTTGCGCACGAGCCGCTGCGCCACCGTGCCTTCGGTCGCAGACGCGACCAGGAAGGGTTCGATGCCCATGTCGATGAGACGCGTAATGGTGCCGGGCGCGTCGTTGGTGTGGATTGTTGAGAAGACGAGCTGGCCGGTCAGGGCCGCCCGAATCGCTACACCCGCGGTCTCACCGTCACGAATCTCGCCGATCATGATAACGTCCGGGTCCTGGCGCAGGATGTGCTTCAATCCCAGGAGGTACGTGTAGCCAGCCTTTTCGTTGACCTGGGACTGACAGATTTTGTCCATGTCGTATTCGACCGGGTCCTCGATGGTGATGATGTTCTTGTCGCCAGACCGGATTTCACCGAGGATTGCGTAGACGGTCGTAGACTTGCCCGAGCCGGTCGGCCCAGTGACCAGGAGCACGCCGTGCGGTTTGGCGATCATTTCCCGCATCACCGTGGCCGAGTCTCCCATCAGTCCGAGTTCGTCAAGGGAGAGTAGGCGCATCCGGTCGAGGATACGCATGACTACAGTCTCGCCGTAGGTCGTCGGGAAGGTGGAGACGCGGAAGTCGATTTCGCGGCCGTCCACCAGAGCACCATAACGGCCGTCCTGCGGCACGCGCTTCTCGGCGATGTTCATGCGCGACATGATCTTGATACGGGAGACGACGGCGAGCTGCAAGGCCTTCTTCGGTGAGACGATAGGGTGGAGAATACCGTCAATCCGGAACCGGACGGTAAGGCCTTCGCGGGTTGGCTCGATGTGAATATCGGAAGCGCGTTCGCGCACGGCGCGGATAATCATCTGGTTGACCCAGCGGACTACCGGGGCTTCGGACGCCAGCTCTTCGAGCTTGGTCGGCGAGACCCCCTGCTCCGCGGCAGCACCCTCTTCTTCGTCGGGCAGGTCGTCGAGGCTGGTCATGTCCGGTTCGTCCGGGATGTCGGGCTGCTGGGGTGTCGTATAGTACTGGTTGAGCGCCTGAAAGAAGTCGAGTTCACGGCAGACCATCGGTTCGACCTCCATGCCGGTCATGCGTCGCACCTCGTCGAGAATGAATATCTGCCCCGGGTCGACCAGGGCGACGGCCAAGGTGTTGCCGGAGCGAAAGAGCGGGATCAGTTTATTGCTGCGCATGAACGGTTCCGGGAACATCTGCAGTACCTCGGAATCGACCCGGAAGTTGGTCAGGTCGACAAACGGTACGCCGTACTTCTGTTCCAGAGCCGTGCCGGTATCTTCGGCCGGCGTTTGTTGTTGCTGTTCATCTGCCATCTCAAACCTCCTTAATGCCGACAGCCAGGACCGGCGGCATTGCGCCTGGCCGGACCGGACCTGTCAGCGGAGAGCATCGGCGCCCTCATGGTGCATCATTATACCCTGCCCGCTAGGCCCATGTCAACGTGTGCGCAATCAGGGGGTAGTGTCAGCGTCGGTTCGTGTTCGTCGCGGGACCGTCCGGTCCAACGTCGGGCGTGGCACGTCACAGGCACGCGACCGGTTCACGGGCCGTCTTCTGGCTGGCGCGGTCGTAAGATGGTGGCGGTCCGGTCCGGCTCCGGGGCGACACAAGGATTGACAGCTCGTGCTCCGGCTCCTATCATAACTCTTGGACCATCAAACAACCCAGACCGTGGGCCGCACCGGCGGTCCCCTGGTCCGGCCTAGCCAAGGAGGCAAGTTGCCGCGTCCGACAGTTGCTGCCGCGTTTTTTGTGCTGATGCTCGGGGTCTCGACCGGGGACGCTGAGTTGCATCGACTCGGGCTGATTCGTGAGGACCTGACCAGGATAGCGCCTGAGCGTGAGGTGAAAGTCGTTCTTCCGGTCCCAGGAGCTGGTTCTTTCCGCGACCGGCCGCGCGTGGACCTGACTGATGAGATGCCCCCGGTCGGCAATCAGGGTGCTCAAGGTTCGTGTGCGGCCTGGGCCATCGCCTACTATCACCGGACCCAGCTTGAGTATCGTGAGCGGCGCTGGAACCTGGCCGACCCTCGACACCAGTTCAGCCCGGCGTTCACCTACAACCAGGTGAACGGCGGCGCGGACCGCGGGTCCGGGTTTGGTGACAATATGCCGCTTATCTGCGACCAGGGTTGCGCAAGCCTGTATGACTTTCCCTACGACCAGTACAACTGCACCCGCTGGCCTTCAGAGTCGGCCTATGCCCGGGCGATTCCGTTCCGGACCAAGGACTGG
The DNA here is from genome assembly GCA_965648905.1 of Caldifarciminota bacterium. Lineage (GTDB taxonomy): Bacteria > Hydrothermota > Tepidihabitantia > Tepidihabitantales > Tepidihabitantaceae > CAZQFS01. The sequence continues at coordinate 32,474 of CBFGIT010000014.1, forward strand.
AGCTGGGCGCACGTCTATGACACTTCGGGTATCAATCGCATCAAGCAATTGCTGGTCAACGGCAGTACCGCAACGCTCGGAATCGACGTCTGGGGCAACTTCGACGAAATCAGACGATTCAACAACACGTACTGCGTGGCCGACAAGATGGGGTCGAATCGGGGCGGTCATCTGGTTACGTTCGTCGGCTACGATGACTCGATGGTCACCAACGACGGGCCCGGTGCGTTCAAGATGGTGAACTCCTGGGGAGCAGGTTGGGGTGCGCAGGGATACTTCTGGATGTCCTACGAGGCAGTCATGGACTGGGACTTGAGCCATCAGGCATTCGGCTGGCTGGTGGATACCGTCGGGTACGAGCCTAAGCTCCTGGCCCGGGTGCAGATTGAGCATCCAACCCGGGACAGAGTCGGCATTCAATTCACGGTCGGGCCGCGCTTCAACGCGTTCTGGATAAAGGATTTCCGGCAGTGGCGAAGGGTCGCGGTTGAGCAACCGTTTCCGGCCAACAAGATGGTCTTCGACCTGACCGAGGCCGCGGACTTCATCACCAGTCGGCGAACTGACTCGGTCTATTTCTGTACTAACGACAGCCGCCGCGACAACCAGACCGGGACGGTTCTGTATTCCTCGGTGCAGCATCTGGATTGGGGCACCGAGTTCACCTCAAACGCGACACCGGTGCCGATTCCTGACGACGGCTCCACGGCCGAAGTTGGCATGAGAATTCTCGAACTTGACCGCGACGTCTCCTGTACCTGGGTCTTTGAGCCATCGGGCAGGGTCGAACCGGAGAGTTCCTGTGTTCCCCGGGTCGAGGTGAGGAGCTTCGGTGCCGAGCCGGCCACATTTGCGGTCGGACTGGCGATCGGCAGCGGCTACTACGATACGGCGTGGGTGACCGGGCTGGTTCGCACCCGGGCCGAGACACTGAGCTTCATGCCCTGGGTCGCAGCACCGCGCTGCACGGTTGCGGTCAGGTGCTCGACGATGCTGGCCGGAGACCAGTATCCTGACAATGACCGTAACCTGGTTCAGGCTTTTTCCCGTTACACTGACGCCGCGGTCGTCAGTATCACGGCACCGGGCGATACGGTCGATTCGGGCATCGTGGTCCGGCCTCAGGTGCGCGTCCGCAACAACGGGACTCAGACCGAGAGTTTCCTCGTGACGTTCATGATTCCGGATGAGGGTTATCAACGCACCGCCCGCGCCACGGTTCCGGCTGACACCGAGATGCTGGTTCTGTTTACGCCTTGGACGCCGGCAGGCCTCGGCAGTCACCTGATGCGCTGCACCTTGGAGATGGCCGGCGACATGGAGCCGAGCAATGACTCGTTAGTCGGTACGGTTTTTGTTCGATCCGGTTCCGGAGTGGGTGAGGCTTCGTTCGCGGAACAGACTGGTCTGTCCAGACCGGTCTCGACCGTGTGCGCTGGGCGATTCGTTGCGGCGCTGGCCGTCCCCCCAAACACCCATGCCAAGCTGACGGTCTTTGACGTTTCAGGAGTGCGCGTGCGGCAGGTTTCCTTAGTCAGCGGCGGCGTCAGGTACTGCGAGATGGTCTGGGACGGCAGAGATGACAACGGAGTCTTGGTCCCACCGGGCGCGTATCTGTGTCAATTGGAGGCTGGTCAGATAAGCTCGACGGTCAAGCTGGTCCTTTGCGCGGCGTCCGCCGGTCGCTAGCTACTGCTCGCCGTTCGCCGCCCGCCCGGCGACGGTGGCTTGACTTTGCTCGGGGCCGGTCTACACTTACCGCCGATGTGGTCAGTCGTCGTCACTTTGATTGGCGTGTTGTCGGTTCAAGGTGACCTGAAGATGGTCATTGAGCCGGCGGTCTATCCGTCGACTGAAAGCACGGCGATTCTGGAACTGGCCTATGAAATACCCCATACTTCCCTCGCATTCACGCGCGATGGTGTGTCGTACGTGGCCCGGTACCGTGCAGTAGTTCAGATCGCGGACCGGCGTGGCAACGTGCTCGCGGGAGATGTCTGGGACCGGGAGGTGCGGGTTGACGGCTATGACCGGACCGTGGCGCGGGACTCGGCAGAGCAAGGAGTAATTCGGCTGCCGTTCGGTCTGGGCGGAAGAAGCGGCCGGGTTGACTTTTCGGACCGGACCAGCGAACGCCGAGGCCGGGCCGAGTTCGGGGTTGAAGTTCCGCGGGCGGGGTTGGTGCTGAGGCTGTTCAAGTCCGGTCAGGAATTTGCTTCGCGGAAGTACGGAGCAGAAGATACAATTGAGGCAGTGGCTCAGGCGTCGGCGCCGCTCGAGAGCTGCCGGTTTGCGTTGCTGGACAACAGCCGGGTTGTCGCCGAGACGACGGCCCGGTTTGATGAAGAGCGGGTGGCGCGTTTTGCGTATTCGATTCCCGACAGCACGGGGGTGGTGCGACTGGGCGGGAACTCGTATGTGATTGAGGCATCGGCCCGAAATGGGAATGAGCGACTTGCCGTCCGGGTCGGTCTGAGGGTGGACGTGCCGTTCTATTTGAACGACGAGGCCTGGCTGGAGAGAGTGGAGCGGCTGCTGTACGTTGCGAGCGCGAGTGAGATGGCACGGCTGAGGGCAGTTCCCAGGGCAGTGCGGAAGCAGGCTTGGCAGGGTTTCTGGAAATCCAAGGACCAGACCCCGACGACCGAGCGGAACGAGCGCGAGGAGGAGTACTTTGAGCGGATTGCCTATGCCGAAGAGCACTTCGGTCACGGTGACCGGGGCTACAAGAGCGACCGGGCCCGGGTGTATGTGCGCTGCGGGCCGCCGGACCAGATAGAGAGCCGGCCATTTGAGCTTGACTCGCCGGCTTATGAGATATGGCAATATTTCCGCCCGAATCGTCGGTTCGTGTTCGTAGACCGTTTCGGCACGGGCGAGATGAGGCTGCAGAATCCGGGGATGCTCGATGACCTGTAGTCTGGTCGGGGTCGCGCTGGTTTTCCTGTCGGCGATTGATTTCAGCGTGGACTGGGCCGCGTTCCGGGCCGGACCGGAGTCGAGTCGAGTTGAGTTCTTCTACGGGATTCCGTATGACCAGTTGTTGTACACACAGACCGACTCGGGAATCAACGCCCGGTTTGCTGTGCAGATGGAGCTGAGCGGTATCGGCACGAGTTTCCGGGAACAGGGGACCATCAGGAAGCGGGCACGGCTGACCTCGTTCCGGGAGGCCGAGCGGGTGCGGCGGTCTTTCGTGGACGGGTTCAGCGTGGTTGCGCCGCCAGGCCGGTACCGGTTCCGTATCGCTGTTGCCGAGTCAACGGCCAGTGGGGTGAACCAGGGCATGCGTGAGGACAGCATCGAGGTTCCCGGGTTTGCCGGCGGCCTGACTTTGAGTTCGTTGCAGCTCGGAGCGAGTCTGACGACCGACACGGTAACGGGTGCCGTTTCGGTGATTCCGAGTCCGGGTCTCAGGTTCGGTATCGGCGGCAACGACGCAGTCTACGTCTATTTCGAAGGCTATGGTCTGAGCCTGGACACGAACCAGTATCGGATTGACGTCGCCGTGCTGAGGCCCGGGTCGGATGACACACTGGTGCGGGGCGGGCCGCTGTTCCGTCCCAAGGCCGGGGCTGACGTCGCCACCGCCCTGGGCGTCAGCCTGGAGGCGGTCGGGCCGGGGCCGTGCGTGCTGGCGCTTTCTTTGGCCGACCTTGCCACTGGACAGCGCGTTGGCGGAACGAAACGTTTTGTCGTCGGCGAGGGGGCGGCCGGCCCGGGGTTCCGCGTCAGTCTTGACAGTTTGACCGGGCGCGAGCGACGGTACTATCGCGAGGTCGAATTCATTGCGACACCCGGGGAGCTTAAGTACTATGCGGCGCTGTCGGATTCGGGCAAAGAGGCGTGGCTGGCCCGGTTCTGGGCCCGGCACAATCTGACCGAGTATGCCCGGAGGATGGAGACAGCAGAAGAGCGATACCGGCGTCAGCGGACGCCGGGCGTGAAGACCGACCGGGGGCGGGTTTACGTCAAGTACGGCGAACCTGATGCGGTCGAGCAGAAGGTCATCGAGACCGACGCCCGGTCGCGCGAGTACTGGCACTACTACGGGACCGGGTACACGTTCGTGTTCATCGATATCCGGGGCGACGGCGACTTCCGTCTTGCCTGGACAAACAGCAAAGATGAACCGCGAACCGGCCTTGAGGACTACCTGCTGCCGGCCGAGCAGGAGCAGTTTCGGTGAACGGCCAGCGATGAGCGACGAGAGATGAGTGCGGCAGAACGGGTGGCGCGGGTTGAGTTTCACCCGCTCAAAGTCGAGCCCTGCTTCGTCCCTGACGGGATGGAACTCGACGTGGGTGAAATGGTGGTTGTCCGGGATGATGACGGGGAAGACGCCGGGTTCGTGGTTGGTCTGACCGACACGGACGAGGGGCAGCACCGAATTCTGCGTCGAGCCAGTGATGAGGAACGTCTGCGCCGGCGTGAGCTTGAGCGCGAGGACGAACGTGCTGCTGCGGCGCTTGAGCAGGTCGGGTCGGAGCTGGCGATGGATCTGCGAGTGATCGGTGCACACTGGCGTTTTGATCGACGAAAGGTCTTCCTGTATTTTGCGTCCGAAGCACGGATTGACGTCCGGCATCTGCAGCGGGCGGCTGCCGCGGCAATCGGAGCCCGGGTAGCACTGAGGCAGGTCGGGGTCAGAGACCATGCGCGGCTGCTAGGCGGGCTGGGGAGCTGCGGCCGTGAGGTGTGTTGTCGTCGGTTCATCCGCGAGCTGAAGCCGATTGCCCTGCGGATGGCACGGCAGCAGAGTCTTTTTGTTGAGTCGGGCAAGATCTCCGGGTTGTGCGGGAAGTTGCTGTGCTGTTTGGGATTCGAGGATGAGGCGTACCAGGAGTGGCTGAAGGAGATGCCCAGAGTGGGCGATACGGTGCTCACCGGCCGAGGGCCGTGCGTGGTCGTCGGGGTGGATACGGCCAAGCGCCGGCTGAATCTGAAGGACGCAAGTGGCGCTGATGAGACGGTTGCGCTGGAGGAACTGGGCCGGGAGAGGGGACAGAGCGCGCAGGGCGCAGACCGAGGTTAGAACGCAGGTGTCGAGATGCAAGATGTACGAGAGCGAGAGGCGAGCGGTGAGCGGCGTGACTGAGCAGGTGGCACTGCGAGAGCGGATTGACGCGACACTGCTGGAACGAATGGTTGAACAGGGCAAGGTCGTGTTGCTTGGTTCGCGCAGGCATGGCATCGCGCCGGTGGCGGTGGGAAAGGGAACCAGAGTGAAGGTCAACGCCAATATCGGAACGTCACCTGACGTTGGCGACCTGGCACAGGAGCTTGCCAAGTTGAAGGTTGCGGTCGAGGCAGGGGCGGATGCGGTTATGGACCTGTCCGTAGGCCCGGACACGGATGAGGTGAGGCGGGCAGTGATTGCCGAAGCGAAGGTTCCGGTCGGCACCGTGCCGATCTACCAGGTTGCGCTCGACAGCCGGAAACAAGGCCGGTCGTTTGTCGAGACGAGCCGACGTGAGGTCCTGGCGGGCGTGGAGAAGCACCTGGCTGACGGCGTTGATTTCATCACGGTCCATTGCGGCATCAACCTGAGGAACGTTCCGGCATTGGCTCGGGCCGGACGACTGTGTGGCGTGGTCAGTCGCGGCGGCTCGATGACCATTGAGTGGATGCGGCATAATCGGCAGGAGAACCCATTGTACGAGTGCTATGACGAGGTCCTGGCAATGGCCCGGGAGTACGGGGCAGCCTTGTCGCTCGGTGACGGACTGAGACCCGGCGCGCTGGCCGACGCTACCGACGAAGCTCAGATTGCCGAGCTTCTGACCATCGGCGAACTGGTGATGCGGGCGCGTGATGCAGGCGTGGCGGCGATTGTCGAGGGGCCGGGGCACGTGCCGCTTGACCAGATTGAGGCGAACGTCGTGCTTGAGAAGCGGGTCTGCGACGAGGCACCGTTCTATCTGCTCGGTCCGCTGGTCACCGACGTGGCCTGCGGCTACGACCACATCAGCGGTGCAATCGGCGGCGCCCTGGCTGCGTTCTATGGCGCCGATTTCCTCTGTTACGTCACGCCGACCGAGCATCTTGCGCTACCCGGGGTCGCCGACGTGCGGGCCGGTGTTATCGCATCGCGGATCGCGGCCCACGCCGCCGACGTTGCCCGGCGTCATCCGGGTGCGCTCGACTGGGACCGTCGGGTGTCGGCGGCACGGGCAGCACTGGACTGGGACGCGATGATCGCCGGTTCGATTGACCCGGCGCGTGCCCGAGAGGTGTTTGGCGCAGCCCGCTCGCGCACTGAAGGGGCCTGCACGATGTGCGGTGAATTCTGCGCGATTAGAAGAATGAAGACCGACAAGACAAGACAGGAGCAAACTGATGGTTAAGCCGAAGTACCGACTGCATACACCCGGACCGGTTGACGTGCCCGCCCCGGTCCTCAACGAGATGGCAAGCGCACTGGTCTATCATCGTGAAGCATCGTTCACCACGATTTTCGAATCAGTGACCCGGGGGCTGCAGAAGATGCTGCTGACCAAGAGCGAGGTGCACGTGCTGACCGCATCAGGCACCGGTGCGATGGAAGCGGCAGTGTGTAATCTCGTGAGTCCGGGCGACAAGGTTGTGGTTGTGACTGCCGGTAAATTCGGCGAGCGGTGGCGCGAGCTGAGCCTGCGCTGGGGAGCGTTTGTCGACGAGATCAACCAACCCTACGGGCGTTCGGTCGCACCCGAGGAGCTCGAACGCAAGCTCCGTGCTAACGAGTCGGCCCGGGTTGTTCTGACGACCTTGACTGAGACCTCGACCGGCGCGTTGAGTGATGTGAAGGCCTACGGCGATGTGTGCCACCGGTTGAACCGCGTCCTGGTGGTTGATGCGATTGCCGGTCTGGCCGCAGACGAGCTGCGGATGGACGAATGGCACATCGACGTGGTCGTCGGCGGGAGCCAGAAGGGCCCGGCCGTGCCGCCGGGGCTGTCGTTCATCGCCGTCAGCCCGCGGGCGGCAGAGGTTGTGGACCGGGCCAAAGGGCCGAGGTTCTACTTTGACCTGCGGACTTCGCGACGCTTCAAGGAGAAAGGTCAGACGCCGTGGACACCGGCAATATCCATCTTCTATGCTCTTGACTGCGCACTCAAGCGCCTGCACAAGGCCGGCATGGCGCGCTGCTGGAAAGAACACAAGGCCGCTGCCGATCTGGTCAGGGGCAAGGTCGCTGAGCTTGGTCTGACCCTGTTTCCAGAGCGTCCATCAAACGCCCTGACCGTGATACGCATGCCCGAGGGCGTTGACGGCACCAAGGTTGTCGAGTACTGCAAGAAGCGGGACAAGATTCTTCTGGCCAACGGCCAGGCAGAGATGCGCGGCAAGGTCGTCCGAATCGGGCACATGGGTCCGGTCAAGCCGGCTGAGCTGTCCCGAGTCTTTGATGCCTTCAAGAGGGCCTACCGCGCAACCGCTGGTCGCGCGAAGTAAAGCTCGCTCAGCCAAGAGGTTGGCCGATTTCGGTCCACTCAGTCCGAAGTTGTCGCAGTTGCTGGCTGTAAGTCTAACTCGTTGCTCGTCAGTATGTTAGTGTGGTCTAGCTATTCGGCACGGGTTGTGCAGAATGGAAGCTGGGAGAATAACATGCGATTGCCACCTCTGCGTCTTTCGGCCGTGTTTGCTGGTGGGCTGGCCCTGATACTGCTTGGCATGGCAGCGAGCCTCAGTCTCAGGCCAGGAGAAGCGGTTGTGCCGCTTTTCTCAGTAGTCGGTACGCTGGTGATGATGACCGCGGGCGGTCCGGGCCGCGGGCCTGGAGTCCCGCACTGAACTAGCCCCCTTCCTCACCCGGCAGCCGGAACCGCACCATCTTGCGCAAGAAGACCGTCACGTAGTTGACGAACGATACCACAATCAAGAGCCCGACCGAGTAGTCAACCAGCGACTTATAGCGGAGCAGCGCCGGCAATTCAAGCGTATAGTAGACAATCGTCAGGGCGAAGGCGGTGCCGGTAATCTTGCCGAGGACATCCGAGGAGACGAAGGAACCTCTTGTCTTCATGATGACTACACTGCCGGCGAGGATAAGGAGGTCGCGGAGAATAACGGCCGCGGCGAGGGCGATGGGCAGGTCCCGGACATACACCAGGCAGACCAGTACCGTGCCGACCCAGACTTTGTCCACCAGGTGGTCGAGTACGCGGCCGAGGTTCGAGACCTGGTCAAGGCGTCGCGCAAGCCAGCCGTCGAGTGCGTCGGTAATCCAGGACAGGCCCATCACCGCGACGGCAACCACGCCCTGGCGACGGAAAATGAGCAGCAGGACGATGGGCAGCAGCAGAATCCGCGAGAGGCTGAGGAGGTTGGGGACGGTGATGAGTCGGGCCGCGCCCGAGGGTTGGCTGCGGCTCGGCTCGACCGGGCTGGTCATGACCGGCGTTCTCTGAGCATTTCGCGGGCGTGAGCCAGGGTGGCGCGGGTGACCGTTGCTCCACCGGCCATGCGCGCCAGTTCGAGCACGCGCGATTCGTCATCGAGTTCGCGCACCTGAGTTCGGGTGCGCCCGGCTCGAGTTGTCTTCTCGACCAGGAAATGTCGGGATGCGTAGCGGGCAATCTGGGGGAGGTGGGTGATGCAGATGACCTGGTGGGTCTGGCTGAGTCGGGCGAGTCTTGAGCCAACCGCGTCGGCAATACGACCGCCGATGCCGGTGTCGAGTTCGTCGAAGACAAGGGTGGGTACCGGGTCGGCGTTGGTGAGGACGGTCTTGAGCGCAAGCATGATGCGCGACAACTCCCCGCCCGAAGCGACCTTGCGCAGGGGGCGCGGTTCTTCTCCGGGGTTTGCCGAGAAGAGGAACTCGGCTGTGTCCCAGCCCCGTTCGGTCAGCGCAGGAGCGGCCTGGTCGTCAGATCCGGACTGGATATTCATAAGCAGCTTCGCGGAAGCAAGCCCGACCGCGGCGAGTTCTTCGTGGGTCTGGGATTCGAGTCGGGAGCGGCTGCGCAGGCGCTGGCGCGAGAGTCTGCGGGCACGGGCAAACAGGTCGGTCTGGAGTTCCTCGACCTGAGCAGCGATGGTCTGGCGGCGGTCGCTGTCAGTGGCGAGGGTGTCGAGTTCGGCCCGGAGTCGCTGAGCAAGCGCCGGGAGTTCAGCCGCACTGACGCCGTACTTGCGTTCGAGCTTCGCAATCTGGAATAGACGCGCGTTGACTTCGTCAAGGCGCTGGGCCGAGTAGTCGAGTGTTTCACAATAGGCTGCGAGCTGGCGGGAGGTGTCGTTGATGGTCTCCCGGGCCTGGGTAAGACGGGCGCAGTGCTCGGTGAGGCGTTCGTCAATGCGACAGAGCTGGGTGAGGGCCTTTTCCGCCGCGGCGGTGAGGTCGTGCGCCGAGACCTCGCCCTCGGTGAGAAGCTGTCCGATTTCGTGGGCCAGGGCGTGGCGGCGTTCGGCAGTTTCGAGTAGCTTGCGTTCCTGCTCGAGCGCGGTTGGTTCCTCGGGGTTGACCGCGGCGTCAGAGAGTTCTCTTGCCTGGAACTCGGTCAGTTCGCGGCGTCGCCGACGTTCGGCCAGTTCCTGGTCAAGTTCAGCGAGCTCGGCCCGGAGTCGTTCACAGACGCGGAATCGTTCACTGAACTGGTTACGTTCCTCGGTAAGGCCGGCATAGGCGTCGAGGATGTCGAGGTGGACGTCGGGTTTGAGCAGGTACTGGTGCTGGTGCTGGCCGTGCAGGTCAACCAGTTGGTCGCCCAAGTGTTCAATGGTGGTGAGGGTGAGACTTGAGTCATTGGCGTAGCACGCACCTCGACCGGCTCGCTCGACCCGGCGCTTGAGAATCAGTTCCGGCTCGTCTTTGATGTCGATGCCAAGGGAACGGCAGTACTCAACCACTTCCGGGCTGAGGGTGATTCGTGCTTCAATCTGGGCCGAGTCGGCGCCGGTCCTGATTGTGTCGGGGTCAGAACGTCCGCCCAGCAGCAGCGAGAGCGCACCGACGACGATCGACTTGCCGGCACCGGTCTCACCGGTCAGGACCGTCAGCCCTGGGCCGAACGCGAGCCGCAGCGACTCAATGAGCGCGAAGTCTCTGATGCTCAGTTCGGTCAGCATGGCTAGCGGCGGCTCCCGGTCCAGTTCAGTTTCTCGCGCATGATGCGAAAGAAATCCTTCCGCCGCGGAACCACGAGCCGGACCGTGAAACCGGCACGGGTGAGCAGGACCCGGTGTCCGGGTTTGACGCGCCAGCGTTCCTGGCCGTCGAGGTTGAGAATCGCGCAGTCGGAGCGCGGGCTGAGCTCGAGCTCGACCCGGGTGTCGGCGGGCAGGAGCAACGGCCGGGCACCAAGCGCATGGGGCGAGAGCGGAGTCAAGAGAATCGCTTCCATCGTCGGCAGGACAACCGGTCCGCCGGCAGCCAGCGAGTACGCGGTTGAACCGGTGGGCGTGGCGATGACGACGCCATCGCCGACGAACTTGGTCACGAACATGCCGTCAGCCCAGGCCGTGATGTCAATGACGCGGTTGTCCGGACCCATGTTGACGGCGCAGTCGTTCAGGCAGTATCCGGTTCGGCGCCCGTAGCGGCAACGCAACAGCATGCGTTGGGTCTCGGCATGGCGGGACCGGGCAAAGTCGCGGACGCCGGCACGGGCCTCACGGACTGAGAACAGGGTCAGAAACCCGAGCCCGCCCATGTTTACCCCCATGATGGGTACGGACCGACCCCGGACCAATCGGACGGCACGGAGCAGAGTGCCGTCACCACCCAGGGCCATGACGAGGTCGCATGAAGGGCTGACTGATTGCGCCCGGCGGCCGAGCACTGTCGGATGGTGGCCCAGGGTCTTGAGCCAGCCTGTGAACTCGGGTACGAACCTCGCGGCCGGCGGCTTGTTCTGGTTGACGACAAGGGCGATTCTCATGCGGTGTGCTCCAGTTGAAGGAATCCGTAGCGGACTCGCCCGGCAAGGTCGCGTTCGATTTCGACGGCGGGCGACGAGCGGCGCAGGAAACGGCCGTGCGTCGAGTCGACTTCGAGCGCCAGCAGACCACCCGGGGCGAGGAGTGCAGGACCATGGTCGAGCAGCATCCTGACAATACTAGTGCCTTCTGGCCCGCCATCAAGGGCGAGAGCGGGCTCGTGTTCGCGAACCCGAGGCCCGAGTCGGGCAAGCCGGCTGCTGGGAATGTAGGGCGGATTGGAGATGAGCAGGTCGATTCGGCTCCGATAGCGGGCAAAGAGCTGACCGGTCAGGGAGGCTGTCCGGACAAACCGGATGCGGGACAGGACCCGGAGCCGCCGGGCATTGTGCCGCGCAACCACGAGCGCTCTGGCTGAGCAGTCCGCGGCCAGTACCCTCATGCCTGGCCACAACCGGCAGAGCGCGATGGCGATGCAGCCCGAACCCGTGCCGAAGTCAAGGGCCAGCAGTCTGGAGCCCGGCCGGGTGCTTCTTCGTCGACGCAGTCGGTCGATCGCACGCACGACCAGTTCCTCGGTCTCAGGACGTGGAATCAGAACATGGCGGTTCACAGCCAATTCGAAGTCGAGGAAGGGGGCCTTGCCGCAGGCGTACTGCACCGGCTCGCCACGCCTGACCTTCGTCACGCACTCTCGGAAACGGGACCGGAGTCCGGCCGGTACCATGGCGTTCTCGTACAGCACGTGCCGGGTCACGCCGAGCAGGCTCATCAGCAGGAACTCGGCATCAGGGCGTGCTATTGTCCGGCTGGCTGCGCAGAGGAGGTCTGATACTCGGACCGAAGCGCCGCGAGAGCGGGTCACCGCACTCAAGTCTGGAGCTCGGCCTCGGCCTGCTCCAGTGCTGCGAACAGCTCGTCCAGTTTGCCGTCCATGACCGACGTGAGGTCGTGCACGGAGAAGCCGATGCGGTGGTCGGTCACCCGGTTCTGCGGAAAGTTGTAGGTACGGATTTTCTCACTCCGGTCGCCCGAGCCAATCTGGCGGCGCCGCGTCGAGTCGGTCTTGTTCCGCTCGGCTTCGCGCTGGGCTGCCAGCAGCCGGGCAGCAAGGACCTTCATCGCCTTGGCCTTGTTGCGGCCTTGAGACCGCTCGTCCTGACACTGAACCGTGATGCCGGTGGGCAGGTGGGTGATGCGAACCGCGGAGTCGGTCACGTTGACGTGCTGGCCGCCGTGACCACCGGCCCGGAAGACATCAATCCGCAGGTCGTCAGGGTTGATTCTCAGCTCGACCTCTTCGGGCTGGAGCAGGACTGCCACTGTGACGGTTGACGTGTGAATCCGACCCGAGGCCTCGGTCGCGGGGACGCGCTGCACCCGGTGGACGCCGCTCTCGAACCGGAAGAAACGGTATGGTTCGTCGCCTTCGACCGCAAAGATGACTTCCTTGTAGCCCTTCAGTTCACTCGGGCGCGAGTCCATTACTTCGACCTTCAGGTCGTGTTCCTCGGCAAACCGTGAATACATCCGAAACAGCTCGCCGGCAAACAGCGCCGACTCCTGGCCGCCGGCCGCGGCCCGGATTTCGACGATGCAGCTCTTATCCCAATCCGGGGAGCGGGGCCGGAGAGCTTCTTCGAGTCGCGCGGCCAGTTGCTCGAGTTTCCGGTTCAACTCGGCCAGTTCCTGTTCGGCCAGAGCCTTGAGCTCAGAGTCGTCGGCCGCGGCGAGCATTTCGGCCGCACCAGTTGCCTCCCGTTCAAGCTGCTCGTACTGCTCAAGCAGCGTGATGCTGGCGTGGAGGTGACGATAATCGCGCGTCACCTGCTTGAGCCGGGCGACGTCAGCCGTCACTTTGGGGTCGGACAACTGGGACTCGAGCTCGGACAGTTGCTTGAGCAGGGGCTCGAACCGTCGGCGGAAAGCGTCGGCAGGTATGGGCATCAGTGGTTCGGTTGCGCGACCAGGCTAGTGGAACGAAGAACGCGGTCGGGAAGACAGGCAGGTCCGGCAGGCAGCAACGATGAGCACAGGTCATTATGCAGGTATCGGGGCGGCAGTCAAGTGCGGTTCCGTGGTTGGGCCCGGGCTGATTCCGGACGCGCTTCACGGCCGGCTTGACTTTTGCTGCCGGTGAGCTAACTTGAGCAGGCATGGATGAACTGAGACTTCGCTACGGCACGAACCCGCACCAGACCACGGCCCGCGCATTCGTCACCGAAGGCAAGCTGCCGTTCGAGGTACTGAACGGCCAGCCCGGTTACATCAACCTGCTTGATGCCCTCAATTCGTGGCAACTGGTCCGGGAACTGAAAGAGCTGACCGGCCTGAGCGCGGCAGCATCGTTCAAGCATACCAGTCCGGTCGGTGCGGCCATCGGCCAGCCGCTTTCCGAAGAACTGGCCGAATCATGTCTTGTAAGCGGCATGGAATTGTCGCCGCTCGCCTGTGCCTATGCTCGGGCCCGCGGGGCAGACCGGATGTCGTCGTTCGGAGACTGGGCAGCGTTCAGCGACCCGGTGGACGAGTCCAGCGCCCGGCTGCTGGCCCGTGAGGTATCAGACGGGTGTGTTGCGCCCGGTTACGAGCCGGCCGCACTCGAGATTCTCAAAGGCAAGAAGAGCAGCAACTACCCGATTATCAAGATGGACCCGGACTTCGAGCCCGGGCCAAGAGAGCTGCGTCAGGTTTTCGGGGTCTCGCTCGAACAGGACAGAAACGCCGCGCGCATCACCGCAGCGTTGCTCGAGAAGGTCGTCACGCACAAGAAAGTGATTCCCGATTCGGCCCGAACCGACATGCTTATCGCGACTCTGGTTCTGAAGTACACCCAGTCCAACTCGGTCTGTCTGGCATACGATGGCCAGGTCATCGGCTCGGGTGCGGGTCAGCAGTCGAGGATTCACTGCACCAGAATCGCCTGTGCCAAGGCGGACAAGTGGCTGCTGCGACTGCACCCGCGCGTACGCGGCCTTCAGTTCAAGAAGGACGTTACCCGGGTCCAGAAGTCGAACGCGGTTGACCTGTTTCTTGAGGAAGATGCGACCGAAGAGGAACTGGCAGCCTGGCGGTTGAACTTCGCATCAGTACCCGAGCGGCTCACCCGAGAGGAAAAGCAGGCCTGGATTGCCAGGTTCACAGGCGTGGCGCTGAGCTCGGATGCTTTCATTCCGTTTCGTGACAACATCGACCGGGCCGCGCGTTCGGGCGTGGGCTATGTGGTTCAGACCGGAGGCTCAAGCCGGGACGAGGGAGTCATTCGAGCTGCGGACGAGTACGGCATGGTCATGGTCCTTACCGGTCTGCGGCTGTTTCTTCACTGACCGCGGCCGGTTCGACATGGACAACGATGCCGGTGATGTCCGGCATCTCGTTCCTGAGCTGCGACTCGACCTGAGACGCGATGTCGTGCCCCTGGCGGACCGTGAGCGCCGGGTCAACCTCGACGTGGACGTCCATTTCAATCATGCCGCCGGCGCCCGAATGACGGGCCCGGAAGGCATGAAGTCCGAGAACGCCCGGAATCGCGGCGACCGCGGCACGCATCCGCTCGACGTCGGCCGGGGCCGGAGCCCGGTCGGACAGTTTCTGGAGCGATTCGCGGACGACCCGGATGCCGATGATGACGAGGAACGCGGCGAGTACGACCGCGGTGACGTGGTCAAGAAAGGCCCAGCGATCGCCACCGACGAGAGCCCCGGCAATGCCGACGGCGGCTGCGACCGAGGAAAAGGCATCGGAGCGGTGGTGCCAGGCGTTGGCCAGCACCGCGGGATTGCCGTAGCGCCGACCGACCGCGCGCGTCCACCAGTACAGGCTCTCCTTGAACACAATCGAGACGACCGCGGCCCAGAACGGCAGCCAGCCTCGGATTGCGCCGTGCTTCCTGCCCAAGGAGACAATCGACTCAATGCCTACAAACAGCGCGGCGGCGACCAGCAGCAGCCCGACAAACAGGGTGATAATCGACTCGTAACGCGAATGCCCGTAGTGGTGGTCGGCATCAGCCGGCCGCTTGGCCGCGGCGATACCCCAGAGCACGACAAAGTCACTGGCAAGGTCTGAGGCGCTGTGCAGGCCATCGGCGATGATGGCGCTCGAACCGGCGGCCAGCCCGACCAGGACCTTGCCGGTGGCGAGGAACAGATTGACCACCAGTCCGAACAGCGTCACCCTGCGCTCCTCGCGCAACTGACCGGCGGTCGCAGACTCGTTCGGCACGACCACAAGCATATTGACCGACAGCGGCCAGTCAAGCCGGGCTGATTGGGCAGACAGACGGACGGACGGAACGCAAGGGAGTCCGACGTGCGCGTACTCTGGAGTCTGGATGGGATAGTTCCGGGGAAGTGGAGCTTGTGCGGAGACTCGTTAGTGGAGATGCTGGTTGGGGCCTTGGAGGGGGCGAACCCGGCGCTCGGGCTAATCGGCGGATGCTCGTCAGGTCGGATACGTCCGGGCATGTGTGGGCGAGCTTTGCTCGGACCAATGGTCGTGATTTTGGGGATGTTCGTGGTCGTGCCTTTGGAAATGCCGGTGGTCATGCCTGCTGAAGTGCTGACAGGAATGACGCTGGCTGTGCTAGCGGTCGTGCTGTGTGGAATCAGGAGAGCAGTGACGACCGGCGTTCCTGGGATTGTGCCAGCCGCAATTCAGAGCGAGTCGCCAGCAGGCTGTACGTCGGCAATTCCGCCCGACATGTCTTGATGATTGCCGAGTCAGTCACAGTCGCCAGTAACGCTGGTCGCGCCAACTGTAATGACAACGGGAATGCATCGGGGAACTGCCCACCGGGCGAGCCAGAGTTAGGTTCGTCGGGGCGGGTTGTGCGTGTAACTTTCTGAGAACTATTGCGTTAGCCGCAGTTTGCTGGCTGGTTGGTACGGGTCGCTTGATTGACCGACCTGCCGGCTTCGGAATCGTGCCGTCTCGAGTCCGGTCCTGCTGAGGTTGAAGGTATTGGTCCGTTTGAGCCCGGGCTGCCAGACTTGACCTGAGCCCACCGCCGACTAGGATAGTGCGCCAGATGCAAACGTTCCAGCAGCATGCCGGTCAGGCGGCAGAGTCCGCTTCGGTTGGTCTTGCGCGTATTGAGGAGCAGGCGTGACTGAAGCTGACAGCGCAGGGCCGCTTGTCCTGGTCGTGGATGATGACCCCGAAGTCAGGAAGCTGCTTTCGTATCTGCTGAAGTTCGATGGTATGAACGTTGTCCCGGCAGCCACGGGCAAAGAGGCGCTCGACCTGCTCAGCACCCGGGATTTCAGTCTGGCATTTCTCGACTATCAGTTGCCTGATACCGACGGGCTCAAGGTGCTCGCCGCGGCTCTGAAGGCGAAGCCAGCGCTGCCCGTTATCATGATGTCGGGGTTCGGCACAATCAAGCTGGCGGTTCAGGCGACCAAGCAGGGAGCCTACGACTTCATCGAGAAGCCGCTTGACACCGACCGGGTGGTGATGACCATGCGCCACGCGCTCGAACGTCAGCATCTTCAGCGTGAGGTTGCCACCCTGCGGGCAGTGTGCCGCTCCCAGTACGAGATGGTCGGCAATTCGACGGCAATGCAGCGGCTCCAGGAGATGATTGACCGGATTGCACCGTCTCGGGCCAGCGTGCTGATACTCGGCGAGAGCGGCGCAGGCAAGGAGCTGGCCGCGCGTGCTATCCACGACCGGAGTTCGGTTAAGTCCGGGCCGTTCGTGCGGATCAACTGCGCGGCAATTCCCCAGGAGTTGATTGAGAGCGAGCTGTTCGGCCATGAGAAGGGCGCGTTCACCGGCGCGGTTGCCCAGAAGCCGGGTAAGCTCGAACTGGCCGACTCGGGCACGGTGTTTCTCGACGAAGTCGGGGACATGAGTCTCTATGTCCAGGCCAAGCTGCTTCGGTTCCTGCAGGAAGGCGAGTTCGAACACGTCGGCGGGACCAAGACGATCAAGGTTGACGTCAGGACCCTTGCCGCCACGAACAAGAACCTGGTTGAGGAAATCAGCCGACAGCGTTTCCGGGAGGACCTGTACTACCGGTTGAACGTCGTGACCCTGGAGGTGCCACCGCTGCGCGAGCGCAGAGAGGACATCCCGGTGCTGGCTGAGTACTTCCTTGCCCGCTATTGCGAGGAACATGCGGTTCCACTCAAGAGTCTGACCAGCGATGGTCTGGCTTTGCTTGCGGCTCAGAGCTGGCCGGGCAATATCCGCGAGTTTGCCAATGTCATCCAGCGCTCGGTTGTGCTCGTGCCCGGCCCGAACATCTCAGCCCAGGACATCGAGCCGCTGCTTATCACCCGAACCGGCGAAGGGCAGACGAGCAGGGCGCTGAAGGCCGCACGCGACGAGTTTGAACGGCGTCACATTACGTCGGTGCTTACCGAGTGTCGTGGCAGCGTCACCGAAGCTGCGCGTGTGCTAGAAGTCGAACGTACCAGTCTGTATCGTATCGCTGAGCGGCTCGGGCTGAAGCTCGAAGCCCGCTAGATTTCCACCACAAAGAGCGTAGCCGAACGGCGACGCGGATGTTGTCAGACTACGACACCTGTCGTTGCTATCTGTTGCCAGCTCGGTCGGGCTAACCTGTAAATCTCGATAGTATGTAAGTTACATTCATCGGTAAGCCTGGTACCCGATGGCACGTGGTCTGCACTTCTCAAGTCATGACTCTAATGCAGACCAATATCTCAGACCACTCCGGAAACTCTTATCAGAGTGCTGTGATGGTCGGACGAGTTGGTTATGACCCGGACTGCGGAGGTGCACGATGACGACTCTGGTTATGGCGGTGGGCGGCGGGATTGCACTGCTCGGACTGGCGGCGGTGTCGAAGCTCTTCAAGTATGCGTTGCTTCTGGGCGTGGCCGGACTTGGTTGCTATATCGGGGTCGTGCCGAGTGCCCGGTGCAAGGTTGAGGAGCGTGTGCGCGAGTACGTGCGTCAACTGCAGGGTGTGGACCGGGTACCTGAGAGCATCTACGGTGAGGATACGGGCGACGAGGACGACGACCTGGACCCGGCGGGGGTCATTCCGGGCGACTATGACGATGTGGACGAGGTTGCGATGGACAACATCAAGAGCGCAATCTGGCAGAGCGAAGCGGCAGAAGAGATTGTGTCCATCCTGGGCGAGGCGGAGCGGCATCCGGCCCGGCGGTTGCTGGACGTAGTGCGGGTGCTGCTCAAGGATGCGGCAGCAGATGCGAGCGGAGCGATTGATTCGGACGACTGGGATAACGACTAGGCAGGGAACTCACCAGCGGGGGCGGGCAGCGATGCCCGCTCTCGCAGTTTGGTTGCTCGTCCGAAACCTGACGCCAAGCGCACCAACAACATGAAGGGTTCCAAACCTGTAACGGTGCTTTGTTGTGAGCTCGCGTACCGGGGTGCGCCGCCCGAGGCTTATGTCTTGCGGATGAAGCGGGGCCGGCTCGGTCTGAGCGGCAGTGTGAGTCGGTGGCTGAGCACAGTCATGCCGGCGCGGCAGAAGAACGCCCGCGCCACCAGGTCGAAGTCGTAGACCGAGGCCTGAATCTCGTCCGCGCCGCGCGCCTGGGCCCATTCTCTCACTTCGGCCAGGAGCCTTGTGCCGATTCCCTGGCGGCGGTGCGTGCGCCGAACCACAATGCCCCGGATGATAATTGACCTCAAGGGTTTCTTCTGCGGATAGTCGGGCATTTCCCTGAGTCCTGCGTTGACAATGCCGATTACACGGCGGCCCAGTTCGGCAACTGCCAGGAACGTGTTCGGGTCGCGCATCAGCTCTTCGGTTCGGTCGCGGCGCCGAACTCGGCCCTGGGGCTTGCGGAACCGGTCGGGCAGATTCTCTCTGAACAGGCGGTCCATCTGCTCGGCAAGCGCGCAGATGGCGTCGAAGTCAGCCGGAACTGCAGGGCGGATGACGATACGGCGAGTCTTCATCGTTCTTCTCGATGGCCGCAGGCCGGTTCTTCACCACCGAGTGTCCGGACGGTTCTTTGGATGGTTGCAAGACACAGGCCCGGCGTTCGGACAATCTCACGGCCGGAAAAGCGCAGCACATGCCAGCCTCCGGACACGAGCCGGTTGTCGCGGGTGCGGTCGACCTCGGCTCTTGCTGGGCCGGTATGGTACAGCTCGCCGTCACATTCGACGTCAATGTTACCGTCCCGGCAGAACAGGGCCAGGTCGAGCATGTTGCCCGGGCCATAGTCGCGGACAAAGTACTGCCGTTCAGGAGAGAGGCCGGAGCGCTTCAACCGGGAGTAGAGTCGGTCCTCAATCGGGCTGTCGCAGAACAGGTCGTTGATTTCCTGCGCGCGCTTCAGGCGCTCCAGGGTCGTCGGGATGAAGACAATCCGGCGCAGGCGCAGGCTGGGAATCGGGTGGGGCAAGCGTTCCAGTCTGTCAATCGCCAGTCGCCAGTACTCATCAAGAGCCCGCGGGTGGCCGGGTTCGTCGGGCAGGAGGTCGATGCGTCTTGCTCTGGTGATGCGCCGCACTCGGGCCAGGTAGTTGACCGCCCATTTTTCGGCGCCGAAGGCCGCGGTCTGGTAGAACGCAAGCCAGCGAAACCGCTCGATCCGGTCCGGTGCAGTTCGGGCCGGAATCCGGTACCAGTGTTCGTCTTGGAGCCGGTTCCAGTCTGTCCGGCGCGTGACTACGGCGACGAGCGCGGGTGTGCTTCTGGTTACGCGCCGGCGTAGCATGGGTCAGAATAGGCGGTGATTGGGCATTCGTCAAGGTCATCGGCCGCAGGCAAACAAGTGAAGCAGAGGGCGGCGTGATTTCACGCCGCCCTTGGGTTAGTCTCGATTCCGGTCTAACGGGTAAGAACGAGTTTGACTTCAGACTGTTGGTCGCCTGAGCCGACACGGCAGAAGTAGATGCCCGGACTGACCAACTGGCCGAGCTGGTCGCGTCCATCCCAGGACGAGCCGGTCAGGGTGCGCACGTGGCGGCCGCTGTTGTCGAAGATGGAGAGGAGAGGGGTTGAGGTTTCAGGGAGTCGAGGGCTCAGGTCGAAGCGGACTGCAGTGGAGAACGGGTTGGGCCAGGCGCGGACTGCGGCCCGAACCACCGTTGCCGGCGTTTCGGCGATACCGCTGCTCGGGTCAGCAGTCGTGTACTTGATGGCCCGGCCGGGCACAAGCTGAGCCATGCCCCGATGATAGCTGCCGTCAAACAGACACTGGATGGCTACGGTCATGCTCGGGTCCTGGATGCCGATGGTGCTGCTGGTGTAGTTGTTTGCCGTCAGGTACTGTACGAGCAGGACATTGTCGCCGGTCGGCGAATGGATCGTTGTGTCGTAGATGACGAGCTCGAACTTGTCCCATTGGTCGCGTGCACCGTAGTAGTGGACGCTGTCGTACTCGATGACGAAGCGGTGATTGGCCGGGTCGTGGTAGTACCAGACGCTGTTGCCGTAGGGCGGATACAGGTCGTCCCAGTTGAGACAGACCACAGCCGGCAGGCTGGTTGTCGGCAGGGCGGTGTTGGTGTAGGAAACATTGGTCGTATAGCCGGGTGCGACCCAGCCATTGCCGCAGATGGAAACCTGGCTGTAGGTCTGGCCGTAGTAGTTCCAGACAAACCCTGGCGGCAGGTCGACCTGTACGGTCTGGTCGTCAGACAGAGTCAGTCTGGTGCCGATGTCCCGGATTTCGACCCAGGAGAACTCAGGATGCTGAGCATACTGGATATCAACGTCGTCGTATGCCCAGTAGCGTGCGGGTTGACGCGGGCCGTCTGGAATCGGGTCGATGGCACGGAGTTCACCGACAACTACCGTGAGGTTGAGCGTGTCAACGTAGTTGCTGCCGGTAAGAAACAGTGTCAGCGGTATCGGAGTCTCAGGCTGAATCGAGGAGCTGACCTGGGCAACGTAGGCATCGCCCTGAGCGCTGCTGCCAGGTGCGATATTGCCGTAGGCAGAAGTCGAGTCGGTCAGGACAAACCGGGCGTCACCGGAACGAAGCAGCCCGGTAACGCTGTTTGCTGCCTCATTTCCGACGTTGCGGACGGTGACAAGCAGTTCTCCGGTCTCGCCCGGGTCGAATCGGCCGTTGCCGTTGCCGCCGGGCGGCGGGTCATTAACCGTGCGCGTGCCGAGCACGCAGTACGGGCCACTGGCATGGCTGACAAGAGTGACGTCGTCGGCGAAGACCTTCGCCCACGGCGTCCCTCAACCGCTGTAAGTGTAGCTGAAAAGCGCGACTTCAACCCGGGCAACGTCGTCCGGGTTGACGCCCTGGAGATTCTGGCTGAGTTCCTCGGCGATATTCAGGGTGTACTCGTTCCATGAGGGGTCGGTGATTCGGCGCAGACTGAGCACGCCGGTAGGAACCCAGTTGGCATAGGTGGAGTAGTAGTAGCGGGTTTCGCCTAGGACTGCGTCGGTGTTGTCGAGGTAGCGGACCGTGAAGCAGGCGGCAGGCCAGCACGTTGACGAGCCGCCTCCCTCTTCGAAGCTGGCCCAGAATGACAGTTCGAGCAGTACACCCGGTACGTCAACGGTCTGGCTGAGGCGCGCCCAGCCCGGGTTGTCGTACTGGTAGGTCTGGGCCTCATAGTCCGGGTCAGGATGATAGCCCGGATCGCGGCTGGCGGTGTGCGTGCCGTAGCCGCTGTCGGTATAAATCCAGCCGACGGTCAGTTCCTGTTCGAAGTCACCGTTGGTGAGCAGGTTCTGGCCGGAACTGACCGCCAGAACCAGGAGCGGAATGAACAAGAGCTTTTTCACAAGACCTCCTTAGCAGGTCAGGTATATTCTCGCGGCCCGGAGCTTGTTGTCAAGCTGAGAAGTGAGCCTGCGTGCTCGAGGGGCGAGCGTGAGTTGACGCGGTCCCCTGAGCCGGAGGAACACACGACGGCCTGATGCGAGCGACTGAGGCTATCTGACGTGGCAGCTTCCGCCGCCGTGCCTGGCGAAGTACTTCTGATGGTACTCCTCGGCGGGCCAGAAGGTCCTGGCAGGTACAATCTCCGTGACCACCGGCCGCTTGAGCCTGCCGGACTGGTCGAGCTTCTGCTTGGAGGCGAGCGCCGCGGCCTGCTGTTCAGGTGTGTGATAGAATATCGCGGACCGGTACTGGGACCCGATATCGGGACCCTGGCGGTTCTTCGTCGTCGGGTCGTGCATGTTCCAGAACACGGTGAGCAACTGGTCGTAGCTCACAACCGCTGGATCGAAGACAATCTGGACCGCTTCAGCATGGCCGGTCTTGTCGGTGCAGACCTGTTGGTAGGTCGGGTTGTCGGTGTGGCCGCCGGTGTAACCGACAGTGGTCGAGACAAGGCCTTTGACCTGGTCGAACGCGGCCTGAACTCCCCAGAAACACCCGGCCGCGAACGTTGCGGTTTCAGTCCTGTTCACAAGTTCCTCCTTGGGTATTCCCGCATCGGCGGACAGGCCCGACACGAGCAACATCAGCATCCATGCGGTCTTGAGCATTTCTTAGTTAGACGCGAGAAGTGGCTGCGGCGAATCAGCCGCGCCACTGGTAGAGTTCGAGCGGAACCCGGCCGTCTCCTGAAAGCCTGATGCCTTCGGCCTCCAGGGCCCGGCGCTGAACGTCGCAGCCTGCACCGGTGAGCGATATGGCGCCTCTGCTGTTGATGACCCGGTGCCAGGGCAGGTTCTCTTTGTCTGAGAGCGACCGGAGAACCCAGACAACCTGGCGCGTGGCGTGCGGGTCTCCGGCCATGGCCGCAATCTGGCCATAGGTCGCCACGCGGCCTTGGGGGATGCTCTTGATGACCTTCACGACGCGGTTCACAAAGGGGTTGAGCATGGGTCAGGCTACGAAGTTGCGGCCGCAAGTCAAGCGCTTCAAGACAGGTTTTGACCTGCGGATATGTCGGGATAGAATAGCGTCAGGAATCCAAAAGGAGACACCATGCGGAGATTCACTATTGTTCTGTTCTGTATCTGTGCCATCGGCTTTGCCCAGCCCGAGTCATGGGACAAGGTGATGATGGCGCCCGCGGTCATGCCCATGGACATGTGCTTTCTCGCTGACGGCCAGCACGGCTGGTTTGTCGGCTCGGCCAGCGCAGGCGGGGAGGTTCTTACGGTCGTCATGGTCACACTAGACCGGGGAGAGACTTGGCGCAAGCTGCCGTTTCCGGACTCAAGCAGCACCAGTCTTGGGGGTGTGTTCTTCGTGTCGCCTGAGCGCGGCTGGGTCGTGGGCAGTTCAGGCTACATCAGTCGTACCACCGACGGCGGCATGACGTGGACGAGGCAGACCAGTCCGGCGAGCCGCAAGCTCAGCCGCGTCCACTTCGTCAGTGACCAGATCGGCTGGATTACCGGCGGCTGGAATGACGGTAGCCAGTATCTTGTGCTCAAGACCACGAACGGAGGCACGACATGGCAGAACCTGAGCTTTGGCTCGGACTGCTACTCGTGCGAGGATATCTGGTTCGCGGATACGCTGAACGGCTGGCTTGTCGGCCAGAGCAGTTCTATCAACCCCTTCATCCAGCACACGACCGACGGCGGCACGACGTGGAGCCTTCAGAGTGCACCGATTCCTTCGGGCAATGGGCCAGTTTCGTCGGTCTGTTTCCCGACGCCAAGCATCGGTTGGGCCGTGGTTTCGAGTATCTATCAGTCGCCGTCCGGCACGATTCTGCACACGACTGACGGCGGGACGACCTGGGGTGCGCAGGGCTCGACCGGGCTGCACTACAACTATGCCCTTGACGCACCGGATACGCTGCACGTGGCGATTCTTTCGACCCAGGTGCTGGGCAATGCGACGGGCCGTCTGGTTGTCACCACGAACGGCGGCCAGAGTTGGTCAAGCTACAGCCTGCCGACTTACAGCTACGGTTACGGATGCCAGTACCGGGGTAGCGACATCTGGGTGGCGCAGGACAATAGCCAGGTAGTGCACAGCTCGAACAGTGGCATGAGTCTGGACTGGCAGTTCTACGCACCGATGTGGCAGTCAGCAGGCTGGAGCTCGGCCCAGGACGGTTGGCTGGTGGCCGGTTCTTCGAGCGGGCCGGGGTACTGCTATCGGACGACTGATGGCGGGACAAGCTGGTCCCGTGACCGAAACGCTCCGGGCGGGGTGCAGGTGCAGTTTGTCGACTCAGACCACGGCTGGATGCTTCGAGAAGGCAACAGCGCCAGGGTCTGCAGGACCACTGATGGCGGGCAGAACTGGGCCGAGTTCAGCGTCGGCACCAGTTCCTGGGTCGGCCGGATGTTCTTCGCCAGCGAGGATTCGGGTTGGGCCTGCGGCAGCCAGGGCACGATGCGCGTGACCACGAACGGCGGTGCAACCTGGACGGCCCAGAACCTGAATACCTCGAACTACTGCGAAGACGTGTTCATGTTCAACTCGAAGACGGGCTGGGCTGCCGGCGGGTATGGCAGCGGCAACGGCTTCATTCGGTTCACCACTGATGGCGGGGCGAACTGGCAGACTCAGAATCCGGGTGGTAGCGCACACGTCAATCGGCTGTTCTTTCTGGATGCGCAACTCGGCTGGGCCGGGTGCTATGGCGGCGAGGTCCAGAGGACGACCGACGGCGGCGCGACGTGGAGCATTGTCGGCTCAGTGCCGCACTTCTACCTGGAGGCTCTGGTCTTCACTGATGCCCAGACTGGGTGGCTGGCCGCAGGCAACGCGGGCGGGAGTCAGCCAGGCGAGGATGGCCGAGGCTTCATATACAAGACCACCAATGGCGGCATCACCTGGCAGCAGGAGTACGCCGCACCGTGGCCGCGCGGCTGGGTACAGGATATCAGTCGCCAGCCCGGCGGCCTGCTCTGGGCCTGCGGCAACCATTCAGGCCTGCTCAAGACTATGCCGCCGCAGGCAGTCGAGGAGCATCCCAGGTCAGCATCGGACGAACTGCGCCTGCGAGCGTGGCCGAGCCTTGGCAACGTGCCGGTGCAACTTGAGTTCGCATTGCCGCGCGCCGGGTCGGCGCGGCTGGCGGTCTATGATGCGGCCGGGCAACTTGTGACGAATCTCGTGCAGGGGTGCATGTCGCAAGGCCAACACTCGGTGGTTTGGGCTCCAGGGGAGGCGGCGTGCGGCGTCTACCTGTGTCGGATTGAGGCACTGGGCCAGGAGCGCACGGTCAAGGTCTGTCGCCAGTAGCCGGTCTTTGCTGCTCTGACCTTGGAGTGTCGGCCCAATCGGCAATCGCCGGTGTTCTTCTAGCTTCGAAATCGCAACTTCCCGTCAGTGCACTCGGACGCGACGTGATGTCCTTCTGACGGCCGTTGTCAACAGCCTGCCGTAGCGTACCTTCTTACCGTGGGCATAGACACGGAAGCAAAGGACGGGTGGTCCTGGTGCATGAAGTGGCGGAGCAGAGAAAGCTGCGGTCTCGGAGTTGGAACGACGCGTGGTCTTGACCACGACCCTGAAGGAAGTATCATACCATTGACCAAAGGAGTTCTGCATGAAGCGACTCGCTGTCTTTGTGTTCGTGGCTCTGCTTTCGGCGGCAACCGCCCGCGCGCAGGTCAGGACCAGAACCATCTACCTGCCCGACAGCCTTTCCGGCGTGCTCTCTCCCCAGTATGCGTTGTATGACCCGGCAACGGACAAGCTGTTCGTCGCGGGTAATCTCGGTCAGGCCTTGGCGGTTCTTGCTGCGGACGGGCTGGAGCGGCTCAAGCGGCTGCCAATGCCTTCATTCGTCAGAACGATGGCCCTGGACCCGGTGCGCGGCAGGGTGTACGTGCCGGTGTTCGACTCCGGCGTAGTGTTGGTCATCGACGCAGCGCGGGACAGCATCGTCAGTCGGATTCGCGTCGCCTCGGCCCCCTCGGCGATTGCGTTCAGTTCCCGTACGAACCGGATGTACGTCACGTCGCAGTTCTCAGACAGCCTTGCGGTCATCGATGCCGCAAGCATGCAGGTGGTTCGCTTCGTGCGCCTGCTGCGGCAGCAGGATGCGGTCGCGGTCAACCCGGCGGCGCACAAGGTGTACGTCTCCAGTTCGAGTCATGACTCGGTCTACGTGGTCGATGACAGCACGAATGTGCTCCTGCGTGTCGTACCGGTTACGCGTTCGCCCTGCTTCCTGCTGGCGGTGCCGGAAGAGAATAGGCTGTACTGTGCCTGCCGGGTCGCGGACCAGGTTTGCGTGCTTGACGCAACCAGCGACTCGCTCATTGCCCG
Source organism: Caldifarciminota bacterium (assembly GCA_965648905.1). Classification (GTDB taxonomy): domain Bacteria; phylum Hydrothermota; class Tepidihabitantia; order Tepidihabitantales; family Tepidihabitantaceae; genus CAZQFS01. The sequence goes on from CBFGIT010000014.1 coordinate 58,465, forward strand.
TGTGCCGGTCGGGCGGACGCCGCAGTACCTATGCCACAGTCCGGCTGACAACTGTGTCTACGCGTCGAACTGGCAGGGCAGTACGGTATCGGTCATCGACAGCCGGGGCGATAGTGTGGTTGCCACGGTCGCGGTCGGCGCGAATCCGATTACCATGGTCTGTCTGCCGCCGGAGAGCACCGTGTTCTGCACCAACCGGTCATCGAGCACGGTCAGCGTCATCGACTGCCGGAATCACCAAGTCGCAGCCACAATTCCGGTCGGCAGCGTGCCGATGGCGATGAGCTACATATCGCGTCACAGCCGGGTGGTATCAGCGGGTGAAGACGACAGCCGGCTGGTCGAAATCGACGGCGCGACAAACCAGGTGACTAAACAGACGTTCGTCGGACTCTCGCCCTGGCACCTGCTCTGGCCCGGCACCGAAGACAAGCTCTACTGTGCTTGTCCCATGAGTGACGTCGTGGCCGTACTCGACCCGGTTCAGGGTCGGCTGCTGCGCCTGATAGATGCGCCGGGCGGGCCGGGTACGCTGCTCGCGGTTCCTGGTCGCCGGCTCTACGTTAGTTTGAAAAACTCCGGTAGTGTGGGCGTGGTCGACCTCGCGACCGACTCGCTGGTGAGAACCTTCAGCGTAGGGCAGAATCCCTCTTTTCTCTCTTACTTGGAATCACGCAACAAGGTCTACTGCGCCAACGCCGCAGACTCAAGCGTATCGGTCATCGACCCGGACCGGGATTCGGTCCTTGCCACGCTGCGGGTCGGCTTCAACCCGGAGCCAATGGTAGCGAAATTCGGCAAGGCATACGTTGTGAACCGCGCTGCCATGCCGGGAACGGTGAGTGTGATTGACGGGGCGGGCGACTCGGTCCGGACTACGATTCAGGTCGGCCTACGGCCTCACTCCATCGCCTGGTCGGACAACTACAGCAGGGCATATGTCGTTAACGACCTGTCGAACGACGTGACCGTGATTGACGGTCGCACCGACCTCGTGCTGGCAACCGTACCGGTCGGCAGCTTTCCCTGGGCGGTCTGCTGCAACCAGGCGCAGAACAAAGTCTACGTTGCCAACCTGATGCAGGGAACGGTCTCGGTCATCGACTGCGCCACGAACCAGGTGATACGGAACATCGCGGTCGGCGGCGGGCCACAGGTGCTGTTGTGGACCAGCAGCCTCGGCCCCAGCCTCGTCTTCTGCGTCAACGGCAGCGCGCAGACCGTGTCGGTGATCGACGGCGTAACCGACTCGGTCCTTGCTACCCTGCCCATCGGCGAGTACGCGTGCGCGCTCGAACAGACCGGAGCCACGGTCTGCGTCGCCAACCGCAACGGCTCGACGCTTACCCTGCTTGAGAACCTGACCGGGCTCGCGGCCAGCAGCACCGGCACACAGCCCGGCCTACCCGCGACTCCCACGCTCGTGCGTTCAGACGCGGAACTCAGCCGCCTCCGGGACAACGCGGCGCTCTTCGACGTTCAAGGCCGCAGGCTGGCCGCGTCATCGTCTCCTACACCCGGCGTGTACTTCGTGCGGAGCTCGACTGGTGCTCGGCGGGAAGGGGCGCGCGTCACCAAGCTCGTCTTAACCAGGTAGACGGAATCCGACGAGACCCGACACTTGAGTGTCTGCGGTCTGTGCCCCGGCTCTGGCACGACACCGTGAATCCCGACCGGGTCGAATGCCACTGGGCCGGACCCGCAGAGCGCGGGGGCGGCAGAGCCAGTCGCGCAAGGGCAGAGTGACCGCCAGGCCGTCAAGCACAGGCTGGTCGTGGCCGGGTGCAGAATGTCAACACGCAGCCGGGTGGGATGCTCTGGGCCCGTGGCAGTCCACCTCTGCCGGACTGAATTGTCGGGCCAGGAGCGCACGGTCCAGGTCTGTCGGCAGTAGCCGGTCTCTGTTTCTCCGACCTTGGGGTTGACTCGGTCGAAATTGACCCAGCTACGCCGTCTGGTATAATTTTCTTAGTGTCCGTCAGTTAGGGAGGAAGCAGGAAAGGTCGTCTGTCTCGTACAGTAGATGACATATCGACAACTACCGATGTCAGCGTCGGGAATCAGAAGGGGAAGCAATGCACAGAGCAGGGACAATCGTCGTCATGGTGTTGGTTGCCGCGGCTCAGGCGGCGGCGTTTTCGTTCGGAGGGGAACTTGACCTGAACTCGCGCTACGTCTGGCGCGGGGTGGCGCTGAGTCAGGGGCCGGTGGCACAACCTTCAGTCTGGTTCACACTCGGGGATTTCACGTTCACGCCGTGGGCCAATATTGTGCTCTGGGGAGAAGACGATAAGTGGCAATTCAACGAACTGGACCTGACTCTATCCTATGAGAAAGAGTGGCTGGGGATTGAAGTGTCGCCCTCGCTTGCGTACTACTTCTACCCGAACCAGGAAGACGCGCCGTCCACCGCGGAGCTGGGGCTTGAGCTTTCGAGGTCGATTGGCCCGGTTGACGTCTCAACGAGTCATGCTGTCGACCTGCGGGCATACCGGGGTGCGTACTACGGGACGATTGGGCTGGAGTACGAACAGGAGTTGACTTCCGAGCTTGGCGCCGAGCTCTCGGTTGAAGCCGGCCTGGGCTCGGCCCGGTTCAACGAGAGCAACTTCAAAGTGAACAAGACCGCACTGAACGCAATCGGGGCAGAGGTGTCGCTGGAGTGGTCGCCGGCCGGCCTTTTCTACCTGCGACCGCACGTCAATTTGAGCGCATTGGTGGATTCGGGGCTGCGCGAAGCAGCCGAAACAGGGACACTCTTTACGGCCGGACTGGCAATCGGGAAGGAGTTCTAGAACATGCTCAATCGCACTCAGACGAGACTGGTGCTGCTGCTGATTGCGGCCGCGGTCGCAGTTGTGGTCGGGCTCTTACTGTTCCAGGGTTCAGAGCGAAGCCGGATGCGCCGATTCTTTGCCCAGCGTGAGCAGGAGGAGAACAGTACGTTTGACAAGTTGCTTGAGCTGAAGGGCGCGGCGCTGGAGATGTTCGCCTACGACTACACGTACTGGGACGAGATGGTGCGCTGCATCGAGAAGCATAACCGCGAGTGGGCCGACGAGAACATTGCCGAGGCCCTGGGGACCTACAAGGCTGATGCGGCGTGGGTCTACTCCCAGGCCGGCGAGCTCGTCTACTCATCCACGGGTGATGACCATCCTGAGCTGGAGGCCTACGAGCCGGCGCCTGACTGGTGGGCGTTGCTGAGCGGCGGCGAGCGCTTCTGCCACTACTTTCTGGAAACGCCGGCCGGTCTGATGGAGGTGCGCGGCGCGACCGTACATCCAAGCTCGGACCCGGAGCGCAAGACCGAGCCGCGGGGGTTCTTCCTTGTTGGTCGATTGTGGAACAGCGACTATGTGACCGAGCTCGCGAAGTTGACCGGCACGGCTATCAGGATGGTTGCGGGTTCGGCCGAACATCATGGTTCGCACATGAGCAATCCGGGCAAAGGGACGATTGCGATGACCCGGGACCTTACGGGTGCTGACGGCAAGGCAGTGGCTCACATCGGTGCGACCGTGCTGTCGTATGCGGTCCGGGAGTTCAATCGCTCTTCGGCCCGCCAACTTGGTTCACTGCTGCTCTTCGGTTTGGTGATTATCGGGGTCGTCATGCTCGGCCTGGTCTTGATGGTGACGCGGCCGCTCGGAGCCGTGACTCGGAGTCTGGCTGACGAGAAGCCCGAGAGTCTGGAACGACTCGCCCGAAGCCGGACCGAGTTCGGCCAACTGGCCCGGCTGGTACGTCACTCGTTCGAGCAGAAGCAGGCGCTTGAGAATGAAGTTGAAGAACGCAAGCGGGCAATCGCGGCACTGGCCGAAGCTGAGGAAGAGCTGAAACGCTCCAATCAGGAGCTGGAGCAGTTCGCCTACGTTGCGTCGCACGACCTGCAGGAGCCGCTGCGCATGGTGGGCAGCTACACGCAGTTACTGGCCCGCCGATACAAGGACAAGCTTGACAGCGATGCGCACGAGTTCATCGGCTTTGCGGTTGACGGCGTGAGCCGGATGCAGCGCCTGATTAACGACCTGTTGACCTACTCACGGGTGGGCACGCGTGGCCGGGAGCCGGAGCCGACCAGTGCCGAGCAGGTCCTCAACCGTGCGATGCAGAACCTGAAGATTGCGATTGAGGAGAGCGGGGCTCAGGTGACCCATGACCCGCTGCCCGAGGTGATGGCTGATGACCGGCAACTGGAGCAGCTTTTCCAGAACCTGGTCGGCAACGCCATCAAGTATCGAGGAGATGAGCCGCCGCGCGTGCACATTCGCGCCGAACGGAGCAACGGAAGCTGGATGTTTTCAATCAAGGACAACGGCATCGGCATCGAGCCGCAGTACTACGAGCGGATATTTCTGATCTTCCAGCGGCTGCACACCAAGAAGGAGTATTCGGGCACGGGCATCGGGCTGGCGGTGTGCAAGAAGATTGTCGAGCGCCACGGCGGCAGAATCTGGGTCGAGAGCACGCCGGGCCAGGGTTCGAATTTCATGTTCACCTTGCCAGCGAAAGGAGCATAGAAGGATGAACGACGAGAGCAACGGTCGGCCGGTCGAAGTCCTGTTGGTCGAGGACAACATCGGCGATGTGCGTCTGACTCAGGAGGCGCTGCGCGAAGCCAAAGTCCACAACAACCTGAGTGTGGTCAACGATGGGGTCGAGGCGATGGCTTTTCTGCGGCGGGAAGGCAAGTATGCCGGGGCTCCACGACCAGACCTGGTGCTGCTGGACCTGAACATGCCGAGAAAGGACGGTCGAGCAGTCCTCGCCGAGGTGAAGGCCGACCCTAACCTGAGACGGATACCGGTGGTTGTCCTGACGACATCCAAAGCCGAGGAGGACATCGTCCGCAGCTATGAGTTGCATGCCAACAGTTACGTGACCAAGCCGGTGGACTTCGAGCAGTTCATGAAGGTGGTGCAGTCAATCGAGGGTTTCTGGCTGACTGTGGTCAAGTATCCGAACAACTAGACCAGAGGGGGATTGTTGAGCAGCGATTCGGTCCGAGTACTGCTGGTCGAAGACAATCCGGGTGATGCGCGGCTGCTGGCCGTGCTGCTGCAAGAGGCGGGCGGAAACGAGTTTGTTCTGACCCATGTCGAGCGGCTGGCCGATGCGGTGCAGGCGCTCAAGGCAGACAGGTTCGACGCGTTACTGCTCGACCTCTCCCTGCCTGATTCGAGCGGCATGGATACGGTGCGGACGGCCCGGGCCGCGGCCGGTCTGATACCGATTGTCGTGATGACCGGGCTCGATGATGAGCAGAAGGCGCTCGAGGCCTTGCGCTGTGGAGCCCAGGACTATCTGGTCAAGGGGCAGCACGACGGTAAGCTGCTGGTCCGGGCACTGCGCTATGCCCGGGAGCGGGCGCGAATCGAAACGGCGCTGCGCGAGAGCGAGGAGCGATTCCGCCGGTTCTTCGAGAACGACCCGGAGTACTGCTACATGGTGGCGCCTGAAGGGACGATTCTGGACGTGAACCGGTCGGCTCTGTCGGCCCTGGGCTACAGCCGCGAGGAGCTTGTCGGCCGGCCGATCAGCCATGTCTACGCTACGGAGTCAAGGGCCCGGGCCGAGGAACTGATGGCACGCTGGCGCGAAACCGGGCTCCTGGCCAATGAGAGCGTCACCGTGGTCACCAAAGGTGGCGTCTGCCTTGATGTGCTTTTGAGCATGTATGCGGTGCGCGATGACACCGGGACCGTAGTTCATTCGGTGTCGGTGCAGCGCGACATTACCGAACTCCGGCGGGCCGAAGAGCTGCTCAAGCACTCTGAGGAGCGTTACCGTTCCACGCTCGACGGAATGATGGAAGGCTGTCAGCTCATCAGCTCGGACTGGACCTATGTCTATGTCAACCCGGCAGCCGCGGCCCAGGCACGAATGCCACGCGACCAGATGGAGGGGCGGCGGATGTCCGAAGTCTACCCGGGCATTGAGCAGACACCGCTCTACGCCGCACTCAAGGAGTGCCTGGAGCAGCGCGTGCACCGCCGACTCGACTACGAGTGGACGTATCCGGACGGAAACAGTGCCTGGTTTGAGCTGAGTATCCAGCCGGTCGCAGACGGCCTGTTCGTGCTTTCGCTCGACATCACGGAGCGCAAGCGATTTGAAGCGGCGCTGCGCGAGAGCGAGGAACGGTACCGGGACCTGTTCGACAATGCCAGCGATATGATCCAGAGTGTTGGGCCGGACGGCCGGTTCCTTTACACCAATAACGCCTGGCGCAAGGCTTTGGGTTACACCGATGAAGATCTGGCGAAAATGACTCTGTTTGACGTGATGGCACCGTCGTGCCGGGAGACGTGCATCGACCGGTTCAAGGAAGTCATGAGCGGCAGGCAGATGGAGGGAGTCGAAGCGACATTCATTGCCAAAGACGGCACCGAGGTCGCGGTCGAAGGAAGCGTCAACTGCAGCTTCCGTGACGGCCGGCCGGTGGTAACGCGCGGCTTCTTCCGCAACGTCACTGAGCGGAAGCGGGCTGAGGAGGCGATGCGGGTCGTGCAGGAGCGGCGCGAGCAACTGGAGGCAGTGGTCGGCCGCAGTCCGGCCGTGGCATTCAAGTGGCGGACCGATGACGCCCTGACCGTTGACTTTGTCTCGGACAACGTCCGTCAGTTTGGCTACTCGCCGGAGGACTTCACGAGCGGCCGGGTCCACTACGTCGACATCCTGCACCCGCACGACCGGGCGCGGGCTCTGGACGAAGCGCGGCAGTACGTCGCGGCCGGAGTAGCGGAGTTCGTTCAGGAATACCGGATAATCACTGAAGCGGGTGACGTGCGTTGGGTTGAGGACCGGACCTGGGTGCCGCGCGAGCCGGATGGGGCCGTCCGTTACCATCAAGGCATCGTCATCGACGTCACCAGCCGGAAGCAGGCCGAGCAGGAACTGAAGGAGAGTGAGCGTCGCTTCCGCGAAATCATGGAGAACGTTGAGCTGGCCGGCGTGACGCTCGACTTGACCGGCAACGTTACGTTCGTCAACGATTTCCTTCTCCGACTGACCGGCTGGTCAAGAGAGGAAGTGATCGGTCAGAACTGGTTTGATCGGTTCATTGCCGAGGCGGACCGGCCGGCCCGCCGGCTGCGTTTTCTGGGCCGGGTGCAAGGTGACGGTACGCCGTACCGACACGAGAACGAAGTCGTTACCCGGACCGGCGAGGTACGCACGATATCATGGAGCAGCACGTTCCTGCGTGACAACCGGGGCAGAATCAGTGGCGTGACGAGCATCGGCGAAGACGTGACTGAGGAGCGCAGAACCCGGGCCGAACTGGCCGCGAAGAACGCCGAATTACTCCAGTTGAACGAGTTCAAGAATCAGATGCTCGGCATGGCGGCCCATGACTTGCGCAACCCGCTGGCGGTCATCCACACGGCGAGCAGCTTTTTGGCCACCGATTCGTCAAAGACTCTGAGCGAGGAGAAGCGAACCGACTTCATGCACCGGATCCATGCCAACAGCGAGTTCATGGTGAAGCTGATTGACGACCTGCTCGACGTCGCGCGGATTGAGTCGGGTAAGCTGGAACTGGAGCTTGAGCCGACCGAACTGTGCCGGTTGATTGACGACAGCCTCAGCATCAACCGGGTGCTTGCCGAGCAGAAGAATATCAAGCTGGAGTTCGCCGCGGAATGCGTCGTGCCACCGCTTCCCCTGGACCGGAACAAGATGGCCCAGGTCATCAACAACCTGGTCACCAACGCGCTCAAGTTCTCCCAGTCGGGCACGAGTGTCCGGGTTTCGGCCGCGCGTGAGAACGGTCGGGTTGTGGTCGCGGTTGCGGACCAGGGGCAGGGGATTCCGGCCGACGAGCTTTCGAAGCTGTTCCGGCCGTTCGGCAAGACGAGCGTGCGCAGTACTGCGGGCGAGAAGAGCACCGGGCTGGGACTGGCGATTTCGCGTCGGATTGTCGAGGCGCACGGTGGAAACATCTGGGCGGAGAGTGAAGTCGGACGAGGTTCGGTGTTCCGCTTCTCACTGCCGGTGGGTTCAGGTTAGCAGGAGCCGCTCGGCTGCAAAGAGACGGCAGGATAACGCGGTTCCCGTAGTCGCCACAAACGTCACAACTGACTTCGGTTCCCGGCTCCAACCCCACGCCGGCTGCGGCGTCCGGCCGGACAGAACAACACCGGGGGCCAAGGTGATGTCCCATACTTCCTGACAATCGGCGGGTAGTGTGGCTGTCGATCACGCCGACGGTGCTGCCGGGCCCGCCAAGGCGATTGCACCGGCGTATCCTAACAGCCTGCAGATTCGGTGCTGGGTGCCCAAGCTGCGCAACATCCGGGCTAAGCTGCCACAGGATGTGGCGCTGTCAGTTGCGGCTGAAGCCTACACGATCCCGAATGCCTCGACCCTCAGACAGAGTCGGGCGAGGAGACTCCGGACCCGACCTCGAACAACAGGACCGGCAGACCATCAGACTCCGAGTAAGACCGCTGGTCGTACCTTGTGCAAGGCCGCCGGTTGCGCCCTTCGAAGTTCCGGCGGTCGCGCCGGGAAGCGGGCCGCGCAAATGCACGACTGCCGGGCCGGTCAAGATCACCAGGCGCTTGCCAGCAGCAATTCACAGCCGATTGCCGACCGGCCGGGCTTCTGCAAGGCAGAGGGACATGTCTTGACGAATGCCGAGACGAGGACATTGAACCGGGACATTGGTCAGCCCGACTGAAGCACCAAGGGAGAGCGAGCGGCAGGCGGAACTCGCGGGGTCATCGTGACAAGATAGCGCTGGTCGGATTCTGTTGGCGCAGCCCAGGCGGGTGCGGCAACGGCGTCGGGCCGGACTTGAAGGGCAGCGGTCTTAAGCGGCTGGGCTTGACTTGGGGCCGATGGGCAATATTCTTGCCCGGTGATATGCGTCTACGAAGATGAGCATCTGGAGTGGCTCTCGCCGCTCGTGGAACTGCGACCGGTGTTTGACCTGCGCTGCGGCCGGTTCACTCTGCTGGAGAAACTGCGCCGGAAGTATCCGCGCGAAGAGTTCATGCTATGGGTGCGTGATGAGCTGGCAGAGTTGACCAGAGAACTTCACCCAGGCATGGCGGTGAATGAGCCGCTTGAGGGGGGACTGGCGTTGTCGGCCCGGGTCGTGTTAGACGAGACGGTCAAGGTGTCCGGGTCTGAGGCGGTACTCGTGGCCGGAGAGAGGCCGGTTGGATTCAGAATCGGGTCACGCGCCGCGGTTGGGCTTGAGTCGGTGCGTGGGCTGGACATGGAACTGGCCGAGGAGCAGGTTCGGGCCAGAGTCGTCTGCTATCCCTGGGACCTGGTTGAGTTGAATGCGTCGGAACTGGTGCGGGAACTGCCGAGGGGGGTCGGAGCAGGCAGGAGAGAGCGACGCGGCAGGCGGGGACAGATGCAAGGAGTCGTGGTTGGGAGCAGGTCGGCGTTGCGGGTCGAATTCGGTGCCCGGGTCTGGCCCGGCGCAGTAATCAGCACTGAGACCGGGCCGGTGTTCATCGACCGGAGAGCCGCGGTTCGGCCCGGGAGTCTTGTTGAGGGACCGTGCTACGTCGGGCCGGGCACGGTGATTGACGGTGCTTTGGTACGGCCGGGATGCAGTTTCGGGCCGGAGTGCCGGATTGGCGGTGAGGTCGAGGCGACCGTGTTCCAGGGCTATGCGAACAAGCACCACGAGGGATTTGTCGGGCATTCTTATGTCGGGGAGTGGGTCAATCTGGGTGCGCTGACCACGACATCAGACCTGAAGAACACCTATGAGTCGGTGCGGGTTTTCTATCAGGCCGGCGTAGTCGACACCGGGTTAGCCAAGGTGGGTTGTTTCTTCGGCGACCATGTCAAGACTGCGATCGGGTCGCTGTTCAATTCCGGATGCCGGGTCGGTGCGTTTGCCAACTGGTTTGAGCCGGGACTCGCGCGCAAGGAGCTTGCCCCGTTTTCCTGGGGCAGACACGGCCGCTGGACCGGCGATGCGGCGGTTGCCAATGCCCGGACGGTGATGGCCCGACGGGGCGTACGCATGAGCTCGGTCTATGAGCAGGCCGTGCGCGAGCTGTACGGTCGGGTGTCGGGCAGCGACAACTAGCGTAGCGCGTGCGGTTCGACATCGGGATCGACATCGGCGGGACCGGAATCAAGCTCGGCGTGGTCGACGGCCAGGGTCGGGTCGTCGAACGATGTCTACTTGCGACTCGGGCTCGGAAAGGGCCACGCCAGGCACTGGTGCGGATTAGTCAGACCGTGGCGCGGTTGCGGCAGGGACGGCGGGTACGTTCAGTCGGAGTCGGCGTCGCGGGTCTCGTGGACCACGACCAGGGCATTGTCCGGGTGCCGCCGAATCTGCCCGGCTGGAACGGGACATCGGTCAAGGACCAACTGCTGGAGCTCACCGGCCTGCCGGTTTCCTGCGGTAACGACGTCAACGCGGTGACGCTCGGCGAGTGGCTCTACGGTGCGGGCCAGGGGTGTCAGAATCTCTTCTGTGTGACGCTCGGCACCGGAGTGGGCGGGGGTGTTGTGGCCGGTGGCCGACTGTTCCTGGGTGCGAATCATGCCGCGGGCGAGATTGGGCACACTTCCATCGATCCGACTGGACTTGAGTGTCGGTGCGGCGGGCGGGGTTGCGTCGAGCGTTATGTGGGATCAGCGCACTTCGTTGCTCGGGCCCGGGCCCGACTCCGGGCGCAGCTCAGGAAGCTGACCACGCACCGCAGCCAGACCACGCTCTTCGCTGGGCTTCAGTCAGCGGTGCCAAGCCTGATTCTGGAACTGGTGGATGGGGATACCGGCGCAGTGACGCCACGAGAGATTGGCATTGCCGCCCGACGGGGTGACCGGCTGGCTCTTGAACTGGTTGAGGAGACCGGTCGCTATCTGGGGACTGCACTGGCCAACGCAGTTGAGATTCTCGACCCAGAGCGGATTGTCATCGGTGGCGGCATGGCTCGGCTCGGGGCTCCGTTGCTCAAGGCGGTGCGTCGGACCGTGCTGGGACGGATTCAGACTTTTCCGGGTCGCCGGCTTGAGGTCGTGCGGTCCCGGCTGGGTGGCGACGCCGGGGTTATCGGAGCAGCCTGCTTTGCCCGGGCCCGGACTAGATTTTCTCGGTGAGGTATTCCCAGAGGCCCTTGGATGAGACGCGTTTCTCCATGATGAAGCTGCCGTCCTGGATAAAGGGCCGGAATTCCTGGGCGTAGTAGAGCCGGCGCTGGGCCGTGTTGTGGCCATACCAGCGCTTGCCCTGTTTGTAGATGCGCTCTAGGGTCGCGTCGTAGTTGCCTTCCATGGTGCGGAATCCATACTGGAGCAGGGTGACGAGCATCGCCACGTGGCGCGGATAGGCGACGACCGAGTTAGCATGGTTCTTGCGCGCAAGACCCATGACCGTCTCAATCATGAACAGTGAGTAGTTCTGACCCCGATGCTTGGGTCGCATGTAGGCCCGGGTGAGTTCCCAGCGTTTCAGGTCCCGGCCTTCGGCGTCGTGCCAGCGCGGGTCGATCCGGTCATAGCCCATGAACTCATCGCCGTTCTGTCGGTTGCCGATGTAGACTTCGAGGATTTCCTCGTCGCTGACCACGTCATGGTAGCGGCGGATGCAGAACCAGTGGTCGCCAACCCAGAACTCAGGCCGGGCTCCGACGACCTTGGCCTCGGGCTTGTTCTTGATGTAGCGTTCGAGTTCGTCGAACTTGCGGCAGGGAACCGTTTCGACAATCCGGTGAACCCAGGTCAGCACGGTCTTACGGTCAATCATTGCTCGCCCCGCATTTCGGAAAGCAGCTTCTGCAGGCTGGTTTCGCTGTCGACCAGCACCTTGCGTGACTTGGAACCCACATAGGGTCCGACGATTCCGGCCTGCTCCAACTGGTCAATTATCCTGCCGGCCCGGGCCCAGCCGATGTCAAGCCGGCGCTGAAGCATCGACACCGATGCCTCGCGGTGCCGGACCACAACCTGGGCCGCCTCAACGAACTTGTCGTCGAGTTCCCGGTCGCCAGCGTCCTGGCTCTGGCGTTCGGCAATCGCTTCCGGACTCTCCTCAGGCAACGGTTCATAGTAGCGCCGGCTCATGAGCTTGTCAACTGCTTCTTCGGGCAGGATGGTGCGCAGGTCTTCGAGCTTGCGTTTGATGCCGGACCGCTCCTTGTCGTAGAGCACGTCGACGACGTCGCGCTCGACCATCTGGCGTGCCTTCTCCTCGGGCCGGTCGATGATGTCGCTGAGCAGTTCGGTCAGGTAGGTTCGTGCCCAGAGGTCGACGATGCGTCTTGCTGCCCGGTCGGAGACGAAACAGCCGTGCAGCCGGACCGGCTCGCCTTTGCCCGGCGGCAGGAAGAGCATGTCCCCGCGGCCGAGGAGCGATTCGGCGCCGTTCATGTCGAGAATCGTGCGCGAGTCGGTCTTGGAGGCGACCTGGAATGCGATGCGGCAGGGGAAGTTGGCTTTAATCAGCCCGGTGATGACGTCCACCGACGGGCGCTGAGTGGCGAGGACGAGATGGATGCCGACCGCGCGCGACATCTGAGCCAGGCGGGTGATTCGTTCTTCAATCTCATTGGGGGCGCGGAGCATCAGGTCGGCCAGCTCGTCAATGATGACAACAATATAGGGTTTGGGAGCAAATCCGTCCTGGCGTGCCCGTTCATTGTAGCCGATGATGTCACGGACCCCGATGTTGGCGAATTCGCCGTAGCGGGCCTCCATGATGTCGACGATTCGGGCCAGCCCTTTGACCGCCCGGTCCGGGTCGATGGTCGTCGGCCCGAGCAGATGCGGAATCGGGTTGTAGATGGGCAGTTCGAGCTGCTTCGGGTCGATGGTCAGGAACCGAACGTCCCGAGCCGAGGAGCGGTAGATGATTGAGGCGATGATCGAGTTGATGCAGACCGACTTGCCCGAACCGGTCGTGCCGGCAATCAGCACATGGGGCATGGCGCGCAGGTCGGCGCAGGTCGGGTCGCCGGTAATCGTCGTGCCCAGGGCAAAGCCCAAGGGCGAACGTTCTTCCCGGAACGGCTCAGAAGTGAGGACCTCGCGCAGGAACACGGTGCGCCGTTCCTTGTTCGGAATCTCGATGCCGACCGCGTTCTTGCCCGGAATCGGCGCGAGAATCCGGACGCGCTCGGCTGCAAGGGCAAGCGAAATATCGTCAGCCCGGCTGGCGATGCTCGTAATCTTGACTCCGGGCGCCGGCTCCAGTTCGAACCGGGTAACCATCGGGCCGGAGAGGATATCGGCGATCCGGCCGTCAATGCCGAACTGACGCAGCTTGTCCATGAGCAGCTCGGCTTCGCTTTCCGACTCCCGCCGGTCTTTGTAGACCCGGTCCTTCTCACCCGGCTGGTCAAGCTGAGCGAGAAACTCGGACTGGAAGCCGGTCAGGTCGAACTTCGGTGCGGGCGGAAGCAAGGGTCTGGCACGTTTGGGCCGGGTTGCGTCCTTGGGTTCGGACTGGACCGGTTCGGGCGAATCTGTCGCGCTGACCGGCTCAGGCTCAGGCGCTGCCGTTGTTGCCGAAGGTTCGTGGTCTGCTGGTTCATCCGTCCGGGCAGACGACCGGCGCAGCAGGCCGAACGCCGCCCGGGCAATGGAGCGCAGCCACGCAAGCTCGGGCAGACCAAAGGTCGCGAGCAGAGCAACCGCAATGACCGCAGCCGCAACCAGCGCAATCAGACTGCCGATCGGCCCGAGCAGGGTGCGGAGCATTCCGGTTAGCCAACGTCCGCACTCACCGGCAAGCAAGAATCGCCCCCGCGCGCCGACCGGGCCGTTCAGGTACAACCCGCCGGCAAAGTAGCCGCTGAACAGCATGAAGAACAGGCCGAGCAGGGCGATGAACCCGGTCTGGACAATGTCCCGGCGTTGTGGCGGTCGAAACCAGATGACAAGACCCCAGAAGACCGCGAGCACCGGCAGCAGATAGGCGGCAACTCCGAGCCAGCGGGACAGCAGTCCGGCTGGTGCGGCTCCGGCCCAGCCGACGAAGTTGGTCTGGGCCCGGGTCGCGCCGGCATGGTAGTCGAGCAGGCCCGCAGCGAGGAGAACCCCGGCAGTTATGGCGACAAAGCCCCAGAACTTCTGCCACACCGGTTTGCGGAGGAACGCGATGACCAGTGCTCCGCCCAGCAGGAGGGGGACGACGATGCCTGCCCGGCCCAATGAGAGGTGGAAGAGCCGGGCCAGCCAGCTTCCGACGATGCCGCCGTAGTTGGTCTGAGGAGAGTCGAGTCCGAAAAGATGGGAGCCGATGCTTGCGAGCAGGAAGATGTCAAGTAGACCCAGAATCAGGGCCAGCACGAACCGGGTCGTGCGTTCGCTCGGATTTCGGTCTGTCCTGCGTTTCGTTGCCACGTTACACCATGACTCTTCCGGCGAAGAGCAGGCTGAACAGCCGGACCAGCGGTTCGAGGTAGATGCTGAACAGCGACACGCCGGTGAACTGGCCGACAAAGATGATTCCAATCAGGACAATGAAGCCGTAGCGTTCGAGCCCGGCCAGTCGCTCGGCCAGGTCGCGGGGAAGTAGATGGTAGAGCAGGCGCGAGCCGTCAAGAGGAGGAATCGGAATGAGATTGAAGAAGCAGAGAATCAGATTGAAGATGACGAAGTAGCCGGCCAGGAGGAGCGGGAAGCCGGTGACGTGTGCCAGGTCAAGGACCCGGACCACGATGCCGGCGAGCGCCGCGGTCAGCAGGTTGGAACCAGGGCCGGCCAGCGACGCGAGGGCGAGGTCGCGCGTCGGATGGCGGAAAAAGGTCGGGTTGATGGGCACGGGTCGGGCCCAACCGAACCGAAACAGGAACAGCGCGATCGTCCCGATCGGGTCGAGGTGCTTCAATGGGTTCAGAGTCAGACGGCCCATCATCCGGGCGGTCGGGTCGCCGAGAAGCCAGGCAACGTAGCCGTGGCTGAACTCGTGAATCGTCAGGCCGAACAGGATGGCCGGCGCGGAAAGTAGAATCGTCTGAATCGGAGGCATTATCCGACGTGTTTGCGGGCCAGCAGCCGACGACACAGGGACAACTCGTCATTCCGATTCTGCACTCTGCCATCAAGTCGAGCATTGAGCAGTTGGTCAAGGACCCGACGGTAGCGTGGGCCGGGCTCAACGCCCATCTGACGCAGGTCCTTACCGGTCAGCTCGGTCTTGACCCGGGCCAGCCGTTCAAGATAGGTTCTGATGCGGCGGGCCGATGGCTCGGGTTCAAGCACTGCGAGGATGCGCAGTGCTGGTTCCGGGATGGGTCTGAGGAGCCGGTGGATGGTGCTGGCCCGAGAGCTGCGGACGAGGACGCTGCAGACCGATTCGAACCGGTTGAGCCAGGCGGCAGATTCCTGTTCCTCGCGTCGAATCGGGAATCGTTCACTTACGGGCAGGAAGCTGAGCCAGTAGATGAAGAGCAGGTCAGGCCCGGCGCCTTGTTGAACTAGGCGACAGAGCCCGGGCAGGAACCGTTTGGGCGCAGTCCAGCCCCAGGCCGAGCGCAGCACCTGCTCATGGACGAGCGACTCGACCATTGGCAGCACCAGCGGCTCGCGGCAGACCAGACGCAGTTCGTAGAGCACCCTTTCTGGTGTGAGCCGAGCCAGAGTCTCTTGCTGTACCGTCATACGCAGCAGTTCCAGGGTTCGCGGCTCGATGTCGAATCCCAGCCGCACCGCGAAGCGGATTGCGCGGTAGA
The DNA here is from genome assembly GCA_965648905.1 of Caldifarciminota bacterium. Classification (GTDB taxonomy): domain Bacteria; phylum Hydrothermota; class Tepidihabitantia; order Tepidihabitantales; family Tepidihabitantaceae; genus CAZQFS01. The sequence goes on from CBFGIT010000014.1 coordinate 74,127, forward strand.
TTCGGGTCGGGTCGTCCTGAAAGCTCTGGTCGTGGAGTACGCGAATCTGCCGTCTGGACAGGTCGCGCCGGCCATCGAGCGGGTCGATCACAAGTCCGAACGATGATGGCGTAAGGTCAAGCGCCATGGCGTTGATTGAGAAGTCGCGGCGGGCGAGGTCGGCTTCGATGTCTGCTGGTCTGACCGTCGGCAGTACCGCGGGGCGGACATAGGTTTCGGTTCGGGTCTGGTTGACGTCAAGGCGGACGCCCGCGGGCGTCGTGATGGTACCGGAAAGGAACCGGCTGTGATATACCGACTGGCCGTCGAGTTCGAGCGCAACCGCGTTAGCGAACTGACGGGCATGAGACTCGACCGCCAAGTCCAAATCCGGGCTGCTGTGTCCGAGAATCAGGTCCCGAACCGGTCCGCCCACCAGGAACACCCGTGTGCCGAGGCGGGCGCCAATCCGGCCTAGGCGGCCGAGCAGCTCGGTATGCGGGCAACCGGCAAGCAGGCCCGGGCCGGGAGGTGCCGGTTGCGGGCTAGAAGCCCATGTTCCGGGCCGCGTCTGCTTCTTTGCCGTGCAGCTTGATCTTGCCAAAGCGGTCTTCGTACTTCTTGATGTTGTCGGTCAGTGCCGTGTGCAGCAGGTAGGCATGCTGCGGCGTCATGACGATGCGCGAGAAGACCTTGGCCTTGGGCAGGCCGGGTAGAATCCGGGCAAAGTCAATGATGAACTCCGACGCGGAATGGGCAATCAGCACGAAATTGGAGTAGACTCCCTCAGATTCCTTTTCGCCGATTTCAATCTGAACCGGAGGTCCCTGGGGCGGTTGCGAATTTTCCTGACTCACGATGGCTCCTTTGCTACGATTCTAGAGTAGAGACTGGTTCTGTCAATCCGTGTCCGATTGTCGCTCGGCGCCGACCAAGCGCAGGAATCGGCGCTTGCCGACCTTCAGCACCAGGGGCCGGTCGGAGACCTGCACCAGTAAGGTCGGGTCGGTAACTCGCTGACCGTTGAGCTGGACCGCACCTTCGGCCAGCTTGCGCCGGGTCTCGCTGCGCGAGGAGAGCAGGCCGGCTGAAGTGATGATGTCGACGATGCTCAGCCCGGCCGAAGGGATCGCGAACTCAGGTATCTGGTCGGGCAGGCTCTTTTCCCGGAAGACGCGGCCGAACTCGGCGGCAGCATCTTCAGCAGCCTCGGCCGTATGGTAGATGGTGATAATGTCCCGGGCCAGTTGTTCTTTGATGTCGCGCGGATTCTCGCCCGACTTGAGCCGGTGCTCAATTGCACTGACTTCCTCAGCGCTGCGGTTCGTGCAAAGCCGGAAGTAATCGAGAATGAGCGAGTCCGGAATCGACATCAGCTTGCCGAACATTTCCCGAGGCGGCTCGGTGATGCCGACGTAGTTGCCGTACGACTTGGACATCTTCTGAACCCCGTCCAGTCCGAGAAGCAGCGGCATGGTCATTACGACCTGGGGTTCCTGGCCGAACTCGCGCTGCAGTTCGCGGCCCACGAGCAGATTCCAGTACTGGTCGGCACCGCCCAGTTCGACGTCGGCCTGAACCGCGACTGAGTCAAAGCCCTGAAAAAGCGGATAGAGCAGCTCGTGCATGTGAATCGGAATGCCTCGGTCGAGCCGGGTTCTGAAATCCTCGCGCTCGATGATCCGCGCGACCGTGTACTTCGAGGCGATGCGGATGACGTCGGCTGCCTTGAGCGGGTCAGACCATTCGGCGTTGTACCGGAATTCGCACCGGGCCGGGTCGAGGATGCGGAAGATCTGCTCTTTGTACCGCTCCATGTTCCTGCGTACGTCTTCGTCGGTGAGTTGCGGTCGGGTTCGGGACCGGCCAGACGGGTCGCCAATCCGGGCCGTGAAGTCACCGACAATCGGCACGGCCAGATGGCCGGCAGCCTGGAACTGGCGCAGTTTGCGCAACCCGACCGCAAACCCCAAGTGGATTTCCGGGCCGGTGGCATCAATGCCGTACTTGACGCGCAGGGGCCGACCCTCGCGGCGTGACCGGGCCAGTCGGGCCTCGAGTTCAGCCGCGGTCTCGACCCGGTCGGTTCCGGCGAGCAGTTGTTCGAATACCGGGTCGGCCACGCTACATCCGGAAGCTGCCGAACTCCTCAGGGTTGATGCTACGCATCTTGGCGCGAAGCTCGGCAAGCCGTTCTTCATCGGCCGGAGTAATGAACTGACCGGCCTTGTCCATGACTTCCTCAGCGACGTAAATCGGCACCTCGGTGCGCAAGGCCAGTCCGACCGAATCCGATGGCCGGGCGTCGATGCTCAAGACCCGGTCTCCGGACTCGATGATTAGCTCGGCGAAATAGGTGTCATTCTCGATCTTGGTGATGATTACGCGGCGGACGTGGCCGTTCAGGCTTTCAATCAGGCGGCGCATCAGGTCCAGGGTCAGTGGTCGGGGGAATTGCGCCTTCTCCAGGGCGTAGGCAATCGCTGAGGCCTCGAGCGGCCCGATGAAAATCGGCAGCACGCGGTCGCCGTCAATCTCGCGCAGCAGTACGACCGGCGAGTTGTTGACGTTGTCTAAGAGGAGGCCTTCGACGCGGACTTCGATCATGCAGGTGCTTCGGCGACCCAGAGTTTGATGGTCGCCGTGACCTCATGACCGAGCTTGACCGGGACGTCATAGACTCCCGGTGCTTTGATGGGTTCGGCCAGCACGATGTCGTGCTTATCAATGACGTGGCCTTCCCGGGCCAGCAACTCGGCGACGTCGGCGTTGGTCACTGCGCCGAATGCTCCTTCCTGGCCCATCCGGATGCTCGTCTTGACCGATACAAGCCCGAGCCGACTGGCAAGGTCGGTCAAGCGCCGGGTGATTTTCGCATCGCGGGAGGCAAGCTGGGCCTTGATGGAATCGAGCTGCTTGAGCTGGGCCGGGGTCGCGGCGAGGGCAAGCTTGCGCGGCAGCAGGTAGTTGCGGGCATAGCCGTCACGGACATTCACGACCTCGCCTCGGGCACCGAGACGTTCGATATCGGAAAGGAGAATTACCTTCATCGGGCTCAAGGGCTGTAGGGTAGCAGGGCCAGGCTCCGAGCGGTCTTGATGGCGCGGGCCAGGCGGCGCTGGTGCCGGGCGCAGACCCCGGAAACCTTGCCCGGGACAATCTTGCCTTTTTCGGTCAGGAAGTCCTGCAGGAGCGAACTTCGGTAGTCAATGCGGGTGATGTTTTCGTCACAGAACCGGCAGGTCTTTCTGCGCGGAGCAAACCGTCGTCTCTTCATCATCATATGAGGGAAATGAGAATAGACGAAAACGGCCCGGAGTCAAGGAATGCGCTGCATCATCCGAACCGACATTGGGTCGACCGCAGTGCGTAGGACGCGCAATGTCGAGAAGCAGAGGGCAGACGCGGCAATGGTATTCGGGTGAACCTGGCAGTTCGATCCCGGGTAGTGTCAAGAATTGTGTGTGAATTGCTTGGTCTTCTTGATAGGCTTGCCCCATAGCGGGCGGTCCTCCCATTGCTTGTTGGTCTTCATGAACAGCGCGTAGACCAGTCGGTCGCAGCTCGCGCCGTCCGCAAACATGCACATCGGTCGTATCCGCTTGCGCAACTCCCGGAACATCCGCTCAATCACGTTCGTCGTCCGCACTTTGATCCACAGCTCCCGTTGCTTCCGCAAAGCCTGCATGTGCGCCAGCAGTTCTTCCAGGTCTGCCTCCATACTCGCCACGGCCTTGGGTGCCGTCTCCCGCCAGTGCCCGGCCTATTGCCGGAACCGCTTGGTGGCGCCGCGATAGCTCGCCGCCAGGTAGATCCGCTTGGCTCCCTTGAGACACTCTTCCCGGTACTTCGCCGGCAGCATGTTCGCCAGGTTCCGCAGCTTGTGCACCCAGCACCGTTGTATCGGCACGTGCCCATACACTTCCTTCACCGCCCCCAGCAGCCCTTTGCCACCGTCCA
>CBFGIT010000015.1:0-74845 GCA_965648905.1 Caldifarciminota bacterium
ACGACGTCGCGGCCGGGACCTGGAGCTCAGCGCTCAAAGGCATGCCGACGGTGAACAGCCTGGGCAAGAAGAAGAAGTCGAAAGACGGCGGGTCAGCCGCCTTCTATGCCGGCTACATCTTCGCCTTGAAGGGCGGCAACACGCAGGAGTTCTGGAAGTACGCCATCAACGGCGACTCCTGGACCCAGCTTGAAGACATGCCGCTGGCCGGCCGGTCGGGTAAAAACAAGAAGGTGAAGGGTGGCGGCGACATCACCCGTGCCGCGCTGCCTGCGCCTGGCCTTGCCGTACCGGTGGACCTGCCGGCGATGAAGGGCAACGGCGTGAACGACTTCTACTTCTACAACACCGGTGAAGTCACGACGTTTGCCCTGCCGCGAGCCGAGCAGAAGGGCGTGATGGCGCTGACCGGCGATGGCCGTCGTGCGTCACTCTCGGTTACGCCCAACCCGCTGGCTGCCGGCTTTGCGACCCTTTCGTACACCCTGAGCCAGCCGAGTGCGGCGGTGGTGCGCGTCTACGATGCGACCGGCCGAGCCGTGCTGGTGCGGGGACTGGCGTTGAGTCGCACGGGCAGTGTCGGGCTTGACCTGCGCACGCTTGCGACCGGTGTGTACCTGGTGAAGCTCACAACCGAGAACACCAGCGTCACGCACAAGCTCGTCATCGAGCGCTAGTCCAGCTCTTGCTAGCTCTCTGGGGCGGCCTTCGGGCCGCCCCAGTCTGCTTTCGAGCCGGTGCTCAGTCTGTGGTTGACTTCGCATCCGGGCTGGATAGACTGTTTGGGTTCTGCCGGTGTCAGGCAGTGGCCGGCAGATGCCGACAGCGCGAGGATGCAGTCCGTTGCCGAGCGACTGCCGGAGGATGACACCGCCAACCAATATTCCAAGGAGGATATCTGATGGAGAAGCGCGTTTTCGTCGCACTGCTGGTGCTGGGCGCTGTCGTGGCGTGCGGCCATGCCCAGGTCGTCATCCGCGGCATCCTCGAGGCAGGGCCCCAGCCGTTTGCTGTCGACTCGGTGATGATTGAGAGCCGGGCCGGCAGAGCGTGGTTTCCGTGTCCGGAATGGGCGGCCGATCCAATGGCCCAGGATACCTTCGTCTTTCCCGGTGTCCCGGAATGGCCGGAGATGATACAGATTGCGGCGTTTGTTGAGGGGCAGCCGATTCAGCAACCGATTCCTCAGCCGCGTCGCGACGAGTGGTACCACTTCGACCCGCCGTTTGAGCTGGTGCGGGTGAAGTTCCAGGAGCTGACCGGCATCGAGGTTCGGACTGAGCGCCGTTCGGTCGGTCTGCTCTCGGTTCAACCGACCATGGTTCGGCAGTCGGCGTTGATTGCTGCGCGCGGCCCCGGTACGGTCGAGATGTTCGATGCTGCGGGCAACGTCGTACTCAGCCTGGCCGCACCGTTGGAGATGAGCTGGGACGGCAGCGACCAGTCGGGTCGGCCGCTGGCTGCCGGCATCTATTTCTGCCGCCTGACCAGCAGCACCGGCAGCACGGTCTGCCGCGTGGTGCTGGCCCGGTAGCGTTCGAGCCGATAACCGGTCGCGGGGCGCTGTTGCGCCCCGCGTGCCTTTGAGGCGTGCTAGGAGCCCGAACTCTGCTTCTGTCCGGACTCGGTCTTGACGTAGAGCAACCGCAGTTCGGTCAGCAGGTCGTCGAGCAGGCGAGTCTCTTCCTGGGTGCGGTTGCCTTCGGTCTTGGTCTTGAGCATGGCCAGCATGTCGATTGTCTGCTGGGCCAGCGGCAGGTTCACCTCGGGCTTTCCTGCGCCGGGCACGACCACGTGACCAAGATAGGCAAGCGTGGCGGTCGCCATGCTCAGCACCAGACTGCCGAACTGAGTATCGTTTGTCAGCGGTGTTTGTTCATCCATTGTTGTAGTGGTCGAGCAGAGTGCGGACTTTGACGACGCCGCCCCCGCGGACATAGACCCGGGGAACGCGCGGGCTGACCCGGCAGATGACTTCGTAGGGGATGGTTTCGGCCCAGGTCGCAAGTTCGTTGGCGGTAATCGTCGCGCCGTTGTCCGAGCCGAGCAGGGTGACGGTATCGCCGACCGCGGCTTCGGGTACGTCGGTCACGTCGAGCATGGTCAGGTCCATGCAGACGTTGCCGATGACCGGCACGCGCCGGCCCCGAACCAGGGCCTGGCCCCGGTGCTTGAGCGAATATGGGTAGCCGTCGCCGTAGCCCGCGGTAATGACCGCAACCCGTGACAGCCGCCGAGTGAAGTAGCTGCGCTCGTAGGAAATCGAGCGGCCGGCCGGCATCTCGCGCAGGTTGACGATGCGCGAACGCAGACTCATCACCGGCGTGAGCTGGAGTTTTGAAGTACGATGGCCCGACTGGTAGGAGTCGGGGAGAATGCCATAGACCACGAGGCCGGGACGAATCAGGTCGTAGCGCGAGCCGGGCAGGTTCAGGAACCCGGCAGAGTTGGCCGCGTGGCGAAGCAGGCCGGACAGTCCGAGACGGTCGAGTCGCACAAGCAGTTGCTCGTAGGACTTGAGCTGGTAGCGCGAATAGTCAAGGTCAGAGTCGGCCGCGGGAAAGTGGGTGAACACGCCCTTGACCACGAGGCCGGGCAGGTCAGACACGAGCCGCACGAAAGAAGCCGCAGTGCGGGCATCGACGCCCGTGCGTCCCATGCCGGTGTCAACCTCAACATGGACGTCGATTGTCAGCGAGCGCCTGGTTGCCTCAGCCGAGACCAGTTGGGCGAATCCCATTTCGGTGACCGACGGCGTCAGCCCATGCTCGAAAAGTCGAGGTATTTCTTCGTAGGTGATGGGGGAGAGGACGATTATCGGGCGAGTGATGCCGCCCAGGCGCAGGGTGATGCCTTCGTCAACGCCGGCGACGCCGAAGAAGTCAACGCGGTCCTGGACTTCGTCGGCAACCTCGCGCAGACCGTGGCCGTAGGCGTCGGCCTTGATTGCCAGCATGACCCGACAACGGCCGGCTTCGGCCCGCACCTGGTCCAGATTGTGATTCAGAGCGTCGAGGTTGACCTCGGCCCAGATTCTGCCGTGGTCCATCAGCGGGGTGATAATAGCCCGGCGGACACGTCTTGTCAACGGCCGGAAAAACCTTCGGTTTGATTTTCGGCCCGGGGCCGTTAGACTGGAGGATGCTGACAGGACACTACACCGATGTCAAAGAAGAGTTGCCGGCTTCGGCCGACATGCAGGCCACGGTTCGCTGGCTCATTGCCGGGAAAGACGGTGCAGAGCATTTCGCGATGCGGGTCATCGAAATCAAGCAGCGCGGTGCGACGATTCCGCTCCACCAACACGCTTACGAGCACGAGATATTTGTCTTCGACGGCAAAGGAGAGCTGCTCGGCCCGGATGGTTCGCGGCCGCTCGAACCGGGCGATTTCGTCTTTGTTCGGGCCGACGAGCGGCATGGTTTCACCAACACCGGGGACCAGCCCTTCCGGTTCATCTGTGTGATTCCGATTCAGCAGTGAAGGTCGGTTAGACCCGACCGAGAATCCGCTGCAGCCGGAGCCGCAGAACAAGGAAGAACGCGCGCCGGACAATCCGCTTGTTCATCTTCGAAACACCGGCTCGACGTTCGGTAAACACAATCGGAATCTCCTTGAGCCGGCCGCCTTTGCGCCAGATGAGGAAGTCAATCTCAATCTGGAACCCGTACCCGTCCTCTTTGAGCATGTTGAGGTCGAGCTTCCTGAGCATCTCGGCCCGGTATGCTTTGAACCCGGCGGTCAGGTCGCGTACCGGACAGCCGGTCACGCGCCGGGCATAGGCACAGGCAAAGTAGGAAAGCAGGAGTCGCTTCATCGGCCAGTTGACGATTGAGATGCCGTCTGAGTAGCGCGAGCCGATGACAAGGTCATAGTCGGCAAGCGCGGCAATCATCTCCGGAATCTTGTCGGGCGGGTGAGAGAAGTCCGAGTCCATCTCAAAGCAGTAGTCATAGCCATGTTCGAGGGTGTAGCGGAACCCGAGCACGTAAGCAGTGCCGAGGCCGAGCTTGCCCGGGCGGCGGATAAGTCGAATCCGCGGATTCGACTGCGCCATCTTCTCAACCAGGTCGCCGGTGTGGTCCGGCGAGTTGTCGTCAACTACGAGCACATCCAGTTCGGGCGACTGCGCCAGTACGACCGGAATTATCCGTTCGATGTTCTCGGCTTCATTGTAGGTCGGCATGATGATGAGTCCGCGCGGCACGGCCAATGATAAGGAATCGGCCCGCTGCTGTCAAACCACGCTCTGCTGGGCTTCGGTTTCAGCACTGCCTTGAGTTGTGCTCTGAGCTTCGGCTTCAGGCTCGGTTTGATGCGCGAACCAAGGCTCGCTCGCCGAGCTGCAACTCTGCCTGGCTGAGCGTGTGCTGGTCAGCGTGGAGACTTGAGTGACCAGCGCTCCGGGACCTCTCCTGCAGGCGCGAATTGAGACTCAACCGAAAGCTGATCTATCGCCGCATCCGGCGGTTGAGGTGGTAGGGGGAGTGACTCCGGGAGTCGTTCCTGATGCCAAGGTCGAAGTCGGACTCAGAATGCGGGTTCGCAGTCCAAGCCCTTGGATGATAAATACTTAAGCCGAAGACAGCGGTGCGGCGGGCTAGTGCCTCAGGACCTGCTCGATGCGCTCAAGCGCCCAGTCGAGCTCGTCTTTGCGAATGACGAGCGGCGGGGCAAGACGGATGATTGTGCCGTGGGTCTCTTTGGCAAGCACGCCGAGCTGCCCCAGCCTCTCGCAGAACGGCCGGGCTGGGCCGGACTCGGGTTTGAGTTCTACGCCAATCAGCAGGCCTTTGCCGCGAATCTCGGCGACGTGCTTTGAGTTCATCTTCGTGAGCTGACTCTTGAGGTATTCGCCCATCTCAAGTGCATTCTCGGGCAGCTTCTCTTCAACGATGACTTCAACCGCGGCCTTGCCCACAGCGCAGGCCAAGGGGTTGCCGCCAAAGGTCGAACCGTGGTTGCCCGGAACAAAAACGCTCATGATGTCCCTTGATGCCAGCGCACCCGAGACCGGGAAGCAGCCACCGCCCAGAGCCTTGCCGACGATGAGAACGTCCGGCTTGACGTTCTCGTAGTCGGCGCAGAACAGTCGGCCGGTGCGGCCGAAGCCGGTCTGGATTTCGTCGAGCATCAGCAGGATACCGCGTTCGCTGCAGACGCGACGTACCGCGGCAAGGTAGCCGGGCCGGGGGACCTTGATGCCGGCCTCGCCCTGAATCGGCTCAACGAGAAACGCCACGGTGTTGGAGGTGACTGCCTGTTCGAGTGCGGCGACGTCGTCGTAGGGGATCATCTTGAATCCCGGGCCATAAGGTCCGAACCCGTCCCGGTAAAGTTCCTCGGACGAGAACCCGACAATCGTTGTGGTCCGGCCGTGGAAGTTGCCGTTGCAGACGACAATCTCGGCCCGGTCCTGCTCGACCCCTTTGTGTCTGTAGCCCCAGCGCCGGGCCGCCTTGATTGCGGTCTCGACCGCCTCGGCCCCGGTGTTCATGAGCAGGACCTGCTCTGTGCCGCATACTCTGGTCACGGTTTCGCAGAACGGCCCGAAAGTGTCATGATGGAATGCCCGCGAAGTCAGGCAGAGACGCGCCATCTGGTCGGTCATGGCCTTGAGCACCTTCGGATGGCGATGCCCCTGGTTCAGGGCCGAGTATGATGATAGCATGTCCATGTACCGGCGGCCCTCGACATCCCAGACCCAGACCCCTTCGCCCCGGCTGAGGACAATCGGCAGGGGTTCGTAGTTATGGGCGCTGTACTTCCGTGCTTGGTTGATGAAGTCGCTGCTGTTCAAGGATTCTCCTTTGGTGGTTCGCGGGAGCAGATTCTACCCGTCCGGTCAGGGCAGTCAAACCTGCGCAGCCCGCAACCGTTACTTAGTATTCGGCGTTGTCGATTTGCGCTTTCTGGAGTGCGCCCGAGTAGTCAACGTAGACCGTCTTCGGCTCGGAGAAGATGTCGTAGGCAGTCCAGCCACCTTCGCGGTGGCCGTTGCCGGTGTCTTTGACGCCGCCGAAAGGCAGGTGGCACTCGGCGCCGATGGTCGGCGCGTTAACGTAGGTGATGCCGGCCTCAATCAGCTCGATGGCCTTCATCGCCAGGTTCACGTTGCGCGTGTATATCGAAGAGGAGAGACCGTAGGGCGTGGAGTTGAGCACCTTGACCGCTTCGTCGAAGTCCCTCACTTTGATGATGGAAAGCACCGGCCCGAAAATCTCTTCGCGGGCGATGCGTGAATCCGGGCTGACGTCGCCGAACACGGTCGGCCGGTAGAAGAAGCCTTTGGCGTATCGGCCTCCCCGGAATGGCTCGCCGCCGCAGAGCAGGCGCGCACCCTCGCGCTTGCCGACCTCGACGTATTCATGCACAGTGCGTCGTTGCGCCTCGGATACGCAGGGGCCCATTTCGACTTTTTCGTCGAGGCCGTTGCCGACGCGGAGCCGCAGGGTGCGTGCCACGAGCATGTCGGTCAGCTTCTTGTACACGCCCTGCTGCACGATGAGCCGCGAAGTCGCGGTGCAGCGTTGCCCCGTGGTCCCGAAAGCACCCCAGAGCACGCCTTCGAGCGCGAGGTCGAGGTCGGCGTCATCCAGGACAATCTGGGCGTTCTTGCCGCCCAGCTCAAGCGAGCACCGTTTCAGGTTCCTGCCTGTGACTTCGGCGATGCGCCGACCCACTTCAGACGAACCGGTGAATGACACGCCGCAGACGTCAGGGTGATTGAGCAGGGCTTCACCCACAGCCGCGCCGGCACCGTAGACAACGTTGACCACGCCGTCAGGCACGCCTGCCTCAGCAAGCGCGGACACAAACTCATGTACCGAGGCCGGGGTCAGGGTTGCCGGTTTGATGACCGCGGTGTTGCCGCAGACCAGAGCAGGGAAGAGTTTCCACGACGGTATCGCCATCGGGAAGTTCCAGGGACAAATCATGCCCCACACGCCCATCGGCTGGCGCGTGACATAGGCCATCTTGTTGGGCAGCTCCGACGGCACGACCGTGCCCCACAGCCTTCGACTTTCTCCGGCCGCGTACAGGCCGGTGTCGATTGCTTCCTGCACGTCGCCGCGAGTCTCTTTCAGTACTTTGCCCATTTCGCGGGTCATGAGCCGGGCGCAGGCTTCCTTGCGCTTGATGAGAATCTCGGTTGCACGACGCATGATTTCGCCGCGCTGCGGTGCGGGCACAGCCCGCCATTTCGGGTACGCCCTGCGGGCCGCGGCCACAGCCGCGTCCACGTCCTCGGGACCTGAGGCCGGGAAGATGCCGATAAGGTCGTCGGTGTCGGCCGGGTTACGGTTCTCATAGGTCTTGCCGGTCGAGGCCGCGACGAACCGGCCTTTGATGAAGTTCTGGTAGACTTTTGCCAAAATTGTCTCCTGTTCTGGTGCTAATCCTATTGGCGATGAGCCGCAGGTCAACCTTGACCGTGGGCCGTTTCGTCTTGACAGAACCGGACGCACGACTAGCATTGGACACAATCAATGATCGATACGACCGTAACCGACAACCATCTGACAACGCTCCGTCGACAACTGGCCGCGGCGCGTGACCCGGCTGAGCGTCTGCCGCTGCTGCTCAGGCTCGGCGAGGCGCTGACGCTCAAGTACCCGGCTGAAGCCGAAGCTCTGCTGGTCGAGGCTTACGAGGCCGCGCTGGTCTGCAACGCTGAGAACGAAATCGGCCGGGCCTGCTGGTTTCTGTGTGAGTTGAAGCGCGGGGTCGGCGACATCGAGAATGCCCGATATTGGGTCGGACGGCTGGCCGACGTCGCACAGAAAATGAAGAGTGAGTTCCTGGAAGGGTACCACCACTACGCGCTGGGTGCAACCTGTTGGTCGGCCGGCGACTACGAGACCGCACAACTGAGCTACGAGCGTTGTCTGGAGACCTGGAAGAAGTGCGGGTATCGACTGGGCGAGATATCGGCCCTCAACGGTCTTGCCACGATTGCCGGTCAGCAGGGACGGCCGGCTGAGCAGCTTGAACTGCTGCAGGCGTGCGTGCTGATCGCCGAGGAAGTCAATGCCGAGCAGTGGCGACCGTGGCTTGCCTATCTTCTGGCCTGGCCTCTGCTCGAACTCGGTCGCTGGGAAGAGGCGTTCCAGACATTCTATCGCGCGCTCGCCATGAGCGAGCAGCGCGGCACGACCAGACTGATGAGCGAAGCATTCCTCGGACTTGGAGAGATTTTTCTGCACCGCAACATGCCGGGTCGGGCCCGGGCCATGTTCCGGCGGGCGATTGAGGCCGGGCAGAAACGCGAGACCTGGCCTGAGATGTACCGCAAAGCGCTTGTTGAGACTGGTCTCACGTTCCTGGCGCAGGGCAACCTGGCCGCGGCCTGGCAAGTGCTCGAGGAGGCCGAAGCCGCCTGTCGCCGGGTTGGGGTGAAGACCGAACTCGTCGCGGTACTGACCAGTCAGGCGGAAGTTGCGCTCGGTCGGGGTCTGGTTCGCCGTGCCGTTGAGCTGACACTCGAGGCCGAGACTTTCGCTCGTGAGGTCGCACTTCCGCTCGACATCGGCGAGGCGCTGCGCGTCAAGGCATTGGTGCTGGCTGCGAGCAATCGGCCGGATGAGGCGATTGCGGCGTTCGACGAAGCCCTGTCCTGGTTGCGTGATGCTCAAGAGAGCTACCGGCTTGCCCGAGTCGAGTTCGAGTTCGGACGGTTCCTGGCTGCCCGGCACGACGATGCCGCTGCAGTTGAACACCTTCAGGCCGCGGTGCGCCTGCTGCGTGGTCTGGTCATGGTCGCAAATGCGGTTGAGAGCATCCGTCTGCTGATGGATATTGAGCTTGTTCGCGGCTCGGGTGCGGCTCTTTTCAATGCCGTGTCGTCGCTGTCCACTCTGCGGTTACCGCCCGCTTTGCTGGTCAGCCACGCCTTATCGTTCATCTGCCGGGCAACCGGAGCCGACGCCGGCACAGTGTGGGCAGGCGAGAGGATAGCAGCGAGGTGGGAACGAGTTGGCCGCAGCACCGGTGCTCCGACTCAGACCACGACCTACCCGGTATTCTTCGGCAGCACGCAGACCGGAACGGTCTGTCTTGAGCGCAGCCACCAACATGCTGAGGCTGCCGGCGTTGCGGTCGCCGGTGTGACCAGCATCATCGCCCTGCCGCTCCATCGACTCGCGACGTCGGCTCCGCCAAAGTCGCCGCATGGACTGCACATGTCCGGCGTTGCCGGCCCGGCTCCCGCCTATCAGGCACTTCTCGCGGCGGCTGCCCGGTTGGCGCGCACCGACACACCGTTACTGATTACCGGCGAGCGAGCGACTGGTCGGCGGTTCATCGCACGGGTAGTGCATGACTCGAGTGAACGTGCCGGCCGACCATTCGTTGTGGTCTGCTGCGGTGGCGTGCCTGATGACCTGTTGGCCGATGAGTTGTTCGGCCACGAGGCCGACCCCGGTGCTGGTATCGACGCCCGACCCGGCCGGCTGTCGAGTGCGGAACGCGGTACACTCGTGTTGTACGAACTGGGTGCGGGCTCCGGGCTTCGGTCGCGGCTTACTGAAGTTGTGCGGACCGGTGTTCCGGACATAAGGCTCGTTGTGATACCGCAGAACCCGGCCTGTGGCAGCGAACTCTCTGACCTTTGTTGCTGGGCCACTCTCGCAGTGCCGTCCCTGCGCGAACGGCGCGAGGATATCCCGGGACTGGCGCAGTACTTCCTTGAAGCAGTGGCGAACGAGTTCATCCGCAATGTTGCCGGTCTGTCTCCTGATGCGATCGCACGCCTTGAGTCCTACGACTGGCCGGGCAACGTCCGGGAACTTCAACAGGCGATTGAGCGGGCGGTGATGTTGGCTGAAGACCGCATCGCCGATGTCGCTCATCTTCCGCCTGAACTCCGCGGCTGAACTGCGCTGTCCGGCCTTATGACCTGAATGAGACTGATCGGTCAGCCGCTATTGCTAGCTGAGCCTGGGCGTGTAGAATTTCTACTGACCACTACGCGGGACAGGGTTCTCCCGAAGTCGGCTGAGCCCTGTCGCTGAGCGACCCGGTCACTGCGATAGATGAGAGCCTGATAGCATGACGAAAGCCTGCCGGTTTCTGGGTGTTTCCCAGCATCCTGGTTCACAGCGGAGTCGCAAGGTACGGCGCGCCGGAGGGCCATTTCCGTGCTGCACGTTATGTCTTTGCCCGGGCGAGGCGCTGCTAGCCGGACTTCTGCTGTTTGCGGCTGCGAGGTGCGGGTATGCTCAACCTGAGCCGTGGGCACACCCAGACGGCACGGTGCACTATTTCCATGCTGTGGCCGTTCCCTGCGGGCTGAATTGGGCACAGGCGCTGGATTCGGCTCGGGCGCCGGGGGGATATCTTGCGACTCTGACCTCGCAGGACGAGAACGACATGATATTCCGTCTTGTGGACTCGGTGATTTTCTGGCGCGAGCGGCCCGAGGAAGGGGTATGGGTCGGTCCATGGCTGGGTGGGCTTCAGCCGGCAGGCTCGCCTGAGCCGGGAGGAAACTGGCTGTGGATAACGCGCCAGCATTTCGACTGGACCAACTGGTCGCCCGGTAAACCAGACAATTACGATTCTGACAACCGGCTGGTGCTAGGCGGTCAGGCATTGGGGCGGTCGGGAACCTGGGATGACCGAAACGGTAACGATTCGAACGTCCCCGGATTCGTGCTGGAGCTCTCGTGTGAGACCACCACTGTCGGGCTCACGCGCTTCGACAGCAGCGCGACACCGGGCTTTGTTCTCTTTTCTCCGGTAATGTCGTATTATACGTTTCTCGTCGACCGCAAGGGGCGTGCGGCACACCAGTGGGTTGCCGCGACCCGAGGTGTCGGTGGCTACGAGCTGCTCGACGATGGCACGCTGTTACGCTGCGCATTCGTCTCCAACCCGCTGGACAACTTCGGCGGCCGGGTAGAGAAGCTCGACTGGGACGGCAGACTGGTCTGGGCTTACGACTACGCTGACAGTCACCATGTTCAGCATCACGATGCCATCGGTCTTCCCAACGGCAACGTGTTGCTGCTCGCGCGTGAACTGAAGACACGGAGTGAGGTCGAGGCCGCCGGGCGTGACCCCGAGCGGCTCATCGAGAGCCGACTCCTCCCTGACTATCTGGTAGAGGTAGACCCGGCAACCGACAGCATTGTCTGGGAATGGCACGTGTGGGATCATCTGGTTCAGGACTTCGATTCTACCAAGGCCAACTACGGCGATGTCGCGGCGCATCCGGAACTGGTTGACGTCAACTACCTCGGGCTTGGCGGGCGGTATGGTATCGCTGATTGGAACCACTCCAACTCACTTGACTACAACCCACGACTTGACCAGATTCTTGTCAGCGTCCGCAACTTCAGCGAAGTCTGGGTGATTGACCACAGTACGACGACCGAGCAGGCGCGTGGCCACACTGGCGGCAGGCTGGGCATGGGTGGTGACATCGTCTACCGCTGGGGCAATCCCCAGGCATACCGGGCCGGGGACAGCGCGAGCCAGGTCCTCTACGGCCAGCACAACGCGCGCTGGATTGAGCCCGGGCTGCCCGGTGCCGGTCACATTCTGGTCTTCAACAACGGTTACGGCCGGAGCGGCGAGGAGTACTCGACAGTTGACGAGTTCATACCTGAATCTGACAGCGCCGGTCGCTACCCTCGTCCGGCACGCGGACAGTCATACGGACCGAGTTCCTGTCACTGGCGCTACGGCGCTACGCCGGCACGATCGTTCTACTCGCCCTATATCAGCGGCGCGCAGCGCCTGGCCAGTGGTAATACGCTGGTCTGCAACGGGGGAGAGGGCCTTTTCTTCGAGGCGACGCCAGATAGTCAGGTCGTCTGGACGTACGTTAACCCTTGGACCGTTGACCGGGCCCGCTACCAGGGGAGCAGAGGCCCAGGCGACGATGTATTCCGGGTCAGCTTCTATCCGCCCGGGTATTCCGGCTTTGCTGGTCGTGACCTGAAGCCTGGCTATCCCTTGGAGCGTTATCTCACTCCTGCGCTTGCGGGTCTGACCGACCGTCTGCTTCCCACGAGTGCGGCACACACCCTCAGCGCTGCGCCCAACCCGTTCCGGACCGCGACGAACATCGGCTGCGCATCGAACGGCAGTGGTGGCATTCGGCTTCAGTTGCTTGACGCTCTCGGTCGGGTGGTGCGTACGCTCAGCTCGCAGAGTTCAGGTTCGGACCGGACGAACGTGTCTTGGGACGGCACCGACGACCGCGGGCAACCAGTAGGCTGTGGCGTTTACTACTGCCGGACAGCCGGGCAGTCCGCGACACCACTCGTGCTCGTCAAGCTGGAATGACTACTACCAGCATGAGGAGCACGGTTAGTTCCTGTCTGGTGGCCGTTCTTTTGCTCGTTGCCGGCGCTGCGGCGCAGCCGTCCTTTGAGAAGCGCTGGCATTGGTCCTCGGCTGACTTAGGCCGGTCGGTCGCTCAGACGGCGGCCGGAGGGTATCTTGTCAGTGCCGAGACCTGGTCGGCGGTTGACGGGTTTGGGATGCTCGTTGCCTGTGCCGACTGCCTGGGCGACACTGTCTGGGTTCGACGTGTCAATGGCATGGCGACCGGTTCGGGTTATGCCTGCCTGAGTCAGGGTAACGACGTGGTGCTTGCCGGCAGGGATTCCTCCAGTCGTGTTGCTGTCTACGCCTTCAACTCATCCGGTGAGTCGGTCTGGTCGTACACCTCGCTCTGGCGGGGACAGGTATCTGCGGTTGTGCCAACGGCCGATTCGGGATGCCTGATTGTCGGTCGGATTCCAGATTCGATGTACAGCTTTGGCGCAATCAGGCTCGACGCTCGAGGACATGAGCGATGGGCACGTTGTTATCCAGCTTCGGGCACCTATGAGACACGGGCACGGTGCGCGGCCCAGGACCTCGATTCCGGTTTCGTCATCTGCGGCGATGGTTACGGCTATGAGTTTTCGTATGCCCGAATCGTCCGCGTTACTGCGGATGGTGAGCTTGTCTGGAGCCGACTGCACCGTGGTCAAACCGGCATCGCTCTGAATTCGGTCGCGGTTCTTCCGGGGCAAGGATACGTTGCGCTCGGCACGGACCTGGATACGTTGGCACGACAGAGGGCTCTGCTGATCATGAGTCTGGATACGATGGGTATGGTCGTGGCGGGTCGCCACCTCGTTCCTCAGGCCCCTGACGTTAGCGCGACTGCATTGCGTCGGGTCGGCAACAGCTTCATACTTGCTGCGGCACTCGATTGGCCCGACTCAGCAAGAACATGGTTGGTCAAGACAGATGCCGCCGGTGATACACTGTGGTGTCGAACCCTCGGCCGGGCGAACCGGGAGACGCCGTCTGACATGATTCAGAGTGACGATTTCGGCTATGCCGTTGTCGGTTCTTCCGACTCGTTCGGCAGCAGCGTATTTCTATTCAAGACCGATTCGCTCGGACGAACGGCGACGGGCATTCCGGTGACGACTCAGCCAGCCCTGAATCGGGTGCGCCTCGTGGTCAGACCTAACCCCGCGGCTGGTCGCGCGTTCGCTACGTTCAGTCTGCCGGGACAGGGTTCAATTCTCGCGCGGCTCTATGACGTGGCTGGCAAGGCTGTCTGGACCCGGAGCGAGCAGGCAGATGAAGCTGAACCTGCCTGCCTCGGACTCGACCTTGACGGCCTGGCGGCAGGAACGTATCTGCTTCGTGTTCAGCGCGGTCGGTCTTCGATTTCCGGCCGCTTCGTTGTTCGGTAAGCTGATTCGGTCGTCCGTCGCAGTTGTGCATGTGCCCGTTCTCTGTTAGAATTAGATATCGCGTTCACTGAGAACCGGGTTCTTCTCACCCCGGCCGTTCTGGCCGCGCTGCCGCTATCAACTGCGCAACAAGCACATCTTCCTGACAGACGTTCACTGGGTTCCGACCGGCTCAGTGGTGTCCGGATTGTCCGGACGTGCGCGACCGCCATCCCGAGAGCTTCTCCTACGGAGGGCATTCCATGAAGAGCAACTCTCTATTCACCGTCCTATGTGTATCGCTCAGTCTGGTCGTGAGCACCCAGGCAATGCCGCCGGCACCGGGCGTCGAAATCACCCAGGCCGAACTGGACGAGCGGGTTCGGCTGGGCATCGACGTTGCGCAGCGACCCGTGCGCAGTGCGGGCACACGAGGCATCGTGAACCGGCCCGGCGATGTGACGCCGCTGGTGGTCGGCACCATACCATTCCCGGTTGTTGCCATCAAGTACCCTGACTTCGCCAATACGTACTCGGTGGCCAACTTCCAGAGCATGCTCTTCGGTACGTGGCCTTCGGGCTCGGCCCGAGACTACTATCACGAGGTTTCCTATAACCAGTTTCACATGACCGGCACGGTTGTCGGGTGGTACACGGCGGCGAACAACAAAGCGTACTACGGTTACTCCAACGGCTGGACGCGTGCGGCCATGCTGGTCAAAGAAGCGGCCGCGGCATCGGACTCGGCCGTAGACTACTCAATCTACGACATCGACGGCGACGGGTACGTCGATGCGTTCACCTGCATCCACGCCGGTTATGGTACTGAGGAATCAGGCAGCGGGTCGGACATCTGGTCACACGCGTGGAGTTTTTCCGATGCGGGCATCGGTGTCTATACGACCAACGACCCGCGGCCAGGCTATCCGGGCCAGTACATCAAGATCGATGACTACACCACTGACCCGGAACGGAGTAACTATTCGAACAACGGGACGATGGTTGGCATCGGTGTTTACTGCCATGAATGGGGTCATGCGCTCGGCCTGCCTGACCTTTACGATACCGACGGCGGCGGCGAGGGTTTGGGCAACTGGACCCTGATGGCTGGCGGTTCGTGGGGCGGCAATGGCAGCACGCCCTACTATCCGGTGCATCTTGACCCATGGTGCAAGATGGAGCTCGGATGGCTGTGTCCGACCGCGGCGCGTTCGCGGAGTCTGTACTCGATTCCCAATATCGAAAACAGCGCCAAGGCGTACTGGCTCATGGCGCGCGAACGGACGTTCAAGGAGTACTTCCTGGTCGAGAACCGACGCAAGACCAGGTTCGACACTCTGCTGTATAACTCCGGTTTGCTTGTCTACCACATTGATGACTCGGTGATTGCCCGGCGCCGGGGCAGCAACGCCGTGAACAACGGCGGTTCGGGCTGGAAGTACGGCGTGGCGCTGGAACAGGCTGACGGTCAGGACCACCTGTTCAACGGCACCAACCGGGGTGATGCCAACGACCCGTGGCCGGGCGGGTTGGGCCGGACAACTTTCGACTCAACCTCGACAACGCCCAACTCACGAACCAACTACCCCAGCTCGGCTACGCTTATCACTGGTTGTCTGGCCAAGAACATCCCAGCTTCGGCACCGACTGTGCAGTGCACGCTCGGCTCCGGTCTTGTCGGTGCGTTCACCGGCGGACCGGACAGTCGTGGCTACTCGTGGATCGACTCAGACACTACCGGCGGGCCGAACTACAACTGGGTCGATATTACCAGCACCGGCACCCTGCTCGGGAACGGCGACGACGCCCGGTGGTCCATCTCACTGCCTTACACGTTCCGCTACTACAACGCCAACTATGCGACGGTCTGGGTTTCGACCAACGGCTGGCTTTCCTTTGGCTCTGATCCGGGAACCAACGCACCGACAAACACCGCGATTCCAGCCTCGGCTGCTCCGAATCGAGCGGTGTACGTCTTCTGGGACGACCTGAATCTGGTGTCGAGTGACTCAGGGTACGTCTACTACCAGCACGGTGGCACCTCACCTAACTGCTCAACCGTGATCATGTGGAAGAATGCGCGGGTCAAGGGCAGCGTGACCTACAACCAGGCGACGTTTGCCGCGGTGCTCTATGAAGGCGGGCGGATTGTGCTGCGCTACCGCGACGCGGCGGTGACCGATACCAGCTACACGTGGGGGCGCTCAGCCACGGTCGGCATCGAGGACGAGAACGGCACGGTCGGATTGCAGTACATCTACAACGGTACGCCCAAGGGCAACCTGCTGGCCAATGAGCGGGCGGTACAGTTTGCCCAGTCCGGTGCCACGGTGCGCGACGTGGGCGCAACCACTGTGGTCGCACCGGCAGGAACAATCGACTCGGGTACGACGGTGACCCCGTCCTGCACGGTCTACAACTACGGTACGACCACCGAGTCCTATAGCGTCCGTTGCCGCGTCGGTTCATTCTACAACCAGACCGCCTCGGTCACGAACCATGCGCCGGGCGTCAAGCTCTACGTTACCTTCCCGGCCTATTCGACGTGGCCGCGTGGTACGTTCTCAGTGACCTGTTCGACCGAGCTTGGTGCTGACGCCACGCCGAGTAACGACAAGGCATCCGGCAGCGTCACGGTGCGGGTGCTTGATGCGCAGGCTCTTGCCATCACCGCGCCGACCGGTACGGTCGATTCCGGCAGTGTGGTCGTACCGCAGGCGAGCGTACGCAACAATGGCACTGCTGCGGCGACATTCAATGTCCGGTTCGAAATCCAGGGCGGGTACTCGAACACGCAGACCGTGACGAACCTCGCCTCCGGCGCCACGACCACGCTTACGTTCGCGAACTGGACCGCGACTCAGCGCGGGTCGCTGGCCACGCGCTGCACAACCATGCTTCCGGGCGACATCGTGCCAGCCAACAACCTTGTGACCGGCTCGGTCACGGTGCGGGTGCGAGACGTCGGCGCGACGCGGGTCATTGCGCCATCCGGCACCATTGACTCCGGCACAGTGGTGACGCCTTCCTGCTCGGTCTACAACTACGGCTCGACCACCGAGTCTTATAACGTGCGGTGCAAGGTCAGCAGTTTCTACAACCAGACTGCCAATGTCACCAACCACACATCGGGGACAAGGGTCTATGTAACCTTCCCCAGTTGGACCGCACTCCAACGCGGCACGCACCTGGTCTCTTGCTCGACCGAACTCACCGGCGATGCGGTCCAGGCCAACGACAAGGCCTCGGGTTCGGTCACGGTACGGGTAGCTGATGTCGGTTGCCAAACCCTACTGGCACCGTCCGGTACGGTCGACTCCGGCTCATCGGTGACGCCGACGTGCACTGTGTACAACTACGGCTCGGCCTCGGCAACTTATACCGTCCGCATGAGAATAGGCACAGGCTACAACCAGACCACGACTGTGACCAACCACACAGCCGGGACAGCACAGTATCTGACTTTTCCGGTCTGGTCTGCCAGCCTGTCGCGCGGCAGTTACGCCGTTTCCTGTTCGACCGAGCTCACCGGCGACATCAACAATGCGAACGACAGACGCACGGGCTCGGTAACCGTCGGTGTGGTTGATGCCGCGTCGGTTGCCCTGCTCGCGCCCTCCGGCACGGTGGACTCCGGCACGGTCGTGACCCCGGCCTGCACTGTGGCCAACTACGGCACCTCAGCCACCAGCTTCAGCGTGCGGATGAAGGTCGGCTCGACCTACAACCAGACCGCAGCAGTCACGAACCTTACACCGGGTGCCAAGGCATATGTGACTTTCGCCGGTTGGACCGCGACCATGCGCGGTTCGAGCGCTGTCACGTGTTCGACCGAGCTGACCGGTGACCTTGTTCAGACCAACAACAAATTGACCGGCTCGGTCACGGTGCGCGTTCGTGATGTCGGCTGCGCCACGCTGGTCTCGCCCGTGGGTGCGATCGACTCCGGCACGGTCGTTACACCCGCCTGTACGGTCGTAAACCATGGAACCTCGGCCGAGTCCTACACAGTGCGCATGCGCATCGGTACTGGCTACGACCGAACCGCATCGGTCTCGAGCCACGTACCCGGAGCCAGGGTGTATATTACATTCCCAACCTGGAACGCAGGGCCACGCGGCTCGATTGCGGTCTCCTGTTCGACCCAGCTTTCCTCGGACATGCAGTCGGCCAATGACCGGCAGACCGGTCAGGTTGATGTGGTGGTGCGTGACGTGGCCTGCACGCAACTGCTTGCACCATCCGGCGTGGTTGATTCGGGCATGGTCATCACGCCGGCCTGCACCGTGCGCAATCTCGGCACTGCGTCTGAATCCTACACTGTCCGTATGAGAATAGGCGCAGGCTACAACCAGACCGCCACGATTGCGAACCACGTGCCGGGTACAGCACGATACGTGACCTTTCCTGACTGGCTCGTTGACCAGCCGCGTGGGATGGTCTTTGTGACCTGCTCGACCGAGCTCACAGGCGACATGCAGCCAGCGAACGACCGCCAGACCGGTCAGGTCGAGATTCAGGTGCATGACGTGGGCTGCAGAGTCATCGCCGCACCGGTCGGTGCTGTCGGTTTCGACTCGGTCGTGGTGCCTGCCTGTACCGTCCGTAACCACGGCTCGCTGAGCGAGACTTATGTCGCCCGCATGCGGATCGGCACTACTTACAGCCAACCGGTGACGGTAACGGGTCACCTGCCCGGAACCGACCGTTATGTCACGTTTCCGAGCTGGACCGCGGGGCCGGTCGGCACGGTCGCGGTTGTCTGTTCCACCGAGATGTCCGGCGACATCGGACCTGCGAACGACCGAGCAACGGATAGCGTGCGCGTATCGGCCCGCGAAGACGCAGGCGTGGTGCGTATTGACGCGCCCGCTGGCCGACTCGACACCTCAGTCCTGGTCATTCCCTGCGCCACGGTCAGGAACTACGGCCAGTTGCCGGCGAGCTTCGAGGTCTTTTTCCAGGTCTACTCGGATACGACGGCCATCTACGCCAGCACGCGTCTGATCAGTACGCTTGCGCCTGACTCCTCAATCTCGGTCTTGTTTGATACCCTGCCCAAGCCACATCTGCCCGGCAGATACGTCGCCTGCTGCTCGACCGCGCTTGCGGGTGACATCAACCCGGCCAACGACGTTCGGTCTGATTCATTCGTCTTCTCTGCACCGACGCGCACTCCAGGCTGGTCTGTTCGTGCGCCGGTTCCCGGCTCGCCCCCTAGCAAGTCGGTCAAGGGTGGAGCCTGGCTGGCATACGACCTTAGCACCGGTCTAGTCTACGCGGCCAAAGGAAACAAGACTGCTGACTTCTATGCCTACAACCCGGTGACAGACTCTTGGCGGCAACTGGCGCCGATTCCACCGGGCAGGGAAGGCAAGTTGCCCTACCACGGTGCGACCGGTTGCGCTGACGGCAACGGTTCCATCTATGCTACAAAGGGCAACAACTCGCTCGGCTTCTATCGCTACGACGCCGCCCGGGACTCATGGTACCAACTTGCCGATGTCCCATCGGGCCTGTCGGGCAGAAAGGTCAGAGGCGGCACTGATGTTGTGTTCGTCTCCAGCACAACCAACGGGTCTGTCTACCTGCTGAAGGGGGGCAAGAACGAGTTTTGTCGCTATGACCCAATTATGGACAGTTGGCAGACACTTCCGGTTGCGCCGGCTGAGAAGTGGGGCAAGGGTTCATGGCTTGCTTACGTGCCGGGCAGAGCGAATCTTAATATCCGGACTCGGGCTGCAGGCGAGGGACTGGACCTCAAGACCCGAATCTGTGAATCAGGAGTTTTCGCTGCTGGTACTATCTATGCGCACCAGGCAAAGTATCACGGCATGTATCCCTTTGACGTTGAGACCGGCGTATGGGGCAACGACATCGGCGGGATGCCCCTTGTTGGCCGCTCGGGGAAGTCAAAGGCATCGAAGGATGGCGGTTCAAGCGCAACGCTCGGTTCGGCCATCTACGCATTCAAAGGCGGCAACACTCAGGAGTTCTGGCACTTTCTGGCGCCAACCGGGCCTTGGACCGAGCTTGAGACCCTGCCGATGACCGCGCCCGGCGGGACCAAGAGAAAGCGGGTCAAAGCCGGGGCTGACCTTGTCGGATACGGGCCTTGGGACGTCGTTTACGGTCTCAAGGGCAATGCGACCTTCGAGTTCTGGTGCTACACGCCCGGCACTGTCACTGGTTCTCCAGCCGACGCGTCCGTTTCTGGCATCACGGTATCCGATCTTCGGAGCCTAACAGGCAGGTTCGTGCACTTTCAACCTAACCCGCTGCGTTCCGGCCTGATGACAGCTAGTCTATCTGGCTGGACAACTGAGCTTTCTGGTGGCGTGGTTAGTCTGAGCCTTCATGACGCCAGTGGCCGGTTGCTGCGGCACACGATGCTCAGCACCCGGCATCCAGCCGTCACGCTCGACCTTCGTGGCCTGGGTTCGGGCGTCTACCTGCTTAAGGTCGAGACCGGTGGGATGACCATGACGGAAAAGGTGGTTCTACAGCGCTAGACTCAGGGCGTTATCCAACACACGCCGCACTTGACCGCGGCCTGAATGTGATACACTATATGAATGAGTGACCGTTGGCATCGCACATAAACGGCAGGAGGCATCAGATGCTCAAAGAGTTCCGTGAGTTCATCATGCGCGGCAATGTCGTCGACATGGCGGTCGGCATCATTGTCGGCGCAGCGTTCGGAGCAATCGTCCGCTCGTTTGTCGACGATATCATCATGCCGCCGATCGGGCTTGCGCTCGGCCGGGTGGACTTCAGCAACATGTTCATCGTGCTAAAGGAAGGAGCCAAGGAAGCAGGGCCGTACGCCAGCTTGGCTGCAGCCAAGGCTGCCGGAGCAACGACGCTCAACTACGGCGCATTCATCAATCTCGTCATCAACTTCCTGATCGTTTCGCTCGCGGTCTTTCTGATGGTTCGGGGTGTAAACCGACTCCGCCGTCCCCAGCCGGCACCGGCCGCAGTGCCGACGACCAAGGAATGCCCGCGCTGCTTCACGACGATCCCGATCAAGGCGGTGCGCTGCCCGAACTGCACGTCGGACCTTTCTTAGTTCAAGACAGGACCGGTTCTCAAGCGTTGGTGCGTCCGCAGTCATTATTGGCCGTGCTTGACCTATCAGCGGCACAGGTCTAGTATCAGCCACCGTGAAATCCAAAGGAGCTTCCATGAGACAGTTCGTCCTGCTGGTGATTGCCTGTGTGGTGCCGACCCTGGCCGGCACAGTGACAAGGTCAGTGGCTTTCAGTGCTTCTGACCTGACCCTGTCCCGCGCTGGCGAGTATGACGTTGTTGACCTTAAGGGCTTTCCGGCCCTGATTGAGCCGGGTGCGCCGCGCGTGCCGCGTGTGGTCGAGCTGGTCTCGATTCCAGCCGGAGCCGAGCCGACCGGAGTCGAACTGGTGACCGCAGAATGGCAGACCGTTGGCCAATACCGGCTTGCACCGGCCCAGCCGGACCAGCCTCTGCCCATGCCCGGCCGCGTTTTCGAGCCTCGGCTGTTCCCGCCTGATCCGAGTATCTACTCGTCGGCCGAGACGTACCCGAAAGAGCCGGTCCGGCAGCTTGAGTTTGGGACCCTTGGTGGGTATCGCATCGCCTTTGTCGAACTGCGACCGGTGCGCTGGGTGCCAGCCACAGGCGAACTACAGCTAGCGGCAAGACTCGTCTACCGTCTGAAGTACGAGCAGCAGGGCCGGGACAACCTGGTGCCGAGCGTGCGGCAGAAGGCGTTGTACGGCAAGCTGGTGCGCGAGATGGTGGTCAATCCGCGTGACGTGGCAGCAAACGCGCCGGCAGTAGGACGAACCGTCGTGACAATGCTGCCGCCGGGTGAGTATGACTACGTTGTCATCAGCGAGCCACCGCTCGACACGGTGTTTGCACGTCTGGCCGCATGGAAGACGCTCAAAGGTGTGCCCGCGACCGTCGTGACGAGGTCGTGGATTAGCGCAAACTATTCAGGCTATGACCTGCCGGACAAGTTCCGGAACTTCATTATTGACGCGTATCAGACCTGGGGTACGCAGTACGTGCTCCTGGGCGGTGCGGCAGACCACAAGACCACAGGTCAGAACATCCTCCCGGGCCGGGACGCCTGGTACATAACTCAGGGCGTGGGCTACTATCCGGACGAGGATACGATACCGTGCGACCTCTACTTCGGCGGCCTGGATGGAACCTGGGACTACAACAACAATCATGTCTATGGCGAACGGGCGGACCGGGCCGACATGTTGAGCGAGGTATTTGTCGGTCGGGCATCGGTGAATAACGTGGCCCAGGCCCAGAACTTCGTGGCCAAGACCCTGAGCTATGAGCAGAACCCACCGGCCGGATATCTCTGTAAGATGCTGCTGCCGACCGCAATTCTCTGGTCAAGCTACAACGAACGGCCGATGCAGGAGTCGATTGCCCGAATGACCCCGACCAACTGGCAGGACTCGCGTCTCTACGAGCGCACCAGTACCCTGTCACGTCAGGCAATGCGGGACTCGATGAACTCAGGATTTGGTCTGGGCCACTGGGTCGGACACGGTGACGAGAACGGCATCTACATGGGTTCTTCGCCCTACCTCAATTCCTCGGATGCCGATGCGCTGACCAACGGCGCGAAGCAGGGTATTCATGCCTCGATCGCCTGTTTCACCGGCGCGTGGGACGAAGTGCCGGGCGGGGACTGCTTTGCCGAGCACCTGATGAACCGCGCCGGCGGTGGCTCGGTCGGCATGGCGATGAACTCGCGCTACGGCTACGGTGCGTACGTCAGCGGCTATGTGCCCGGGCCGTCGGAACGGCTCGACACGGTCTTCTTTGCCCGAATCCTCGACCACGACGAGTATCATGCCGGTCAGGCGCTGGCATTCTCGCGCGGATTCTGGTCGCCTTATGCCGACTCGGGCGGCCGCTACGACATGCAGCGGTTCTGCATCTACGAGTTGAATCTCTTCGGCGACCCGGAGCTCTCAGTCTGGACCCGGGAACCGGTTGCCTTGAGTGCGACCCATGCGGGCGTGATTGCCCTGGGCAACAACGTGCCCTATCAGGTGACGGTCACCGACCCGAGTACCGCACCGGTTGAGTCGGCTCTGGTTCTGCTCTGGAAAGGAAACGAAGTCTATACCCGGGCACGCACCAACTCCTCAGGCCAGGTGACACTGCTGGTTTCGACCCAGACCCCGGGCCCGATGCTTCTTTCGGTCAGTGCCCGGAACCACTCTGTCCTTGTGGACACGGTGCGGGTCATTGCTTCGCAGCGCTATGTCACTTACCTCAAGTCCTGGGTCTATGACCCGGGCCCGGGTGGAAACAACGACTCGATTCTGAACCCGGGTGAGAGCGTCCGGCTGCCGACCTGGGTCAAGAACTGGGGGCAGCAGGCCGCCAACTCGGTCCAGGCCGTGCTGCGGACACACGACCCGCACGCCCGCATCACCGACTCGGCAAAGACGTTCGGCAATATCCCGGCCGGCGACTCGGCATACACCGGAACAAACGGGTTTGGGCTGGAGGTTGACTCAGGACTTGCGAACGGCTGTTCAGTCGCCTGCTCACTTGTCTGCCAGGACGCTCTTGACTCAATCTGGGTCTCGACTGTCGTCTACAAGGTCGGTACGCCAGTCTTGAGCAATGGGCCGGTGACATTCCGCGACTCGGCACGGGGCAACGGCAACGGCCGGCTCGACCCGGACGAGGCTTCAGACCTGGTGATTGAAATCCGAAACCTGGGCCTTGGCCACGCGACCAACTGCCGGGGCTGGCTCAGCTCCGGCGACACACTGCTCTGGGTAATCGACCCGGACGCCAGCTTCGGCACAATCCGGGCCGGAGATACGGTCACCAACATGAACGACATGTTTGCGGTTCGGGCCGCGGCCGGGGTTCCGCTTGAGACCCGGGTAAGCTGCACCCTGCGTCTGGTTGCAGACGGCGGCTATTCGGTCACCCTGCCTTTTACCATCCTTGTGGGTGAAATCCGTCAGCCTGACCCGATTCCTGACGGGCCAAGACTGCCGGCCCGCTACTACGCCTACGACGACATTGACCAGGCCTACCCGCATCGTCCTGACTATAACTGGTTTGAAATCAAGACCTTGGGTACGCAACTGACATACCCTCACAACGACGATGTCCTGGTGCTGTCTCTCCCGACTGAGTTCGGGCCGCTTCGGTTCTATGGCTCGCGCCATACTCAGATGTCGGTGAGTGCGGACGGCTGGCTGTGTCCGGGCTCTTACACGACGCGGCACTATGCCAACACCGGCCTGCCCGATGCATCGACCCCGCCGGGAATGGTCTGCATGAACTGGGATGACCTGTATCCGGGATATGGCAGCCAGGGCTTTGTCTACTACTACCACGACGCAGTCAATCATCGGCTGGTGATTGAGTATGACAGCGTTGCCTACTACAACCCGAACAACGTGCGCGACAAGTTCCAGGTGTTCATCTACGACACGACCGTGGCAACCTACACCGGTGACAACCTGATTGTCGTGCAGTACAAGACCGCGAACCGCTACTCAAGCTCGACCGTCGGACTTGAAGACCCGACCCGCACAATCGGCATTCAGGCCCTCTACGACCTAGACTATCACCGTGGCTGTGCTCCGATTGCTCCGGGCCGGGCAATTGCCTATCGGACCGACCCGCCGACGAGCGTTGGCGCAAGCGAGCCGACCCAGGAGATGAACCTGGCCGGACGGCTGCTGAGCGTGGCTCCAAACCCGGTCCGCGGCCGCGCTCTTGTGGCCTGGCAACTCATCCGACCGGGCCGGGCGAGTGTCGCAGTCTTTGACGCGGCCGGCCGGCTCGTGCGCGAACTGGCCAACGATGCGATGGAGCCGGGCCGGTATCAGGCAGATTGGGACGGTAGAACCGAGTCAGGCCGGAATGTGGCTCGCGGCATCTACTTTGTCCGGCTAACGACCGAATCGGGCAATGCTCAGCAGAAGGTGGTCATAGCGCGCTAGTTGGTACGTCGGCTGACCTGCGCGGTCTTTGCGACGAGTTCAGCAGCAGACCGTTCTTCGGCTCATCACAGGTATTAGAGCAGCCAGCCGGCTGAATCTAACGCCGACGCAGTGTCCAACATCAGGATGGTCTGCGTGCAGGCGCGTAACTGCCCGTCACTGAGCGAGTTGCACTCCGAGTCCAGTCCTGACAACCGCTGTCCGGTGGGCGGTTCCCCAGAGCATTCCTCATGGCATTTCGGGCCTGAATGTCAGTGTCATCGGTCTATTCCATGCGCTCGGCCTTGGACGTGTGACTCTCGTCAGGAATGCCGCGGGAAACCCAAGCTGAGACCTGCCCGACACTGCAGTCGGCATGAGTCGATTGGTGATAGCCAACATGACCAACATCACTCTACGCAGCACTCCAGCCATGACGACGACCGGCACTGAAACAGGCACGACCAGAAGCATTTCGCAATGTACGGCCAGCGGCAATGCCATCAGTCACACCATCCTTGACTTGCTTTTGCGACGGCTAGTTATACCGCGTATGTCAAGGGGAATTCCGGTGACACAGTATGCGATTCCTTTAGCTGGACGTGGCCGAGGATGAGAGCTGTAAGGGGGAATTCCGGTGACACAGTACGCGATTCCTTTCGCCGGACGTGGCGGATGAGACCTGTGAGGGAGCGGGCGAGGGCAGAAGGCAGAAATCAGAATGCAGAGTGCAGAATGGCGGAAGGCGGACGGCGAGAGGCGGGGGAGAACGCGAAGGCAGAGCCTGGAAGCTAGAGTGCAGAGTGGCGGGGGTAAGTCAAAGGTCAAAGGGCAAAATCGCGGACGGCGGATGGCGGGAAGCGGCAGGTGGGCCGCTTGCGTGATGATTCCGAAAGGGCGAATCCGGCTATCCTCATATAATGTCTAAAGTTATGTACCAGAATGACAGACGAAGTGAAAGGCCCGGTCACCGAGCTTCAGGAGTCGTTCCAGAAGCTGGAGCTTGACTGTAAGAAGTTGCAGGAGGATTACTTACGAGCGCTGGCCGACTTCGATAACTACCGACGGCGCACCGAGCGGGACCTGGAAGTGAGTCAGCGGCTGGCGCTTGAGCGGCTGGTCATGGACCTGCTGCCGGTGCTGGATAACTTTGACCGGGCTGTGTCCTCGGTAAGAAGCGACATGCCGATTGAGAGCGTTCACAAGGGCATGGAGCTGATTCATCGCCAGTTGCGTGAGGCAATTTGCAAGCATGGCGTTGAGGAGTACTCTTGCGTCGGACAGGAGTTTGACCCGAGAAAGGCCGAGGCGATTGGCTACGTGGAGTCGGGTGAGCACCCGCCGAACGTGGTCGTCACTGAAGCATGCAAGGGCTATCTGTGCAGCGGCAAAGTCATGCGGCCGGCGCGGGTGATTGTTGCCAGGCCTAAGTCGGTCCCGGACGCGGCAGTTGTGGTCGGTGAGCAGGAGTCTGAGCCTGCGCCGGATGCGTGAGTCGGTAGTCAGGATACGAAGGCCGGGCGTAAATACATGGCGTGAGGCCGATGTTGAGATTCATCAAGCAGGAGGATTGTGATGGCGAAAGTTATCGGCATTGATTTGGGTACGACCTATTCTTGCGTTGCCGTGATGGAGCGCGGTCAGCCGGTCGTGATTCCGAACCCGGAAGGGGGCAGAATCACGCCGTCGGTCGTCGCGCTGGGCAAGGAGCGACTGGTTGGAACTCTGGCCAAGCGGCAGGCGGTAATCAACCCGGAGTCGACCGTCTACTCCATCAAGCGGTTCATGGGGCGCCGGTACTCGGAGGCACTGGATGATGTCAAGCGCGTGCCGTTCCGCGTGATTGAGAACGCGAACGGCGATGCCTGGGTTGAGGTTGATGGCAAACGGATGTCGCCGCCCGAGGTTTCGGCGATGGTCCTGCAGTACCTGAAGAAGGCAGCCGAGGCATATCTCGGCGAGGCAGTGACCAAGGCGGTGATTACCGTGCCGGCGTACTTCAATGACTCACAGCGTCAGGCAACCAAGGACGCAGGCAAGATTGCCGGTCTGGATGTGCTGCGCATCATCAACGAGCCGACCGCGGCTTCGCTGGCCTATGGTCTGGACAAGAAGAAGGCGGAGCGGATTGCCATCTATGACCTGGGCGGCGGCACGTTCGACATTTCGATTCTCGAAATCGGCGAGGGCGTGTTCGAGGTCAGGTCGACCAATGGCGATACGCACCTGGGCGGTGACGACTTTGACCAGCGGATAATGGACTGGGTGCTGGAGGAGTTCAAGCGCGAGAACGGCATCGACCTGTCGCGCGATAAGACCGCACTGCAGCGAGTGAAGGAAGCCGCGGAGAAAGCCAAGTGCGAGCTCTCGACCTCGATGGAGACATCAATCAACCTGCCGTTCATCACCGCGGACGAGAAGCGCGGGCCGCTGCACATCGACCTGCGTCTGACCCGCTCCAAGCTCGAATCACTGGTCGAGGACCTGGTTCAGCGGTCACTTGGGCCGGTCAAGCAGGCGCTGACCGATGCCAAGGTGACACCGCGTGAAATCGACGAGGTTATTCTGGTCGGCGGTCAGACACGGATGCCCCGGGTCCAGCAGTTGGTCCGTGAGTTCTTCGGCAAGGAGCCGCACAAGGGTATCAACCCGGATGAGGTCGTGGCGATCGGCGCGGCGATTCAGGGCGCGGTCCTGGCCGGCGAAGTCAAGGACGTGGTTCTCCTCGACGTCACCCCGCTTTCGCTGGGCATCGAAACCCTGGGCGGTGTGATGACGAAGATTATCGACCGCAACACTACCATCCCCACACGCAAGAGTCAGGTATTCACTACTGCTGAGGACGGTCAGCCCGCGGTAACCGTGCACGTGCTCCAGGGTGAGCGCGAGATGGCGGGCGACAATCGGACCCTGGGTCGGTTTGAGCTGACCGGGATCCCGCCTGCGCCGCGCGGCACGCCTCAGATTGAGGTGACTTTCGACATCGATGCCGACGGCATTCTCCACGTGACGGCCAAGGACAAGGCCACGGGTAAGGAGCAAAGCATCAGAATCACGGCGTCGTCCGGCCTGTCCAAGGATGAGGTTGACCGGATGGTCGGTGAGGCTTCGGCCCATGCGGCTGAGGACCGTCGTCGGCGCGAGCTTGTTGACAGCCGCAACAAGGCCGATACGCTTATCTATCAAACCGAGCGCACCCTCAAGGACTTCGGCGATAAGGTCCCGGCCGCTGACAAGAAGCAGATTGATGACGCGATTGGCAACCTGCGTCAGGCCGTGAAGGGTGACGACAAGGCGGCGATTGACTCGGCAATTGAGCAGTTGCAGAAGGTAAGCTACAAGCTGGCCGAGGAGATGTACCGCCAGAAAGAGGCCGGCGCTCAGCCCGGGCCGGAGCCAGGTGCCGGCAAGGAAGAGCCGCAGGCAGGAAAGAAGGTCGACGCAGACTATACGGTTATCGACGAGGAGAAAAGGTAGTATTCTGCGTGCGGTGACGCACGCGCCGGGCCGGACGCTTCAGGAAGAATCTCCTGGGCGTACGGCTGTCGGCGCTCAAGATGACATCGAGCTGGCTGGATGATGGCGGCAACCAAGCGGGATTACTATGAGGTACTCGGTGTACCGCGCACCGCGAGTGCCGCGGACGTGAAAGCCGCATACCGGCGCCTCGCCAAGGAGCACCACCCAGACCGCAATCCGGACAACCGGGCCGAGGCCGAGGAGAAGTTCAAGGAACTCTCTGAAGCCTACGAAGTACTGGCCGACGAGAGTAAACGGCGTCTCTACGATGCGTACGGACACGAAGGGGTCTCGCGCCAGTTCGGGCCGGGCGGGTTTGACTTTCGCCGTGACTTCACTCATGCCGATGACCTTTCGGACATCTTCGGCGACCTGTTGCGCGGCTTTGGTGAAGGCCTGGGTGGCGGCAGTCTGTTCGATGTTGTTTTCGGCGGGCGCGCAGCGCACGACCGGCGGGCAGCACGGGGCGGCGACATCAGGATAAGGATGCCGCTGACCTTGGAGGAAATTGCCGGTTCGGTGACCAAGGAAGTGAGCTTCACGCGATTCGAGATGTGTGCTGACTGCCGGGGCGAAGGCGGCACCGGCAAGGAAACCTGCATTACCTGCCACGGACAGGGTCAGATTCGGCAGCGCTCAAGCTCGGTCTTTGGCCAGTTTGTGCATGTAAGCGTCTGCCCGACCTGTGACGGTGCCGGATATCGGGTGAAGCAGCAGTGCGGGAGCTGCGCTGGTGAGGGCCGGGTGCGCAAACAGCGGACACTGAAAGTGAGAATCCCGGCCGGGGTGTCTTCGGGCAACTATCTGCCGCTGCACAACGAGGGACACTACGGCCCGGGCGGAACCGGTGACGTGCTGGTCGAGATACTGGAAAAGGAGCACCCTCTGTTCCTGCGTCAGGGTGACGATGTGGCGGTAGAAGTACCCGTGTCAGTTTCTCTGGCTGCTCTGGGCGGCAAGGTCAAGGTTCCAACACTCTCGGGCGAAAGAGAGATTGAAGTGCCGGCCGGGACCCAGTCCGGTTCGATTGTCCGGCTGCGCGGGGCAGGGGTCAAGCACCTGGACGGCGGTACCGGCGACGAGCTGATTAGGATTGTCGTGCACGTTCCCAGGCGACTCTCACGCGAGGAGAAGAACCTGCTCAGGAAGTTGGCCGAGCAGGCTGCCGAGCCGGTGCCGGCACCAAGAAAGCCGGTCTAGTGGAGCTGTACTACAGCCCGACTCTGTTCGACGAAAAGCGGGTCAGACTCACCGGACCTGAGGCCAGGCACATCAGCCGCGTGCTTAGACACCGGGCCGGGGACGTAATCTGGGTGACTGACGGCCGGGGCCGGGAATGTGAGGTTCTGCTTGATTCGATTGGCCGGGACCTGGTGACCGGAAACGTACAGAAGACTCGGGTGCGGCCGCGCGAGCCGGTGCATCGCATCGGTCTGGCCCAGGCCGTGCTCAAGGGTGACAAGCTGTCTCAGGTCTGCGAGGCTGCGACCGAACTCGGCATTACCGAGTTTATCCCGGTGCGAACCGCGCGCACAGTCAGTCGCCTGAGCGGGCCGCGACTCCAGCGCCTGCGCCAGGTGGCCCTGGCGGCGATGAAATCGAGCACCGGCACGGTTCTGCCGGAGATCGGACCCGGGGTTGACTTAGAAGGTCTGCTGCAGGCTGCCGGCAGGTATGACCAGACCCTGGTTGCCTACGAGGAAGAACGGTGCAGCGAGCTTGCTTCCGTACTCAAGCCTGATGCCGGTTCGCTGCTGATTGTTATCGGCCCGGAAGGCGGGTTCGAGCCCGATGAGGTCGCCCGGCTGAAACAAGTCGGGGCAGGGAGTTTCACTCTGGGCCCGAGAAGGCTGCGGGCTGAGACCGCGGGCGTGGTTGCCGTGGCCGCGGTCCTGCAGTTGTTGGGTGAGATGTGCAGGAAAGAAGAAACGACCAGTTGAAAGGAGGTGTTATCGGGTCATGGTAGGTATTACTGTCAAAGACGGCGAGTCCTACGAGAGTTTCATCCGGCGGTTCCGCCGGGCGTGTGAGAACGCCGGGATTCTGCGCGAGGTGAAACGTCGTGAGTTCTACGAGAAGCCGAGCGAGAAACGCAAGCGCCGGCAGGCCGAGGCAAGACGCCGGGCCTTCCGCCGCCGCCAGCAGGACAGCATGTAACAGACTGGCAGAATACGGAGCAGCAGTTGGACAAGCACAGCCTGGAAGTGCTCGACTTTCCGCGCATCCGAGAGATGCTCGCGGATATGTGTTCGACGCCGCTGGGCCGGGAACGGGCCCTGACGCTTGAACCCGGCCTGGCCGAGTCGCGCGTGGTCGAGGAACTGGACCGAGTCGAGGCGCTGCTTGCCCTGGCCGACGAGCCGCCGCTGTTTGAAGTCAGAGACCTGCGGCCATTGCTGGTCCACCTGCGGGCTCAGGGCACACTGAGCGGGCCGGAATTGCTTCAGGTGCGGCAGGCCTGCACCGGCATCAGACACTGCCGCGACTTCTTCCTTCGGCGTCAGGAGCAGGTGGCCCGCGTGACACCGATCATCGCCGACCTCGTGGCCCTGCCGGAAGTCGAGCGTGAGGTCGAACGCGCGATTGACGAAGCTGGCGGCGTCAAGGACTCGGCGACGCCTGAGCTGGAGACGATCCGAACTCGACTCCGTCTGCTGCGCAATCGATTGGTCGAGAGACTCGAGCGGCTGGCCGCAGAGCAGGCCGACTGGTTTGGCGGCGGGGTCACGGTGCGTGGCGACCGCTTCGTGCTGCCGCTCCTGCTCGAACACCGCGGGGACGTGCCCGGTGTGGTGCACGGCAGCTCTGGGTCAGGACAGACTCTGTTCGTTGAGCCGCTTGAGACCGTGGCTGACGGCAATGAACTGGCTGAGCTGCGTGATGCCGAGACCGAGGAGGTCGGGCGGATTCTGCGCCGTCTCTCACTGCTTGTTGCCGAGCACGAGCCGAAGCTGACCCGGGCCATGACTGCAGTCGCGGAGATGGACTCGCTTGTCGCCCGCTGCCGGTTCGCGCGGCGCTATGAATGCACGCGCCCCACGGTCAGCGATGACGGCAGAGTCGAGTTGTTCCGCGCCCGGCACCCGCTCCTGCTCAGGCGCAAGACCGCGGTCGTACCGCTGACGTTCATCTTTCCTGAGGGCGACTCGGTCGTCCTCATCTCCGGGCCGAACGCCGGCGGCAAGACGGTTGTTCTCAAGACGGTCGGATTACTGAGTTTGATGCTCTCCAGCGGTATGTATCTGCCGGCCGATGCCGGCACGCGTCTGCCGGTGTTCGCCAAGGTCTTTGCCGACATCGGTGATGAGCAGTCGCTCGACTCAGACCTGTCTTCGTTCACCGCTCACCTAGGCCGGCTGACCGAGATACTGAGTCGTGCGGATCGGACGAGTCTCGTGCTCGTTGATGAAATCGGCGCTTCCACCGCGCCGGAAGAGGGCGCGGCACTGGCCGTCGCGGTACTCGAAGAGCTGCGCGACCGGGGCGTCAAAGCCCTGGTGACGACTCATTTCGGCACGCTGAAGATGTTTGCCCGTGATGAGCCGGGCATGGCCAACGCAGCAATGGAATGGGGTACGATACCGGGTCAGAGCCGTCGCGGGCCCACGTTTCGGCTGGTCGTGGGTCTACCCGGCGAGTCGAGTGCGTTTGAGATTGCCGAGGAGGCCGGACTGCCGCCGACAGTAGTCAACCGCGCCCGGCAGCGGATGGGGCGGGAATGGCTGGACTGGAATGCCAGGCTTCGCGCCCTTGACGAGGAACTGGAGCAGGCCCGCGGGCTCCGGCAGGAGGCCGAGCGGATGCGAAATCAGGCCGAGGTTGCCCGGCAGGAACACGAACGCGCCCTTGAGGAACTGCGCCGGCACCAGGTTAACGAGTTGGAGAAACTCCGCCGGGAACGGGAGCGATTCCTGCTGGACAAGCGCCGTGAAATCGAGAACCTCGTAAGGCAAATCAAGGAAAGAAAGGCCGACCATGAAAGCGTGGTTCAGGCCAAGAGCGTGGTCGAGCATGAGCTTGCCTGCCTGCCGGCCGAGCCGGTCGTTGAGACCGTTCCGACACCGAACCTGAGTGAGTTCAGGGCGGGCGACATTGTTGAATCCCGCACGTTCCGCCGGCAAGGCAGTGTGGTTGAAGTGACCGGTTCGAGCGTCACGGTCGCCTTTGGCCAGATTAAGATGACGCTCGACGCACGTGACCTAAGGCTGGTGCCGACGGCAGGGGCAGTGCCGACGCCCGAGGCGGTCATCTGCGAGCCTTACCGTTTTGATCCGAATCTGAATGTGCGGGGCATGACGACCGATGAAGCAGAACAGGCGTTGAGCAGATTCCTTGATGAGGCAGCAGCCAGCGGCGCCAGCGAGCTTTGTGTGCTGCATGGCAAGGGAACCGGGGCCCTGCGTCGCTCTCTGTGGGCAAGGCTTCGGCACGACCCGCGTGTCGCCGGGATGAAGCTGGCAGAAGCGGCCCAGGGGGGCAGCGGCGTGACCCTCGTGACCCTGAAAGCGGAAAGATGATAAGACCCGAGACAGTTGAGCAGGTGCGCGTTTCGACCGACATCGTCGAACTGGTCGGCGGGTATCTGCCGCTGAAACGGGTCGGTCGCAACTACCGCGGACTGTGTCCATTTCATTCTGAGCGCTCACCGTCGTTCTACGTCAATCCGGAGCGGCAGACCTATCATTGCTTTGGGTGCGGTGTTGGCGGCGGTTCCATCAACTTCGTAATGGCCATGGAAAAACTGGAGTTCCCGGAAGCGGTCCGGTTCCTTGCCGGGCGTCTGGGTATCAAGGTCGAAGAGGACCGGACACCGGGTCGCAATCAGGCGCTCTACGATGCCTGCGAACAGGCCACGGCCTTCTTCGAACAGCAGCTTGTTCGATCCTCCGTGGCGCAGTCATATCTTGAGCTTCGGGGCCTCGGTCGGGAGACTGTGCGTCGCTTTCGGCTGGGTTATGCGCCGCCCGGCAATGTGCTGCGGGGCCAAGCGAGGAAACGCGGACTGGCTGAAGATACGCTGGTTTCGGCCGGCCTGCTGGTGAGGCGTGACAACGGTCTGACCGACTATTTCTATGACCGGGTGGTCTTCCCGGTATTCTCGCTCTCGGGCAAGGTCATCGGGTTCGGAGCCAGGGTGATGGGTGATTCCGAGCCGAAGTACCTGAACTCGCCGGACACGGCCATCTTCCAGAAGGGCAGCATCCTCTACGGTGCGTTCCAGACCAAGGCGTATCTGAGGGAGTCGACGCCGATTCTGGTTGAGGGCAACTTCGACCTTCTGTCGCTTGTGAACGCCGGGGTCAACCATGTCGTCGCTGGGCTCGGGACTGCCCTCACTCCGACTCAAGCGCAGCTATTGCGAAGATACAACGGCCGGGTTATCATTTGCTATGATGGCGACAGAGCTGGTCGACAAGCCAGTCGACGGGCAATCGAGGTTCTGCTCGCGGCCGGAGTGGACCCGCAGATTGCGCTGCTGCCGGTCGACACAGACCCTGATGACTATGTCCGGAAGCATGGTCGAGACGAGTTGCTCGCCCTGCTGGGACACGCCCCTGACTTCGTTGATTTCGTGCTTGGGGACCACCGACTCGATTCGGTTGCT
The DNA here is from genome assembly GCA_965648905.1 of Caldifarciminota bacterium. Taxonomy (GTDB): domain Bacteria; phylum Hydrothermota; class Tepidihabitantia; order Tepidihabitantales; family Tepidihabitantaceae; genus CAZQFS01. Next base: position 33,783 of record CBFGIT010000015.1, read on the forward strand.
GACCAGCGTGCCGCGGTGGCCGAGCTTGCCGGTATACTCAGGCTTGTTGGTGACAACGTGACTTATGAACTCTATGCCAATCGGATTGCGGACCGGTTTCGCCTCGACCGGCGCAGCCTGCTCCAAGGTGGCGGCAAAGCGTCATCCTACCCGCCAGTCCGGCCGGTCCAGAGTGAGGAACGCCTGGTGGCGATGGTCATACAGCATCGTGAGCTGGCCCGTCTGGCGCGAGACATGAGTCTGTCTGAAGCATTGGACGACCCGATTCTGCAATCGGTGTGCCGGCTGGCTGAGGAGCACGTCGATGACGCCGGATATGGCCCGGGAATGTTGATCGACCTGATTGAGGAAGAGGCAACGCGCCGTCGAGTCGCAAGCTGGACGTTCCTGGAGGATGGACAGCCGAAGGAAGGCGACCTCCGTCAGGTTTCTGCAAGAATGAGAACCGTGAAGGCTGGATGGCTGCGTCGGCTCGCAGACGCGGCCTACGAAAAAGGTGATACCGATCGAGCTGACATGCTGAATGCAGAGCGCAGTCATCTGCTGGGTTCTGCGGCGGCCGAAAGGAACATTCGCTCATGAAAGAAGCCAAGCAGCGGTCCGGGACATCGAAGAGGCAGAAAGCACCTGTTCCGGTCCAGCCCGTGACCCCGTCCGTCGATAAGGAGGAACTGGACGAACTGGCGGAAACGCTTGTCAAGCCGGTGCGCCGCGGCCGCGGCCGGCCGCGGAAGACCGAGCGTGCCCCGTGGCTGGCAACGGTCTACCGCCGGGCGTCGCCGGACAAGACCATTACTTATGATGAACTGGAGGACCTGGTCCCAGACGACATCCTGATGTCGACCGAACGGCTGGACGAGGTTATCTCCGGACTGGCCCGCAGTGGCATTAGAATGACCGAAGTGCGGGAGGAAGAGGTCGAGAGCGCGGTCATGCGCAAGGGACCGAAACCGGTCGTCCAGCGTACCGAAGACCCGACCAAGTCGTACTTCCGCGAGTTGTCGAAGCTCCCGCTCCTGACCCGCGAGGAAGAAGTCCACTATTCCAAGGAGATGGAGGAGGGGTATCGGAGTATCATCAAGTACCTGTTTGACCCGGTGCCGATGATGCGTCGGCTGGTCGAGGAGTGCATGGCGATCGAGGAAGGTACGAAGTCGCTCGACCAGATTGCGCGTGTCGAGTTTGAGTGCCTGTTCGACAAGAAGGCGCTCTGGCGCGACCGGCAGAAGTTCGTGCGGTCGCTGCGTGAAATCCGACGCGAGGCAGACCGGATCGAGCTGCTCAAGCAGCGCAAGAGCAGTGCGTCGGTTCAACGGCGGATTGACGAAGCCAAGCAGCGGGTGTTCAGTCGGATTCAGTCGCTTTCGCTCCAGCATCATCTGATCAACAACCTCATCTCTGAGTTCAAGGAGAAGGGAACTGAAGCGGTGCGGCTGTCCGAGCAACTGGCGGAGGTCAAGCTTGAGGGACGGGACGATACTGAAGAGGCGACCGAACAGCGTCGTCGGCTGCGTGAGTGCCACCAGTTCCTCGGCCGCAATACCGCCGACATCAAGAAGGTACTGTTCGAGATGGCCCGCTGTGAGAACCGGATTATTGCTGCCCGGGACAAGATGATTGAGGGCAACGTGCGGCTCGTCATCTCAATTGCCAAGCGCTACGCGAACCGGGGCCTGGACTTCGCCGACCTATTGGAGGAGGGCAACGTCGGGCTGATCAAGGCCGTGGAGAAGTTCAACTACCGTAAGGGATTCAAGTTCTCGACCTACGCGACCTGGTGGATAAAGCAGGCAATAACCCGGGCGATCGCCGACCAGTCGCGGACTGTCCGCGTGCCGGCACACATCATTGATGCGATCAATCGTGTGGCCAAGCTGCAACGTAAGTTCATGCAGCAGTACGGTCGGGAAGCAACGATTGCCGAGCTCGCACAGCGACTTTCGACGCCCAAGGAGAAGATCGAGGCGTTGACGAGGATATCGCAGTTCGGGGTATCACTCGACAAGCCAGTGGATGATGACGAGACGAGTTTCATCGGCGATTTCATCTACGACGAGAAGACCGCGTCGCCTTCTCATGCGGCTGGAGTATCGCTGCTGGCGGAGAAACTCGAAGAAGCGCTTTCCGTGTTGACCAAACGTGAGGAGAAGGTCCTGCGGCTGCGCTTCGGGCTCGGCGACGGCTGCCCCCGGACACTGGAGGAGGTCGGTCAGATATTCAATATCACGCGCGAACGTGTTCGTCAGATTGAGGCCAAGGCGCTGAAGAAACTGCGTCATCCGGTGCGGCTGCGCCGGTTCGAGCCGCTGCGCGACCTGTTGCAGTGAGTCGGGTAGGAATCATCGCGGATACGCACGATAACCTCGCGAAGGTACGGAGGGCGGTCGAGTGTCTGAACCGGCATAGAGTCGAGCAAGTCGTTCACTGCGGTGACGTTGTGGCTCAGTTCGTACTGGTTGAGCTTGGCCGACTGCAGGCACCCTTGCTGGGCGTTTTCGGAAACTGCGACGGCGACCGAAGCGCGTTGCTCGCGCGGGCGCGCCAGTTCAACTTCCGATGGAGTGACGGCCCCTGCTTCTTTTCGGTCGGGGACCGGCGACTGGCGGTGACGCACCAGCCGGTCACGCCCCCTCAGGACTGCGACTTCTACCTGCACGGTCACACCCATCAGAAGCTGCACCAGCCGGGTCGGCCTACGATCGTCAATCCGGGCGAAGCATGCGGCTGGCTGACCGGCCGCGCGACCATGGCCATCCTCGATACTGAGACCGGCTCAGTGGACTTCGTTGACCTTTAGGATGTATCTGTGACCCAAGTCCGGCAGTCAGCGACCCAGCCGGTCGGGCCTGGCCTCTATGTCGTATCAACTCCAATCGGCAATCTCGGTGACATGACTCAACGGGCAATCTCCACCCTCGCAGGCGTCGATGTCGTTGCCTGTGAGGACACACGCCGTACCGGTCTCCTGCTCAGTCACCACGGAGTGAGTAATCGGCTCCTCTCGTACCATGAGTACAACAAGCTACGCCGGACTCCCGAATTGCTCGAGTTTCTGAGACAGGGAAAGAGCGTCGCCCTGGTCAGTGACGCCGGTACGCCCGGTATCTCTGACCCGGGGTTTCATCTCATTCGGGCCGCGGCTGATGCTGGTTACCGGGTAATCCCGGTTCCCGGTGCATCGGCCCTGCTTGCGGCTTTGGTCGTATCCGGCCTCCCGTCGGACCGGTTCGTATTTGAGGGATTCCTGCCAAAGCGCGACGGCCGGCGGCGGCGGCGCATCGCGGCGCTCGCCCACGAGTCCCGGACGATGGTCTTCTGCGAGGCTGCTCGCCGGGTAGGATACGTATTAGCTGAGATGCTGGAGATGTGGGGCGACCGCCGAGCCGTGCTCTGCCGGGAATTGACCAAGAAGTTCGAGGAAATACTCCGCGGCAGGCTCAGCGAAATCATCGAGGCGGTTAGAGACCGCAGCCTCAAAGGCGAGACTGTGTTGGTTGTTGCCGGTCATGGGCGAGACGCTGAAGACTAGGGGCAGACAGCTACTGCGGCCGGTCGTCCGGCTTCTGATCCGGACGCGGATTCCGCCTGCGGTCGTGACCGTGGCGGCTCTGCCCTTGAGCGCTGTTGCCGCGTGGTTGTTTGCCGTTGGAAGGTTTCGTGCGGCTGGTCTGTTCCTGATTCTGGTCGGGCTGTGTGATTCGCTGGACGGCGAAGTCTCACGGCAGTCGGGCCAGGCCAGCAGCAACGGAGCCTTCCTTGATTCCACTGTAGACCGCCTCAGCGAGGCATTTGTCCTTGTTGGTCTCTACTGGTACTATCAGTTCTGGAACCCCTGGCACGCTTTGCTCGCAGTGCTGGCCCTTGTTTTCTCTTTGCTTGTTTCGTACGTGCGGGCAAGAGCCGAGGGGCTGGCAAGAGAATGCAAGGTCGGCGTGTTCGAACGGCCGGTGCGCGTGGTTATCCTGATCGTCGGCGCAATCCTGCTGGGCCGTACGTACATGCCGGTGGCGACCGGACTTGTGGCCCTCGGCAGTCTGGTTACGGTGATTCATCGATTCGTCCATGTTCTGCAGCAGAAGGAGCCGGACGGCTGAGCGGGCGCATTCTGCTTGTCGGGGTTGCCCGATCGGGACAGTCACGCTGGGCCAGAGCCGACGCGCTGCAGGAACTGGCCGAACTGACCAAGACCGCGGGCGGCGAGGTGGTCGAACGCCTGATACAGGTGCGTCCTAGTCCTGACCCGGCAACGTTTGTCGGCCGAGGAATGGTCGAGCGTCTGACGCATCTCTGCCGCCAACACCGCGTCGACCTGCTGATATTCGATGATGAACTGAGTCCGACCCAGCAACGCAATCTCGAACAGGCGCTGCGCGTCCGCGTGATTGACCGCGCCGCACTGATTCTCGACATATTCGCCCTTCACGCACGCACCGCTGAAGCCAAGATACAGGTTGAGCTCGCACAACTTGAGTATCGTCGTCCCAGGCTTGGAGGGCTGGGTATTGAGATGTCGCGGCTTGGCGGTGGCATCGGCACGCGCGGACCAGGGGAAACCCAGCTCGAAGTTGACCGGCGTCGAATCGACCAGCGAATCGGAATACTGCGCCGAGCCCTGGCGCGTATTGAACGAGAACGCATCACGCAGCGCGGCCGTCGTGCGGGTGTGTTCGGAGTTGCTCTGACCGGTTACACCAACGCCGGCAAGTCCACACTGCTTAACCGCCTGGCCGGTGCGAGCGTCAGGGTATCGGACCAGATGTTCGCCACGCTTGATGCCAACACCAAAGCGGTTCAACTTGCGCGCAACGTGGAGGTCCTGGTCACGGACACGGTCGGGTTCATCCGAGACCTGCCGCCCCAGTTAGTGGCCAGCTTTCGTTCGACGCTGTCCGGCATCCGGGAGGCCGACCTCGTGCTTCATGTTGTTGATGCTGGCGACGAGCAGGTTGACCGCAGAGTGGATGTGGTCAACGATACGCTTGCCGAGGTGGGTGCTCAGGACAAAGCGGTCATGATGGTATTCTCCAAAGTCGACCGGGTCTGCGACCACACGGTACTCAGGCGTCTACGGCGTGACTTCGCTGGCGCGCTGTTTGTCTCAGGCCTGACCGGTTTCGGGATTGACCGGCTGAAAGCAGCCCTGCTGCGTCAAGTCGAGCAGGGGATGGTAACACGCGTTTTCACAATCCCCAATGCTTGCCCTAGGCTGCTGAGTCTTGTTCGGGACGCGGGCCGCGTCTTGAGTGAACAGCAGCTCGTCGGTCGAACGCGCTTGCGTGTGATCGGTTCGATACCGGCCCTCGCTCGTGTGCGTAAGGCGCTGGATTCGGTCACGCGTGAGCGAGTACCGACTGAGCGCTGAGCCCCGCCGCGTTGCGGCGGGGCTCAAGAGTCGGGGCGACCCGATTTGAACGGGCGACCCCCAGCACCCCAAGCTGGTGCGCTAGCCAACTGCGCCACGCCCCGAACAGAGAGAACCGAATCGGCAAAGACCGCCAGTTAGCCTCCTCACAGATGGTAGCCGAACCAGAACAGCGAGTCAAGCTGCCCGTGGCCGCGCCAGCACCGGATCGAGTTCAGGAACGGAGTCGGGCGCGGCCGAGCAGGCCGAGCCCCTGAGCGATTTCGGCCGAGACTGCTTTGATCGGTTGGGTAAGTTAGTGGCTGGCAATGATTCAGCGGCCTATGACGGTAATCGTGCCATCGCCCGCATTGGCAACGTAGACCCGATTGGCAAACGGGTTGTAGCAGACCGCGTGTGGTGTGCGACCGGTCGGCAGGGTCTTGATTACCGAGTTCGAGGCGCAGTTGACGATGCTGACCGTGGCACTACCGGAGTTGGCAACGTAGAGACGGCTGGGGGTTGCCATCCAGGCCAGACCACGCGGCTGACTACCGACGAAGAAGGTCTCAACCTGTCTGGTGACCGCATGGATCGCACCGACCTGGTTACCGTTAGTGCAGGCAACATAGACCTTCTCTTGCTGTGGGTTCCAGACGGCGTGACTTGGGCCGAGGGGCACGAACTCATCGGGGAAGGCGACGTTGGCAGCCGAAATGACAGTCACCGAGCTCGAGCCGCGGTTGATGACGAAGACCTGGTTGTAGACGTCATCGGGGATGACCGCAACCGGCTCGGTCCCGACCGCTATGGTCGCGAGGACGCCATTCGTCAAGCCGTCAATGACTGTGACCGTGTTGGCCGCAGAGTTGGCCACGTAGACGCGGTTCAGGGTCGGGTGCCAGCAGGCCGCGCTGGGACCGGCCCCAACCCGTCGGTGAACTAGCACGCTATCACTGGTGCCATCGATTATCGTCAGGGTGCTGTCTTGACGGTTGGCGCAATACACCTTGTTGTTGGTCGCGTTCCAACACAGGGCCGCAGGACTCTGCCCCGTGGCAACTTCCTTGATAACAGAGTTAGCGGCACAGTTGATGACCGTCACACCACCCAGCGAGCAGGCAGCGTAGAGTCGGTTACGCTGCGCGGCCCAGGTCAGAGCGACCGGAAAGCGGCCGGTTCTAATACTCGCCCTGATTGAGTTGGATGGGTCGATGGCAACCACGCTTGAGTCGTTGTAGTTGGCGACGTAGATCGTATTGTCAATCGAGTCCCAGACCATGGCACGGGGCGAAACCAGTGAGTCCTGGGCAATCGTCGCGACAACCGAGTCCGGATACGTTGCCTCGGTCACGGTGAATCTAAAGCTCGTTGCCGAATCTCGCCGGGACAGGCAGTAGAGGTAGATGCGGATGTAGGCCTGGCCCGACGCTGGCCCGGAAACGCGCCAGAGATAGGACCCAGGTGTGGTCGATCGACCCTGCCGGAGCCAGGTAGCGCGGTTGTCGGGTGAGAAGAATACGACCACAGAGTCGAGCCCGTCGGTGCCGCCAGTCCACGTGATGCGGCGCAGCCCGGCTTCAGGCCAGACCGTGTCGAGCGCCGGCGCAGTTACTGTCGCGCGGGTTGGAGGAAGAGTGTCGTAGACCGTGAAGCGGCTGCTGACGCCAACATAGGTGTCCTGTGCGAACCACTCGGTGACTCGTATTCTGCCGTTGCTGGTCGGCAAGTAAGGCACAACCCAGTCGTAGCCTCCAGTCTGGAGTGCCCGGCCCTGCCTGAGCCAGCTCGCGCCATTGTCGGTCGAATATGAGACGATGGCAGAGTCCGGAGACTGGCTCTCCGACTGACGTACAGCCCGCGTTCCGACAAGTGAGCGCTGGATGCTTCTGGTCAGTTCGGGTCTTCGGTCCTGTCGTGGGCCAGGTCGGAAAGGTCCGCCGTTCCAAGTCACGGCCTGAGTTGCCAGGGCACGAATCCTGGCCAGCGACTCAGGTGCACTTATCGACAGGGGAGAAGCGGTTCGGAATCGCCATGTCGGCCCTTGGGCCTGGGCCTGATGGTTGTCGCGGGCCACTACCCGCCAGAGGTAGACGGAATCGTACTTGAGCCTATGGGGCACGACGATCGAATCTGCCAGCCGACCGCTATCAATCCTGCTCAGCGGTTCGGCCACGCCGAGATAGACATCGTAACGAACTTCGTCGATTGAATCCGGGTCGCCGCCAGTCCAGCCCAGCACCGGCCTGAGCAGTTGACCAGATGCGCCTGAGTCGGGCCGTGGACTTCTGGGGCGGTTGGGTGCTTGATTGGCTCTTGTTGTGAAGAACCAGACCGGGCCTTCAGTGATCGCACCGTGGTTGTCTCGGGCCACGATGCGCCAGTAATAGGTCGTTTGATACGCCAGCAGGCTGGGCGAGTAAGAGGTGTCGACGATTCGCTCGGCCTTAAGGGGTGGAGGAGAAGAGGTGCCGAAGTACACGTCATAGGTTACGGTATCGGTGGTGTCGGCATCTCCGCCGCTCCAGTAAAGACTCGCGTAGACCGGCACTGCACCTGCACTGCTATCTGGTACCGGACGATGGGGAGTCGTGGGTGGGTTGTTGAACCTTACAGTCCGGAAGTACCAGAGAGGGCCGACCGTCTCGTAGCCATGGCGGTCCCGGGCCAGGACGCGCCAGAAGTAGGCGGTCGCGAACTTAAGTCGAGTCGGCCGATATCGAGGAACACGCAAGCCGGTGTCCGCCCGGGCCGGGGTAGCCGTTGTGCCGATGAACAGGTCGAAAGTCAGCTCGTCGTCCTTGTCAGGGTCAGAGCAGGTCCATGACAGAGTGACGCCGGTATCGCGGTCGACAGCACCGGAGTCAGGGCGCGGTTCCGAAGGAGCGGCGGGCGGCCGGTTCCAGCGACGGCACGCCGAGTTCGGAACCAGCCAAAGCAAAACGGTCACCAGAGCCAGAGCCGGCCGCAGCTTTGTCACCACTTAAGTGTCCAGTAGAACCCGACGCTCAGCACGGCGAGGCCGGCGCCGACATTCCTCAACATGTCCCAACCCTGAACCAGACCCCTCAGCCGTTCAGATTCGTCGCGGCTCGTTGCTGACTGGTAGTTCCGGTACTCGGTTTCGCCGCGGTATGCCGCGTACCCGGCCCCGGCCGCGGCGACGACGCCGACCAGCAATATCGGCAGCTTACGGGTTCGGATACGCTCAAGGTAGGCGATGACGGTTGACGTCTCGGCGTACTGAATCTGGGCGTAGCCGACCCACTCGTGGAACCCGCGTCGGTTCAAAGTAAGGGCGTAGCGCCGAGGCTCGAGTGAGATAACTAGCGGGGTCTGACCCAGGTACTGCTCGTCGGTCCTGATGCTCGCCCCGTCCGGTCTGGACTCGACCCTGAGCAACCCCTTGCCCCAACCTAGCTTGAAGTTGACGGCGACCGGACCGGGCGACTTCAGGTCGATTTCCTTGTCTACGTCGCGATAACCTTCGAGTCGGGCCGAGAGTGAGTGACGACCATAGGGCACACGCGGCAGAGTCAACCCGCCTTCGACAGCTCTGCCTTGTGCAACGCCGTCAATCAAAATCTCCGCTCCGACCGGGTCAGATGTCACTACGAACGAACCGTACTGACCGGTAATGGTAAAGGTCGTCTGGAAGTCCCTGTACCCGCTCTTGGTGAGCGTAAGCTGATGACGTCCCGGTTTGATGTCGTCGAGTTCCAGCGGTGTTTTGCCTACCAGCCGTCCATCGATGGTTACATTCGCGTCGGTTGGGTCCGAGGTAATCGTCGTCAATCCTTCGTCTGCTGTTACCATGCCGGTCAATCTGGGTTGCACAGGCCGAGCCGGGGCTTCGTTCAGCTTGGCACCGCACTTCTTGCAGAACCGGGCGTTGTCCGGATTCTGAGTGCCGCAGCTCGGACACGCCTTCTCAGCTAGAACCTGTGCAAAACACAGAAGAAGCAGAAACAGCACTGATGTCGCGGCGCTGATGGCTCTTCGATTGGACCTGGTCTTGGAGATAGTCATCTAGAACCTGTGGCCGCAGCGGATGCAGAACTGGGCTTTGGGCTCTCGTCTTGCTCCACACTCAGGACACGTTGCGCGGCCGGCAGCAACTGTGAGTCTGATTGACGCTCCAGATGCGACCTTTGAACCTGATTTCGGTCCGACCGCCATCACTTCACCAGCCGGATAGACGTCGCTGTATTGCGAGTCCACTTGGGCAACATCGAGTCCGACCGAGCGTAGCCGTTCAGTGGCTTCCTCAGGCGTATAGCCGGCCAAGACCGGGACCGTTGCAAACCCGGAGCTTACCTTGAGTCTGACTTTGTCAGCGGTTCTAACGCCGGCCGGGGGAGACTGACTGATGACCGTGCCTTGAGTTCGAGCATCGTCTACCTCCTCTAACACGATCTGGACATGTCGTGCGTCAGCCAGTATCCGAGCTTCTTCACGGCTTAGGCCGGCAAACGCCGGCACTGCCGAAGTTGACTTGAATAACCCCATCTTCGCGGCGCCCAATAGAGCGGCAACAACAACCACAACTGCGCTGACCGCGGCGACGGATCCGAACTTCCCCCGATGTCTGGGCCGTTGCGTGGACCGGAGAGTGGGTCGGCTGCTGACAGCAGACCGTTGGCCCGGTACGGGGCGGATGGCCTCAATCGCTTGGCGAAACTCAGCTGCATTCTGAAACCTGCCGGATGGGTTCTTTGCCAAGGCACGCAGTATTACCCGTTCCAGTTCGGCCGATACCTCGGGTCTAACCGAGCGAGGTGGCGACGGAGGCTTGTTTATCTGGGCATCCATGATCTGATAGTTCAGTCCCTCAGAAAAAGGCAACCGGCCGGTAGTCGCTTCGTAGAGTACGATGCCCAGTGAGTAGATGTCGGAACGCGCATCGAGTGGCCGGCCCTGGCAGCGTTCTGGCGACATGTAACGGACCGTGCCGACACGGGCGAGACCGTATTCGGCCAGCTTCCAACTGGTCCCGGAACGCACGACCCGGCCCGTCGTTATGTCCTTGTGCAACATTGCCTGGCCGTGCGCGAACTCAAGGTCCTTCAGCACGCTTGAGAATATGCTAACGATTTCCGATTCGGAGAGCGGACCCTGCTGTTGGATGAACTCGGCCAGGTTCGTCGCCGGCCGTGCCGGCGCGGATTCAGACGAAGGCAGGACCGCCGCGCTCGATTCAGGCACGGCAGCCTCGATTCTCTCCCGCGCCTGGTTGACCCGGGACGAATGGCTGGGAACGGGCTGTGGATGTCTCCGGCATAAGGCCAGCAACATTGTAGCCCACCGGAGACATGACTTCAAGGTGTTGACAAATTACAACCTGGAACCCGGCGGAGGTTGGCGGACTCGGCGCAGGCGGTGTCTGGTCAGCGGCCACGGTGAACCGGCCGGCCATCGTTTCGGTGTCTGGCCCAGGCGATTCGGACTTCGAATGGGTTCCGTCATTGTTTTGACCTGTCGCCCCAGCTCGGGTAGAATATTGAGCTAATGGAAGGGAAGAAAATGCCTAATCGGCACAAACCGCTGACTGCCCGCATCAAGGCCGGTGTTGGAGTCACGCCCGACATCGTCATTTCCATCGTCACTCCGCAGGGTGTCCTCCGCATCACGCCCCAAGTCGAACATGCTGTAAATGGGTTGATTGCTCGTCTCGAGGCTCAGGTCAAGCCGGGCGAGAAAGAACCGGTGGTCGCGGTCCGCGGCATCTCGGTCGAGCCCGCCTAGCACCTATTCGAGCGGAACCTGCTCGACGTAGGCCCTAACAAGCCGCAGTGGTGGCAGCGCGTAGACCAGTTGCACCTGCCAGCCGGCATAGACGACCGGGTCCGGGTTCCGGGCAAAGTAGCGCAGGATAACGTTCGAGTTGAGTGAGTCGTAGCCGACATACATGAACACAAACTCAAGCGGTGGACGGATGTCAAACCGGCCACGGGCCAGTTGGCGGACAAGATACTCGTGACTCTCGACGTCGCGACGCAGACGCTCGGTCCGGTGCACGAGAGGATGGTCCCCAGAGAGCATCACCAGGTAATCCGGATAGTGGCCCTCGAATACCGGCGGGCCGTCAGACCGGGTTAACATCAGTACCTGCGATCGGGGCGCGCAGGCCATCAGCAACAGGCAGCCGAGTACGACCGGACGCATGAGTCAGTGTAAGCAGCACGCTAACCATGTCAAGCCAGACAAGGTTCTGCTCCCAGGTGTTTGACAGCTCGCTTGGGGCTTCTATAATCGTAAACCGGTCTGTCTCCGGACCGTTCCGGTCAGGAGTCGGGCTGAATCGAAAGGAAGCACATGAGATTCGTCTACTCGGACCGCTACCGAATCAACATCGGCGCGCACGTCTTCCCGACCGAGAAGTACTCGATGGTCAGGGAACGATTGCTGGCCGACGGTCAGGCAGCACCCGAGGACTTCATCGAACCACCCGAGCCGAACATCGACGACATCCGGCTCGTTCACACGCGCGAATACGTCGATGACATGCTGAATTTGCGCTGGTCACAGCGAACGGTTCGGTCTGAGCTGCCGCTTACCTGGGAGATCGTCCAGGGTTTCTTCCTGTTCGGAGCCGGGACGATCGTTACCTGCCGCATCGCGCTCGAAGACCGGGTCTGTATGCACATCGGCGGCGGCTTCCATCACGCCTTCGCCGACCATGGCGAGGGGTTCTGCTACGTCAACGACATCGCAGTCGGTGTCCGCAAGATGCAGCAGGAGAAGCGGATCGAGCGGGCCGCGGTCATCGACTGCGACCTCCACCAGGGCAACGGCACGGCGCGGATATTCCAGGACGATGAGAGCGTTTTCACCTTCTCGATTCACCAGGAGCACCTCTATCCCATCAAGGAGCAGTCGAACCTTGACATCGGGCTTGACGATGAAACCAGCGACGGCGAATACCTGCGTCGACTCGGGGAGGCGGTGCCCGCAATCCTCGACGGGCACAGACCTGACCTTGTCGTCTACGTGGCCGGGGCCGACCCCTATCGCTACGACCAGCTCGGCACGCTCCGACTGACGAAACGCGGGCTGGCAATGCGTGACCGGCTGGTCATTGAGGGCTGTCACCGGCGAGGAATCCCGCTGGCGGTCGTGACCGCAGGTGGCTATGCGCTCGACACCAAGGACACGGGAGAGATTCACTACAATACCGCCCGCGAGTGTCTGCGCGTGCTCGGCCAACTCAAACCGCGGCCGGGTGTCGAGCAACCCGGCGAGGCCGACGCTTCGTCGAGTCCGCCTCCAGCCAAGAGCCAGCCGCCTGCTCCCGAGACCGGGCAATCTTGACCAAGGTCGGTCGGTCGCGGGTCTGTCTGGCAACAACATCACACCCGGTCAGCTACAGCCGGTTCTATGACCGCGAGGCACAGTCTCTTGCCCGGGCTGGGTACAAGGTAACAGTGATCGGGACTGGCGAGCCAACGTCTGCTTTCAAGGACAGTGCGGTTATGACCATCTGCGCGCGGAACGCGACCGGGCTGGCCAAGCTCGGCCTGCTGTGGCAGACACATCGTCACTTGGCTCGGGCAAACTGCGACGTGATCCAGTGCCTTGACCCCTGGACCCTAGCGGTGGGACTTGCGCACAGGCACGTCAGTCCCAGACTGCGCCTTGTCTACGAATCGAGCGAGTGGTTCCCCCAGATGTTTCTTGACCGTCAGGACCTGCCGGTTCCTGTCCGGCGCCTGCTTTGGCTGCTGGTCACCGGACTGGAGCGCGCTGCCTGCCGACTGGCCGACGCGATAGTCGAGACCAACGACACCAGAGCGCAAAGGTTCCGAAGGCAGGGGAGACGTCCGGTTCTGGTTCCGAACTACCCACCGGCTGAACTGCTGCCTGAGTCCGGAACCGAGCGTCGGCCGTGGATAGCCTATACCGGGCTGGTCAGTCCGCACCGGGGATTCAACGTGCTGGTGCGTGCCCTGCGACTCGTGGTCGAGAAGCACCCGGACGCGCGCCTGCAGGTAATGGGCCGATTCGAGCCGCGCAGGGGAGAGGAACGACAGGTGCGTCAGTTGATTGCCGACTGCCGGCTGGACCAACACATCGACTTCCTCGGTTCCATGCCCTACGCGGAGATGTTCAGCAGCATTGGCTCCTGTCTTGCTGGCGTTATTCTGCTTCAACCCGAACGCGGTAACGACTATACTGGACTACCCAACAAGCTCTTCGAGTTCATGGGCGCTGGCCTGGGAATCGTGGCCAGCGACTTCCCTGAACTGGGTCGAGTAGTTCGAGAAACCGGGTGCGGCTGGCTGGTTGACCCGACCCGACCCGAAGCGGTCGCCCAGATTCTGGACGATGCCCTCGGCAACCCGGAAGAGACAATGCGGCGGGGGAGACTGGGCCGGGATGCGGTGCGGGAAAGGTACAACTGGCAGGTAGCTGAAGCGGCGCTGCTTCGGACCTACAAGGAGATTTCCTCTTGAACCGTCCGACGCGCAATGCGCTCCTGCTTTTCTCAGGCGAGGCGGTATCGCGGCTCTTCGGCTTCCTGTCCGCCACGATTCTGGCGCGCCGGCTCGGCGTGGACGGATTCGGCCAAGTTGGCTTCGCATCAGCGGTCTTCATGTACGGGGTCATCCTCACCGACTTCGGACTGCTGACCGTAGGCACGAGGTCCGTGGCCAGCAACCCTGAGACTGCTTCTGAGCTCGTCGGCCGGCTTGTGCCGCTCCGGCTGGTTCTGGGACTTGCGGCTGCTGCGTTCATCGCTGTCTTGGCCATCGTTCTGCCCCGGCCGGTCGAGGTGCGGCTGCTGCTTGTGGTCTACGCGTCGGGCACGGCCGTACAGGCATTGCTGCTGGAGTGGTTTTTCTTCGGAGTCGAGCAGATGGGTGCGGTCTCGTCGGCACGCATTCTCACGCATCTGTCGTATTACGGCCTGGTCCTGTTGCTCGTGCGCGGCCCACAGGGCATTCTGATGGTACCGCTTGCCTTCATCGGTAGCACGCTGCTCGCGGTGCTGCTGCTGCTTGCGCTGTACCGCCGACGGTTCGGCGACATTCAACTGCGGCTCGCCCTCGGAGGATGGGGGGGACTGGTTCGGCAGGCGTGGCCGGTCGGTGCCGCGGGTGTCTTCACTCAGTTGCACGTGAACTTCGGACTGGTCGGGCTTGGGCTCTTTCGCACCGACGCGGAAACCGGCCTCTACTCATCGGCGTACCGGCTCGTTTTCTTTCTGCTTGCTCTTGACAGAGTCTTCTATACGGTCTTCTTTCCAGTGGCTAGTCGCATCCAAGCCAGCCGCCCGGAACGGCTTCCTGAACTGACCGGAACGGTACTGAGACTGATACTGGTTGTTTCGCTGCCCTTGGGCACCGGGCTTGTCGTGCTTGCCCGGCCGATTCTCGCCGCGGTCTTCGGTCCGGACTACATCGAAGCAGCGCCGGCTCTTCAGACCATGGCCGTGTTTCTGCCCGTCAGCATGCTCAGCAGCATGACCGGCCACACGCTCATTGCTGCAGGCAGGGAGAGACGGTTCCTGCGTAATGTGCTGTTCGGCACGCTTGTCTCGATTGCCGCCGGCCTCGTTGGCATTGCCCTGCTGGGCGTGCGCGGCGCAGCAATGGCGGTAGTCGCCGGAGAGACAGCGATTCTTGTCCCAATGTTTGTGGATTTCCTGCGCCTCGTGCATCCACGCATGGACCGGCGTCTTGCCGCGGCGCCGGTCGCATCCGCCGCGCTGGTCCCGGTCTGTCTGCTGCTGGGTCGGTTTGGGCTCGCGGTTCCGATACTGGTCGGCGCCGGGGTCTACGCTGTTCTGCTCTTTGCGCTCGGTGGGGTCACGTTGAGAGAACTGGGTATGGTGCGGGCCGGATGATTGGTTTGCTCGGGTCTGACCGCCACTGGCACGGCATTCTGCATCAGGAAGGAGCTTGCTCAGTCGCGGATAGCCTGGGCCAGCTTGCCGGACTGGCCGTGCTTGCGCTTGACCGCGTGCCTTCCGATGAAGAAGCCCGGGTCATTGCGGAGTATGTCCGTTGCGGAGGCGCGGTGTTAAGCGGCGCTCGGGCCGCGGGCCGGGTGTGGCCCGAGCTCAAGCCCTCTCGTCGACGCATCAAGTATCTTGTTGCCGACGACTCGGCCTTCTTTCGTAACGTCGGGCTGGTCGACCTGGAGACCGACGGGTGGCAACTGCCGGACGCACGTTACGGTCAGACCGATTCAGGACGGCCGGCGATCGTCGCCGGTCAGATTGCCCGCGGCTGGTTGGTGGTCTTGCCGTTCGAACCCGCTTCAGTCCTCGCCGATGCCGCCTCGTGCCCACGTCGTTTCCTCTCCGACGCACCCCGGTTCCCGAGCGAAACGGTTTCCCGAGTCAGCCGGGGCGAGGTACGTCGGCTTCTGGCCAACTGCCTCAGATGGCTAATCAATCAACGAGGCCTTCCCTACGTGCATCTGGCATACGTGCCGTTCGGTCGCGACAGCGCAGTCGGGTTTCGCGTGGACACCGACTTCGGCACGCACGCTGAGCTTGAAGCGACGACCGAACTTGCCCGGGCGGCCGGAATGAAGTTCAGTTGGTACGTGAACGTCGAGCATCACCGTGAGGAACTCGACTTCTTCCGCGACTTGGAGCAGAGCGGTCATGACGTCGGGGTGCACTGCCTGAGACATACGGTCCGCCACGACTATCAGCACAATCGCACCGAGTTCGGTCAGGCCCGGCAGAGGTTGCTGGATGCAGGACTTAACCCGGTTGGAGTGGCTGCTCCTTACGGCGAGTGGAGCCTCTCGCTCGATCGGGCCTACAGTGAACTCGGTTTCGTCTATTCGTCGGAGTTCTCTTACGCTTACGACGACTTGCCGTCAAGGCCGGTTGTCGGTGACCATGTGAGCCAGGTTCTGCAGGTTCCGGTACACCCGATTTGCACTGGACGTCTGCTGGCCGCCCGCGCGGTCAGGTCTGAGGTTGTCCGGTACTTCCTGCGCTGCGTGGAGCGACAGGTCGCCCGACAGGAGCCGTGTCTGCTTTATGACCATCCGACTCATGTTGCCGGCGAGTTCGAGGTCTGGCGCGAGGTGCTGGATCACGGACGCCAGCGTTGCGGTATGTGGACGACTCTGGCCGAGCTTGCTCGATTCTGGCAGCGCCGCGAGCAGGTCAGACTGGGTGTCGAAGTGACCAGAGACAGGGTCAGCATCGACATGGCCGTGCCGGCAGAGGACTGCCCGGTGGTCGTTGAGTTTGCCGGCCAGTATTCCATCCTGCCGCCAACAGCAGGCGAGTACGCGCTCAGCGGCTTGGCGTGGCTCCAGTTTCCCGAGCCGTGCCGGTTCGACCCTGTTCTGGCCCGGATACGGCAGCCGAGCGCCGCCTTCAAATTGAAGGAATTACATCGTCATCTGTTGAAGCACTTGCAGAGCAGGCGTGCGTAGGCTATAGTCGGATGCTATGAAAGTGCTCTTTGGGACCTATGCAGCTTCGAGCATACTGGGCGGCGGCGTTGACGTGCAGGTTCGGGCGCTGGCCCGTGAGGCCGCTGCCCACGGCGTAGAGGTTGAGCTCTTCGACCCCTGGGGCAAGTACCGGCTTGAGGACTATGACCTGTTTCACCTTTTTGCGTCACACGTTGGTACCTACCATCTCGGCCGGGCATTGCACGGTTTGGGAATGCGGCTCCTGCTTACTCCGGTCTTCTACAGCCGCCACTCGCCCGCGAGGGTTGCGGCCCTGCTCAGCGTCGCCCGAAGACTCAGGAGCAGGGGTGGCTTCTGGACCGAGCACATGTTCTGCAAGGAGCTGTGCGACATGGCCGAGTTGCTGTTGCCCAATACCCGAGAGGAGATGGAGATGATGGCGAGGGCATTCGGTGTTCCGGCTGCCCGAATGGTCGAATTGCCCAATGGCGTGGAGGAGAGGTTCCTCGATTCCAAGCCCGATGTCTTCGTCCGGGAATACGGCCTGAGGGACTTCATCCTCTACGTCGGACACATCGGTTGGGGTCGGAAGAACGTTCTTCCGCTGCTCAACGTACTGAAACGTATGGGGCACCCGTCCGTGCTTATCGGGCCTGTGATCCAGAACGACTACGCTCGTCGCTGCCGCGAAGTAATTGAATCCAGCCCCAACATCAGGTTGATTCCCGGGCTGCCCTCGGATTCACCGCTGCTCGAGTCAGCCTACGCGGCCTGCGATACGATGGTGCTGCCGTCGTACTACGAAACACCGGGTCTGGCAGCACTCGAGGCCGGACTTGCCGGCGCCAAGGTATGCATCACCAGGTACGGCGGCACAACCGAGTACTTCGGTGAGCACGCGCTCTATCTGGAACCGCACTCCGAGGAGTCACTCGAAAGTGCGCTGCGAGCTTCACTGGCCCGCAGCCGGGACTCCTCGTTGCGCGAAAGGATTGCGGCCAACTACCTCTGGCGGCATGCGGGGAAGAGGCTCGTCGAGGTCTACTCCGCGCTCCCTAGTCCTGAATGACTGGGGCCGCCCCACAACAATCCAGACGGATGGGACTCTTGGCGCGTGTAGTTTACATAATGGGAGTTATCGGAACCAGGCCTAGAACCTGAACCAACTCTCAGCCAGCCCGCCCAGCAAAGGCATCTTCCAGTACTTGCCGCTGGCCGACTGTATGATGCCGATTATCGCCATCACAAACGCGAACAGCCATCCCACCGGCCAGATGACGAACCAGCCGATGAACGGAATCGCGCCGACGATACTCACCGCGAACCAGAAGATCGTCAGGACAATGCCCTGCTTGACGTGGAACTTGCAGAACGCGTTCTCCTTGTTGGCGAGCATTGGCACAAGCCAGAGAATACCTAGATACGAGAGCCAAGCCATTGACTTGCCCTTCTCGACATCCTCGGAGCCTCTCTCAGGCGGTGCAGCGGTCTCGACTATCTTCTTCTCTTCATCAGCCATTTATGACTCCTTTCGGGCAGTTGTTTCATAGACTAGACCATCAGACGTTCTGTGTAGGCGCTCACGACCGGAATCCTCCAGCGCTGTCCTGACAGACAGTGGGCGATTCCTATTACCGCAATGACGATATAGGCGCCCGTGACCACAAGGCCGAGCGGGTAGTGTATCATCCAAGCTACAGCACGGAAGACAAAGCCCAAGATGAGCATGTTACCAAGCACCTTGCCGAGCAGGAAGTCCGAAATCCAGACTCCCAACCAGAACACAAAAAGAGCGAGCTGCACGACCATGCTCTGCCGGCCGTGGAAGCGTGCGAACTCATCAGTCCGGGCAAAGAAGACCGGTACGAAGAAGAGCACCGGCAGATAGCCGACCGCAGCTATGACTGTACTCTCGTGCGAGGGCTTCTCTGCGCTGGTGAGCGTCGGGCCATCTTCGTTGCTCAACAAGTGAGACTATAGCTTCGAGATGGATGATGTCAAGCAGGTTGAGCAGAAGGGCCAACAGCCCGTTACCAGGGTGGCAGGGGTTCGGGTCGTCGGCGGCGTCGTGGGGGCACAAGGAGCAGGCCGGGGCTGGTCGGCACGTGCGCGGCAGCGCCGTACAAGTTGGAATGCGGTCCGCAAGAAGGTGCGGCGGTATGCGGCTGAAGGACCGGCCGGACTGCTTGACCGGTCGCGGCGTCCACACCACAGCCCGCGCCGCACGCCGGACATTGACAGGACAACAGGGCCGGACCGCAGCAAGACCGTGTACCTGTTCAAGCACGCTGCGGCCGGCGAGCAATCGACTCTTGAACCCTCGACTTCACGATCTCAGCCTTGAACCTGCGCGTCCGCGGCGCGCGGCGCTACTTCACGTTTATCAGCCCGAAGCGCAGGAACTTCATCACGTCCTCGTCGAGGCCGCGCACCTTCCACTTGGCGATGAGCGCATCGGTCTCGTTCTTCAACACCTTGCCGGTGTAGATGTTGGACTTCTTCCACAACTCGCGGCAGTAGTTCAGGTAGCTGACATACAGGGCCGAGGGGATACCTGAGTTGTCGATTGCCTCCTTGGCCTGTAGTTCAAAGTTCGCCAGCTCGGTCTGACGCGCCTGATGCCGGGCCAGAGCATACTCGCGCACGTCATCGCTGGTCTGCTTTGTCCGCTCCGGCTTGGTCTTGGTTGCGTACTTGAACTGCCGGTCGATGTTGTCTCTGATTCTTCCGGGCATTGTTCTGTCCTTTCTGCTGCCTCTGCGGCCTGGCGGCTGCAGGTCCGGCTGAACGCGGACACGCCCGACGTTCGCAGCGCGCGAGCCACGCACGCACAGCCGAAGCAGCCACGAAGAGTATAGCTGCGCAAGTCGCCCGGCGCAAGACCAAGCGTCCCCCTAAGCCACTAATCCTGGACGCGCGGCGCAACTCCTGCGGCTTAGCGCTGATATACCACGCGGGCATACGCAGAGTAAACGGGTACTATCACCAGCGGGGCGTACCAGACATAGACCGATAGGGTATTGCCACGGTAGTAGCCAGGGGGCTAGCCCCGGGCCACGGGGAGGTATACCCCAGGGTATGCCCTGTCGGCTTACCGGGATTAGAACCTGCAATAAGACCGGCGGTAGACCTCGAGGTAGCATGACCGATAATAGCCGTCCGTCTAATGGTACTAACCTCTCCAGAGGGCGAACGAACGGGCGGCCGCTGCGCCGAGCAAAGCTGCAACAGCAAGCCGGCCAAGAGGTTAGCCTCATCGGCCCCCGCTTCGGCTGCCTGTCCGGACGGCGAGTTCCGCGCGGCCTTCAGAGGTGTGACGAATGAGTCAGCCTCTTGCCGGTTTGGGCGCGCGACTGGCTGTTGGCGCACCGGCAGACCCGGCGCGCACTACGCGGTGTGCAAACCTGAGCAGCCGGACGACGAAAGGCAGTACCCTTGGAGCTCTTGGTGAGCTTGGTGGTTCAATCTCGGACTCGGGGTTGTGCCTGAGCCCTGGTTCCGACACTGGAGCAACCGCAGAGGCCAACTGTCGAAGTTCGAAGGTCGAAGCTCGAAGTTCGAACGTACCCTTGGAGCTCTTGGTGAACTTGGTGGTTCAATTTCGGATTCGGAGCTGTGGGCTTGACTGGGCGCAGAGCCGAACTAGACTTGTTCGTCCTCAAAGACCAGGCAAGCCGAAGTGCCCGGCAAGGAGAAAGCGGCTGACCATGTCCTGCCCGCTGTTTGTCTCTAAGCTCAGCAGGGCGCTCAAGAGAGCCCTGCCATCTGAGCCTGTAACTTCCCGCTCCAGCCGGGGTCGGGGCGGGCGTACCTCGGCCTTGACCGTTGCACCAGTCTCCGCCGCACAAGCGGTGAGATTCAGGGAGGTGCTGATATGAACACAGCAGGCCCAACCTTCGCCAATCTCCAACCTCGTCCTTCTGG
Source organism: Caldifarciminota bacterium (assembly GCA_965648905.1). Classification (GTDB taxonomy): domain Bacteria; phylum Hydrothermota; class Tepidihabitantia; order Tepidihabitantales; family Tepidihabitantaceae; genus CAZQFS01. The sequence goes on from CBFGIT010000015.1 coordinate 54,436, forward strand.
GTGAGGTGCCAATAATCATGTGCAATGTCCCTGGAACCGCAGAACCGAACCGCGGATTCCTGCCCGGAGTGCGGCCAGTGCCTCATGTCCGCGGCCGAGCCGCCCTATGGACGCCGGACGTTGCCGCTGTCGTTACTCGCGAACGTGTTTGCGGCCTCGAGTGTGTCCGGGTCTGGATACTCGGTCCCGTCGAGGTATATGCCCCATGCTCTGCTGTCGGAGATGTAGGAGCCGGAAATGTCAGGAACGGCATCGGTAATGACGACATTACCCTTGTCGTCACCTCCCCCGTAGGAGATTCGGCAGTTCCTGATTCGGCAAATGGTATCAATCGCCTGCCTCCAGAACGACAGCCCGCGCCAGTCGCCAGGCTGCGGGTTCTCGGCTGCTGAGGTGAACTCTATCTGCCCGGCCGTGCCGTCCGCAATCAATCCGCCGCTGGCGACTGTGTCGCCGATGATGATGCCTGTCCCGGACTGGAACTGCAGGGTCGCACCAGGTTCGATCGCGACCACCGGTCCGCTGTCTCCCGAGACCTGCACACTCGCTCGGAAGACATAGGGAACCCCAGGGCTGCGCCAGTTGCCGGAGGTCACGACTCTGCCGCCGTCAACCAGCACGATGTCTCCACCCGGGCCGTTGCCGGTCAGATTGTTGCCGGGTCCGATCCGACTGATACCCTCGGCCGGCAGACGCAACGCCGGGCCGACGCACGTGGTGACGATGTTGTTGCTGAAGTCGTTGAGGTAGCCGCCCACACACACGACTCCAGCACCGCCGCTCTGCCGTATCACGCAATTGCTCAGACTCAACCCGATGCTGGCGCTCTCCCGCACCGCAGCGGCGTTACCCGCTCCGGCAAACTCCACGATGCAGTGGCTTAGCCGAGACCCGGCCAAGGTCCGGCCAAGGAATGCCAACCCTCGCCAGTCGCCGCGCGCCGGGGTCTCGGCATCAGACGTGAAGGTCACATTCGAATTGGCAGTGCCGACGGCAACGACGCCGCCCGGACCTGCCCGTCCGCATTCAATACCGGCACCGGTTCGAAACCTGATGGTCACGCCCGGCTCGATGGTCAGCATCGGCACAGCCGAGCCGCCGACCTGGATTGTGGCATCCTCTTCGACGACATAAGGCATGCCAAGGTTGAACCACATGCCGCTGCCCGCGAGCGCACCGGCGCCGACGAGGATGTAGTCACGGCCATTACCGGCCAAGCGATTTCCGGGCCTGAGAAACCGAACTCCCTCGGGCGGCACTCTGACCGGATAGGAGGCGCAGCCGGTCACTGTGTTGGAGTCGAAGTCAACGCAGTGCCCCTGAAACGTGTTGTCAATGCCGGCACCGGCACTTCCCACGATGGTCGTGTGGTCCATCCTGACAATCGCGCCCATGAACAGGAAGAACGCTGCCCCGCCTGCATCACCGGCGTGCTCTATCCGGCAGTAGCTGAGCACCGAGCTTCGTCGTGTGCCTTCGTAACAGCGCACGCCATACCAGGACCCGGGACCAGGAGTAGATGAGTTCGACCGAAACAGGATGAGCGAATCAGGCTTCCCGACCGCGGACAGCTCACCGGCCGAACCCCAGCCGACCGTGAGGCCGGCACCGTCGTCGAACCGGACATCGCAACCGGGCAGGATGGTCAGCTTTGCACCATGGCAGACGCTGACGCTGGTCGTAACCACGTGCGGGTTGCCCGAGGGCCACCAGACTTCGTTTGCGGTGATGTCTGTGCCGTGCGTTGTCGGCCCTGAGCCTCCGGCAATGCTGACAACGCACGTATCCTCGGCCGTATTGCCCCAGCGGTCTTGAACCCGGGCAACGATACGGTGGGTGCTTCCTGGCCTCTCCCCTGTCGCATCCCAGGTGCAGCGAAACGTATCAGAAGCACTACTCCCGGTGCTGTCGAGCAGCAGCGTATCAGCATAGACCGCGACCCAGCTCAGGTGCTTGTCGTCAGTTGCGACCACGGTCACTTGTGTTTCGGCAGCGGCGATCACTGCGTTCCGGGCCGGTTCTGTCACTTCCACCAACGGGGCGGTCTTGTCCTTGAAGGCGCAGCCGATGGTGATCGCCAGCCCGGCCGCAAACAGCATGAAACGTCCTGACATATGACCTCCTGCAGCGCAGCTCATCATGACCTAGAGCTCAACGGCCAGCGAAAGGCGATGGGACATGCCCAGCCGGCCAAGGTTGCGGTAGTTGTAGTCCAGACCCAGACCGATCGCGTCTGCCGGACGCACCCGCAGGCCGAGCCCGGCAGACAAACCCGTGCTCAGTCCCGCCTCGCGCGCGTATTCGGCATCGGCGTTGACGACGTACCCGACTCTGAGCCAGATCGGCTTGAGGCAATACTCCAGCCCGATGTTGACCTTTTCATTGACGTCGTTGAAGTGGTTGAGGTCGAGGGCTGCGGTCAGGTACGACGCGTCGCGCCGCAGAAGGTCGTAGGCCAGGCCGAACCGGAACGTAACCGGGAGCGGAAATGTCTCGGTGAGATACGAGCCGGGCAGCTTCTCTCTTGTCCACGGCCATTCGTACCCCGGGTCGTGCGTGAAATTGAGAAGGCCGCCGCTGAACTTGAGGTCCGGGCCGAAGTTGGCAATCGCCATCCCCAACCTCAGGTTCTGCCAGCCGGTATTGTAGTGCACGCCGAAGTCAAAGGCGAGCCCCGATGCCGCGACGTTCCAGACCTGCTCGGAAACCGCCTTTGCTGAGAGACCGAATGCGAGCTTGTCGGTGAACATCCGGGCGTAACTCACGCCCAGAGCAAGGTCTCGGGCCGAGAACGTGTTGCCCGTCCCCTGAGGTTCGTCAATCGTTGTCTCTTCAAAGGTACCATGGTTCAGGGCGGTAACCGCCAGACCGATGCTTCCCGCGTTGGTTGGCAGCACACCAGCAACGTACTCATGGCTGACATCGTCAATCCAGTCAGTGTGATTGAAGATCGCCTGGCGCTTTCCCACCAGGGCCAGACCGGCCGGGTTCCAGTATGCCGCGCTGGCGTCATCGGCGACTGCGACAAACGCTTCGCCCATGCCGGTGCACCGGCCCACGCCGATTTTCAGAAACGGCATGCCGGCCATGCCGACCTTGGTGAAGACGGCCTGTGTCGAGCCGACCAGCAGAAAGACGACCGAGACGATGGCGACCGTGCACTTGCTCGCTTTGGCTATCATGCGCTCTTCCTTTCCGCTCAAAATATGAGAACGAACTTGCCGACCTGATCGCCCGCCTCCGACTCAACATGGAAGAAGTAGGTGCCGGGTGCGGGTTTCTGCCGGCTTTCGTTCAACAGGTCCCAGTCCTCATCGCCGCCGTACTGGCCGGGAGAGCCACCGACATCAGGCCTGGTCTGGTGGTGCAACAGAGTCCGCACCAAGTCGCCGGCCATGTTGTAGATGCGGATTTTGCAGTCGCCGGGCAGGTTTATGAACTTGAGTTTTCGGAAGTCACGGTGTCGTTCCCATTCGTTGGTGACGACGTAGGGGTTAGGCACGACCTTGACCCTTCGGTCCAAAGTATCATTCACCTCGGACGGGCTGAAATCAACCTCGAAAGCGGCGAAGTACGGCGCTGGCGACAGGACTTTGCTGTAGAGCACCCAGGTGTCGCCATCGCCCGGCACGGCTGATTCCGTTAGGGAAAACCGGAAGAGGCTACCGCAGACATACATCGTTGGGGTGCGGTTGACAACAAAGGAGTCCATCGCCGAGCTTGGCTGAACCCCGCGGAAGCACCAACCGTTGGCTGAGTCGGCGGTCGTCGCGTTTGAGGGATAGAAACGGTAGGGCACAGCAACGTCATTATCCAGGTCGTAGACCGTAGCGGTGACAGCGCTGCCTCGGCGACCCCAGACGATGCGGTAGTCTGAGCCCCGGTATGCCCAGAGTGCCTTGTTCTCGGTCAGGTCAGCGACCGTCAGCGTTGACTCAGGATAGCTGCCGCTGATGATGCGCACACGTTCGTAGAACTGCTTGGGAATCGCGTCCATCTTCAGCTTCATGGCGATCTGCAGTACCGGCAACCAGGTACGGGTGGTATCGATGACCGTATCTCCGGTCCCGGTGACGCGGTTGCGGATGTCGGTGATGACCGAGTCGAAGATCGCCGGCACCATGGAGACGGTGTCGGTTGCGGCATCAATCGCCAGACTGAAGCTCGTCGGACGAACCAGGGTCTCCCCTGCCTGATTGGTAACAGCATACGAGTACACTGGACGGGACGTGGCGCGGTCAAAGGCAGGCTCGCCAAATGAGACCCGGTATGTCTCCCGGCGCACAGCATAGGGCACAAGCGGGGACGGCTCAATAGTCATACGCAGGGCGACGTTCCCGGATACCTGTCGTGCCGTGCCGGAGGCCGGCACGTATCCGGCGGCGTGGGTTCTGGGCACAACTCGCAGCGAGATGATCCCAGATTCAAGCGAAAGGGTATCAGGCGGCACCGAATCGCTGCCGCCGGTGTAGTTGATGTCAAACGCAGTCACCGCATAGTAGTAGGGAAAACCAAGCCTCAGGCGGCTCGAGTCGACGAAGCTGTAGGATAGCCCAGCATCGACCGCTTTGGTCCGAAGCGATTCGACCACGGTCGTATCTTCATATCTGATGCCGTCGTTGCGGTCGAACTGCGCCAGGAGCGACCACGTATTGGGCTGACCAGTGCGGCTACGGTAGACCTTGTAGCCTTGGAAATCCTGTTCTTTATAGAACGGACTGGCGAGGGCCCGGGACAGAGGGTAAAAACGGTCCCTAGCATGCTCGGGGTAATCGTCCCATACTAGGGTCACGCGCCCGTCACCCGGGACAGCAGTCAGGTTCGGACTCGGCGGCGGTTCCGGCGCAATCCAGTTGTTGTCGTAGGCCTGCTGAGCCGCCTGAGAAGCAAGTGCTAGATAGTAGGACATCGTTGTGTCCGAACCCGGAGCCCGGTCGGCGGCGATGACCGCAATCGTCACGGTCGCGATCTCGTTGGGCGCGAGGTCGAACGGGCCGGTCGCCTGCAAGAACCGCTTGTCGGCTGGCGCCTGGTCGGTCGAATCGAACGGGTTATAGGGATGCTGGGGATTGGCGTAGTCATAGCCGGCGAGTGCCAGATACTGCTCAAAGTCGTCTTTCGGGTCGGCATCAGTAAGGGTGAATATCTTGAACGACGTCATGCCGAGCTGCCGACCCTCCGCCGGCTCGTCAATTAACCCATTCCCGTTGTTGTCCAGACCGTCGAACCCGTCAATCGTGCCGTCTGGATTCCTGACGTAAGGGCTCTGCAGGAAATCGAAACCGACCATCCCACTCGGAACGGCATCATTGCTCCAGACATAGCCCATGTTATCGACGAAGACGGAATCGGTGTGGGAGTTGTTGTAGACGTACTTGTGCAGGGCAAGACCGCACCAGTCGTCAGCAGCGTTGCCGACGTCGGCATCACAGACCATCCCGATGCGCATCTCGCGGATCATGGCCGTGTCCCGGTTGCGTACGTCAAGCTTGAAGAATACGATGTCGCGATTCCAGGGCAGAGTCCATGAGTAGGTCGTCTGATAGACCTCGATGTTCTGCGGGCGTGGAGTTGGGCTCAGGCTGGCAACATGTTGAGCCGGGTCTCGGTCATTAAACACCGTCCAAGCGTCACCAGTCGAGACCGCGCTGCGCGGAATGTAATAGAAATAGCCGGGAATCGTCTCGTTGCCGGACGGGATTCTGAGCGGCGTCTTCACTGAGTCGCTCAATCCGGGCGGGAAGTCGTCGAGGTTGGGCGGCCAGTCCTCGGGGTACACGTAGACGCGTTCGAATTCGCGGCTACCATAGCCGCCCAACGGGCTGTCAAAGCATCCCGGCGTCATCTCCGACTTGCCCGAGTTCGGGTTGTATCCATTTGAGACCAGGGTGTCCTTGTTAGGTCGCAGGCCCTTCTTGATTGACCCGATCCAGATGCCAGCACCATAGATGTACATGTCGCCCGAGCCGGCCGGCCACTCGCCACCGCCGGAACGCGTTTCGGAGTAACCGAATGTGCCGTAGTTCGATATGTTGATCCGCCACTGGTTCTTGAGATACTGCCGGTTTTCGAACTTACGCGAACCTGGTCGCCATGGTTTGCTGGCTGTCTTGGCCCACACCGGAGTAACCAGGACGACCAGAGCCAGCAGTCCGAGCACACCAAACCCTGCGGACAGACTCCTGAATGCCGATTTCGCCTTCACGCTTCCTCCTCAGAACTCGAGACTGACGCCGACCCGAATCTGACGTGGCGCCCCATAGTTTATCGGATTGTCGACGAAGTCAAGATATCCGACCTTGTATGCCGAGTATTCCTCCTCGTCGGTGATGTAGCCGTCGTGATTGCGGTCGCGCACCGGGTTGTAGAGACTGGGGTTCAGGAGTGTCACGTCCGACGTCACCCCCCAGTTGGCAGGCGAGAGCGTGGCGGCGTAGCCATCGTCGTTAGGCAGACCGGTCGCACCGTAGACCCAGTGCACGGTTTGGTTGTTGAGCAGGTTCGTGACGACCGCGGTGAGCCCGAGCTTGAGTGCGCCCACCCGGAAGAACTTGGCTGCGTTCAGATCAGCGGAGAAGCGTGGCGGCATCCGGGCTGAGTTGCGCTCCGCGGTCTGGCGGCCAGCATTCAGCCCGCGGGCTCCTACCTCACGGGGCGTGTACGGCAGGCCGGAACCGTAAGACACTAGCACGGTGCCGGACAGATCACGCAGCGGGACAAACCGGATGTCGCCCGGAAGGTCAACGCCGAGGCTGAGTTTGGCATTGTGGCGCTCGTCGAACTCGAGCGCGTAGTCCCGCCGGGGCGGCTCCATCTGCAGGCCGGTCACCGGGTCGGTGCCATAGCGATATCGTTCGTAGTACCACTCGTAGGTATAGGAGGCCGTGCCCCGCGCCAGCGACAGTCCATAGGAGACGCGGGCGTTCCAGTAATCGGCCAGCGTCTTCTGGACGCCGATTTCAAAGCCACGCACGCTGCCGTACTCCTCGTTAACCAAGGGAAAGTAGCCGAGCGGAATCGCAGGCTGAAACCGCGTGCCCATCAGGTCGAAGATGTCCTTGTAGTAGGCGGTCAGGTCAGCGACGACATGGCGGGAGACTTCCTGTTCGAGTCCGAGCTCGTAGGCAATCGTCTGCTGAGCAAGCAGGTCCGGATTGCCGATGATCATGTTGCCGCGCGAATAGGCAGCACTGCCGATGTTGTCGAATAGATAACGGTAGGCCGGGGTCTGAAAGAAGTGACCGTAGGAGAACCGGAATTTGGTCTTGTTTGTGATAGGGAAGGAAACGCCGAGTCGGGGTGACAGCTTGAACTTGGTCTTCGCCGCCACGGTCGAAGTGTCCTCGATGACGTCAGGCCGGAGCCGCTTGCGGGTCATCGGATCAAGATAGTCAAGCCGCAATCCGGCCCGGACGACAAGGTCCTCAAAGTCCATCCGGTCCTGAACAAAGGCCGCAGCGTTGACCGGCTCAACGTCATAGGAATCGACAAACGGGTTCGGGTCCCAAGGAAGTGAATTGTAACGCCGATGCAGATAGTTCTTGCGTAGTTCCAGACCGGTCTTCAGCTCGTGTACCTTGCCAACGTTGTGGGTGATGTCGCCCTTGAAGGTCAGGACGTCAGACCAATGCATCTGAAAGAGCCGGTAATCACCCGTGCCGTAATACAAGTTGTAGATACCCCAAGGGTTATTCGTGTTCACTTGAGACTGCTGCTCGTAGCCTGGCATCGGGTGAAACAACACCGAGTCGTTCTTTTTGACCGTATCCTCAGCCTTGAAAATGTAGTCTTCCCAGAACCGCTTGGCGAAGTTGCGCTCCTCGGCCTCGCGTTCGAGGTCTCGCACTGCGGTCGTCCGTTCATCCCCAAAGTAGTTGAACCGCAGGGTATAGAAGGTCTCCTTGGTCAGCATGTGGTTCATGGACACATCGGCCTTCTTCGCTCGGTCGCGTCGTGACAGGAAATGGTCGAGATTGTACTTGAACCCAAGGTGGTTCTCGTTCTCCCGGTCCCATGGGTATAGCTCAATCTGCTCGCGCGCCGCGAAGCCATCCGCGGTCAGCCGCATTCCTTCGTTGACCGGCAGGGAGTAAGTCAGCTTCATTGTCCCCTTGTAGTCCTGCCGCTGCTGATGGCGCAGCTTGTACTTCAGAGGGCTGTAGTCATCGGTGAAGTACAGCTCACCGGAGAAGAAGTAGCGGAGTCGCGTCTGACCCGGCACCGGGCCACCCAGCGATGCCTCGTACCGGTTGTCGCCGAAGTTCAGCCCGCCCGGAAACAACTCATCGGTCGTATACTTGAGCCGTCCCTTGAGCTGACCTTTGCCTTCCTTGGTGATGACTTGGATGATGCCCGACATCGCCTCGCCGTACTCAGCGTCAAAGCCGCCGGAGATGATGACGACTTCCGCCGTTGCCTCGGGGTTGACGCGGGCGGCCTGATATCCGAACAACGGGTCCGAAGTCGCCACGCCGTCAACGTAGTACGCAACTTCGTCCGGTCTGCCGCCGCGGAGGTGCTGACCGTAAACTGGACTGGTCACAACGCCGGTCTGGAGCCGGACGATGTCAGCCAAAGTCGCGACCGGCAGTTTGGCAATCTCCTCGTCGGTCATCGGTCGGCTCGTGCTCGCAACGGTCCGAACAATTGCGTCCCGGGTTCCGGCAACGACGACCTCGCCGACCTGAATCCGCTCGCCGCTTCCCAGGGCGAAATCCTCGGTTACAGTCTGGTCCGGGATTACTACGACTCCGGTCTTTCGCTGCGTCTCATAACCGATATATGAACAAACTAGGTCGTGCCGACCAGCCGGTACGTTGGCCACAAGATACTCGCCAGTCGCATCACTTGCCGCGCCGAGTTCGGTTCCTTCAACAACGACGTTGGCGCCAATCAGCGGCTCACGAGTCTTCGCGTCAAGCACACGACCCCGAAGTCGGCCGGTCGCTGCAGCATGAGCCGCGCCCACAAGCACCAGCAGGAACATGACCGCGCTCTGGACGACAGTCCGGCACTTCCTGGATTTCTGTCTCCTGCTTGTCATCTTCGCCTCCTATGGTCTCGGTAGCACCCGGATTGGTAGCGCCCAGGTTGCGCTCGTGAAAGGGGCATCGCGGTACAGAACGTTTGACATGGGAAGCACCTGGACGTAGACGTGCTGACAGCCGGTGCTAGAGAATCTGAATGTCGCCGCGCCCCTTCTGGCTCCAGCCGTGATGTCGGTTTTCCTGCCCTCGATGCCGAGGAAGAATCGGTTCCGGTCCACGTTGGTGTCTGACGGCGTGCTTGTCGTGACGACCAAGTCGACCTGCTCGTCTTGATGAATGGTATACAGCGTATCGATCGACCGTAGGTTGTACAGACCGCGTCCGTCGCGCCGAGGGGAATAGAAAAAGGTATCCGACTGGCCGGGACGATTGAGCACGACCCGACTGATGCTCGGAGCGTCCTGCGCCGCGGGCACGAATACGCCGAAACCGGTCATCTTCTCGACCCGATAAGGCCCGGCCGAGTCCTTAGGCAGGAATACCTCCCGTCGCGCAGCCCAGTCGTGGGTCTTGGCTGTGGTCTCAGGGGTACTGAATCCGCGGCGCTCGGTGCCGACGACCCGATAGACAACCGACGTATCAGGCAGGGTCTCGGGCGCAAACGAAACAACCCAGAGGCTATCATAAAGGAAGTACGTCTTGGTTCGAGCCAGCGTGTCGCGACACGCCACCTGGCAGAACGTGTCACGCATCGGTCTTCCCTGCAGCACCATCGTGTCGACGGCAACGCCGAAGCGATAATCCAGCGCGTACCCGCTCTCTGCCGGGACTGACCAGACCGCAAGCAGATGGGCGAACTTGTACAGAGGGGCGCCGTTCGGGGAGGTGCTGTCGGCCGCGGTCAGCCGCACCGACAGGTTAAGCCGCAGCGTGTCAGACAGCGCCTGGTAAGCATCAAGGATCCCGCGCCATGCAGCCAGCGTGTCTCTGACTGCGGCCGAGTCGACTTCGCTCCACCATTGCCAGTCTGCCGGCGCTTCGGTCCCGCAATGGGTCATGAGCAGACAGAGTGTAACAAACAGCAAGAAACCAGCAGTTTGCCTCATGCAGCCTCCTCAGAGTTGTGAGCGCAAGTCCGTACCGAGCGTAACACGCCTGGCTCGGTCCTATCCCTGCGCCGCTGCCTCAAGAACGCGGGGCGGGCCTCGCGGCCCGCCCCGCAGAATCGGACTAGTGAGCTACCGTCAGCTTCTTCGTTACCGAAGATGCGCTCGTGCTCAGTGTATAGAAGTAGACGCCAGCCGCCATGTTGCTTGCATCCAGCGTCGTGCTGTAGCGTCCGGGCTCACGCTTGCCCGAGACCAGTGTCTTCACGGGCCGGCCGGCCACGTCGCTCACAACGAGTGATACGTCGCCGCCGCGCGGAAGCGCATACGATATCTGAGCGCGGCCGTGAACCGGATTGGGCGAGGCGCTCAGAGCAACGCGCGCCGGCACCACGTTCCCAGCCTCGGCAACGCCATCCGGGATAATCAAGTTCCTCGGTATCTTTGAGAGGAGCATCGGGTTGAAGCTCCAGTCGCCGACCGGTGAGGAACCAGCCTTGAGTCCGGCGATCGCGTCAGCCTGATAGAGAATGCAGACCGTATCGCAGTCACCACCATCAATTGCGATGTCGCTGATTGATGGGAACCGGTGGGAAGCCGTGCCCTGCGAGTTGACCATCTGCGGTTCGGTCCAGGTCAGACCGCCGTCATTGGAGCCAGAGACCCACACGTCGGCGCGGAACAGGTTGGTCGACGGCTCGATGTTTGTCGGGTCAAACTGCTCCCAGGTGCAGAACAGGTTGCCATCGTTGTCCCGACCAAGCATCGGCCTGCAGGCCATTGTGGCGTTGGTCCCGCACGGATTCGGACTGGTGTGCGCCTCGAGATCAGCCCGGGCGATAAATGACCACTCCGGGCTGTTCTCAGCACACCAGTGCCAGATTTCGCTGGGGAAGAGAAAGACCGTGTCGTTAATGATCGGCAGCGTGTTCACGACGATGTGCAGCCGGTCCTCCGCATCCAGAAACGGATTGATGGAAGTAATCCAGTAGTAAGAACTCGTGTCGCCGCCACCGCTGTAGGCAGGTGGGAAAGTCATCTCAACCTCGGGGTCCCAGTTCGTACCACCGTCGCTCGAGATCCGGTAGTAACCGTTCCCGCCGTTACTCGCTCCAGTTGCGGACCAGGCTAGGCAGACCTTGGGGCTTGCCTGCGAAGCAACGATCGTGTAGGTTGGAAACTCAGGTGCTACCGGCGTTACCTGGGCGGGTGGATCCCACGTGCACCACGTCGCGGCACGGCTATAGAACATGTTGTCCCGTGATGCGTCATCGCTCAGGGCCAAATGGATAGTCCGGTCATTGCCAACGCTGACCGGCGGCCACAGGTAGGCATTGAGGTCGGGGTCGCCACTGCAATACTCGAAAATGCCGGCACCAGCCGCGATGTCACGTGCAACAAGTGGGTAGATGGGGGCGATGTCGGTCTGGTGGTATGACACCACTGCTGCACCGGTGGTCGGGTCAGCCGAGAGGCTGCCGAAGCCGGAGCGTGCCGTGGAGACGTTCACGCCGGAAAGCATGAAATCCGGGTCAAGCCAGTTGTACGTACCCTGTGAGTAGTCGTAGTACTGGTAGCGCATGTTCCGGTCCGGCTGGTTGCCTGTTGTGTCGTTTGAGTACATCCACAGCAGGTGCAAGCCAGAGCCGGGCGAGTTCACGCAGAAACGGTAGGTCGGTCCGTTCGCGACCCAGTCGTAGATTGTTCCGCCAACCGTGTCGACCGTTCCGAGCCACAACGCCTTAGGTGGCACAGGCGACCCGCTGAACCTGGCCGGGCTACCTGTAACCTGCGGACCGACCGGCGGCGCGACCACCGTCTCGGATCGCAGATTCCCTGCTCCCAGTGCCAGCACCGGGACAAGCAGGACAAAACATAGCACGTTACGCATCAGACTCCTCCTTTGTTAGAGATGCTATGTCGGTCATATCTTCGGACTCCCGCGGCCAGCGGCCACGGGTCTTCGCTGTCACCAGCCCGGCGGTCCGGGCTGTCTCTTGAGACTTTGGACTGATCAGTCTCATCGCGCTACTGCAGCGTGAAACGGAACGGGATGGACACCCATACCCTGACTGCCTTGTCACGCTGCTTTGCCGGCGAAAACTTCGCTCGCATCGCCGCGTCTACCGCAGCCGCATCGAGCGAAGTATTGCCCGAGCTCTTCAATATCCTAGCGTCCGCAATGCCGCCGTCAACGTCGACGAGGGCCTCGATTACAGCCTGGCCCTCGATTCCTGCCTGACGCGCCATGTCCGGATAGTTCGGGACCGGAATGTTGACCGGCTGGGGCTTGACCTCGACCTTCCAGAAAGGTACTACCGGAATGTCGGTTTCTTCGGTACGCCTGATTACTTCGGTGAACGTCGTTGCTTCAATCGTTTGCTGCTCTACTTCAGCCTCGGTCTGCGCGGCAACCGGGACAGTAGCGGGCTTCTCGGCCTTGGGAGGCTCGGCGATCTTCTCGAGTTCAGGCGGCAGCGCCTCCATAATTGTCGCCACGGAGCGCCTGAGTTGATACGGTTGAACCACGAACTCCCGAGGCAGGACGAGAAAGGCCGCCATAATCAGAACCAGCGCAACCGCAGTGGCGGTGCGTATCGCCACGGCGTAGTAGTGGTCTTCCCACTCGAGGAACTGTATGCCGACTCGTTCTGCCATGCTAGCTTCCTTCCATTCGGTAGCCGGTCGCGAAGGTCACCTTCAGGGCACGGGCAGGCTTGAGTGCTTCGAGCACATCGGTCACATAGCCGTAGGGAACGTCCTTGTCGGCCTGCAGAACGACCACGATATCGGGGTTTTCAATCACGCGGTCGGTCATCACCGCGGTCACTCCGGCAGGGGTAACCAGATTGTCGCTTATCGAGATACGCCCGGCCTTGTCGATCCAAATGTTCTCGGTGTTACGGCGTTTCAAGATACGCTCGGTGGACTGGGCTTGAGGCAGCACGACCTTGAGGCCCTGCCCGGCTCGGAACGTCGTGCCGACGAGGAAGAAGATAATGAGCAGGAAAGCAATGTCCCCGGTTGAGGCGGTCGGGATGTCAGGGGAAGACTGCTTCTTGCCTTCGATGCGTTTCACGGCCCAGTCCCTTCCTCTTCAAGTACCGGCATCAGGCTGACGCGTTCGGCCTTGGCCAGCTTCAGTTCGTCGAAGACTTTGACCATGACCTCATACGGAGCCTTGCGGCTGACCCGCAGCGCGATCGCCAAGTCCTTGTTCTCGGCCAGGCGTTCGGCGACTAGCTCCTGGACCTGGTCGACGTTGACTATTCGGTCGCCGACCAGAACCTGGCCTGCCGGGTTCACCGCAACGGTCAGGATGTTTTCGGGTTTTATCTTGACTGCCTCGCCCTGTTCGGGCAGGACAATCTTCAGCCCCTTCTCCTTGGCGAACATGCTGGTGGACATGAAGAAAATCAAGATGAGGAAGGCGATGTCGCCGGTCGAAGCGGTCGGGATCTGAGGCCGCCCGACTCCGTGCTTCTTTCTCAGGCTTAGGGCCATTCTAGTTCTCCCGGACGAACACGGTTCTGCTCACAGGTGTCTTACTCCGGGGATGTCATCTTGGTGACCGCCATCACCCGTTCCCGGGCAATCAGCCCTTTCGAAACCAGGAAGTCAAGCAGCTCACTGGCTGCGGTCTCCATGTCACGCAGGTAGCCGTTCACACGGCCCTGGAACAGGATGTGTACGATCGCCAGCGGGGTCGCAATCAGCAGTCCCCACTTGGTGGTAATCAGCGCTTCGGCAATGCCGGAGGCAACCACCGTGGCCTCTACCTCACCAACGGCCGCGACCGCCTTGAACGCACCGATCATGCCGGTGACTGTACCAAGGAATCCGATGAACGGTGCCACCGTCGTAAGACCGGCAATCAACGCCATGCCCCGGTCCAGAAACGCCAGCTCGGTCGCGCCGGTCCGGACAATGGCATCTTCCATCTGTGTCTTACCCTGGTCGGCTTTCTCCAGGGCAGCGGCGAGGACGCGTGCGGCCGGGCTCGGGGTGTTCTTGCACAGATCGATGCCGGCCTTCACTCCGCCCTTGCCGATCGCCTCAATCAACTCCTGACTGAACCGCTTGACGTTCAACCGAAGACGCAGGGTGAGCGTGAACGCGCGTTCGAGCGACAACGCCACACCCATGACGGCGCAGGCAAGCAGAAACCACATGATGCCACCGCCGTCTTTGAACTCCTGAATCACCAAGGCCTCCTTATGGTTAGCTCATGATTACAGGACACAGTTTAATGTATTAAAATCGCGGCGCTTGTCAAGCAACAGAGCGACGCGAACTACTGGCACGACGCAAGCATACCGAGAAACGCCAGCAAAGCAAGAGCGGCCGATAGTTGCCCGGTCGAGTCTTTCAATGTAGACCATGCCTGCCAGCATATACCAAGGCTACGGTCTTGGTCTTCCCGCTAACTGGGAAGTAAGTTTGACACCCATCAACGGACAGTTCTTGGGGAATTACTCGGCAGGCGACCAGTGTCCACGCTGTACGGATCGGCTACAAGAACTCCGACCGGGGCAGTCGGCAATCCGGCGGCTCGGTGATTATCTGTGTCCGTCGCCAGCAGGTCAGCACCGGCAGAGGATGCTAGCCGGTGCTGACCCCGACTCCTACGCAGCAGGACTGAGAACCGCACCTGCCCGGCAATCAGCCGATCGAGGTAGACTACCCCTCAACCTTGATTGCGCTGGCCGGGCAGTCCTCAGCCGCCTGCTGGACGCACTCTTCAGTCGCGTCGGTTACTGCCTCGACCTTGACTTGGGCCGTGTCACCGTCCATCTCGAAGACGTCCGGACAGGTGTTAACGCACAGCTCGCAGCCGGTGCAGAGTTCTTTGTCGACCGCTACTTTCATCTATACCTCCGTTTTGAGCCGGCCGGATCTGCCCGACCGGCGGTTATGGTTCCAAACAAGCCGCATTCTAATACTCGATAAACGGTACATGTCAAGTTCATGTTGGCGCAGTGCGCTGGGTCAAGAAGGCGCGGACGAAGTCTTCCAGCTTCCCGTCCATGACCGCCTCGACATCGTGGGTCTCGAACGCGGTCCGATGGTCCTTGACAAGCTGGTATGGGAAGAAGACGTAGGAACGAATCTGGTGTCCCCAGGCGATATCGGTCTTCGCCGCCTCGTACTTGGCCCGGGCTTGGTCCTGCTCGCGATGGTAGTAGTCGTACAGCCTAGAACGGAGGACCTTGAACGCATTCTGCTTGTTCTGAAACTGAGACCGTTCGTTCTGACACGAAACGATGATGCCGGTCGGCACATGGGTGATGCGCACCGCCGAACTGACCTTGTTGACGTTCTGACCGCCGTGCCCACCGGCCCGAAAAGTGTCGATCTTGAGGTCGGCGGGATTGACCTCGACTTCGATCTCCTCGACTTCCGGATAGACCGAGACCGCGGCGAAGCTGGTGTGCCGGCGGCCGTTGGCGTCGAACGGCGACACTCTGACCAGCCGGTGCACGCCAATCTCGGACTTCAGTAGTCCGTAGGCATAGGTACCGCTGACCTCAAGAGTTACGTCCTTGATGCCGGCTTCTTCGTTCGGCTGGAGGTCGAGCACACGGAACTCCAGCCCCTGCCTTTCCAAGTAGCGCTGATACATCCGGTAGAGCATCTCAGCCCAGTCGCACGACTCGGTGCCGCCGGCACCGGGATGAATAGAGAGGATAGCCGCCCGGGCATCCTCGGGCGAGGAGAACATCGCCCTTTCCTCCAACGCCTCGATGTTCCGACTGACGACCGCGAGCTGGCTCGCAAGCTCGCGCTGCGACGAGTCGTCGTCCTCTGACTCAAACAGTGCCAGCAGTTCACGGGTGTCCTCTAACTCCCGCTCCAGACGGTCAACCCGGCCAAGCAGGTCATTGAGGACCGCGACGCGGCGCATCACTTCCTGAGCCCGCCGGATGTCGTTCCAGAAGTCGGGCTTGGTTGTCTGTCCGGTCAGCTCGGTCAGCTCGGCGCGTAGCCGCGGAAGGTCAAAGAAACACCTGCAGTCGGCCCAGCCGCTCGACCAGAGCTTCAACCTGAGAGGAATCGACCCGCGCGCCAGTTGTCATGTGCTTGACTTCTTCGCTGCGGCCGGAGTTGTCGCCGTCCCGTACTTGCGTCGATACTTCTCGACTCGGCCCGCGGTGTCGACCAGCTTCTGTTTGCCAGTGAAGAAAGGATGACAGGCCGAGCAGATATCAACGCTCATCTTCGGTTTCGTGGAACGTGTCTTGATGACGTTGCCGCAGGCGCAGGTGATGACCGCAGCGTCATACTTGGGATGGATCTTTGGTTTCATGATTACCTAGCTTTCGCTCATCGAACTCAGGAACTCCTTATTGTCGCGAGTCAAACGCATCTTGTCAAGGACAAACTCCATCATTTCGACTGGGTTGAGCTCAGCCAGCAGTTTGCGCATGACCCAGATGCGATTAAGTTCGAACTCAGACAGAAGCAGCTCCTCTTTGCGGGTGCCGGATCGCTGGAGGTCGATCGCCGGGAACAGCCGGCGGTCGGCAAGTTTGCGGTCGAGGATCAACTCCATGTTGCCGGTGCCCTTGAACTCCTCGAAGATGACTTCGTCCATGCGCGAGCCGGTCTCAACCAAAGCGGTCGCGATGATTGTCAAGCTGCCACCTTCCTCGATGTTGCGCGCAGCACCGAAGAACTTCTTTGGCTTCTGCAGAGCATTAGAATCAAGCCCCCCCGAGAGTGTCCGGCCAGAGTGAGGCACCACAAGGTTGTGGGCGCGGGCAAGCCGGGTGATAGAATCAAGCAAGATGACGACATCGTGCTTGCTCTCAACCAGCCGTTTCGCCTTCTCGAGCACCATGTCGGCGACCTGGACGTGACGTTCGGGGACCTCGTCGAAGGTAGAGGATATCACCTCGGCCTTGACCGAGCGCTCCATGTCCGTCACCTCTTCAGGCCGTTCGTCAATCAGCAGCACGATCAGCGTGATCTCCGGGTGATTGGTGGTAATCGAATTGGCGATCTTCTGCATCAGGATGGTCTTGCCGGCACGCGGTGGCGAGACAATCAGTCCGCGTTGACCCTTACCAATCGGCACGAAGAGGTCCTCGACCCTCATCGAGAAGTCGTTCCTCTCCGGTATCTCCAGTCGAATGCGCTCCTGCGGGTAGAGCGGCGTGAGCGCATCAAACGGAATGCGCCGTCGATCCGCTTCAAGCGGCGTGCCGTTCACCGTGTCGATCTTCAGCAGCGCAAAGTAGCGCTCGGAATTGCGCGGCGGCCGGGCCCGACCGATGACCGTGTCGCCGGTTCGAAGTCCAAAGCGCTTGACCTGTGACGGGGAAACGTAGATGTCATCCGACGAAGGCAGATAACTGTAGTCCGGCGAACGCAGGAATCCGAAACCCTCTTCGAGAATCTCGAGCACGCCCGACACCTCTACACCGTCGCCATCGGTGTGGCGTTGACGTGCTTGAGCCTCGAGAATCGACATCACCAACCCCTGCTTCTTCTTGTCGCGGAAGTCCGGAATGCCGAGTTTCTCGGCCATCTCATATAGGTCGGTTATCTTCATCCTTTTGAGTTCATCCTGAAGCATCGTCTTCTCCTTGCCCGGGGTTTGTTGCGGGCGGGACTTACTGACTGACCAGTTCGTCGCTGCTGCTGTACGCCTTGCCGGTTCGCCGCTACCTGCTGTCTGCCTTACTGGGGATCCGTCGCCGGCCTTGCACTTCCTTGGCCGGCATTCTTAGAAAGCTGGAACCAGCTTCTCTAGAATCTCAGACCGGACAGTATAAGTGCCTAATCGCTCCTGTCAAGCACAATCTGCCACCCGGCGTCGGTCCAATTACAGAAGTCACAGAACTCGCAGTGCTGACCGGACCCGGAATTCGAACCTTCACCTCAGATACCTGCACGAAATCCGTGGCTCAGTCACGGGTTGAACATGACAATCCGGTCACGGGCTAGTCCAGTTTGGTCAGTCTGGTGCCGGTCAGGCGACAACCGGAAGCATCCTCTAGGGAGCAGAAGTACACGCCGGGCGCCAGACACTCGCCGATTCGAAGCTGCGGGCCGGTCTTTTGCTCGTGCACGAGTCGACCACCGGCATCGTACAGGCGGATGAAGCATGAAGGGTCGCCGAGCGTCATGACGCTGATGGTCGTTGAATGTCGAAACACACTGGGCAGAGCCCTGACGTATACATCAGGAGCGGGTCCCAAACGTGGCGGCTCGGAAGTAGCGGTGTATATCACCGGCACGAAAACATCATACGGGTACAGGTTCCGACCCGTAACCACGAGACGCATCTCACCGGTGTCAGGTGGATTGATGTCCAGGAAAACTTCTCCGTCCGGATTGGTGAGTGCGGTGGCGTAGACCGTTGTATCCATTGATGCACATACCAATGCACCGGCAACCGGAGTCCCGGCCTGAGTCACGATTACGTGCAGAGTCTGAGGGCCGGGTTCGAGTGATGTCGGGTGGGCGACATCCAGCGCCCGGGGCGTGCCGGTCCAAATTGGCAGAGCAGGGTCGCCAAGTAGGTTGAAGCCACGGTAGTCGCTGGTATAGGTTGGGAACTCGAGGCGAAGCTGCCGCTTGGCACGGAGTGCGGCAATGCCCAGCCGTTCTGCGTGTTCAAGGAACAGACCGTCTAAGAATCCCCGGCACACCGCACCGCGTTGCCGGGCGACATTGGCTGCCGAATGGGTGTTGCCAAAAAAGGCAACCGCGCCGCGCATGTTTGAGGATGTACCGGCCTTCATCCAAGCATCCCCGACCATTGATTCTCCGGGTGCAAGTGTCATTGTCTCGCAAGTCATCGAGAGGATTATCGGCAGCATCTTGCCGTTATTGGTCTGGGCCGGGTCGACGTTGAATGGCTGATACCAATTGCCGCCGGCAGTGCCGCGGTAAAGGACAAGACCGGTACCGGCGGTCACCGACGCGACGACGTGGCTCGCGCTGTGACCGCGGGCATAAGAGAGAGAGTCGCACCGGACGAAGCCGGCCGCACCTGCCTGACTCGCCGCCCTTCGAACATTGTTCCAGTAGATTGTGTCGTCTGAGTCCCCGCCCTCGCGGACAATCGTAGTTAGACGGCGCATCCACAGGCTGTCAGTAATGTCGGGCGTTCGTTCATAGGCGAGAGTCTTGGCAACCATCAGGTCGAGCTGTGCCGTAGAGCGGGCCGGAAATCGCCCCACCGGCAACTCGGCTTCAAAGTCGCCGGTCATGTCCCCGTAGATATTGTCCGAGTAGTACGAACTGCTGCCCTGCACCGTGTAGCGCCGTGCCGGCAGGTTGACCGGTGCGCCGACCAGCAACACATACTCGGGCGGCGTCGGCCAAGTGCTGTATGCGTTCTTGATGTAGTTCTTGATGGCGGTCGTATCTGATCCAATTTCAGAAAGCTTCACGACCTTGGTCGTGAGTCCGGTTGCCTGCTTCCAGACCACCAGCGGCTGGATTGACTGATAGAGGGCATCGGTCGTCACGACCAGATACCGGGCGCCGTCTTCGGCGAATGAAGCCGCAATAAGAAGCAGCAGCACGAACAGGAGACTTCTTTTCACGTGAACTACCTCCGATATGGAAACAACGCAAACAAGTCAGCGCCCGGCCGGGGCGGACGCTGCCTCTGTATTTCGGTGCGAACCAGCACCACTGACTACATTATACCTGTCTGATGTAACCGGTCAAGCTGAATCAAGGCCCCGCCCCTAGTTCCGATATTGCGGTGTGAACTGGAGTCAAGAAGAGAGGCTGCCTTGCTTCAGTCGCCGGCGTCTTAATGAGCACGCAAATACTTCACCCGTCAGGTGACATGAAAGGCACCCAGGTATTTAGGCGCAGTGTAACCCAGGAACGGCTCGATTTCCAGATTGCGCCAACCTCCGATACTATCACCAGTCGGGCCTGCCCGCGCCCAGGCAGGCGGGCAGGTCTGGCCCTGTCTTCAGAAAGCCGCGCTGGCACCGGGTGTCCGCAGGAGCCCATCTTGGCAATCGATTCTCACTCTGCCTTCGGCCTTTGTCCGCACTCCTGCCTACTTTCGTCTTTTCTGCACCTCTGCCATTCTGCACTCTGCAATCTGTATTCTGCCTTCTGCATTCTACCTTCGTCCTACCATATGACCATCCCCCGGCTGGTAAGGGGGACGGTTCCCCTTTCGGAACCCCCTGCCCCGACCCCGGCCGAAACCCATTGGGCAGCCCCAGGCGAAGCGGTTACGCCTTCCTCTGCCCCAGTCCTTTCGGCAACCCCTGTGCCTGCCGCCGCCCCGGGGGGTTCGGCGGCCCGCGCCCAGGCCCGATGCGTTCGCGGGTCCCA